>DBEYUK010000065.1:0-13537 GCA_048181625.1 Collinsella sp. | reverse complement strand
CTTCGCCGCCGACTTGAAGCCGTGCCCTCGCTCGAAGAGCCCGATTGCCGCCTTCCTGGCCTCGATGTCGTGTTTCACTCTCAAGTCGACACGCATAAAAAGCCTCCCATTTCTCGTGTCCAAGAAATGGGAGGCGGTTCACCACCGGCGCGGCCCGCTTTTTTGACTCACGCAGTGCCCCTGCGAATCGAAGATGAATACTTTTCCCGTTACTTAGTACTGCTCGATGCCCATGTAGCGACGAATCTCAGGGCTGTGGTCGAACACCTTTCCGCGGGCGGCGCGCAGCTCGCAGCTCATGTTGTAGAAGAAGATCGGCTCCAGGTACGAACGCACGCTGGCGGACACCTCGCCCACGCCGTACTCGAGTGCATCGAGCACCATTACCGTATCGGTATGCGTGTTGAGGAACGCCAACGCGCGCTCCTCCATGGGGCGGCACTCGCCCGATCCGAGCTGCACAAAGTAGAACACGCCGGGCTCGGTGGCCTCGAAGGGGCCGTGGAAGTACTCGCCGGAGTGGATGTAGCAGCAGTGCTGCCACTGCATCTCCATGAGCGAGCAGATGGCCATGGCATAGGTCTGGCTAAAGTTGGGACCGGAACCAAGGATATAGAAGAACTTGTGCTGCTGGCAGAGCTCGGCAAAGCGATCGCCCAGCTCGGCGTTGACCTTCTCGCGGGCGGCGGGCAGCAGCGCATCCATCTGCTTAAGGCCCTCGTACATGTCAGCGAGTGCCTCGTAGCCTTCCTGCTGGTCGAGCAGCTCGGCGGCGATCAGAGCGCCGATGCCCTGCGGCACCTCGACCTGTGACACGCCCTCGCCCCACGGATAGACCCAGGTGGTCCACTTGCCGTTATCGATCTTGGAGCCCTCGCAGTCGGTGAGGGCAACGACCTCGGCGCCGGCAGCCAGCGCCATCTCGCAGCCGTCGACGACCTCCTGCGTGTTGCCGCTGTGGCTGCAGGCAATAACGAGCGACTTCTCGCCAAGGCTCTTGGGGGCCATCAGGCAAAACTCGCGTGCAGTGTAGACCGTCGAGGTAAACGTGGTGGCCTCGCGCTTGAGCAGCTCGTTGGCCGGCATCAGGTCGATCATCGAACCGCCGCAAGCGATCCAAAAGACGTTCTCAATCTTGCCCTTGCGCTCGATGATTTCCTGAACCAGATCATGTGCGTTCATCCTGGTTTTCCTCCTTGTGTGGCGGTTTTGAACGACGACAGCTCGTACCTGCGGTCGTTCTATGTTGTCCTATTTATAGCACGCACGACGACGCTCGTGAAGTCATTTCACCAAACTTGTTCTATGTTGTTCTATCTATGGGCGTTAGATGTCGAATACGTAGCGCGAGCCCACGATCTTTTGGCGTCCGAGCAGCAAGGGCCGCTCGTCCGCATCGGTAAAGTACGCCTCCATATAGAAGAGCGGCTCGCCGACCGGCACCTCCAACAGCGGGGCCGCCTGAGCATCGGCAAGCGCAATCTCCACGGTGCAAGGGTCGGACTTGAACGGCGCGCGGCCCGAATGCTCGGCAACGAGCGCAAAGATCGAGTTATCGGTGAGGTCCTTATCGGCAAGTGTCTGCAGATAGGGATGGTCAGCCAGCACAAAGGCGTTGTTCTCGAGCATGACGGGGATGCCGTCGGCCGTGCGCACGCGCTCGACCACGATAAGCTCGCAGCCGGGCTCTACGCCAAAGAACGCCGCGTCCTCGCGCGTCGCCGCAACCACCGTGCGCGATACCAGGCGCGCACCCGGCACCATGTCGTTGGCAGCGCAACCCTCGGAAAAGCTCTGAACGTCACCCTTCTGGACAATCTTGCGCTTGAGCTTGGGCGCGCACACGAACGTGCCCCTCCCCTGCTGGCGGTTGAGATACCCCGCGCGCGACAGCTCCTCGATGGCGCGGCGCACGGTGATGCGTCCCACGCCGTAGTACTTCGCGAGCTCCATCTCGGAAGGAATGCGCGAGCCGGATGCGTACACGCCACGCGCGATCTCGCCCTTTAGGTCGTCCATAACCTGCTGGTACAGCGGCACAGCGGACACCTCAGTGCGCTCGGTTTTATCATCGGATGCCATCGTTATGCTCCATTCCGTGCATGCTCGGACTCAAACTCTTCAATCGCCGCCATAAACTGCTCGCCAAAGGCGTCGGCCTTTTTCTCGCCGATGCCGTTGACCTGGATAAGCTCGTCGCGCGTCTGTGGGCGTAGGCGGCACAGGCCGCGCAGGGCCTTGTCGGAAAAGACCATGTACGGCGCCATCTTCAGCTCCGTCGAGATCTCCTTGCGGAGGGCACGCAGGCGCTCGAACAGCTCGGCATCGTCACCCACGCGCGGGCGCTGATCCAGCTCGGCCTCCTCGCGCAGCAGATCCACCGCACGGCGGGCACGGGCCGAGGCCTTGCGTTTGGACGCACGACGCTTAACGGTAAAGGCAAACGCCTCGTCCTCGACCTCGCCGGCGCGCGGACCCAGCCCCACGACCGGGTACTGCCCCTGCGAGGTGGTCAAATAACCGCGACCGCACAGCTGGCCGATGATGTCCTTGATGCGCCCGACCGATTCACTCGACAGCTCACCGTAGCCGCGGTCCTCGTCCAGATGCATCTGGCGAATGCGCTCGGTGTTGCCGCCGTGGAGCACATCGGCGATGAGCGACTTGCCAAAGCGCATGGGACGCGTGGCCACATAGCGCACGGCAGCGCGGGCCATATCGGTGACGTCCTCGACCTCGAACTGCGTGAGGCAGTTGCTGCAGTTGCCGCAGCTCTCGACGTCGTCCGTGGCGGTGCCGCCCGTACTGGCCGCGGCATGCTCGGCCGCGGCCTCGTCGCCAAAGTAGCGCAGCATGTATTCGCGCAGGCAGCCGGTGGTATTGCAGTAGCCCTCCATCTGGCTGAGCAGGCGGTAGCGGTTCTGGAGCGCCCATGCGCGCTGCTCGTCGTCGAGCGCCTCATCGGCAGCATCGCCGCGGTCGATCAGAAAGCGACGCATGCGAAAATCGTTGCCGTTCCACAGCAGGTGGCAGCTGGCCGGGTCGCCATCGCGGCCGGCTCGACCCGCCTCCTGGTAGTAGGCCTCGATGCTCTCGGGCACGTTGTTGTGGATCACGTAGCGCACGTTAGGCTTGTCGATGCCCATACCAAAGGCGTTGGTGGCAACCATCACCTGGATATCGTCGTCGATAAAGGCGCGCTGGCTTTGCCGGCGGGCGTCGTTGCCCATGCCGGCATGGTAGCGGCCAACGCGAATGCCGCTGGGGCCCAGTGCCTCGGCAAGCTCGCCTGCCAGCGCATCGACCGTCTTGCGGGTCGAGCAATACACGATGCCGCTCTCGCTCGAATGCGCGATCACGTAGTCACGCACCCACGCGGCCTTGGCCTTGTCGCCCATCTCCTCGCAGCCAAAGTAGAGGTTCTTGCGATCGAAGCCCGTCACCACCGTCGCGGGGTTTTGCAGGCCGAGCATCTGCTGAATATCCGCGCGCACGCGCTCGGTCGCCGTAGCGGTAAACGCCGCCACGATGGGGCGCTGCGGCAGGGAATCGATGAACTCACGAATCTGCAGATAGGCGGGGCGGAAATCCTGGCCCCATTGGCTCACGCAGTGGGCCTCGTCAATGGCCACGAGCGGCACGCCAATGCCGCCGTCCGCCGCGGCCTCCCGCGCAAAGGCCAAAAAACGCGGCTCGAGCAAGCGCTCGGGCGCCACATACATAAGCTGGTAGCGGCCCTCGCGCGCCCGCTTGAGCACGGTGTTTTGCTGGGCCGGAGTAAGGCTGGAGTTGAGATAGCTGGGTCGCGCACCCGCCGCGAGCAACGCACGGGTCTGGTCCTCCATAAGCGACAGCAGCGGACTCACCACAAAGGTGATGCCGGGCAGCATGAGCGCGGGCACCTGGTAGCAAATGGACTTGCCGGCGCCCGTGGGCATAACACCCAGCGCATCACGACCGGCAAGGATCGCATCGACCATGCGGTCCTGTCCCGGGCGAAACGAGGTGTAGCCAAAATAGGCGCCGAGCGTGTCGAGCGCCATCTGCTGCATGCTATCGGTCATGGTTTCCTAACGTCCAAGTCATCTGCCGCCGATTATACGCCGCTACGCGGACAGCAGCACACGGCCGCCGCCCAGACTAGTCGTTTAAGAACGCCCCCAACGGCTAAGGAGTGTCCCCAGGTGCCGGCAGAAAAGGAACGTCCCCAAGTGCCGGCCCGGCAACGCCGATGTTTTGGCGCGGACAGCGAAAGCCCGCCAGAGCGAGCAAGGTGCCTTGAAACGAGGCGGCATTGACCTTCTGGTCATGCCGCCGAAGTTGAAAGGCAGATTGCCGCTCTGGCGGGCTTGCAGCGTCGAGCCGTTGCGCGGTTTGGAAAACCGCGCAACTAGAGCTACATGACCATAACGTAGCGCGATCCCACGTAGTACTGCTTACCCATCAGGACCGGCTCGCCATTGGGGCCCGTGAAGCCGGCACGCAGGTTGAGCAGCGGATCGTGCGGAGCAATGCCCAGCTCGGCCGCCTGCTCGGTATTGGCACGAACGGCCTCGACCGTGCGGTAGCCAACCGAGACAATCGGCGTTCCGCCAACACGCTCGACCTCGGCAAAAATCGACTTGTCCTCAAGATCGGCCGTCAACAGCTCACGGTAGGCGTCAAACGGCACAAAGATGTTCTCCTCAAAGATGGGCTCGCCGTCGGCTGTACGCACGCGCTTAATATGCAGCAGCAGCGCGTCCTTCTGCAGGCCAAAGAACTCCATCTCGTTTTGACGTGCCGGAACAATCTGGCGATCGACCACATGCGCACCGGCCTTCATGCCGTTGTTGGCACACAGCGCGGTAAACGTCTGCAGCGTCGAGGCGTGAAACTGACGGTTGATGTGCGGCGTGGAGACAAAGGTGCCACGGCCCTGCTGCTTAACCAGGTAGCCATCGGAGCACAGCTCCTCGACGGCGCGGCGCACCGTAATGCGGCTCACGTCGTACTGCTCGGCTAGCTCCAGCTCGGACGGAATACGCTCCTTGGGTGCATAAACACCTTTCTCGATCGCATCCTTGATTTCGTCGTAAATCTGCTGGTAAAGCGGTGCATTTTTGGGCGCAGGCATATCTAATCACTCTTATCGAAATATCGAAATAACTAATACGTATATAACGTCTAGTTTCATATTACCTCATAATGATAAAACGATACACCCTCCCTACCAAAAAGCGACAGCTTCATTTTGGTAGGTTTTATCTGGGCAAACGAGAGCCTCTCGAAAGCAACGGGGCTTTCGGGGGGCTCGTTCGGATGGGTTGCGCAGGACCGGCAAAATGCCAATACCCTACTTGCCGTCGTCCTGTTGCAGGCTGTCCTGTTCGCTGAGGCGCGCCTGCCTGCTGGCCATGCGTGCGGGCTTGTCGGGATCGGGAACGGCCGTGGGCATGGGCTCGTCGACATGACCACCCCACCAGCCGCCCACAAAGTTGAGCGTGTGGAACACGTTGATCACGGCGCCGGGATCAACGTCGCACACCAGCTTGATAATGTCCTGACTCTCGTAGGTCGAGACAACGGTGTTCAGCAGGTACATCTTTTCGCGGCTATATCCGCCGACGACCTCGGCGCAGCTAATGCCGTGCTGAAAATGGTTTACGTAGGCAGTCATGACCTCGTCTGCCTTACGCGTCGTGATCTGCAGCGTCACGCGATCGTAGCGACGATAGAAACTGTCGATGGTCTTGGTCGAAATAAACTGGAACACGATGGAATACGCCGCCTTGTCCCAGCCAAACATAAAGCCAAAGATCGCCAGGATAAAGCAGTTGAAACCAAAGATGACGCCCCAGATGGTCTTGCCCGTGTGGTTGGAGACCCACAGCGCGATAAAGTCGGTGCCGCCGGTGGATGCGCCGGATTTAAGTGCGATGGCAGCGCCCAGACCCGAGACCACGCCGCCAAAAATGATTAGCATGATCTTGTCGCCCAAAAATGGAGCGAAGTGAAAGACGTTGAGGAACAGCGACGAGAGCACGACCTGCATCATCGAGAAGATGACGAAGCGCTTGCTGATGCCGCTCCAGCATAGGAGCGCCACGGGGATGTTGAGCGCGAGCATACCGAGCGAGATGTCGATGTGAACGCCGCCCAGCGAGGTAACGCGATCGAGCAGGACCGCAACGCCGGTGAGGCCGCTCGGAAGCAAATCGGCGGGCTGAATGAACGCCTGGATCAGGAATGTCTGGAGAACGGCGGAAATCGTGACCGCCACGGCAGTAATAGCGCGGCGGACGATGGTGAGGCGGCCGAGTACGAGCACTCGGTCCGTGAGCTGATCGATGGCGTTCGCCACGCAGGCTCCTTTCGAAGGCAGATGTAGTTGTGGGGTATGTCCGCGATTGTAACATGGAGCGTGCGGGGGCGCTTCAATTCACCCTCTCTCGACAACCAAAGCGGGACCAGCAACCCCACGACCAAAGGCCCAAATTACAAGTGAGTAGACTTTTTACGATCTGCCGAGCACACCCAAAACCGCCACCCCTGTGACCTGCGGTTTTACAAAGGAAGATATGCATTGTGCTCGGCCTGCGCCAAAAAGTCTACTCACTTAGCCCGAATCGAAGCCAAACGGATCCAAATAGATGACAAATTAAACCAATCCGCAGCAAAAGACGCGTGAATCAGTGCTTCTCGCGGCGGATTGACGCTACAAAGCGGCCAAAATGTCGGTCAGATTATCGATAACGGCATCGGCTCGCGATTGATCGAGGTTGACGCCCTCGTGCGGACGCAGCGCCAGGACACGGGCGCCGGAGCGCTTGCCGGCCTCGATCCCCAAAGGCGAGTCCTCGATAACCAGGCACTCGGCAGGCTCTACACCCAGCGCCTCCATGGCACGCAGGTAGATCTCGGGGTCGGGCTTAAACGCACTGCACTCGTGACCGCTGATGGTGTAGTCCAGCACGTCGGCGATGCCGGCAATCTCCACCAGCTCGTCAATGAGCTCGCGATAGGACGAGCTCGCGATGGCACACTTCACGCCACGCTCATGTAGCTCACGCATCACCGGTTCCGTCTGCTCGTTGAGCAGCTCGGCATACGGAACGGGGTGGTCCGGGCTATAGACCTGCTTGTACTCCACGCGCAGACGCTCGCGCAGCTCAATATCGTCGGGCACCAGCGCCTCCCAAATGGCGGGCTCGTTAGACCCCGAAAGATCGGGGATCTCGTCAAAGTGGAACCCCTTCTCTTCCATAAACGCCACGCGGCGACGGTTGTAGAACCACTCGGTATCGACCAGCACGCCGTCCATGTCAAACAGCACTGCCTTGATCATACGCATCTCCTCCCACCTGCCAAAAAGGGACAGGTTTATTTTGGTAGGTTTTATCTGGGATTTGCGACGCGACAGACACGCCCTCCCCAGAGCAAAAAAGGGGACGGGGCGCAAACCCCATCCCCTCTCAATCAACCCGTAAGGTCTACTTACTTGTGATTAGTAGGAAAGCTTCCACATGTAGCGACGCATGGTCAGCGGGTGCTGACGGGCCTCGGCGATCTGGTTGCCGTACTCGCGCATAACGGCGAGGTGCAGCAGCGGGTTGAAGTAGGTGACGACGCTCGCGGGCACGGCGTCAGCCAGGCCGTAGTCCTTGGAGTCGATCAGAGCGACCTTGGCGCCCATACGCTCAAGGAAGGTGAGGGCGCGGGCGTCCATCGGACGGGTAGCGCCATCAGACATGAAGAAGACGTAGGGCTTACCCTCGGTGGAAACCTCGAACGGGCCGTGGAAGTACTCGCCGGTGTTGTAGGCGGCGGCGTCGATCCACTGCATCTCGGTGAACAGGAAGGCAGCGTGAGAATAAGCCATCTTCTCGGAGGCACCGGAAGCCATGAAGTAGATCATCTTGTCGTCCTTGAAGTCCTCGGCGAACTTCTTGGCGAGCTTCTTGCAGTGCTGAGCGGCGTTCTCGCAGAGCTCGAAGACGTTGGTGAGACCGGTGATCATGTCCTCGTAGTGGTCATAACCCTCGGTCTGCTGAAGGATCTCGACAGCAAGAGCGATGGCATAGCCAGGCTTCTCGCACTTGGCAGCGAAGTTGGCGTGGAAGCCGTGAACGATGACGTAGTCAGCGTCGACGGTCAGAGCGGAGCCAGCCTTGTTGGTGAGGGAGACGACCGGGCAGTTGTGCTTCTTGGCGGTCTTGTTGGCCTCGACGGTCTCGGGCGTGGAGCCACCGAGGGAGCAGGTGATCACGAAGGTGTGCTCGTTGACCCAGGAAGGCGTGTCGTAGTTGAACTCGTTAGCGGTGAAGATCTGAACGTTCAGCTTGTCCGTGTTGTTGGCCAGGAAGTACTTGGCGGGGTAAAGGTCGGACATGGAAGCACCGCAGCCGACGAAGGCGACGCTGTGGATCTCGTGGTTGGACAGGACGTCAGCGACGATCTGCTTAGGGAGGTTAAGGTCGATCTCGTACATCTGACACATTCCTTTCGATTTTTGCGGCGCCACATTGCCGAGCGCTCGCAGGGTTACCGTGGTTTGGACCGAGTCGCCGGCCCGTTGAGGATGTGTCAAAGGAACTGTCCCTTTGACACATTTAGGGATGGAAGCCTGCCTGGGGTATGGGATGTCAGGCAGGCTCCCCGGGGAAAGCGATTAGACGCTTGATCGCGACTAGGCCAGGATGCCGGCCGCGGAGAGGGCGATGCCGCCCACGATGGCGATCACGAGAAGCCAACCGGTGTTGACGTTCTTCTTGATGAGCCAGTACATAAGGCCGGTGAGGCCGAGGGAGATCATCTGGGGCATCATGCCATCCAGGATGTCCTGGATAACGACGGTGCCGTCAGCGAACTGCAGCGGGGTGGTGGCGCCGATCAGCGTGGCGATCATGCCGCCCACGGACATAAGACCCACGATGCCGCAGACATACATGAGCTCCTCCATGAGGTCGCCGCCCTGAAGCTTGCTCAGGTACTCGTGGCCGCCCTGATAGCCCATCTTGGCTGCGAACCAAGTGATCAGCACAGAGGGGACGATGGAGATGAGCATGGCCAGGATCGGGCCCATGATGGAGCCCTGCTGAGCCAGCTGAACGCCCAGGCCAAAGGCGATAACGCGGATGGTGCCCTGGAAGAAGGAGTCACCGATGCCGGAAAGCGGACCCATGAGGGAGGTCTTGACCGCGTTGATCGAATCGGGATCGAAGTTCTCGGGATCCTTGGCGTACTCCTCCTCCATGGAGGCGGCGAGGCCCAGGATGAAAGCGCTCGTCTGCGGGGTGCAGTTGTAGAACGCCATGTGACGGTGGTAAGCCTCTTTCTTAGCAGCGAGCTGCTTGGGGTCGGACTCATCCGGATAGAGGCGATCGAGCGTGGGAACCATGCCGTAGAGGAAGCCCATGTTCATCTGACGCTCGTAGTTCCAAGAGGCCTGGATGGCCCAGGAGCGCCAGAAGAACTGGCTGACCTTCTTGTTCAGGGACACGTCCTTGGTTGCGGTTGCCATAGTGTGTTCCTCCTTAGTCTTCGTCGTCTTCGAGCGGATCGTAGTCGGAATCGACACCGGCGGCTGCATGGGAACCGTTGAACTTGAAGCCCATGAAGACGACAGCCAGGCACACACCGATCAGAGCGACCGCGATGACGGACAGGTTGAGGTAAGCGGCGAGCAGGAAACCGATGAACAGGAACGGAGTCATACCCTTCTTGATCATCATGGTGAGCAGCAGGGCCAAGCCGTAGGCGGTCATGATCTTGGTCGAAACGTTAAGACCAGTGGACAGCCACTCGGGAACCATATTGACGATGGCCTGAACCAGGTCGGTGCCAACAAAGACGGCGAGGAAGATCGGCAGGAAGTACATGACGGCGTACAGACCGGAGCCGGCGCAGATGTGCATACGGTAGGCGGTCTTGAACTTTCCGTTATCGATCGCGCTATCTGCCACATGGGTGAGGGCGGCGATGATGGAACGGAACACGATGCCGAGGAGCTGACCCAGGACGGCGACCGGGATGGCGATCGTCATGGCGGTCTCGGCGGAAGCATCGGTCAGGCACGCAAAGGCAGCGGCCACGATGCCGCCCAGGACCATATCGGGCGGAACGGCGGCGCCGACCTGCACCAGGCCCATGGACACGAGCTCGACGGCGGCACCGACGGCAAGGCCGGTGGGCACATCGCCCAGCAGCAGACCGACGAGCGTAGCGCCAACGAGGGGCTGCTCGAAGTTAAGACGACCGAGCAGGCGGGAGTCCCACATGCAGAACACGCCGACGAGGCCGACGAGCACCGCACTGATGAACGTATTCATACCCTTCTCCTTTCAGTCAGGCAAAAGCCTGGTTGATTACAGCTTGGCGTCGATGTCGACGCTCTGATACGTAGGGGTCTGCTGGACGTAGAGCTTGATGCCCATGTCGAGCAGCTGGTTGACGTCTGCCTTCTGGGTGGCGTCGAGGAAGACGGAGCTGTCCTTGCCGCCGACCTGATCGGCACCGTCGTGGTTGGCGGTGGCGCCCAGGTTGATGGCGTCGAGCTTGTAGCCCTGGCAGAACTGCAGCATCTCGGCAGTGTTGCCAAAGACGAACATGACGCGCTCGCCGAGGGTGTTGAGCTTGTCCATCTTGGCGAGGGCACGCTCGACGGTGAAGACGTTCAGGCGAACGCCCTGGGGCTTGGCCAGCTTAAGAGCGCCCTTCTTGATGTCATCGTTGGCGGCAGCGTTGTCGACGACGATGATGCGCTCGGCCTGAACCTTGGTGGTCCAGGTAAAGACGACCTGGCCGTGCAGCAGACGGTAGTCAAGACGTGCGAGGACGATCTTGGCGGGGCCGGAGCTGTGACGGGACGCCTTGGCCTTCTTGGCGGGAGCCGCGGCGACCTCGACCGGCGCGTTGGGGTTGGTCAGACCGGTGCGGGCCTCGTTGATGAGGGCTGCGAGCTCGGCGCCCTTGACGGGGACGGGGCTCATAGCGAGCGTGAGCGCCAGCGGAATGTTGAAACCGCTGACAACCGTGAACTTCGTGCCGTTCTTGGAAAGCTCGACCATGTTGTTGTTGACCGAGCTGCCGAGCATATCGGTCAGCACATAGACGGTGTCGTCCGCGTTGAACGTGGCGACCATGGCGTCCACCTTATTGGTGATGGGCTCCTTGTCGTCACGAGCAAGCGACACGACGTGGACGTTCGACACGTCGCCGAGAACCATCTCGAGCGTGTCTTTGGCGCCTGCGGCCAGGCCGCCATGAGATGCGAGAATGATCTGATTCATCTTGCCTCCTCCTTTTCGTTATGGTCATTATAACGTCTTATACGTTGCGGATATTGCTAATTAGTATAAAGACCGTTCGCGGATGAAAATCGACCGTTGACGGGTTTAACGTACTTGAAACGTTGGGGCTGGGTAGGCCGGCGCTGGCTGGATAACCCCAGATCAGACGCCTTGCCAATCCCCTATCGCACGAAGTACCAGGGGCTTTCCTGCACGGTGGGCTCCAACGCAATGCCCGTGCGCTCCTTAAACAGATCCATGTCCTGAGATTTTTCGGTCCACCACGCGTTGGGCTTAAAGGTCATGCTCTCAACAACATGACCGACAAACACACTGTTGCGTAGCTTGGAGAAGTCGGTGTTCATAATCAGGATGGACGCGAGCACCAGCACGATGCCCAGGACTTTGATCACGCCGGCGGGCTCGGCATAGACACCAATGCCCACCAGTACGGTGACGACCGTCTCGAAAGACATTACGACGGGAACTTTCGATGTCTCGAGCCCCATGGACAGACCCTGCATATATAAGATGTAAGCCACGGCTGTGGGGATGAGTCCAAAGCCAAGGAACAGCAGCAGCAGCTGTGGCGACATTGCCGCGGCGACATCCGGCCACGGAGCCGCGATAGCCGCCATAACCGCACCGCCAAAAACAAAGCCCCAAAACGTGACAGCCAGCGGGTGGACCGTCTTGGTTGCTATCCGGCTAAACACCGCGAGCGACGCACCACAAAGGCCTGCAATCACGCCCGACGTGACGCCCCAAACCGAAAAATGAAAACCGGAAAGGTCGCCATTGGTCACCGCAAGCACGCAGCCAACGATGTTAAAGACAATGGCAACGAGCTTGTTGGGGGTCACGTCCTCGCGATAAAGCACGCGGCCGAGCATGACGCCAAACACCGGCGAGGTGTAGAGCAGCACCGAGGCCGTAGACATACCCACCTCGCGCATGCACTCGTAATAGCAGGTGTTGGCGGCGGCCAGACCGACGATACCGACAAGCGCGCAGGGAACAAGCTCTTTAGGGCTTGCCTTGAACAGTGCCAGCGGACCCTGAGCCACGGTAGACCCCTCACCCGGACGGCAGCCCATAAACATCAGGACCGGCGCCAAGATAAGCGCTCCGACCAACAGGCGAAAGGCAGCCATGCTCTGGGACGAAACGCCCATGGCCGAGATGCCGTTTACAAAGATTCCGATGCTGCCCCACATAAGCGCGGCGACCAGCACCAGCACATAGCCCAGATTGCTTTTCTTCAACGCAGCCTCCTCGGTATTGTTTCCAATATGTTTCACACTACGTTATAGTCGTTATATACATTTTTCAAGACACAAATCGGCGATCGGAAAAGTGATCCGTTTTCCTCTGTCCCCAGCGGATTACTTGGCGGTTGCGGTGAAATAGTTCCTAAAGGGTAGTCATTGGGGACGTACTTAAATGACTGGTCATTCAAGAACGCTCCCCAACGACTAGGACTGTCCCCAACTGCCGGCAGAAAAGGAACGTTCCCAACGTCTAAGGCGCCGCTGGTTGAGCATAAGTCAGACACTATGACCCAATCCGAAGGCACGGAAACGACAGGAGCCCCCGCTCGTGACCGCGGGTCGGGGCTGCGACAGTGTTGTTGAAGTGCCAGAGGCGCAGCCGCGCCGCAACGAGGTTGGGAGGCTCCCGTGCCTAGATATTCTACCGCCTTCGGAATGGACGTACACCTCAGGTCCACCACCGTCTGCGCGCTCGACGCGGAGACGGGCGAGGCCGTGACGAGGAGGTTCCGCGGCAACCCGTGGGGCGAGGTCGCGGAGTGGATGTCGGGCTTCCCCGGCCCGTCTCTCGCCGCCTACGAGAGCGGCTACCTCGGCTTCGCCCCGCAGAGGGAGCTCTCCGGGCTCGGCGTCGACTGCGTCGTCGCGGCCGTCTCCAAGGTCCCGAGGTCGGCGGCCGACCTCTCGTCCAAGAACGACCGCAACGACGCGGCCAGGATGGCCAAGGCGATACTGTCGCACGACGTCACCCCGGTATGGGTGCCGTCCCCCGAGATCGAGGGGCTCAGGGACCTCGCCGCCGCCCACGACGCCGCGACTGCGAGGCTCGCGGCGGCGAAGCAGCGGCTCCTGGCGTTTGTTAGCGCTACTGTAAAAACAACCAATTTCGCCATCGCACTTTAGCCGATTCCGCCAACGCAATTTCCCCGATCACGCCAACGCATTTTCACCATTTCCACCAACGCCGGGGCTTACGCTTCGACCGACAAGCGAACG
>DBEYUK010000064.1:0-10255 GCA_048181625.1 Collinsella sp. | reverse complement strand
GCATGGGAGCCCCTTCCATGAATGCGGCGTGGCCGCCGCGGCTGAATTAGACACTCACCATTGTCGGCCTAATCCGCGGTCTTTCATGCAGCAGGGGCTCTCAATGTTTTTATGTCCTGCTCATATCGTCTGTGCCGGCACCTGGGGACAGTCCTTATGTCATGAGATCGGTGCAAGAGGGATAGGTTGCCTTGCGTCGATCTAAATAAGTTGCGGTGAGATAGTTCTTGAATTGGCTTTTTGAGGGCTAAACAGGAACTATCTCACCGCAACTGCGTTGAGCGTTTTTTGGCAGCTGGTTTACTTGCTCGCGAACAGCCAGACTAGGATGATCACCAGGATTGCGGCGACGATGCAGACGATGGCGCCGGTGAATTTGATGCGTGAGTCGCGGGTACGCTCGCGCACCGCGTCCTCGGTGGCCTCGAGCTGGGCGACTTCTCGCTCGGTCTCGGCGTGTTCGGCTTTGTCTCGGGCCAAGGATCCTGCAAGCGACTCAGTGATCTCTGGGTGGTCGTGCACCTCGGTCGCCTGTTCGATAATCGACTGCGCATGCGCGGCATCTGCTTGGGCGTTGGCTATGCTCTGCTCTTGGTCGCGGCGTGCCTTGTCCTCGGCGGCGATCTTCTCGCGCAGTTCGCGCTGGCGCGTCGCGGCGGCGGTTTTTGCGGTCTGCAGCTCGTCGCGCGCGGCATCGGCCTCTGCCGTCACGGCCTGATGGGCTCGCTTGGCGTCGGTGATGGGGGCTTGTGCCTGCTCGACGGCCTGCTCGGCTGCGGCAAGCGAGTGCTCAAGGTCGGCGGTGATGCGCGGGACATCTTCTTCGGCTTTACGCAGGGCATCCGCCGTGTCGGAGATCTGCATCGAGAGCTCGCTGGTGCGCACCGTATAGTTGGCGGGATTTGCCGAGGGATTGCGTTGCAGCTCGGCATACTCATGACGCAGCGTCTCGAGCTGGGCGCGCGTGGCGTCGACGGTTTGTTGTGCGGCCGCAATGCCGGCGTCTCGCTCGGCCTTCACCTTGTCGCGGATGCGCTTGGAATCCTCAAGGCGTCGAACGAGGCGGTTGCCGGTCTCGCGAGAGCTCGCCTCGCGGGCCTCCACGGCGTCGAGCGCGGCCTTCAGGCGGAGCTCAGTCGCGTCATCCTCTGTCTTCATTTGTTCGAGCTGACCATTGAGCTCTGTCGCTTTGGCGCCGTGGGCATCACGGTCAATCTCGGCTGCCGCAGCGGTCTTTTGCGCTGTGGCGATCGCCTGACGCTGGTCGGCGACGATCTGCTCGTAGCGGCCTGCGATATCCTGGCGCGTCTCGAGTTCCTCGGCCTGATTGGCAATGCGCTGCTCAAGTTCGGCCAGGTGGGTGCGGGCATCGGCAAGTGCCTTTTTCGCGGCATTCATCTCACGCATGGCCGAGGCGCCCTGGGCGATAAAGGTGCCCACGGCGTTCGCAGTGTTCGAGACAGCGGTCCCCAGATCGCGGCTCGCGGCGGGGGAGTGCGGGGCGGTCGGGCGAGCGGTGTCGGCAGCGTCCGCATCGGCAGCCTGCGGCGCGGCGATATTGCCGGTACCGCCCTCGACCACAGAAAAGCCTGCTGCGTGCGGATCGACCGCATCGGCGCCAATCGTGGGGTGCTCGAGCTGCAGAAACGAGGGCATGGTGCTGCCCTGGTCGGCAACCGGAGTCTCGCCGGGCACAAAGGTCGAGGCCGCCTCGGCGGCCTCCTCTTCCTCGGCATCAATATCGGCATCGGCGACGGCGTCTTTCATCGCTTTGACAGCATCCATCATGGAGTCCATGACGGCATCGAGCTCTTCTTCCGAAGACACCTCGATGGGGCCCGCCGCTTGCGGGGCGTCGTCCTGTACAGGGGCGTCGTCCTGAGCGGGCGTATCGTCGTTTTGCTCATCGGCGTTTTCTGATTCGGGGGTTTCCGCCGTAGCGCTTTCGTCCAAGATGGGGCCGTCGACGTCGGTACCATCGCAGGTCACAGCGTCAGTATCTGCGGTGACGTCTGCGGGATCATCAATATGCTCTTGAGTCTGGGGGTCCAGCTCGTCTGTCATAGGCTTGTGCTCCTCATCGTTGTTTGTCACCCTATGATAAAGTCTCGCGCCGACATCCCGCGCGCCGCAGCAAAGTTTCAAAACGTGTTCGATGACTTGATCTGATAACAATAACTCGGTCGCTTTATTCAGTTTGTACTTGACAATCCCTTCGCCGAACGACGTTGCACCGTTCGCCTGCCAGGGGCTTTATTTTTCACTTGAACCCGCTAAAGTTGCATTTCAGCTTTTGGCGCGTGAAGTTGGATGCGCGCAGTCGGCGGGCGGGCCCGTCGCGATTCGAAAGGACTTTGTATGGGACTTTTCACTGGTAAGACCGTGATCGTCACCGGCGGCGGCAAGGCCACGCTCAAGGACGGTTCCGCTGGCTCCATCGGCTACGGCATCGATATCGCTTTTGCCAAGGAGGGCGCAAACCTCGTCATTACCGGCCGCAACGTCGCCAAGCTCGAGGCTGCCAAGGAATCCCTCGAGGCCGAGTACGGCGTCAAGGTTCTGCCTGTTCAGGCCGATGTCTCGGCTGGTCAGGACAACGAGGCCGTCGTCCAGAACGTCATCGACAAGGCCATTGAGGAGTTCGGCCGCATCGACGCCGTCGTCAACAATGCTCAGGCCAGCGCCTCGGGCGTGACCATCGCCGATCACACCATGGATCAGTTTAACCTGGCCATTTACTCCGGTCTGTATGCTACCTATCTGTACATGCAGAAGGCCTATCCGCACCTGAAGGAGACCAAGGGCTCCGTGGTCAACTTCGCCTCGGGCGCCGGCCTGTTTGGCAACTATGGCCAGTGCAGCTATGCTGCCGCCAAGGAGGGCATCCGCGGCCTGACCCGCGTTGCCGCCAACGAGTGGGGCAAGGACGGCATCAACGTCAACATCGTTTGCCCGCTTGCTTGGACCGCTGCGCTCGAGAACTTCCAGGATGCCTATCCCGAGGCGTTTAAGGCCAACGTCCACATGCCGCCGGCTGGTCACTACGGCGACGTCGAGAAGGAAATCGGCCGCGTGGTCGTTCAGCTCTGCGGCCCCGACTTTAAGTACATGAACGGCGAGACCGTCACCCTCGAGGGTGGCATGGGCCAGCGTCCGTAGGGGTTACGGCGTTTTACCAAACGCCGTAACGGGCCGACGCTGCGCGGTCACCAGGGCGACAACTTGTCATTCAAAGAGGACGGCATGACCAGAAGGTCTATGCCGCCCTCTTTTCATGCCAATTTGTTCGCCCCGGCGACCGCTCGCTGACGTCGCCAGAGCATCGGCGTTGCCTTGGCTGTTGGAGATGATCTCGTAGTCGTTGAGGACGTTCTTAAATGACTAGTCATAAGGGACACTCTTGCCGGCACTTGGGGACAGTCCCTAAGTGCCGGCAGATTGGGACACTCCTTTGCAAGATGGCGCTGAAGATTGTTCCCGACGACTAGTCGTTTAATGCACCAGTTTCTGTCGAGTCGGTGCTCTTTGCGGGTTGCCCGTATAATGGTTTGCGTATGAACCGCAACCAAGGAGTTCCAGTTTATGGACCAGAACCTTTTTAAATTCGACCTGATCGCCGAGGATCCGACGACGCATGCGCGTGCCGGCGTGCTGCACACCCCACATGGCGACATCGAGACGCCGATCTTCATGCCCGTGGGCACCAAGGCAAACGTCAAGGGTATTCCTACCGAGACCGTTAAACAGCTCGGCGCCCAGATCGTGCTTGCCAATACTTATCACCTGTCCATGCGCCCCGGCGAGGACACCATCGCCGAGCTGGGCGGCCTGCACAAGTTTATGAACTGGCACGGCCCTATCCTCACCGACTCGGGCGGTTTCCAGGTGTTCAGCCACAACGACGCGGTCAAGCTCACCGACGAGGGCGTGCGCTTTATCGTCAACGACTACGACGGTCGCCACGTGTTCTGGACGCCCGAGGACAACATGGAAATCGCCATGAAGCTCGGTTCCGACATCTGCATGCAGCTCGACCAGTGCCCCGGCTATCCTGCCACGCGCGCCTACGTTGAGCGCGCGGTTGAGCTGTCGAGCATGTGGGCCGAGCGCTGCTATAAGGCCCACACCCGTGATGACCAGGCGCTCTTTGGTATCGTCCAGGGCGGCATGCATCTGGACCTGCGCCTACGCTCGCTGCGCCATCTGGAGGAATGCGGTGACTTCCCCGGCTACGGCATCGGCGGCTACTCGGTGGGCGAGGACCACGAGACCATGTTCGAGACCCTGGCACCGCTCGTGAGCGAGTACATGCCCAAGCACAAGCCGCGCTACCTGATGGGCGTCGGCAACCCGACGACGCTCGTGCGTGGCGTGGGCGTGGGCATCGACATGTTCGACTGCGTGCTGCCGACGCGCACCGGCCGCATGGGCACGGCATTCTCCAGCGAGGGTCGCCTCAACTTCCGCAACGCGCGCTTTGCGCACGACGACGGCCCCATCGATCCTACCTGCACCTGCCCGGTGTGCACGGGCGGTTACAGCCGTGCGCTCATCCGTCACATGGTCACGCAGAAGGAGATGCTCGGCGGCATTCTGCTGTCGATGCACAACATCTACTACCTACTCAACCTTATGCAGCGTGCCCGCCAGGCCATTATCGAGGGCCGCTATGGCGCATTCGTGAGCGATTGGATGAATAGCCCTGCCGCGGTGGATTACTAAGAGCTACGACCGCTGACCGATGCCTTGCAAGCGCATGATGCATCGTGGGTACCATACCGAATAGTTGATGTTCGGGCGGGTGTTTGACGCATGGCGTCGACCCCGCCCGCTTCTATTTTCGATAGGAGTGCCCCATGATTAAGAATGAGAACGTCGAGGGTGAGCCTGCCTACGACGAGACGTACCGCCGTGGTCCCGTGGTCATGCGCGGCCCCATGATTCCTAAGGACAACACCTACGCCAACCTGCTGGCGCCCGAGGAGTCGACCGACTGGTTGCATGCCGATCCGTGGCGCGTACTGCGCATCCAGGCCGAGTTTGTCGATGGCTTTGGCGCACTTGCCGAGTTAGGGCCTGCGGTGACCATCTTCGGTAGTGCCCGTACGCCCAAGACCGATCCGCTCTACAAGGCGGCGCGCACGGTCGGCCGTAAGATTGCCCAGCGCGGCGTGGCGGTTATCACCGGTGGCGGCCCCGGCATCATGGAGGCGGCCAACAGGGGAGCGGCGAGCGTCAACGGCAAGTCAGTTGGTTTGGGCATTGAGCTGCCGCACGAGCAGGGGCTCAATAAATACGTGAACCTCGGCATGGACTTCCGTTACTTCTTTGTGCGCAAGACCATGTTCGTCAAATACAGCTCGGGCGCCATCGTGTTTCCCGGCGGGTTTGGCACGCTCGACGAGATGTTCGAGGTGCTCACGCTGGTGCAGACGCATAAGGTCAAGCGCATGCCGCTTGTACTGGTAGGCAGCGAGTACTGGCAGGGCCTATTCGACTGGCTTAACGGCCCGGTGATGGACGCCGGTATGATTAGCTCGCTCGATCCCGAGCTCGTACACATCACCGACGACCTCAACGAGGCCGTCGACATTGCGCTCAGCGGGCTGATGTAAGGTGGGCAAAATGGGACGGGGCTAAAAAGACTGGTCTGAAACGTTTGATACCAGTTTTTTAGCCCCGTCCCAAATGAACTGCTTCTAGGTTGCGGTGGAATAGGGATTGATTGGCGGCTGATAAGCCAAAAAAAGTCCCTATTCCACCGCAAGCGGTAAAGGTGCCCCTAGTGGATGGGCTGGTAGCGGGGGCAGTAGCTGATGGCGATGGCGTCGACGCCTACATGGGTGGCGATGGTGCAGCCGATGGGGCCGGTGCCGGCGTCTACGTAGTCCTGGCCCGCGAGCGCCTCGTTGACAAGTTCCTGCTCCTCGGCAGCACCGGTCGTGAGCACGCGAACGCTTGAGCCCGGGTGCTCGGTCAAAAACTCGAGGCAGTCAGCCATGGTGTTCGCAACGATGCGCTTGGCTCCGCGGCCCTTCTTGATGGCCTTGATCTCGCCCGACTGCCACTCCGGCGAAACGGCCAGGCGAATGTTGAGCATCTGCGTGAGCTGGCCGGCGAGCTTGGGCGCGCGGCCGTTCTTAACGAGGTTCTCGAGCGTGCGGGGAATCAGCAGCAGGTGGGCGTCGGGCAGCGTCGCGCGGATCTGCGCCTCGGTCTCGTCCAGGCTGCGGCCGTCCTCGCGCATGGCCAGCGCGTACTCCACCAGCAGGCCCTCGGCGCCCGAGCCGGTGCGCGAGTCGATGCAGCGCACGTCGAGCTCGTGCGTTTCGGCCGTCAGGCTGGCGTTGGCATAGCAGGCGGACCACTCGCTGCACAGCGAGATAAAGATGGCGCTATCGTGACCGTCGGCGCGCACGCGGTCAAAGAGTTCCTTGAACTCGCCGGCACTCGGCTGCGAGGTGTGCGGCAGCTGCTCGGAGCCGGCCATGCGGGCGACGTACTCTTGGGCGGTAATCTGCACCTGGTCGAGCAGGTCCTCGCCCTCGATAATCACATGCAGCGGAATCACGTAAATGCCGAGCTCTTGGGCGCGGGCGGGGGAGATGTCCGACGTGGAGTCGGTTATGATGGCAAAAGACATAATTGCACCTTTCGTTGGGGCGCGACGGCGCGGCCTTCTGAGAGCAAAGTGCGACAAGTATAGTGGAGTTGCTCTACATTGCTAGGTTAAATTGTTGAATAGTCAACAGTTTGAAGTGTCGGTGTGGAAATCGTCAACTGGGGAAGAGGGATGCCGATGGAGGCGCTGGAGATATGCAAGCGGCCGGTCGTGCTGTTTGATTTTGATGGCACGGTGGCCGATACGGGTCGGGCGGTGATGACCTCGACGCGCAAGACGCTGGCTGCACGCGGGTTTTCGGAGGCGCAGATGGGTGACCTGCGTCGCATGATCGGGCCGCCCCTGTGGAAGAGTTTTCACGACTTTTATGGCTTCTCTCGCGAGGAGTCGCTTGTGGTGGCCGACGAGTACCGCGCCTTTTTTGACGAGCTGGGACCGGAGGAGTATCCCGTGTTCGACGGGATCCCCGAGCTGCTGGATGGGTTGGTCGCCCAGGGCAAGCGCTTGGCCGTGGCGACGTCGCGCATGGAGGCGAAGTGTATCGACATGGTGCATGAGCTGGGTCTTTCTCAGTTTGAGGCGGTGGCTGGCATGAATCCGCTGCAGGGGCGCGAGACCAAGGCCGATTCGGTCCGCGATGCCCTGGCAGAGCTCGGTATGACGGCGTGCGATGCCGTGATGATCGGCGATCGCTTCAACGATGTGGAGGGCGCGCACGCAATGGGCGTACCGTGCATCGGTATCTATTCGGGCGCGGCGGCGCCGGGCGAGCACGAGGCGGCGGGTGCCGATGCAGTGGTGCACTCGGTGGCCGAGCTTGCTAAACTTTTCGCTATATAAGTACTTGATGTGAGGGGCGGGCGTACCCGTCGCTCATTGGTAAGGAGGCAGTCCATGAATCAGGTGGAGCAGAGCGTCGCTGAGTATGTCGACGAGGTCTGGGAGGATGTCGTCGCCGATATCGAGCAGCTGGTGAGTTATCCGTCCGTAGCCGTTGCTGCCGATGCGGAGCCTAGCGCGCCGTTTGGCCGCCCGGTTCGTGATGCGCTCGATTGCGCGCTCGGCATTGCGCAAAAGCTCGGCTACCAGACGAGCGACGACGAGGGCTATGTGGGCATTGCCGATATCCCGGGTCGCGGCGACAAGCAGCTCGCGACCATCTGCCACGTGGACGTGGTGCCCGCCGGCCCCGGCTGGAACACCGACCCGTTTGCGATGGAGCGTCGCGAGGGATGGCTGCTCGGCCGTGGCGTGATTGATGACAAGGGTCCGGCGGTGTTGTCGCTCTACGCCGGTGCCTACCTGCTCAAGCACGGCATTGTGCCGCGCTATACCTTTCGCGCGCTGCTGGGCTGCGATGAGGAAGTGGGCATGTCCGACGTTCACCATTATCTGGAGAACCACGCAGACCCCGACTTTTTGTTTACGCCCGATGCCGAGTTCCCGGTCTGCAATGCCGAGAAGGGCCAGTTTGGGGCGACGTTTGTGAGCCCCAAGATCGACGGCGGGCGCATTGTGTCCTGGAGCGGTGCCGAGGCGAGCAACGCCATTCCGTCGCAGTCCATCTGCGAGCTCGCGATTGCCGCCGATGAGCTGCCGGCGCCCGTTGAGAACGCCGACCGCCTGGAGATCACGGCGCTTGATAACGGGCATGCGCAGATTTTCGCCCACGGTATTGGCGGCCACGCTTCGATGCCTGAGGGCACCATCAACGCCGTCGGCCTGATCGTGGCGTATCTGCGCGAGGCCGAGGACGCGTTTGGTGCACGCGACGAGCGTCTGCTGACGCCTGCCGAGCACGAGTTCGTCAAGTTCCTGGCCTTTGTGCATGCGGATGCCTATGGCCGCGGCCTAGGTATCGATGCGACGAGTCCGGCGTTTGGCCCGCTTACCTGCAACGCTGGAGTCATCCGCGTGGCGGATGGCCATATTGAGCAGGTCATCGACGTGCGCTTCCCCGACAGTACGAGTGCCGATACCATCCGCGAGCAGCTCGACCCGCTCGTGGGCCGTTTTGGCGTGACGTGTCAGCTGGGTCGCGCTAAGGTGCCGTTCTCGGTGTCTGCCGACGATCCGGCCGTGAAGGCGCTTATTGATACCTATAACGAGTTTACGGGCAAGCATGCTGAGCCCTTTGCTATGGGCGGCGGCACGTACGCGCGCAACTTTGCCCGCGCCGTCTCGTTTGGCCCCGAGGAGACCGGCCTGGAGCTGCCCGAGTGGGGCGGCCAGATGCACGGTCCCAACGAGTGCGCCAACGAGGACCAGCTCAAGCAGGCGCTCAAGATTTATATCGTGGCAATCCTGCGCCTCAACGAACTTGAACTATAGTTACGCGGTTTTACCAAACCGCGTAACCAGTCGACGCTACAAGCCCGCCAGAGCGGCAATCTGCCTTTCAACTTCGGTGGCATGATCAAAAGATCAATGCCACCTTGTTTCAAGGCACCTTGCTCGCTCTGGCGGGCTTTCGCTCATATGACCCAATCCGCTGTCAAGAGCCACAATGGCCCCGCCGACCGCTTGCAATCGGTCGGCGGGGCCTGCCGTTAACCCGTCCCGGTCCGCCCCCGGCGTGTCATCGACGCCTTCGGCTCAGTCTCATATCCGCGGATACCGCTCTGTCGGCCCGCACTCCATTCCTTCGGCGGGGTTCCCCAAGTCTGTCGAGGCGCATGCGGAGGGCTCCGCGCGCACAGCGAAATAGGGGGTATCCCCGAAGGCCGCCCGGCTCGCCGGGACGGGGGCTATGTCTATTCCGCGCCCTCCCGGCACATCATGCCGAGGGCCCAAAGCCACCTCACGAGCTCGGCCGCGGTGGCCGCGTTGGCCTTCGCCGCGGGCATGCCGCGGGCGAGCATCTCCTCGCGCCGCCGCAGGAGCCGCTCGGACCCCTTCCTCCCGTGCATCCTTATCTCGAGGGGCACGCCCGTGTCCCTTGGCATGAGCTTCGGCTGGTGCCGTGCCGCGGCGTAGCACCATGAACCCTCAACGGCCAGCTTCCTCACGAGCGCGTTGCCCGCACCGCTGATGCCTCCGAGCCGCACGGAGTCGCCACTCGACCTCTGACTCGGCGCGAGGCCGAAATAGGCCGTGACCTGCCTTCCGGAACGGAACCTCGTGAAGTCGCCGACCTCGGCCGAGAAGGCTGCGGCCAGCGCGAAGGCGCAGCCCTTGATCGACTGGAGGGCGGCCACCTCCGCGGCGATCGGGCTGGCATCCACGGCGGCCCTGTACTCGGAGAGCAGGTCCGCCCGGGCCTCCGCCGCGGCCTCGACCTCGTTCCTCAGGGCGGCGAGCGTCCGAACCCCGCCATCGTCCTCCGGCCTGACCTTGTCGAGCCACCTCAGGAAGTCGTAGGTCCAGTACTTCCTCGGGTTGCCGGCGGGCGTGGTGCCGCCGTAGACGAACCCCCGCTTTGCGAGGAAGGCGAGCAGCCGCTGCTTGGCGGTCGCCAGGCGCGCGGTCGCCCCGTCGTAGGCGCCGGCGAGGTGTTAGCGCTACTGTAAAAACAACCAATTTCGCCATCGCACTTTAGCCGATTCCGCCAACGCAATTTCCCCGATCACGCCAACGCATTTTCACCATTTCCACCAACGCCGGGGCTTACGCTTCGACCGACAAGCGAACGAT
>DBEYUK010000063.1:0-4772 GCA_048181625.1 Collinsella sp. | reverse complement strand
ATGGGAGCCCCTTCCATGAATGCGGCGTGGCCGCCGCGGCTGAATTAGACACTCACCATTGTCGGCCTAATCCGCGGTCTTTCATGCAGCAGGGGCTCTCAATGTTTTTATGTCCTGCTCATATCGTCTGTGCCGGCAGTTTGGGACACTCCTTGCGTTAATAGGCTGGCGCGCGTCAACCTGTTCTCATTGCAGCAAAAAAATTGCCCCGTTCTTGGTTGAGGACGGGGCAATTCGTCTTTTGGACTTGTGCAGCCAGGCTTATGCAAAGCGGGCGACGAGCTCCTGGAGCACGTCGGTCATCTTGACGAGCGAACTGACCGGGACAAACTCGTTGACGCCGTGGTAGCAATAGCCGCCGGTGGAAAGGTTGGGGCAGGGCAGACCGCGGAACGACAGCTGAGCGCCGTCGGTGCCGCCACGAATTGGCAGCACTTGGGGCTCAACGCCGCAGGCAAGGTAGGCTTCCTTGGCAACATCAATAAGCTCGGGATAGTCACGAACGATCTCGGCCATATTTCGATACTGCTGCTTAATCTCGACCGTCACGCGCTCCTCACCCAGACGCTGGTTGAGCATCGAGGCGGCGGCATCAATAAGGTCGAGTTTCTGCTGGAACTTGGCGGCGTCATGGTCGCGGACGATATAGCGCGCTGTGGCGTGATCGACGGTCGCAGATACACCCTCAAGGTGATAAAAGCCCTCGTAGCCTTCCGTATACTCCGGGCGCTGCACGTAGGGGAGCAACGCGTTGAAGTCGCAGAACAGATTACCTGCGTTGACCATACGGCCTTTGGCGTCGCCCGGGTGGATGGACTGGCCCTCAAAGCGGACGGTCACCTCGGCGGCGTTAAAGCACTCCCACTCCAGCTCGCCGATGGGGCCGCCGTCGACCGTGTAGGCGTACTTGCAGCCAAAGGTATCGATATCCAACAGCTCGGCTCCGTGGCCGATCTCCTCGTCAGGGCAGAAGCAAATGCCGAGTGCGGGATGGGGCAGAGAAGGGTCCTGAGCGATACGCGCGACAAGCGACATGATCTCGGCGACGCCTGCCTTGTCGTCTGCGCCCAGCAGCGTGGTGCCATCGCTGCAGACCAAGTCCTCACCCGCGAGGTCGTTCAGGGCGGGAAGCTTGGCGGTACTCATGGCAACGGGCTTACCGTCAACCGTGCCACAGACCAGGTCGCCGCCTTCGTAGTGTACGATGTGCGGCTTCACGCCGGCGCCCGGTGCAACTTCGGTGGTGTCGAGATGGGCAATCAGGCCCAGGGCGGGCTTGTCCTCAGCGCCCGCACTTGCGGGGATATGCGCGCAGACATAGGCGTGCTCGGTCACGTGGGCATCTTCCGCACCAAGCTCGCGCAGCTCTTCAGCTAGCACGTTGGCAAGGTCAAACTGAACGGCGCTCGAGGGTACCTGGTCGCAGTTTGCATCCTCGGACTGCGTGTTGATCTGGACGTAGCGCAAAAAGCGCTCGAGGACATTGGGGTTCGTGGTGGTGTTTTCCATAAAGACCGCTCCAATCTTGGTCGTCGTGTGCAACAAGAACTCTAGCACGGTATGCCACGGCATACCGCGACGCTTGGATGGGGTAGAATCAGCCATTGAATGCAGAAGGGACGGAAGATCATGGATACGACAATTAGCTCGCGCGAACTACATCTGACGGTGGCGAACGAAGACTACTTGGAGTGCATGGTTCGCATTGAAAGCGAAGAGGGGGAAACCAACGGCGTGCGATCGGTCGACATCGCGCAGCGCCTTGGCGTCTCCAAGGCATCGGTCAATAAAGCGGTTTCGGCGCTCAAGGCATCCGAACTTGTCGAGCAATCGCACTACGGCAAGGTAGTCCTGACCGATCGCGGCCGCGAGGTTGGTACGGCTATCTGGTACCGTCATCGCCTCATCCGCACGTTTTTGGTTCAGGAGCTCGGTGTCGAATTTGAGCGAGCCGATTCCGAGGCCTGCATGATGGAGCATGCGCTATCCGAGGACACGATGAGCCGCTGGCTCGCCTATCTCGAAAAGCAGGGAATCAGCGTCGAGGAATAGCGGGATATATATGGATACGAGTTATTACAACCGCTTTGGTGCCGAGGAACTTGCGCGCCGCTTGTCGAGCGAGACCTTGTTGGCGCAGGGCCCCATGGGCAGTGTTTTGTTGAGTGAGTACGATGCCGCTGACATTCCACCGGCGTTTTGGAATCTGGCAGAGCCGCAGACCGTTTCTCGTATCCATCGCTTGTATGTCGCCGCCGGCGCGCAGGTGCTCATTACCAACACCTTTCAGGCATCAAGCTATGCCCTCAAACACGACCAGATTGCGCCGTCCGTGGCGGAGGTCAATCGCGGGGCCGTCGACGATGCCCGCCAGGCGCACCCTCAGCTGCTGCTGGGCTCGATGGGCCCGATCGGTATTGAGTGGTTTGCCGAGGACTCTGCCGAGTATCGTGAAATCCGCGGCATTGCGCGCGAACAGGCGCACGCCTTGCTCAATGCCGGTGTTGACGGTCTGCTGATCGAGACGGTGACGTCTATCCGTAATCTGCAGCCCATGCTTGCCGGCGCCCGAGATGCCGCCGACGGCATGCCTGTTCTGGTGAGTTTTGTCGTTGACGATAAAGGCGACCTGTTGGGCGATGGCCTCAACATCGAGGCAGCCGTTTTGTACGCCGAAAAACACGGCGCAAACTCGGTTGGTGTTAATTGCTGTTCGCTTGCGGCCGCGAACGCGGCGGTGCCCAGGATGGTTGCATCGGCGACTACTCCCGTCACGGTGCGTCCCAACGTGGGCGATCCGGTCCAGACTCAGGATGGCCCCGTATGGCACGAGAACCCCGAAGTTTTCGCGCGCGCATGCATCGAATGGAGACATGCCGGCGCCGCAATGGTGGGCAGTTGTTGTGGAACCACAGCAATCACTACGGCAGCGATGGCCGAGGCGCTCGATATATAAAGGGTAAAACCGCTCCATCCGGGGCGGTTTTTTTATTGCTTGCATGTCCTCGCCAGCATTTGCCCAAATGGTGAATGCTGGTGCCGGCAGGTTGCCGAGTGCGTGTTGCGGGTATACCTCACGCGTACCATGATCCAAACACTGTGAGGTGTCTGCGCGTGTGCGCGATAATTCATTTTGGAACTGACGGTTGGCGCGCTCGCGTCGATGCGGACTTCACTGCCGATAACGTTGCCCGTATCGCCGATGCCGTCGGCGAGTTGTGGCAAAAGACCAATCCGGGCAAAACGGTATATATAGGGTTCGACACCCGGCCCCTGGCGAGCGAGTTCGCTGAGCTTGCGGCGGGCGTGCTAGCAGTGCACGGGCTGGACGCCGTGCTTGCTTCGCGACCTGTTCCGACCCCTGCCCTTACGTGGGCGGCGGCTTATGACGGTGAGGCGTGCGGCGCGCTCATGGTGACGGGGTCCCATCATCCGCAGGGTTATCTGTGCCTCAAGATTCGCATGGGTGACGGCTCGACCGCCAACCAGGATGTCATCGAAGAGCTCGAAGAGACCGTGGCTCCCGAGCCAATGGGGATCGAGGGGCAATATCGCACCGCGGATATTATTCCTGACTATATGCAGGCGGTGGCATCGTTTGTCGATGCCGAAGCCATCCGCGCCGCGCACCTGCGCGTGGTTGTTGATCCCATGGGCGGCGCAGCCCAGGGCTATCTAGCCGATTTGCTGCGCGAGCTTGGCGTTGAGGTGCACGAGATTCACGCCGGGCAGGCGTCTGACCAAGAAGATATCTGCCCCAACCCCGTTGAGCCTTGGGTGGACGCTTGCGAGCGCACGGTTATCGAGGACGGAGCTTGCGCTGGCCTGGTGACCGACGGCGACGCCGACCGTATCGGCGCGGTTGACGAGCGCGGCAGATATATACATCCGCATCAGATCATGGCGCTCGTTTTGGGCGACTTGGTTCAATTTCGCAATTTGGAGGGGCGCGTCGTCGTCAATCTTTCATGCTCGACGCTCGTGCGTCGCATTGCCGAGGCGCTTGGCTGCCGCGTGACCGTCAAACCAGTCGGTTTCAAATATATAGCGGCGGAGATGAAGAAGGGCGGCGTCCTCATGGGCGGCGAAGAAGCCGGTGGTATCGGCATCGCCGCGCATATGCCCGAGCGCGATGGAATCCTCGCCTGTCTGATTCTGTGTGAGCTTATGGCAAAGACGGACGCGCCTTTGGGCGTTCTGGTCGACCAACTCGAGGACAGTTTTGGTAAGACGAGTTACGGTCGACGCGATTTGCGCCTTGAGGCCGAAGATGCCGAAACGTTACGAACCCTGCTGCCGGGCGTAAACCCCAAGTCGATTTGTGGCAAGGTGCCGCAAAACGTTAGTCATATGGACGGCTTGCGTCTGGCATTCGAGGATGACACGTGGCTGCTGGTCCGTCCTAGCGGGACCGAACCAGTGGTGCGCGTCTACGCCGAGGGGTTCTCGGTGGAAGAACGTGATGAGTTGCTCGATGCTGGCTGTGCTTTAGCTAGGGGGACGTATCCGCTTTAACCATGAGACTGCCTTATATAAAGAGATGCTCGGCGAGCGGTAGGTAACGGCTGGCAAACGTTAGTCGGATCACAAGATGTGTAGGAAATGTGTACGCCCAGATTCCCGCCCACGGCGCCCCTCCGGTCTGGCAATATATCTCCTTGCCGCGCGGCCCGGTGGAACCGGGAACCAGCGCAGGCGTGCACCTTGAGAACCGGATACTGCGAGGATGGACACTTCAAGTGTCGCATCCGGGCAGACATCGAACCATTTGA
>DBEYUK010000062.1:0-43768 GCA_048181625.1 Collinsella sp. | reverse complement strand
CATGTCAGGAAACGAGGGCAGCCCTGTGGGCGCCAGCGGAATGTGGGGTCACCGCGCGGTCCGCATCTGATGGTGTCGACGTCAATGGTATACGGGTGCACCATCGACGTCTTCAATTCAGAAGATATCAGTGCGGAGTGTCCGCAAAGGTTAGCCCTCAGATCCTGCTACGACTACGTCCTTGGATTGTGTGGGCGGATGAAGGACGTGGTTGTGGGGCTTTTGTCCCCTTTGCTGTTTCGCGGCTTTGCCGCGAAACCTCGCGCCACTTTGGGGATGGATGGGGGACTTGGCTGTTGCCGCCTTTTCGGAGCCCTTCTTTATTCCTTATGCTGGATGAAAAGCCCCTTGTTTTTGCAGGGGTGCATACTCGACTTATAAGTGCATAGAATCTCGTATAGCGCGAGTAAGATATTGCGCTGTCCGTTTTGTGTTTAGCAGAGATGTAGTTTGCATAATCCGACATAATCCTCGCTGCATTTAAATAAAGTTGCACGTAAATGGCGTAGATATGTCTGAGCTGGTGTTCTGTACGCTGAGCGGACAAAAACGACCGTTCACCGTTCCGCTATTTTCAAAATGAATAAAATGAGCGATAAAGAGAATAGAAACCTTAATAAACTCGCGCATCGCACGGACGCGGGTTATTAATGGGTTGTAGGCCTTTTACAGAAAGGATTCCAGCAATGTCTAAGCCTCTTGGCAAGCCCGATCGTATTGTCGTCGCCCTTGGCGGCAACGCCCTCGGCAACAACCCCGTCGAGCAGATCGAGGCCGTGAGCAACACCGCCCATGCCCTCCTCGGCCTCATCGAGCAGGGCAACGAGATCATCATCACCCACGGCAACGGCCCGCAGGTCGGCATGATCCAGAACGCCTTCGCCGCTGCCCACGATGCCATCGGCACCCCCGAGATGCCGCTGCCCGAGTGCGGCGCCATGTCCCAGGGCTACATTGGTTATCACCTGCAGCAGGGCATCGGCCGCGAGATGCACAAGCGCTATAAGCGTTGGCACGCCGCCACCGTCGTCACCCAGATCGAGTGCGACCCGGATGATCCCGCGTTCAAGAACCCGACCAAGCCGATCGGCCCCTTCTACACCGAGGAGCAGGCCAAGGAGTTCATGGCCGAGGATCCCTCCAAGGTCTTCGTCGAGGATTCCGGCCGCGGCTGGCGTCGCGTCGTCGCTTCCCCCGATCCCAAGAAGATCGTCGAGGCTGACTCCATCCTCAACCTGCTCGACAACGAGTTCATCGTCATCGCCTGCGGTGGCGGCGGCATCCCCGTCGTCCGCGACTACGAGAACAAGGGCTGCTACAAGGGCGTTCCCGCCGTCATCGACAAGGACCTGGGCGGCGAGCTGCTGGCCGAGGACTGCGACGCCGACGTTCTGTTCCTGCTGACCGCCGTTGAGCATGTCGCCATCAACTTTGGCAAGCCCAACCAGGAGGAGCTCGAGGACCTCACCGCCGACGAGGCCGAGCGCCTGGCCGACGAGGGCCAGTTCGGCAAGGGTTCCATGGAGCCCAAGGTCCGCGCTGCCATCAAGTTCGCCCGTTCCCGTAAGGGCCGTACCTGCATCATCGGCGCTCTGGACAAGGCCGCCGAGACCATGGCTGGCCTCTCCGGTACCCGCATCCACGAGTAGTCTCTACTCTGTTGCCTCTCTCGTGGGCGCTAGGCAAAGCGCCCACAAACTAGCCTCTCTTCATGAGCCCCGCAGTCCGCTCCGACTGCGGGGCTTTTGCTATTCACCTAGTCATTGGGGACGTTCTTAAATGACTAGTCAAACAAGAGCGTCCCCAATGACCACTCATTTAAGTCTGTCCCCAATGACTAGTAGTAGGCCCACATGGCTTCGACTTCGTTGAGGACCTCTACGACGCCCCAGCGGCGGGCGCTGCGGCTGGCCGAGTTGGGGTCGTAGACGCCAATCTGGTTGGCATCGTCGATGCCGTAGAGCACGATGTAGTGGCCTACGTTGGTAAACGTACCGGGGCGCACTGCGGCGATGACGGGCACACCCGAGCGAAGTGCTTGGGTAATCGATTCGCGATCGTTATAGAGCTGTGTTCCGTTGAGCCCCAGCTGCCACGCACCGCCTGTCATAAACGACCACTCGGTGGCACCGGTGGGGGCGTAGTTGCCGGCTTCGGCCAGTGCGCATATATCGACCGGCGTCTTATCGGTATGGCCGGTCTTAAAGATATAGACCATGGTGAGGCAGGTAGGACCGCAAGCGTTTTCGCGAATAGTGCCACCGGCATAGGGCAGCTCCGACCATGCGGGGTCAATTTGGTAGATGTGGGGCATGGTGCCGGCCTGCCATTGCGAGCGTGGGGTCGAGAACGCAAAGGAGTAACCGGGTGCGACGGGAGCTTTAAGCAGCTTGTCTTCGGCAGTGGGCTCAAGACCGGCTGATCCGTGGGAGATACAGGATCCCAAAAACACAAAGACGAGGCAGGCGGCGATGGAGCAAAGCGTAAGGCGTAGGCGGCGGGCCGGAAGCGCGTGGCTTGTGGCGTGTGACGCAGGGTGAGGGGCGGAATTGCCGCGATCGCGTTGGGGTCGCGAAAAGGAGCGCTTGACGTAGTAGTCGGTTTTACGGCGATCGTAGCGGCGTGGCTGCGATGTGTCGGTCTGGCGTTGGCGTGTGCTCGTACTCACGCGGTCTGACTGCTGCACGGTACGGCTTTGTTGCCGCGAAGAAGCCCCGAGCTGCTCTTGGGGGCGCTGCGGGTTGTCGTTGTCGGAGATGATTCTGGGCGTTGGCGTGGCGCGGCCGGCAAGGCGCACGCTTTGTGGCCGTTGGTCGCCGTCATTGTATCCGTATGCCATTCGAATCACCTTGCCTCATGTGTAACTTGTTTATCCTACATAAAAAGATGCACGACACATGGGTATGTGCGCCAAAAGCCTGACAAATGGTATGAACGTTGCCGCGCCGCGCGCCTAGCGTCACGGCAACAGGTATTCAAAAGCAGACAAGATGAAAGCGTCCAAGACGAATGACGTCTCCCGCCGTTCGTCCCAAAAACGGTGCCGCTCGTTTTGCAGTTCTGCCTTCGGTCGAGCTGCGAGCGGCGCTGCTGCGCCAAGGCCGTATCTTAAAGCCATGGAATAAAAGCGCGCGGCAAAACGGACCGCGCAAGGGGTGACGCCAAGGGCGTCAAATAGGAAAGGAGGGGAACAATGGCGGACAAGAACGCAGAAGTTGCAGTCGAGGATAACGGCGGCATGAAGAAAACGCTCTCGCTCTGGAACTTCTTTACCATCGGCTTCGGTGCCATCATCGGTACCGGTTGGGTTCTGCAGGTCGGCGACTGGATGGTCGTGGGCGGCGGTCCCGTTCCCGCTATGATCGCATTCCTCTTGGGTGCAATCTTCCTCGTGCCCGTCGGAGCTGTTTTCGGTGAGCTCACGGCTGCTATCCCCATCTCGGGCGGCATCGTCGAGTATGTCGATCGTAGCTTTGGCCGTACGCTGAGCTACATCACCGGATGGCTTTTGGCCCTGGGCAACGGCATCCTGTGCCCGTGGGAGGCCATCGCCATTTCGACCCTTGTGTCCGAGATGTTCGGCAGCCTGCCCGGCCTTGAGTGGCTGCGCGCCGTCAAGCTCTACACCATACTGGGGGCCGACGTCTACCTGTTCCCGACGCTGATCGCGCTCGGCTTTGCAGTCTACGTCATCTTCCTCAACTTCCGCGGTGCCAGCTCGGCTGCCAAGCTCCAGGCCTTCCTGACCAAGGCCCTGCTCTGCGGCATGCTGCTCGCCATGGGCGTCTCGCTGTTCACCGGCTCGCCGGACAATGCCATGCCCGTGTTCTCCCAGGTCACCGGCGCTGGCGGCGGCAAGGCCGCTACCGAGAGCTCCAGCCTGTTTGCCGGCATCGTGTCGGTCCTGGTTCTGACCCCGTTCTTCTACGCTGGCTTCGACACCATTCCTCAGCAGGCTGAGGAAGCAGCCGAGGGCCTCAACTGGAACAAGTTCGGCAAGATCATCTCCCTGGCCCTGCTGGCCGCCGGCGGCTTCTACATGGTCTGCATCTACTCGTTCGGCACCATCCTCGACTGGCATGAGTTTGTTAAGAGCCCGGTTCCCGCGCTTGCCTGCCTCAAGGGCATCAACATGCTTCTGTACCTGGCTATGCTCGTCATCGCCACGCTTGGACCCATGGGCCCGATGAACTCCTTCTACGGCGCCACGAGCCGCATCATGCTCGCCATGGGCCGCAAGGGCCAGCTGCCCGAGCAGTTCGCCGAGGTCGACCCCAAGTCCGGCGCTCCCAAGCTTGCCTGCGTCGTTCTGGGCGTCATCACCGTCGTCGGTCCGTTCCTGGGCAAGAACATGCTCATCCCTCTGACCAACGTGTCGGCTCTCGCCTTCATCTTCTCCTGCGGCATGGTCGCCCTCGCTTGCCTGCGCATGCGCTTCACCGAGCCCGACCTGCCTCGTCCCTACGAGGTGCCCGGCGGCAAGTTTGGCATCGGCCTCGCTATCGCTGCCTGCGCCATCATCATCGGCCTGCTCGTGATTCCGTTCTCTCCCGCCTCCCTCAACATGGTGGAGTGGAGCATCGTGATCGGCTGGTTGGCTATTGGCCTGGCCCTCATGGCTTTCACCAATTCCCGCAAAAAGTAACGCCGAGCCGGGGCGGATCGGGTGCGCGGGACCCTCTCTTCCGTGCACCGAACCCGGCGCCACTTGGGTAGCTTTGTGAGGCCTTAACCCAACACGGCCTCGCCCACTATATGGATCCATAAGGAGGAACCATGTCCACTAAGTATGCAATCGTTGGCGGTAAGCTCATCGACGGTACCGGTGCCGAGCCGGTCGAGAACTCCCTCGTTCTCGTCGACGACAACGGCAAGATCGAGTACGCCGGTGCTATGCAGGACCTTCCCGAGGGCGTTGAGGTTATCGACGCCGCCGGCAAGACCGTCCTTCCCGGCCTGATCGACACCCATCTGCACTTCTCGGGCAACCTGACCGACGATGACACCGATTGGGTCATGCAGCCGCTCCTCGAGAAGCAGGCCGTCGCCGTCAAGCAGGCCTACGACTGCCTCACCCACGGCCTCACCACCGTCTGCGAGATCGGCCGCTTTGGTATCCAGATCCGTGACTGCATCGACAAGGGCGTCTTTAAGGGCCCGCGCGTTCTGGCCACCGGTCTGGGCTTCTGCCGTGTTGCCGGTCACGGTGACTCCCACCACTGCACCCAGGAGCTCAACAAGGAATCCCACCCCTGGGGCGATCAGGTCGACGGTCCTTGGGAGCTGCGCAAGGCCGTCCGTCGTCGCCTGCGCGAGAACCCCGATGCCATCAAGATCTGGGCAACCGGTGGTGGCATCTGGCGCTGGGACTCCGGTCGCGACCAGCACTATTGCTCCGAGGAGATCCAGGCCGTGGTCGAAGAGGCAAAGATGGTCGGCATCCCCGTGTGGAGCCACTGCTACAACAACCACGCCGCTGCCTACGATTCCGTCCGCTTTGGCTGCGAGCAGCTGATTCACGGCTTCGATATCGATGAGCGCACCATGGACCTCATGGCCGAGCAGGGTACCTTCTTCACCCCGACGATCGCCTTCCTGCCCACCTGGTACGCCACCTATCCGCCCGTCTACGTCCCCGAGCTGCACGACAAGTACGAGGGCACCCTGGTCGAGAAGGAGCTGCAGCGCAACTACGACTGCCTGCGCGAGGCTAAGAAGCGCGGCGTCGTCATGACGATCGGCTCCGACTCCTTCTCCTTCGTCACCCCGTACGGCACCTGCTCCATCGAGGAGATGTACGAGTTCGTCGACAAGATCGGCTTCACCCCGGTCGAGACCATCACCTGTGCAACCCTCAACGGTGCCAAGATGTGCCACATCGAGGACGAGACCGGTTCCATCGAGGCCGGCAAGTGCGCCGACCTGCTGGTCGTCAACGGTGACGTCGCTGCCGACATCCACGTGCTCAACACTGACAACATGGACGTCATCATGAAGGACGGCTGGATTGTCGAGGCCGGCACCTTCGGCGAGGCAAACAAGTACAGCGCCTAAGCTACCGTTCATCGATGGCTTGATGTAAAACACAGTATTTGATTGCATAATGCAATGGAGAGGGTCGCTTGCGGCCCTCTTTATTGCTATGGGGTGCGTCAGTAAGAAGGAGATGACGGTGGATCTCAATAGGCTGATTCTAGGCAAGAGCTACAACTCTACCAAGGTCTTTCGTACCGCTCAGCATGTGGTTCAAGCCATCTTGCTCGGTATTGTCGTCCCGCTGCTTATCCTGCTGCTCATCTGGGATCTAACCGATAATCCCAATCCCGTTCCGGCCGTTGTCGTCATTGCCGGCTTGGTCATGCTGTGCTTCTTCTTCTCGTACGTCTTTGTCGTTCCCGACGACCTCACATCGAGCGCAACCGACCGCACGCTCGCCATCGCTTCAAAAATATTCGCCTATACGTCGCGCGGCCTTACGCCCGAAGCTGCCTTGGGCGCCTCTAAGATCATCCTGTCTGAAACTATCGCCTCTGCCATCTGCTTTACCGACGGCAAGCAGGTGTTGGCGAGCTGGGGCGAGGACTCGGCAAAATGCCCCGCGGGCACCCCGGTGGTACTGCGGACTACGCTCAACGTGATCAACAGCGGCGAGCAAAGCGTGTTCTCGCGCGATGCCTCGACCGAGACGGGTGGCTACTTTCCGCGCCTGCGCGCCGGTATTGTCGCACCGCTTACCGTGCGCGGGCATTGCGTGGGCACGCTCGAGCTGTATTATCCCCGTCTGAGCAGCATCGATATGCGCCAGACGGCGCTTGCCTCGGGCTTTGCCGACCTCATTTCCACGCAACTTGCGAGCTTTGAGCTCGAGCGCCAGGACGAGCTTACGGCCCGCGTGGAGCTGCGCGCCTTGCAATCGCAGGTCGATCCTCATTTTCTGTTTAACACCATCAGCACCATCGTGTCGCTCGTACGTACCGAGCCGGACAAGGCCAGGTCGCTGCTGATTGACTTTTCCAATTACTACCGTCAGACGCTTTCTGATTCCGATACCCTCACAACGCTCGAGCACGAGGTGGAACAGGGCACTCGCTATATCAATCTTATGCAGGCTCGTTATGGCGACGGTCGTCTGCGCGTCTCGGTCGATATCGACTTTGAGGTGCGCGATTGCATGGTACCGCCGTTTATCTTGCAGCCGTTGCTCGAAAACTGCATCAAGCACGCGCAGCGCGAGACCGAGCCGCTTTCTATTCATGTTAGGGCTTTCGAGACCGATGACGGTTTGGAGATCATCGTCGAGGACGATGGCATCGGTATGAGCGAAGAAGTCTGCGCGCATCTGTTTGAGCAGCATCGCCGAGAGGAGCCCGAGAGCATTACCGCCGACGGCTCCATCAAACGAGGCTGCGGCTTGGCGCTCTTCAACGTGCTTCAGCGCATCCATTTCTTTTACGGAGAAGATTCTGGCATGCGCGTGAAGTCCCAGGAGGGCGTTGGCACGCAGGTCATCGTCGAGCTGAACGGCGAGCCGCATGAGCCGGCGCCGTTGACGGCGTAGCACGCGGTTGGATTGAGAGAAAAAGAGGGGAAGCACATATGTCCGAAGGCTGGAACATCTTGGTGGTTGATGACGAGCCTCCCATTAGGGCTGAGCTACGCTATCTGTTGGAAAAGGATGCGCGTGTGGGTCAGATTGCCGAGGCGGGCAATGTCACCGAAGCCGTGGAGTCGATTCTGTCGAACAAGCCCGACGTGCTGTTTTTAGACATTACCATGCCCGGTCGCTCGGGAATTGAGCTTGCCGAGACGCTGCAGAACCTAAAGACGCCGCCGGTGGTTGTGTTTGTGACAGCGTTTGCTGAATTTGCCGCCGATGCGTATAACCTCGATGCGGTCGACTATGTCGTCAAGCCGGTCGAGGACGCACGCCTGTCAAAGGCACTCGACAAGATCGAGGCAGCCTTGGGTGCCCGTCGTGTTATCCATGCTCCGCGCCAACCTTTGCGTCTGACGGTGGACCGCGGGGGCAAAAAGGTGTTCATTCCCGCCGCAGACGTCTGCTACTTTGAGGCGCGCGCCGATTTTTGCAACGCCATCTGCGCCGAGGGAACGTACCTGATCAATGAGTCGATCTCTTCGCTCGAGCGTCGCTTGGACTCCGAGGGCTTTATTCGCGTTCATCGCAGCTACCTGGTCAATTTGGAAGACGTGCACAATGTTGAGATTGGCTCCACGGGGTTGATGGAGCTCAGGCTCGACCGCGTGAACTCGACGGTACCGGTGTCCCGTCGTCGTGCCGCCGAGGTCAAGTCGCACCTGGGGCTTGCGTAGACGGTCTGCATGCCGTCGTTTACCATCGCAGGTTTGGCATGGGCGCGCGGTGGGCATAATGGGTGGCATCGAATGAAATCGAAAGGATCATTATGCCCGCGCTTATCACCCATCATCTGTTTGGCGAGGAAAGCATCGACCGTCTTCCGCAGGGCGTCATCACGTCCGATGAAGAGCGCATTGCCTTTATCTTGGGCAACCAAGGCCCCGACCCGTTTTTCTTTCACATTCTGACACCGCGTGTTTCCGACTGCACGCTGCTGGCGCAGGTTATGCATCGGTCGCGTATGTCTCGCCAGTTCGCGTGCCTGCGCGACGGCGTGTCGCATCTGCTGCCGCGCGACGCCAGCTTGGGTCGCGCCTTTGCGCTGGGCCTGCTGTCTCATTACGTGCTCGACCGCAACGCCCATCCCTTTGTCTATGAGCAGCAGTTTGGCATCGTGGAGTCCGATTCAGAGCTTGAGGATTCGAGCAGTCAGGTCCATGCCGTGATCGAGAGCGACCTGGATGTACTGATGCTGCAGCTTAAACGCGATGGCGCTACGGTCGACGATTACCCGCCGGCGGGCGAGATCGTCACTACCGATCGCATCAATCGCGTGGCCGGCGTGCTGATGAGCTATGTTGCCGGACGCGTGTACGGCATTGACATTCCGGCGGGGGAGTACGGTGCTGCCGTTGCCAATATGCAGCGACTTTACCGCGCGATTGAGCCGGCCGGCTCCGCAAAGACGCGCGCGATCTCGCTGGTTGAGGGCTTGGTGCACGACTACTCGCTGCTCGACGGCCTTGCCCATCGCGTGACGACGGAGCTGCCCGAGCGCACCGGTAACCTGGGCCATCTGACATGGAAGAATCCCTTTACCGACGAGGTCTCGAACGAGAGTTTCCCCGAGGTCTTTGATCGCGCGCTGGTCGATTACGAGTGCACGGTCGCACGTTTTATCGAGACCGGTGACATGGATGCCGTGACCAGTCACGTCAACTACAGCGGTCGCGTGCTCAATGCCGATGAGGAGTTCGACCGCGAGGAATAGGGCCCGTGCGTGCCCCTTTGCCGAATCCTTACCGGCGGTTCTGGACAATTGGGGTACGATGAACTAACTGCATATCGGGCGAATACGAAGGGTCCCTGTCCATGAAATACACCAAGCTCGAGCGTAACTGGGTTATGTATGATGTGGGCAATTCGGCCCTCGTGCTGCTCAATACCTCGGTGGTGCCCATTTACTTTAACGCCATCAATACCGGCGCTTCTTCGGCCGACCTGGTGGTCGCCTGGGGCAATGCGCAGACGATTGCCTCGCTGGTCATCGCCATGCTCATGCCCATTCTGGGCGCGCTTGCCGACTACGCCGGCAACAAGATCAAGTTCTTCTTGGGCTTCTTCCTCACGGGCCTGGTGCTTTGCCTGGCGCAGGCTATCCCAATGTCCGCCATGGCATTTTTGACCGTGTACGTGCTGTGCACCATCGGCCTTAACTCTTCTATGACGTTCTACGACGCCATGCTGCCCGACATTACCACCGACGAGCGCATGGACGCCGTGTCCAGCTCGGGCTATGCCTGGGGCTACATCGGTTCCACCGTGCCGTTCGTCATCTGCCTGGCGCTCATCATGGGCGGCCCCGCTCTTGGCGTCCCCACCATGCTGGCAACGCGTCTGTCGTTTATCATCACTGGTGCCTGGTGGCTCATCTTTACTCTGCCGCTCATTCGCACCTATAAGCAAAAGTACGGTCGCGAGCGCGGTCCCGAGGACACCATCGGCCACATCGTGGGCGGTGTGTTCTCCGAGGTCGGACACACCATGCGCGAGATCGCCCACAACAAGACCGTGCTGGTCTACATGATCGCGTTCTTCTTCTATATCGACGGTGTGCACACGGTCATTTCCATGGCAACCAGCTACGGATCGGCCTTGGGCATCGATTCGACCCAGTTGGTCCTGGCGCTGCTCGTCACGCAGTTCGTGGCCTTTCCGTCCGCCATCATCTACGGCAAGCTCGCCGGCCGCGTGGGCACGCTCAACATGATCTTGGTGGCAGTCGCCGCCTACATGGGCATTGTGCTGTTTGCCGCGTTCTTCCTAAAGACCGCCTTTGAATTCTGGGTGCTTGCCATTATGGTCGGCCTGTTCCAGGGCGGCGTGCAGGCGCTTAGCCGCAGCTACTTTGGCCGCATTATCCCCAAGGAAAAGTCCAACGAGTACTACGGCTTCTTTGACATCTTCGGTCGCTATGCAAGCGTCATGGGCACTTTCCTAGTGTCGGTCGTCACCTCGCTGACCGGCAACCCGTCGCTGGGCGTCCTTTCCATTGGTGTGCTGCTGGTCGTTGGCTTTATGCTGCTGGTCCGCCTGTCCCGCATGACTCGGGCGGCAGGGCATGCCGCATAGGAGCGAGCGGCTATTGTGCCTGTCCACGGTACTCTTTTGGGGTTATCCGCAATAAACATTGCGACTTGCGAGCAATGATTTGCCCAAGTGGGTATGATGGAATCAGCTAGGTCGCGGGGCGTCGCCTGTGTTTGGCGGCGTCCCGTTTTTGTGTTGCAGGGAGGGTAAGGCATGAACGCCACAGTCGTGATTCCAACGTATTGGGCGGGCGATGACGCTTGCGCAAACGCCCCTGGCACCTATGACCATTCGACGCGACTCAACGCCGACAATCCCGAACTCGACCGCTGCCTGGCCTCGCTTGAGCAGGTACGTGACATCCCGCGCATCATCCTTTTGGTGGTCTGTCCCGTTTCCGCCACAGCCGATGTGTCGCTGCGCGTGCACGAGATTGTCGACGCGCATCCCACGCTCAAGGTCACCGTTGTCACCAACACCCAGGCCTCGCGCATCGCAGACCGGGTTGCTCAGATCGCGCCCAAGGGTTCGGGCGAGTGCGTGAGCCTGCGAGGCTACGGTGCCATCCGCAACATGGGGCTAGCCTGTGCCGCTGTGCTGGGGCATGACGCGGTTATCTTTTTGGATGACGATGAGACTGTCATCGACGCCGACTTTATGAAGCGCGCGACCTATGCGTTGGGGCAGCAGACGCGTCAGGGCTTGCCGATCTTGGTCAAGAGCGGCTATTTCTACGATCGCGACGGCTCGCCGCTGGCTCCCACGGACAAGGCGGGCATCTGCCATCGTTGGTGGACCAAGCGCATCGAGTTCAACCGTTGGATGAAAAAGGCGCTCTCGGGCACCCGCATCTCGCGCTCCAACTACGTGTGCGGCGGCCTGATGGCCTTGCACGCCCGCGCCTTTACGCGTGTAGCCTTTGACCCGTTTATCACCCGCGGCGAGGACTTGGATTACCTCTTTAACATGCGCATGTTTGGCTACGACGTGTGGTTCGATAACGAGTGGACCGTGCGCCATCTGCCTCCGGAGTCCGAAAAGCGCTCACCGCGCTTTATGCAGGATGTATACCGTTGGTACTACGAACGGGCCAAGCTGACATTCGCCGCGCATCAAAAGGAGCTCATTCCCGTTACGGCGGCATCGCTCATGCCCTACCCGGGCCCGTGGATTTCGCGCGAGCTCGACGACCGCGTGCGCAAGACCGCTATGGTCCGCAGCGTGTTTACCCGCGAGCATGAGGGCTACCTGCGCATCTGGCGCCATGGTATCGGCGAGGCAAAGGCCTATGCGCGCCAAAACGCTGCAAGCTACCTGCGTTTCCAGAGCTTTTGGCCCAAGATCATGGACGGGCTTTGGCGTGACGCACAACTGATCAGTATCCTGGAGGGGGCCGAATGATCGACCGCCGCGCCCAGCGCGATAGTTCAATATCAATCTTTCGCATCATTGCCGTTGCCTGCGCCATTTGCGTGCTGGTGTACTTTATTTTTGCCTTGGTGACCGGTATCGAGCCGATCGCCACGGTGATTGCCTGCGCGCTGCTGTGCATCTTTCTGTGCATCTTTATCTTTTTGACGCTCAATCCCGATTCGGTGCGCTCCCAGTACACCGAGGAGACGCTCTCGGTGGCCTCGGCCATGCTCGAGGACATTAAGGGCGGTCTGACGCAGGAGTCGGCGCGTTTGGTGTGCCGGCGCATTTTGCCCGAGACGCGCGCCATGACGGTTGCCATCACCGACGAGGGCAACGTGCTTGCCTGCGCGGGAGAGTTTGAGGAAAAACTACTGCCAGATTCTCCCATCCACACGCTTGCCACACGCTACGTTATCGAACATGGCATCGTGCAGTCGTTCAACCGTATGGTGGATGTCGTGGGCTCGGACGGCTCGCACAACCAAGTCCCCGCCGGCATTATCGCCCCCATCAAGGTAGGCGATCGTACCGTCGGCACGCTCAAGTTCTACTACAAGACCCCGCGCGCCGTCGACCGTACCCAGTACGCGCTTGCCTCGGGCTTTGCCGAGATCTTGTCCACGCAGCTCGCCATCCACGAGCTCGAGGTGCAAAAGGAACTCACGGCGCGCGCCGAGGTGCGTGCGCTGCAAGCGCAGATTAACCCGCACTTCCTGTTCAACACGCTGAACACCATTGCATCGTTTACGCGCACCGACCCGCTGCGGGCCCGCGAACTGCTTCGTGAGTTCTCATCGTTCTATCGTGCCACGCTCGACAACTCGGGATCGCTTATTCCGGTCTCGCGCGAGGTTGCACAGACCAAACGCTACCTTACCTTTGAGAAGGCCCGCTTTGGCGAGGACCGCGTGCTTGCGACGTTCGATGTGTCCGAGGACGTGGAAGATACGCTGGTGCCGGCGTTCGTGATCCAGCCGATTGTCGAGAACGCCGTACGTCATGGTATGGGCGATGACGACGCCCTGAGGATCGACGTGACCGTTCACCAAGACGGCGAGGATGCAATCTTGATTGCCGTGGCCGATAATGGCGTGGGCATGGATGAGGGTACCGCCGCCAGACTGTTTGACGAGCGCTCTGCCCGTCCCGACGCCAGCTCTCCCCAGGGTGGCGGCGCCGGTGTGGCCATGCACAATATTTCGGAGCGCATCCATCGCTTTTATGGGCCGCACTCCTATACGCGTGTCGAATCGGCGCCGGGCAAGGGCACCAAAGTGCTCCTTCATCTTGATTTGTCAGAGAGCATCTTTGACATTCAAGAGTAAAATAAAAGGCTACGGGCTCAACGTCATGCGACGGATGCCCGGCGTAGTTAGTTGACGAAAGGTTTTATCCCTATGCTGCGTGCGATGATTGTGGATGATGAGGCGCCGGCTCGCTCGGAGCTTCGCTTCCTGCTCGAGCAAACGGGCAAGATCGGCACGATCACGGAGGCGTCGAGCGTCCGCTCCGCCATCGAGATGCTTATGGAAAGTCGCGTGGATGTCGTGTTTCTCGATATCTCGATGCCCGGTGCCTCGGGCCTGCAACTTGCCGAGGCGCTGCATAAGCTCAAAAATCCGCCGGCGATCGTGTTTGTGACTGCGTATAGTGACCATGCGGTCGAGGCATTCGACGTGGATGCCGTCGATTATCTGATGAAGCCGGTCGAGGAAGCTCGCTTGGATCGCGCGATCGAGAAGGTCATGCAACGCGCCAAGCCGGTTACGGACAGCAAGGTGACCATCGAGCGTATCCCGGTGGAAAAGGGCGGCCGCAAGGTGCTCATTCCCGTGGACGACATTCGCTTTATCATGGCCAAGGACGATTACTCCTGCATCTATACCGTCGATGATCGCTTTTTGTCGACGACCTCGCTGGCGCAGTTTGAGGCCAAGCTCTGCGACTTTGGCTTCTTCCGTGTTCACCGCCGCTATATCGTCAACTTGGCGTGTGTCACGGACGTCGAGACGGTGCCCTCGGGCGCCATCCAGCTGGGCATTACGGGCGTCGACGAACGCGTGCCGGTTTCGCGCCGCCGCGTCGTGCCGCTCAAGAAGGCCCTGAGTCTCTAGCACACTGGCCCCGCAGCCCTGTAGACCCATCGTCTGCGGAGTTGTGGGGCCTTTTTTGTATGTATCTGCCGAATCGTTTTTTTGCGGAAGGGATCCCATGAACAGTGCAAGCGCCAAGCGCATCGACATCATCTCGGACACCCACGGCTATCTTTCGCCTGCGCTCTTGGATGAGCTTGAGGGCGCAGACCTGATTATCCACGCCGGCGACCTCACGTCAGAGATGGACTACGAGCACCTATGCACCATCGCCCCCGTGCGGGCCGTACTGGGCAACAACGATTACTACCGCGACTACGGTCCCGATGTAGACCGTCTTGCGCTCTTTACCTACGAAGGCCTCAAATTCGCCGTAGCCCACTACCGCGAAGACCTTCCGGTGGGATCCGTAGACGTAGCCATCAACGGCCACACCCACGTAACCAAAGAAGCCCAAGTGGGCCGCTGCTTAGTCCTCAACCCGGGCAGCGCCAGCTACCCCAGAGGCACCCGAGGCCCCACCATGGCCAGAATGCTAGTAAAAGACGGCCATGTCATAAGCACCAAGTTTATTGACCTAGACTAACCGCAACAAAAACGGGGGATGCAGATGCGTTCCCCGTTTCCATTTGAGCCAAAGGCGGAAGTTCAACAAGATCCATCAGACCAACCCCGCCGAGGAGCATGCGGGCTAGCCGCGCAGCGGCGCACGCCCGCAAAACTGATTGAACAATGTGACGGCAGGGAGGGTCTCCGGGGCTGAGGGCGGGGGTTAAGTTTGTCGCGAGTTCCGCACGCAAAGGAAAGCACTTAATGTGCTTTCCGTCTTGCGCAGGACTGTAGAGCAGGAAAGTTCATATGCGCCGCCCGGCTCCCGCGGCTCTCAGGGGCATCTCTCATGCAAAAACTGTCGTGGGGTAAAGTCCGAGGTCAGTGGCGTTTTATACCGAGAAATCAAAAAAAGTTGAAAATTCATTACAAATTTGCGTTGACTTTAGGTAACTAAAGTTTCATACTCCTTTTCAACCACTGGGGGATGTGAACACGCACGGATCGTTCGCATCATGATTGAAGAGGATTTCTTAGACATGTTCACGCATCAGCTAAACATTATCAGCGTAGTAATTATCTGATGCGGGTTAGCACATACAGCTAGCCCGTACGATAACGGGCGGCTGATGAAGATGAGGGCCGTCGAGCGCAACCGACGGCCCTCATTTTTTATGTCTAGGAAGTTCTTTTTAGAGGAGGAAATGTAATGAACGGAGTTTTGCTCATGGTTGTGGCCGCGGCGGTGCTCGCCTGCGGCTATCTGGGCTATGGCCGATGGCTGGCCAACAAGTGGGGCGTTGACAAAGAGGCCCTCACGCCGGCCAAGCGCATGAAGGACGGCAAGAGCTTCTCGCCCGTCTCCGCCTTCACCGCGTTCTCGCACCAGTTCAGTTCGATCTGCGGTGCTGGCCCTGTCACGGGTACGATCGTCGCCATGGCCTTTGGCTGGCTGCCCGTCGTGCTCTGGGTCCTCATCGGCGGCATCTTCTTTGGCGCCGTCCACGACTTTGGTGCCCTGTACGCTTCGATGAAGAACAACGGCAAGTCGCTCGCTCAGCTCATCGAGAAGTACATCGGCAAGACCGGCCGTCGCCTGTTCCTGCTGTTCTGCTGGCTGTTCTGCATCATCGTCATCGCCGCCTTCACCGACATGGTTTGCAAGACGTTCATGTTCACCCCGGCCGTTGACGCTTCTGGTGCTGCTACCGGTGCCATCGACTTCACCAAGTCCTATGCCGCCGGCTGCGCTGGTACCATCTCCATCCTGTTCACCTTCGTCGCTATCGCCTTTGGTTGGGCCCAGAAGAAGTTCAACCTCACCGGCGCTGCCGAGTTCGTCACCGGCGTGGTCCTCATGGTTCTCATGTTCGCCGTCGGTATGCAGTTCCCGCTCTACCTGGATAAGTTCCAGTGGTTCGCCGTCGTCATGGTCTACCTGGTCTTCGCTGGCGCTATGCCCATCCAGATGCTCAAGACCCCGCGTGACTACCTCACTTCCATCATGATGATCGTCATGATCGTCTGCGCTGTCCTCGGCATCGTCGTCCTGGGCGTCAACGGTCAGGCCACTATCACCGCTCCGGTCTTCACCGGCTTCTCCACTGCCTCCGGCATGATGTTCCCGGTCCTGTTCGTCTCCGTCGCTTGCGGTGCTCTCTCCGGTTTCCACAGCCTCGTTTCTTCCGGCACCTCTTCCAAGCAGGTCGAGAAGGAGCAGGACGCCGTCAAGGTCGGTTACGGCGCAATGATCGTCGAGTCCTTCGTCGGCATCCTTGCCATCATCGTTGCCGGCATCATGTTCTCCGATATGAACACCGCCGGTACTGGCGCCCTCAACGCCGGTGTCGCTTCCACCCCGTTCCAGATCTTCGCCGCCGGCATCTCCCGCGGTATGCAGGCCTTCGGTGTTGACGGCACGCTCGCTACCGTCTTCATGACCATGAACGTCTCCGCTCTGGCCCTGACCTCGCTCGACGCCGTCGCCCGCATCGCCCGCACCTCGTTCTCCGAGTTCTTTGCCCAGACCAACGACGCCCTGGCCATCGAGTCCAAGGCTGGCTACATGAAGGTCCTCGGCAACCCCTGGTTCGCCACGGTCGTCACCCTGCTTCCCGGTCTCGCCCTCGCTTTTGGTGGATATGCCAACATCTGGCCGCTCTTTGGTGCTTCCAACCAGCTGCTCGGCGGCATGACCATGATCACCCTCGCCGTGTTCTGCAAGTGCACCGGTCGCAAGGGCTGGATGCTCTACGTGCCCGTCGCCTTCCTGCTCTGCTGCACCTTCACCTCGCTGGTCCAGAGCGCCATGGGCTGCATGACCGCCGTCCAGGCCTACGGTTTCTTCGGTACCATCCCGGCTACTGCCACCACGGCCGCCGTCTCCGTCGCCGCCACCAAGGGCCTGCAGCTCGTCTTTGCCGTCCTGCTGATGGTCCTGGGCCTCATCGTCGCCGTCAACTGCCTCAAGGAGTTCTTCGGCAAGGAGGCTGGCTCCATGCCTGATGAGGAGCCCGAGTGGTCCGAGATGGGCAAGGCCGAGTACGGTCGCGCCGCTGCCGCTGAGGCTCCTGCCGACGCCGAGGCCGCCAAGGCCTAGTCGACCTGACGAGTTGAACGTCACATCTATATGACTCGGAAAGACCGGGTCCGCGACTTCGCGGGCTCGGTCTTTTTTCATGCAAAAGCGGGTGACGCTCGAGTGTTCTCGCAGATGTTTTGCGTGGATAAGGGCGCGCGTTGTACCATATAGAAGTATATGTGTACATATGAAAGGGGCCCCGTGGCCAAGACGGTATATTCCGATAACCAAAATAATGTCGATGCCCTGGCTAAGCGTCTGAGCAGCCAGACATCGCTTTCTGCTGAGCGTGCCAAGCTGGTTGCCTACGACCTGCTTTGCCGCAAGGCACTCAAGATTAAGTCGAGCGCGCTGGCGCAGATTTTCCGCTCCGTCGATAAGGAATGTGACACCAAGGCGATGCGCGATGAGCTTATCGCGGCAAATATCGTGACCAAGATCGAGGGTAGCGGCATTAACGGGCGCCCGGCGTTCTATACCATCAATGCCGAGATCCGCGATGCCCAGGAGCAGCCTGCCGAGTCCGTCGAGGATTTTGTCGTCGAGGATTCCGCTGACGTGCCTGCTGTGGAAGAAACTGCTCCGCGTGAGCATGTCGATACCGATGAGTTGCTCGATGAGAACGTCGTGCGTGCCTTTACGGCCAAGGCAGGACGCGGCGGTTTTGGTGGGGGTGGCAAGCGCGATGCGCAGCGCCGCGCCCAACAGGAGCGCTTCCGTCGCGCCGTTGCTCAAAAGGGCGAGACGGATGCCGAGGCTGTTGAGACCGAGGTTGCTGCCGAGTCGCAGAAGCCCACGAAGGAGCAAAAGCCCGTGGAGGCCCAAGAGCCCAAGCGCCGTCGCGGTGCTCACTTTAAGGCTGCACAGCAGGATGCCGCGCGTGAGGTTGAAGAGTCTTCTGAGGTTGCAGACGATGTTGAGGAGTCTGCCAAGAAGGCTCCGGGTTCATGCCGTCCCGGACGTGGTTTTGCGGGGCGCGCGTATTCCGTAAGGCGTCAGGAGAAGGGCGAGCCGGCTTCGACCACTCAGGGCGAGAAGGACGAGAAGGCCGTTGAGCCGGTGGCTCGCGAGCAAAAGCCTGTTGAGCCGCAGCTTGAGGTTGATGCCGAGGCCAAGGGCCAGCAGCCTACTGATGAGCAGACGGAGCAGGGCGCGTCGAGCAAGCCTCGCCGCCGTCGCCATCGTGGGGGCCGCAGTTCCCATGCCGAGACTGCGGCCGAGAAGACCACGCCGCAGAACGAGGATGCGAAGGCCGAGGTTTCTTCGGGGCAGCCTAAGCGCCAGCCGGCGAAGGAGAGCAAGTCCGTTCGTCCGCAGAAGCAGGCGTCTATGCCGAAGCGCGAGCGCAATTCCCAAGGCGATTCTAAGCGCAAGTCTCAGAGGAAGCCGGAGTCTGCCGCAGCAGATACTGCTGCCCAGCAGCCCAAGTCGGCCGTTCACGGCGAGGCCTCGGCGTTTGCCCTTGCCCGCGTTTTAGGCAGGCAGCTGCTCAAAGTTGTCCCTACGCCCACGGCGCTCTCTAAGATCAAGGAGCAGCAGACACAGATCGTAAAGGTTGAGGGCAAGGACGGCAAAAAGGCTCCGCAGCGCACTCAGCACAACGAGATGTCCAACCGCAAGATTGCCGAGGAAATCGCAATCATCCAGGCTTGGATCGAGCAGAACCGAGGTGCCGATATGCCGGTTGCCTCGCGCCGCCAGCGTGCCTACCAGATCTTTAACGACGAGAAGGCTTTTGACGGCAAGCACGGTGAGCGCTTGATCAGGCGTATGACCGAAAAGGGCATCAGCATGCAGGCGATCAAGGTCGCTCCCAATCGCCCCGTGCACTTTACGGGTTTCTTTACGCTGGGTGCCGACAAGCCGTTCATTATGGTCGAGAACCTGGACACCTACGACGAGATCGTCAAGCTGCTGCGTGGCCGCAAGCACGCCAAGCTCTTTGGCATCAAGGTGGGCGGCGTGATTTTTGGCGGCGGATGCAAGGCAAGCGTCTCGCATGCCCTGGACGATTATCTGGCCGAGATTGGCTATCGCTTTAACTACGTCTACTATGTGGGCGATATCGACCGCGAGGGCGCGCGCATCGTCGAGCAGGCTCGCAATGCCAATGTGGTTGAGATTCGCCTGCATGCCGGCATGTACCGCGCCATGCTCGCCGAGCATAGGCGTCGCGTGAAGGCCGGCGGCGCGTGCGAGCCCGCTGCTGCCAACCAGGGCGTGCCGCAGAACCTGGCGGCGACGATTAAGGATCTGCCCATGGTTACGCGCGTGCAGTTCCGCAACGTGCTGCGCGAGGGCGGGCGTATTCCGCAGGAGATCCTGATGACCGCAGACTATCGGGATGGCGACTCGGGAAGCTTCGACCGCATGCTCAACAACTAGGGCGTTCGGCCCCGGGAGAGCGGGGACACCGGCTTAGGTTTCCTGCTCTACAGTCCTGCTCACGACGGAGGCCACATTAAGTGGCCTCCTGTTCGTGCGGAACTCGCGATAAACCTAAGCCGGTGTCCCCGCTCTCCCGGGGCCTGTGGTTACCTGGTTGTTGCATGCGGCTCGCTTTTCGGAACTGGGCTGATATTTTCTTGATGTTAGGCGCTCTTGGTCCTAATGGGCTTGGGGTGCCTTCGCGTTTCCTCGGCTTCGCACCCTTGCGGGTTCGAATCCCTCCGCTTGCCCACAAGAAAGCGCCCTGGGCCGTTATGGGCTCAGGGCGCTCAATTTTAATGGCTGGGACGGAGGGATTCGAACCCCCAACAGCCGGCACCAAAAACCGGAGTTCTACCGTTGAACTACGTCCCAATGTGTGGTGTTGCCCAAAAGCAACTCGTTTAGTTTACCTAATCTGCGAGGGCATCGCAAACGCCATCGAGCAGGCGTACGGCGAGTGTCTGCGCGTCGCTGGCCGTGAAGGTGCCGTTGTAGCGCGTCATGCCCGTGAGCTCAATGCGAATGCGAGCCGGCTTCTGCTGCGCGGCGACATTGGCAGTGCGGATGCGCTGGGCCAGGTTGTGGCACTCGGCGAGGGCAATCGTGGCGCGCGGTGCGGCGTCGGCGGGCAGCTCGTCGCTTGCGATCTCGAGCACCAGGTCAACGTCGGTTGGGACCTCGGAGTCGCAGAGCATCATGCCGCTGTTGTCGGTCGTTGCCGTGGCGATATTCCACATGCGCGACGCAACACTGCGTGCGATGGGGTCCTCGCCGATAACGGCAATCTGGAAGCGTTCGAGCACGTTGGCGGCGCGAGCAAAACCGATGCGGGACTCGGCTTCGGTGACCGAGGGCTTGCCCTCCCACACATGGTGCAGGCGGTTGATGTAGGCGTAGGTGTCCTGGAAGGCCATGCCGTCGGCAAACAGGCCGACATTTTCCTGGAACTGCTGCAGGGCGGCCTCGGTATGCGGACCAAAGTAGCCGTCGTCTTCGCCACAGGCAAAGCCCAAAACGTTGAGAGCGCGCTGCAGGGCCTGCACATCGGCGCCATGGAAATTGGGCATGCGTAGATAGAGGGTGCGGTCGCCCAGCTTATACGAAGCGTCTACAAGGGCGCTCCAACAGGGGATATCGACGGCATGACCGGCAGCAAGGCCGCTGTCGAGCCTGAAGGTGCTGACGGCCTGCTCAGTGGTGGCTCCAAAGTACTTGTCGGTGACTTCGGCGGCATCAATCGTGTAGCCGAGCTGCAGGAGACGAGACTGCACGTCCTCGACGGCTGCTCCCTGCATGCCCGTTGTAATAGGTTCCATGAACGAACCCCTTTCGGCGTACCATTCGTACTATTTGAGCGTCTGTCGGATAGACAACGCAAAGGGATGCATAAACATGCACTCAACAGTGTAGCAAGTTGTGCCTAAATACGCTGCTGACAGGTTTTATAACCCCCGTTAGTTAAGGCGCTCCACAAAGAAATCTGCCATGGAGAGGAACAGCTCGCGTGCGTGCGGATCAAGCTCAACGTTCTCGATGGCCGCTTTGGCCTTAGCGGTCAGGTCGAGCGCGTAAGTGTGGGCGTAATCGATGGAGCCGGTCTCCTGGAAGATCTCCACGGCGCGTGCGAGCTGCGCGGGATCATCGGTGCCCGAGGAAAGAATCGCCTCGACCTCGTCGTGGTGGCGCTCATCAGAGAGGGCGTGTACGGCGACAAGCGTGCGCTTGCCCTCGGTGATGTCGGTGCGGAAGTCCTTGTTGGCGGCTTCCTTAGTGCCGACAAGGTTGAGCAGGTCGTCCTGAATCTGAAAGGCGAGGCCTGTGTGCAGGCCAAAGGCGCGCAGCGCTTCGATTTGCTCATCGCTGCCGCCGCCGATAATGGCTCCGGCGGCAAGCGGCGTGGCTCCGCTGTAAAACGCGGTCTTGTGCGTCGCCATGTCCAGGTAGTCATCAACCGAGATATCAAAGCGCCCGTCACGGACCCAACCCAGGTCGAGCGCTTGACCCTCGATGGTGCGGACGATCATCTCGGTAAGCTCGTGGAGCACGCGCAGCTTCACGTCGGACTCCAGCGTGGGGTCGTCGAGAACCGTCTTGGTGACCATAGTGAGCGCCAGATCGCCGCAATTGATGGCAAGGCCCGTGCCCTCGGTAAGGTGCATGCAGGGCTTGCCTCGACGAAGCTGTCCGTTGTCGGCGATGTCGTCGTGGATCAGCGCGCCCGACTGGAAATGCTCGATGGCTGCCGCGGCGCTGCGGGCGCTCTCAAAGCTACCGCCCACTGCGGTTGCGGCGAGCATACAGATAAGCGGGCGGTGGCGCTTGCCGGCGTTGGCCGTAAAAGCCGAGAGCGGCGCATACAGGTAGCGCTCGATATCGGCAGAGGTCGCCTGTCCGTCAAAGAACGTGGCCAGATAGTCGTTAATCTGGTCAAAGTGCTGGGCTAAAAAGCTGGTAAACGGACTGGACACGGGTTCTCGCATTCTTTCTGAGGTTGCGTTGATGCAATATGCAGACAACATATTGCCACATTAGGGCGTTTGGCGCGGCAGTTTTGGCGATTTGGGACAACGGGCGTGCGTTTGATGGAGCGCGCCTAAATCAGCCCAAAATGCTCGAGCGCCGCAACGACACCGTCGTGATCGACGGTGTCGGTCACGTAATCGGCCTTATCCTTGAGATAGTCCGGCGCATTGCCCATGGCGATACCGACATCGACGGCGTTCATCAGCGAGACGTCATTGCTGGCGTCGCCGATGCCGTATACGGTTCCGTGGTGGGGATCGAGGGCGTCGAGTACAGACTGGATGCCCCCGCGCTTCGTGCATTCGCGGGGCGAGATTTCGGTTACCTCGAGTTCGAGCTCGTTAAAGCACAGTAGCGGCTCAAGTGCCTTATCTTGAGCGATGTGGTTGGCGAGTGATGTAGACATCAAGATCTTGTAGACACTGTAATGTTGCAGCTGCGTGACTGCGTCGCCCAGGGTGCGCGCGTATCCGGGAGCATCGGGCGCATCGGCACTCATGCGCACGACGCCGTTGAGGCCCTCAAAGCGGATGACCTCGCCCGATTGCTCAAGATAGGGGGCAAGATGCTGCAGCATGCTGGGTGTCATCGACAGATCGCGAATTGCGTGTCCGTTGATCTCGGCGTAACCGCCCGCAAGACAGACGATGCCGGTCCAGGGCAGCTCAAGAAGTTTGGGGTGGATGCAGCTCAGGGTACGTCCCGTGCAGATAAAGGCCCTGTTGCCGTTGGCGACAAACTCGCGGATTGCCTGCGAAACCGCCTCGTTGGGATAGGGGGAGAGGTCCCGCTCGTCTTCGGGAAGGTCTTGGGCGAGCCTGGGGTCTTGCCAGGCGAGCGTTCCGTCGATATCGAAGAAGCAAATATCGCCGCGCTTATGGGCTGCGCTGGCGGCAGGGGAGGCCGAGGTGGTGGGCACAAATTCCGGCTCGAGGCCCATGATCTGGTCAAAATGCTCTTTAACGCGGGGAACGGAGATGCCGATGATCACCTGGGCGGTCTTGCCCGTAATGATGAGGCCCTTGGCGCCCACCGCGACAAACGACGCGTTATCTGCAACGATGGAAGGGTCTGCGACCTCGACGCGCAGGCGCGTGGCGCAGTTGGTTGCGCCCACGATATTGCCAACGCCACCTAAAAGCTGAATTACCCGCTCAGCGAGGACGTGATCTTGATCGGATCGACTATTGACCTCGTCATTGGGAGATTGCTCTTTGGCAAAGTCGCTTCCCGTTAAACAATCGATTGCCGCGCGATTGGCGACATGATCCTCGCGGCCCGGAGTCTTAAGGTCATAGACCAAGATGAGTGCTCGAAAACTAACAAAAAAGATGAGGCTAAAGGCAAGGCCGATACCGAGCGCCAAAAGATAGGCACCGGCATGCGTGCGCATGAGCGGAATAAAGTTGAAGGCTGCCATCTCCATCAGGCCGCCCGAGAAGATGCCGACGATGCCAAAGAGATTCATGGTTGTGGCAAGGCAAGACGATAAGACGGCGTAGAGCAAAAAGAGCCCGGGGTGGGTGAACATAAAGAGAAACTCGAGTGGCTCGGTAACGCCGCAAACCACCGAGGCGATGATGGCGGGAACAAGGATGACCCTGAGGCCGGCGCGGCGCTCGGGTTTTGCGGTGGAGTAGAACGCAGCTGCGATGGCAGGAAGGCCAAAGAGCTTGACCCAGCCGGTGGCGGTAAAACCGGCCCACGGCGCAAGCTCATTAAGGGGGCGCGTGCTATGGGAGAGGATGGGGAGCAAACTGCTCCACGTGGCGTAGATGCCGTCGTTAATGACCAGGTTGTCGTAGTAGATCGGCATGTAGAGCAGGTGGTGCAGGCCAAAGGGCTCGAGTGCTCGTTCTAAAAAGACAAAGATACCCACGCCAAAGGGACCGACGCCTGCAAGCGCGTGACGCAGCGTATCAGTTACATCGTATACGTAGGGCACGATGGCGGCCGAGATAGCGGCAAGGGCAAACACGGCAAAAAAGCTGATGAGGTAGACCAGCGAGGAGCCCGAGAAGGTGCCGAGCCAATCGGGAATCTTGGCATCGTAGAAGCGGTCATGGATGGTGACGACGGTTGCCGATACCGCCAGCGGGCCGATAATGCCGGTGTCGAGCGTCTTGATGCCGTCGATGACGGTGATACCGCTGGCGGTGGTCAAAGATGACGGGTACTCAAGTCCAAGGTTGTCTCCGCTCAGCTTAATGATCTCGCTCAAAAAGAAGCAGTAGGCAAAATAGGCGACGAGAGCCTCGAGGCAGCAACGAGCCGGTTGTTTTTGGGCAAGACCGATGGGCAGCGCTACGGCAAAAAGGAGCGGGAGGCGTTTAAAGACCGTCCACGAGCCGCGCTGGATGATGGTCCAAAAAACGTACCAAGGGGTTCCGTATACGGCGAGATCGCCGACGATGTCCGCAGTCGTTGCGAGAGCGGAGACGCCGACCATGAGGCCTGATATAGAAAACAGCATGGCGGGCGCGAACATTGCCCCGCCAAAGCGTTGGATTTTTTGCAGCATGTTCTGCCTTCCGAATATCGAGGCGCGTTGCGCGTGGGGAAACGTTTAAACAATGGATTCATTGTAGAGGACCAGACGATTGTCGTACCGGCAGTTTTGAGCGAAACCGATTTGGGCATGACAGAAACCGTCAACGGTTAAATCCTGTCGCTTTACCGATATTCGGTTTAACCAACTTTAAGAAATGCTGTCGTGCCTAGCCGGAAATGAATAATGTAGAGGTGAAACAATGCCAAAAGCGATATACGAAGGAATCTACCGAGAAATACGCTCGCGCATCATTAATGGGACCTATGCGTTTCAGGAGATGCTGCCAACCGAAGCCGAGCTGACCGCGGAGTTCGGATGCACTCGCAATACCGTCCGTCGCGCCTTGGGTATGCTGGCCGACGGGATGTTTGTGCAGCCCATACACGGCAAGGGCGTGCGCGTCATTTGGCTTAAAGGCGAAACCGATATGCTGGGCGCGCTCGAGGAAGTCGAGTCGTTTGGCGAGTTTGCAAAGCGCAACAATGCCGTTGCATCGACGGACGTTAAGTCTTTTGAACATCTGGTCTGCACCGAGCAACTCTCTCGTCGCCTGGGCTTTAAGGTGGGCGAGAAGTTGATTCGCGTGGTGCGCGTCCGTAGCCTTAACGGTAACGCTCGCCAGGTGGACCACGGCTATTTTCTGGAGTCGATCGCCAAAGGCCTGACGCCCGAGATCGCCGCAAGGTCAATTTACGACTATCTGGAGCACAAGCGCGGCGTCAAAGTGATGGCGAGCCGTCGTACGGTGAGTGTCGAGCTCGCCAACGATGAGGACTGCAGCTACTTGAACCTTGGTAAGTACAACTGCGTCGCCGTCATGGAGAGCCAATCGTACACCTCGGATGGCATCTTGTTCGAGGTCACGCATGCCCGCACGCATCCCGAGATCTTCCACTACCGCGTCAACTCCAAGCGATAGTCGGCTAGCTCGCAGCCTGACGAGACTCATGCCCTCAAAGCGAAAACGCCCGGTCAAACCGACGATGTATCGGCTTGACCGGGCGTTTTCTCTGCATTCGATAACAAATAATTGTTTATACAAAACTTGTCAAGTATCAAGTTGAAATTACCGTTCACCGAAGTTTTTCTACCGCTCTAGTAATACTTGTTCAAACAACTAGCCAAATAGCGTATCGTACAAATCAGCAAAAGGGGCAAAGTCCCCGAGCCAATCTCCGAAGGCGGCGGCAAAGGGTGCCGCCACGGTGTGAAAGGGTGGATTGTAATGAAGAACGAAATGAGCAGAAGGCAGTTCCTGGGCTTTGCTGGTTCCGCGGCTGCGGTTCTTGGTCTGGGTCTCGTGGGCTGCGGCGGTTCTGCCGGCTCCGGCTCCTCTGCTTCTGGTGACGCTGCCGAGGTTTACTTCCTCCAATTCAAGCCCGAGGTCGATAAGGAGTGGAAGGAGATCGCCAAGGCCTATAAGAAGGAGAAGGGCGTCGAGGTCAAGATCGTGACCGCCGCCTCCAACACCTACGAGGAGAAGCTCAAGTCCGAGATGTCCAAGAGCTCCGCTCCGACCCTGTTCCAGGTCAACGGCCCCACCGGTCTTAAGAACTGGAAGGATTACTGCGCCGACCTGTCCGATACCAAGCTCCGCGGTGAGCTCATTGACGACTCCCTGGCTCTGCAGTCCGACGGCAAGGATCTGGGTATCGACTGGGTCCAGGAGAGCTACGGCATTATCTACAACAAGCAGCTGCTCGAGAAGGCTGGCTACAAGGCCGAGGACATCAACTCCTTCGACAAGCTGAAGGCTTGTGCCGACGACATCCAGGCCCGCAAGGACGAGCTTGGTGTTGAGGGTGCCTTCACTTCCGCCGGCATGGATGACTCCTCCAGCTGGCGCTACACCACCCACCTCGCCAACCTCCCGCTCTACTACGAGTTCGAGAAGGAGCACAACCAGGAGGACGACGAGATCAAGGGCGAGTATCTCGACAACTTCAAGCAGATTTTCGACCTGTACATCACCGACTCCACCTGCGATCCTTCGCAGCTTGCCTCCAAGACCGGCGACGACGCCACCAACGAGTTCGCAACCGGCAAGGCCGTCTTCTATCAGAACGGTTCTTGGGCCTACGCTGACCTCACCAAGGCCGGCATGACCGACGATCAGATTGGCATGATGCCCATCTACATCGGTGTCGACGGCGAGGAGAACCAGGGCCTGTGCTCCGGCGGCGAGAACTACTGGTGCGTCAGCTCCCAGGCTTCCGAGGATGCCCAGAAGGCCACCGAGGACTTCATGTATTGGTGCGTTACTTCTGACACCGCCACCAGCATCATCGCTGACAAGATGGGTCTGACTGCCCCGTTCAAGAGCGCTAAGGAGACCACCAACGTCTTCTCGCAGCAGGCCGTTGCCATGGCCAAGGACGGCAAGAAGACCGTCGCTTGGGACTTCGTCTACATCCCCTCCGAGGAGTGGAAGAAGAACCTCAAGCAGGCTCTGATTGCCTATGCTGCCGACAACAGCAAGTGGGACGGCGTCAAGAACGCCTTCGTCGATGGCTGGAAGACCGAGAAGGCTGCTTCCGAGTAAGCAGTTGCTGCCCAAGCTATCTGATTAGCGACAGGGGGCGGGCAGACGTTGGTTTGCCCGCCCCCTGCATATTGAAAGGACCCTTCTATGGGCAAAGCACTCAAGCGCTGGTGGCCGCTCTTTATGCTGCCCACGTGTCTGGCGTTTATGATCGGGTTCGTGATCCCCTTTATCCAGGGTTTCTATCTCTCGTTCTGCCAGTTTATTACCATCAACAACACGCACTTTGTCGGTATCGAGAACTACGTGCGCGCACTGTCCGATCCGCAGTTTGCCACGTCGTTCTTCTTTACCGTGGCGTTTGCCTTCCTGTCGACGGTGCTCATCAACGTGATCGCCCTCGCCATCGCGCAGGCGCTCACCCGCAAAGCGCTCAAGGGCACCAACATCTTCCGTACGATCTTCTTTATGCCTAACCTGATCGGCGGCATCGTGCTGGGCTACATCTGGCAGATTCTGATCAACTGCCTGCTCTCCAACGTGGGCGCCCAGCTCATCGCCCTTAACTCTGCTGCTGGCTTCTGGGGCCTTATCATCCTGACCCTGTGGCAGCAGGTCGGCTACATGATGATCATCTACATCGCTGGCCTGCAGTCCATTCCGTCCGACTACATCGAGGCCGCCAAGGTCGACGGTGCCACGGCATGGCAGACGTTTTGGAAGGTTAAGATCCCTAACCTGATGCCGACCATCACTATCTGCCTGTTCCTGTCCATCACCAACGGCTTTAAGCTGTTCGACCAGAACCTCGCCCTTACCGGCGGCGCCCCCGCGCACTCCACCGAGATGCTCGCCCTGAACATCTACAACACGTTCTATTCGCGTGCCGGTATCGCATGGCAGGGCATCGGTCAGGCCAAGGCGGTTATCTTCTGCATCCTGGTCGTAGCCATCTCCATGATTCAGCTTAAGGCCACGAGGTCCAAGGAGGTGCAGCAGTAATGAAACGCGATAAGGTTATCAACCGCGCGCTCTCGATTTTCTTTACGATTCTGTCGCTCGCGTGGATCTACCCCGTGTTCATGATTGCGCTCAATTCCTTTAAAAAGGCAACTGCAATCAGCACCACCACGGCATTCGATCTGCTCACGCCCGAGACGTTCAACGGCCTCGCAAACTACATGCATGCCCTTAACGAGCAGGGCTTTGCCTCGGCATTTATGTACTCGCTCATCATCACGGTCACGTCGGTCGTGCTGATTCTGGTGTGCTGCTCCATGTGTGCTTGGTACGTAGTGCGCGTCAACAGCAAGATCTCGAACTTCTTCTATTACCTGTTCGTGTTCTCGATGGTCGTACCGTTCCAGATGCTCATGTTCACGCTGTCCAATTTGGCGGACCGCATCGGCTTCAACACGCCGTTCAACATCTGCTTTATCTACCTCGGCTTTGGCGCGGGCCTGGCGGTCTTTATGTTCGCCGGTTTTGTAAAGAACATCCCGCTCGAGATCGAGGAGGCGGCCATGATTGATGGCTGCAACCCGGTCCAGGTGTTCTTTAAGATCGTCCTTCCCATCATGAAGCCCACCTATCTTTCGGTCGGCATCCTCGAGACCATGTGGGTCTGGAACGACTATCTGCTGCCCTACCTTACGCTCGACTCCACCAAGTACAAGACCATTCCTATCTTGATCCAGTACTTCCGCGGCGGCTACGGCCACGTCGAGCTCGGCCCCATGATGGCCTGCATCATGATGGTCGTTATCCCCATCGTTATCATGTACATCCTCTGTCAGAAGTACATCATCGACGGCGTGGTGGCAGGTGCCGTCAAGGGCTAATGCCGTAACTGTTTTGCAAGTTTCTGCGGCGCCCCTCAGCGCGGCGCCGCATATCGAAAGGTAGAGACATGGCCGAGATCGTTCTCAAACATGTTCAGAAGGTGTATCCCAACAACGAGTCAAAAAAGAAGGGCTTCTTTGGCAAAAAGAAGAAGACCGAGGAGAAGAAGCACAACCTCAAGGTTACCGAGGACGGTGTGCTCGCTGTAGAGGACTTCAACCTCACCGTTCACGACCAGGAGTTCGTCGTCCTCGTTGGCCCCTCTGGCTGCGGTAAGTCCACGACGATGCGCATGGTCGCCGGCCTGGAGGACATTACCTCGGGCGATGTTCTCATCGACGGCAAGCGTGTCAACGACGTGGCGCCCAAGGACCGCGACATCGCCATGGTGTTCCAGAGCTACGCTCTGTACCCCAATATGACGGTGTACGAGAACATGGCATTTACGCTCGAGCTCAAGAAGGTTCCCAAGGACGAGATCGACCGCAAGGTTCGCTCTGCTGCCGAGATTCTGGGCATTACCGAGTACCTCGACCGTAAGCCCAAGGCGCTCTCCGGCGGCCAGCGCCAGCGTGTCGCTATCGGCCGCGCCATCGTGCGTGACCCCAAGGTCTTCCTGATGGACGAGCCGCTGTCCAACCTGGACGCCAAGCTTCGTAACCAGATGCGTGCCGAGCTCATTAAGCTGCGCCACGAGATCAAGGGCACGTTCATTTATGTTACTCACGACCAGACCGAGGCCATGACCCTCGGTGACCGTATCGTGGTCATGAAGGACGGCGTCGTCCAGCAGATCGCCACGCCGCAGGAGGTCTTCAACCATCCCGCGAACATCTTCGTCGCCGGCTTCATCGGCGTGCCGCAGATGAACTTCTTCGATGCCCAGCTGGTGCGCTCGGGCAACGGCTTTACCGTCAAGACCGAGGATATGAACGTGGCACTCGCCCCCGAGACTTGCGCTCAACTTGCCCTCAACTGGGACGGCGGCGACGTGAAGGAGATTACGGCCGGCGTGCGTCCCGAGCAGATCCTGCTTGCCGACAAGGGCGAGGAGGGCGCGCTCCAGGGTACCGTCGAGGTGACCGAGCTCATGGGCTCGACCGAGCATGTCCACGTGACCGCTCCCGACGGCCAGTTTGTCCTGATTATCCCCGTCGTCGACCTCGAGGTCAAGGGCGCGCTCAAGGCTGGCGACACCATCTGGTTCAAGTTCGAGAAGAACGCGACCCACCTCTTCGATAAGGTCTCTGGCAAGAACCTTATCTAGGCCCGGTGCATCCAGGCCCTCCCTTTGGGCGACTGCGGTATTGCCATCCTTTTGCCGCGGTCACATATAAGGCTCCCCTCCCGTCCACTGGGCGAGAGGGGAGCCTTTCTTTGTGTTGGGGCTGTCTGACCGGTCGTTTGTCTCGATCTGTAACGGGTGAGGCTGATTTCGGACGTTAGATGTTACAGATCGAGACGGTTCCGCTGAGCTAACCATTTCATCTAAATCTGTAACACCAAAGGTGAATTTCAGCTGCTAGATGTTACAGATCGAGATTGACCCAAGGGGGGCGGTATGTCTCAATCTGTAACAGCTGGGGCCGTTTTTACCGAGCAGCTGTTACAGATCGAGATTCTTCGGTCGAGTCGGGTCACAGGGTAGCGTGCGGGCAAAAAAGCGGAGCCGCGTTGCCACGACTCCGCTTTCAAGAGGATGGGTAAAGGAAACGAAATTAGCTCAGGTGCCAAATCTCGTCGTTGTACTGGGAGATGGTGCGGTCGGACGAGAAGGTGCCGGCGTTGGCGATATTGATGAGCGCCTTGCGCATCCAGGCGTCCTGGTCCTCATAGTCGGCCAGCACGCGCTCCTTGGTCTGGATATACTCCTCAATGTCGAGCAGGGCCATAAACCAGTCCTTGCCCTTAATGTCGTCGTGCAGGCGCTGCAGGCGCTCGGCGTTGCCGGTCGCCATAAAGGCGGGGTTGGTGATAAAGTCCAACAGCAGCTTGATACCGGGCTTGCGGTAGAGCACACCGGCGTCATAGGTGCCGTCGGCGTAGAGCTGCTCGACCTGTTTGGACGAGGCACCAAAGGTATAGATGTTCTCGTCGCCCACGAGCTCGGCAATCTCCACGTTGGCGCCGTCGAGCGTGCACAGGGTTAGGGCGCCGTTGAGCATGAACTTCATGTTGGATGTGCCGCTCGCCTCCTTGGAAGCCAGGCTGATCTGCTCGGAGATGTCAGCGGCGGGGATCACGCGCTCGGCGGCGGTGACGTTGTAGTTCTCGATCATGACGACCTGCAGGTAGGGAGCCACGTCGGGGTCGTTTGCAATCCACTGCGACAGCGTCAAGATCAGATGGATGATGTCCTGCGCGATAGTGTAGGCAGGCGCCGCCTTGCCGCCAAAGATGATGGTGACGGGGTGCTTAGGTCTGTTGCCGTTCTTGATATCGAGGTACTTCCAGATGATGTAGAGCGCGAGCATCTGCTGGCGCTTGTACTCGTGGATGCGCTTGACCTGGACGTCGATGATGGCGTTGGAGGGAATGGTCACGCCCTGCTCGAGCGCCATGAACTGGCGCATGATGGCCTTGGCCTCGACCTTGGTGGCGGCCAGGCGCTCAAGAACGTCCTTGTCGTCGGCGAACTTGGCGAGTTTGCTCAGATCGCCGGTGCTGCGCCAGTCGGTGCCGATCACATCGTCGAGCAGGCTGGCGAGCGCGGGGTTGGCCCCATGGATCCAGCGGCGGAAGGTGATGCCGTTGGTCTTGTTGGAGAACTTCTTGGGATAGATCTCGTAGAACGGATGAAGCTCGGTGTCCTCCAGGATCTTGGTGTGGAGGGCGGCTACGCCGTTGATGGAGAAGCCAAAGTGGATGTCCATGTGGGCCATGTGGACGGTGTCGTGCTCGTCGATGATGGCGACGCGCGGGTCATCGTGCTCGGCTTTCGCGATCTCATCGAGCTTGACGATAATGTCGGCGATGGCAGGGGAGACCTTCTGCAGGCTGGCGAGCGGCCACTTCTCGAGCGCCTCGGCAAGAATCGTGTGGTTAGTGTAGGCGACCATGGAGCGCACGATGGTAACGGCCTCGTCAAACTCGATGTCGTGCTCGGTGGTGAGCAGGCGGATGAGCTCGGGGATGACCATGGTGGGGTGCGTGTCGTTAATTTGGACCACGGCGTAGTCGGCCAGATCGTGCAGGTTGCTGCCGCGCTCGACGGCCTCGTCGATCAGGAGCTGGGCGGCGTTGCTCACCATGAAGTACTCCTGATAGATGCGAAGTAGGCGGCCCTGCTCGTCGGAATCGTCGGGGTAGAGGAACAAGGTGAGGTTCTTGGCGATCTCGGTCTTGTCGAAGTCGATGGAACTGCCGGGGACCAGGCTGTCGTCGACGCTCGCCAGGTCGAACAGGCGCAGGCGATTCTTGGTGGGCTGGCCGTAACCGGGCACATCGATGTTGACGAGCTTGGAGGTAACGGCAAAATCGCCGAACTCGACAGTGTAGGAGCGGTCATCGTCGACTAGGATGTCCTGCTCACCGAGCCACTCGTCGGGGACGGCCTTCTGCTGGTTGTCGACAAAGCGCTGACGGAACAGACCGTAGTGATAGTTGAGGCCCACGCCATCGCCGGTCAAGCCCAGCGTGGCGATGGAATCCAGGAAGCATGCGGCCAAGCGGCCCAGGCCGCCGTTGCCGAGTGACGGCTCGACCTCGAATTCCTCGATCTTGTTGAGGTCGTGGCCTGCGGCGGTGAGCTGGTCCTTAACCTCGTCGTAGATGCCAAGGTCGATCATGTTGTTGATGAGCAGCTTGCCGATCAAAAATTCGGCGGAAATGTAATAGAGCTTTTTCTTGCCGTTGTTGAGCGGGCAGGCGGCGGAGCGCTCCTGCACGAGTTTGACCAGCAGCTTGTAAATGCGACGGTCGTCGAGCTGCTCGAGCGAGGTGCCAAAAGACTGCTCGGCGAGTTCCATGAGGTTAATTCGGGGCATGTTTTCTCCTGTGATGGGTTGTTTCATGTCTGCAATTCATAAGAAGCCCGCGCGAGGGGATTGGGGTGGCCTCGCGCGGGAAAAGCAAGCGCGTCCGCACGGTGGGGGGTCGGGCGCGGTAGCTCCTATTGAGGAAGCTCGATTTCGGCTTCCGATGGGATGCGGAAGTAGGTCTCGGTCCAGTCGGTGAGTTTGTGCTCAAGCTCGCGGGTGATGGCGCCGTCGAGCATGCGCCAGGTCCAGTTGCCGCCCAGCGTGGCAGGGGTGTTGATGCGCGCCTCGTTGCCCAAGTTGAGCAGATCCTGCATGGTGTAGATGCACGTGTCGCTCACGCTGGCGGCGATGGTGCGATTGAGTGCATCTGCCATGGGTTCGCCGGCCTGCTGATGGGTGTACAGGGCTGCCTGCTCGCGCTGACGCGGGGTGGCCGTTCCCTCAAACCAACCGCGCGCCGTCTCGTTATCGTGGGTGCCCACATAGGCGACGGTGTTGGCGATGTAGTTATGCGGCAGGTAGTACGAGTTGGTACCCTCAAAGGCAAACTGCAGGATCTTCATGCCGGGGAAGCCCGAGTTGTCGCGCATGTCGATGACGCCGGGGGTGAGGAAGCCCAGGTCCTCGGCGATGATGGGCAGTGTGCCGAGCTTTTCCTCGAGCGTCTTGAAGAACTTAAGGCCGGGACCCTGCGTCCACGAACCGTAGGACGAATCGGGTGAGGAGAACGGCACCTCCCAATAGGCTTCGAAGCCGCGGAAGTGATCCAGGCGGATGACGTCGTACATGTCGAGGGCGGCGCGAATGCGGCCCTCCCACCAGGAGAAGCCATCGGACTCCATAGCGTCCCAGTCGTAGATGGGGTTGCCCCAGTACTGGCCGGTGGCCGAGAACTGGTCGGGCGGCGTGCCGGCGACGCTCACGGGATTGCCGGCGGCGTCGATCTTAAAGAGCTCAGGCGTCGCCCACATCTCGACGGAGTCACGCGAGACATAGATGGGCAGGTCGCCGATGATGAGAATGTCGCGCTCGTTGGCATAGGCCTTGAGGCGGTTCCACTGGCGATCGAAGAAGTACTGCGTCATCTGGTGGTAGAGCATACGCGCCGGATGGTCGGCGCAGACCTTGGCGGAAGCCTCACCGCGGGCGCGGAGCTCCGCGGGCCACTCCCAAAACGCCTTGAGACCGCACTCCTCTTTGACGGTCATGAACTCACAGTAGGGGATGAGCCAGTCCTCGTTGGCTTGGATAAAGTCATCGAAATCGGCCGGCTTGTCGGCAGCAAAGCGCTCGGCGGCGCGGTCGAGAATCTGACGGCGGCCGCCAAAGATGGCACCGTAGTCGACGTTACTGGGGTCAGAACCCAGGTACACGCCATCGATATCGTGCTGCTCTAGATACCCTGCCTCGATAAGCTCGGCAAAGTCGATAAAGTTGGGGTTGCCTGCGCGGGCCGAGAACGACTGATAGGGCGAATCGCCATAGCTGGTCGTCGTAAGGGGCAGAATCTGCCAGTAATGTTGTTTGCACGAGGCGAGAAAATCGACGAAGTCGTAGGCATTCCAGCCAAAGCCGCCGATTCCGTATGGTCCGGGCAGAGATGAGACGGGCATGAGGACGCCGCTTGCACGCTCCATGAATGCGCTCACCAACCTTCTTGTTGTGGGGACGGCCTGCCGATGGGTGTGCAGTCCGCCTCCGATGTTCTGATTCGATACGCCTATTGTAAAACATGTTGTTTAAACATGTACAGGCAAGATAAAAAAGTTGGTCGATTTTCGGCGAATGGTTACATGCCATGAAAAAGCCCCGACCTCACAACGTGAGATCGGGGCAAGAGCGGTATGTAGGTTTTTGCTACTCGGCGTCGGCGAAGCCGTTGGGGTTGTGGCTCTGCCAGTTCCAGCTATCGCGGCACATGTCCGCGATGTCGTACTGGGCCTTCCAGCCCATCATGCGCTCGGCCTTGGAGGCATCGCACCAGTTGGCAGCGATGTCGCCGGCGCGGCGCTCGCGGATCACGTAGGGCAGCTCCTTGCCACAAGCCTTGGAGAAGGCGGCGACGACCTCGAGTACCGAGGTGCCGGTGCCGGTGCCCAAGTTAAAGATCTCGACGCCGGTCTTGCCGTTCATCCAGTTGAGGGCGGCAACGTGACCAGAGGCCAGATCGCACACGTGGATGTAGTCGCGCACGCCGGTGCCGTCGGGGGTGGGGTAGTCGTTGCCAAAGACCTGAACGGCCTCGAGCTTGCCCACGGCGACCTGGGCGACATAGGGCACCAGGTTGTTGGGGATGCCCTTGGGGTCCTCGCCGATCAGACCCGACGGATGGGCGCCGATGGGGTTGAAGTAACGGAGCAGCACGACGTCCCACTCGGGGTCGGCGGTGTGGACGTCCATAAGGATCTGCTCGATCATCCACTTGGTCCAACCATAGGGGTTGGTCGCGGGCTTCTTAGGATCCTCCTCGGTGACGGGCGGGTTGTCCGGGTCGCCGTAGACGGTCGAGGAGCTCGAGAAGATGATGGACTTGCAGCCATGGTTGCGCATGACGTCGATGAGCACCAGGGTGTTCTCGATGTTGTTGTGATAGTACTCGACGGGCTTGCTCACCGACTCGCCGACGGCCTTAAAGCCGGCAAAGTGGATGACGCGGTCGATCTGATGGGTATCGAAGATCTTGTTCATCGCATCGCGGTCGAGCACGTTGGCCTCGTAGAAGGTGAGGTTCTTGGCGGCCTCGTCGCCCACGATGGTCTTGACGCGGTCGACGGCGACGGCGCTGGAGTTGGAGAGATCATCGACGATGACGACCTGGTAGCCACCCTCGAGCAGTTGAACGACGGTGTGCGAGCCGATAAAGCCGGCGCCACCGGTAACGAGGACACAGGTGTCTTTGGGGTCGAGTGCTTTGGACATGTAGTCTCCTATCGAATCAGGAACACTTCTTCAGGGGAGTATAGCGCAGGCAGGGACGCCCAAATCGTGCGCTGTAGGAAAAGCAGAGGATTGTGCTAACGTACTCATAACAGAGCTTGCGCACGCATAACCTGATCTTTGACGCTCGCTTACGAGCCGCCGACCTTGCAGTTTCCTGCCGTTCGTGGAAATCGTTGGGACGCGCCATATGTACGCTAATATGTATGAGTTGAGCGACATATAAATAAGCATGTAACGGAGTACATATGTCACCAAACAGCGATTCCATCCTTTCCCAGGAGCTCTCGCGCCGCACTGCCCTCAAGGCCCTGTTCGGCGCCGCTTCTGCGGCAGTTCTTTTTGGCCTGCCCGCTCGCGCCCATGCGGCGGAGGCTTCCAAAGAAACCACCGATAAACTGAATGCCGCCCAGGCCCAGCTCGACGAGGTTCAGGCCCAGCTCGACAGCATCGCAAATGAGTATGCGGCGCTGGCCAACAAGAATGCCCAGACCCTCAACGACATCGAGAATGTCCAGGGCAAGATTGACGACACGCAGGCCCAGATCGATGAAAAGAAGGCCGAGCTCAAGAAGAAGCGCAACGACCTTTCCGATCGCGTGGCCGCCAGCTACAAGTCCGGCGGCACCAACATCCTGTCGCTGCTGCTCGCCTCGGGTTCGTTTGAGGAACTCGTCGCCAACGCGCATTACGTTGAGAAGATCAACAAGAGCGACCGCGACGCCATCGAGGACATTCAGACCATCCAGGAAGAGCTCGATGCGCAAAAGACCGAGCTCGAGTCGCAGAAGGCCGACTTAGAGAAGCTCAAGGACCAGCAGACTGCCCAGATGCAGGACATGCAGGCCAAGCAGCAGGAAGTCCAGACGGTTCTGAACGGCCTCTCTGACGATGTCAAGGAGCTCATGGCTCAGCGTGATTCCGAGATTCTCGCTGCCGCCCAGGCCGAGGAGGCCGCTAGGAAGGCCGCCGCTGCCGCGGCCGCCGCGAACAAGAACAATTCCTACTCGGGTGGTTCGAGCTCGGGTGGCGGATCGTATGCGCCCGGAACTCCGCAGCAGAATGCCGGCTCGGGCAAGCAACAGGCCGTCGTCAACGCGTGCTACTCCACGCCTTCGCCGGGCCAGAACTGGTGCGCGGCGTGGGTTACCAATGTCTTCCGTAACGCCGGCGTTGGCTACTTTGGCGGCAACGCCTGCGACATGTTCAACGCCTGGTGCTATAGCTCCGACCGCTCGGCGCTGCAGGTGGGCATGATCGTGGCCGATTCCTCGCACAGCGGCACGGGTGCTCCGGGCCTTATCTACGGTCATGTGGGTATCTACGTTGGCGGCGGCATCGTTATGAGCAACGAGGGCGCCATTACATCGAAGTCGCTCGATTCGTTTATTAGCTTCTATGGCACTGGCTCTGGCGTGCGTTGGGGCTGGCTCGGCGGTATTGCGCTGTCGTAGCTGCGGCTTGGTCCGGGACAGTCCGAGAGGCATAAGGTTGCCTGCTCGGGCAGTCCTGCTCGCACGGAGAGCACATTAAGTGCTCTCCGGCTCGTGCGGAACTCGCGATCAACCTTATGCCTCTCGGACTGTCCCGGCCCTCTCGGGTCCTGAGCGCGACACACCGGACTGGGTTATCTGAATAAATATGGTGAAGGCCCCTTTCGGGGCCTTCTTTGTTAAAGGAATTCTCCGACTCGGTGGACTTCGGGTTCTAGGTCTACGTTGAATTGGTCTTTGACGGTTGTCTGGATGTGGCGGATGAGTTCGTCGACGTCGGCGGCGGTGGCGTGGTCGGCGTTGACGATGAAGCCGCAGTGCTTCTCGCTCACCTGCGCGCCGCCAACGGCGTGTCCTCGCAGGCCGGCATCCATGATGAGCTTGCCGGCAAAGTAGCCCTCGGGGCGCTTGAAGGTGGAGCCGGCACTCGGCATGTCGAGTGGCTGCTTGTCCTCGCGGCGCTGGCGGTAGTTGTCCATGTCGGCCTTGATCATCGCGGCGTTGCCCGGTGCGAGGTTGAAGGTGGCAGAAAGAACGATAAAGCCGTCGTCGGCGATGCGGCTCTTGCGATAGCCCAGGTTGAGTTCGTCGACATCGAACTCGATGATGTTGCCGCTGCCGCGGGTGCCGTCGTCGAGCTGGCGAGCGGGTTTGTAGACGCGCACGGACTCTAGCACATCGGCCATGCAGGCACCGTAGGCACCGGCGTTCATGTAGCAGGCGCCGCCGACCGATCCGGGGATGCCCGAGATGGGCTCCATGCCGGTGAGACCGGCCTCGGCTGCCGCAGCGGCGACATCGGAAAGCAAGGCGCCGGCTGCCGCCGTGACGTGCGTGCCGTCGACCGTAATGTCGGAGAGTCCCTCGCCCAGCGCCACGACGACGCCGCGGATGCCCTTGTCGCCGACGAGCAGGTCGGAGCCGTTGCCCACGATGGTGAGGGGCAGATCGCAGCGATAGCAGGTATCGAGCGTGGCGACGAGGCCCTGCTCGGTATCGGGCGTGACAAAGACGTCGGCCGGGCCGCCGATCTTAAACGTGGTGTGCTCGCGCATGGGCTCGCTCATCAGCACGTTGTCCTCGCCGGCAACGCCAGCAAGCGCGCACAGCAGGTCCTCGTTAAAAAAGTCGTTCTCGTGCATACGAATATCCGCCTTTTGGTGGTCGTTGTCATCAATCGATTGCAATATACCCCACCCGGACGGATTTGGTGCGCTGGCGGCGATAAAACAGCCGTCTACCGGATTGGTAAAGTGTTTATCACCGAGGTAGAGGGGTAGTCGCTATACTTTCAAGAGATTGCGCGTAAACCCGGAAGGAGCGAGATGGCCAACAAAGTCACCCTCAAGCAGATCGCCCAGGAGGTGGGGCTTTCCCCCTCGTCGGTCTCGCTTGTGCTCAATAATCGGCCTTGTCGCATCTCGGAAGAAAACCGCAAACTCATCAAGGAGGTCGCGGCGCGCAACCACTATGTTCCTAACCAGATTGCGCGTAGTCTGGTCATGCGCGAGTCGCGCACGCTGGGCCTTATCGTCCCTAATATTGAGAGCCGCTTTTTTGCCTCGCTCGCCGGTAGCCTGGAAAAGCGCTGTCGCGAGGACGGCTATGCGCTCTTCATTACCAGCTCGGGTGGAAGCGCCGATGACGATCTGGAGCTGCTGCGCCAGCTGGTAACGCGCGGCGTTGATGGCGTCTTCCTGGTCGTGGGCGACGAGTTCTCCGACGACCGCGCCCTGCGCGAAGAAGTCAGCCATCTGCCTATCCCTGCCGTGATGGTCGACCGTGCCATTGAGGGGCTCGAGTGCGACAAGGTGATGTTCGACCACGAGATGGGCGGCTATATGGCCACCCGCTATCTGATTGAGCAAGGCCACCGCCGTATTGCCTGCCTGGTTAACGCGCGCCGTTCCAATACGGGGCGTAAGCGACTTGCCGGCTATGAGCGCGCACTGCGCGAGGTTGGCTTGCCTATCGACGCGCGTTTGGAGTTTGAGAGCGAGTACTACATTCCGAGTGCCTACGAGGCCTCGGAGGCGGTGCTCGCAACTGATGCCACCGCCGTGTTCGCAAGCTCGGATAACATTGCCCTCGGTCTGCTCAAGCGCTTACACGAGATGGGGAAGAGCATTCCGGGCGACATCTCGGTGGTGAGCTATGACAACTCGGCCGCCGACGTTCTCTTTGAGCCGGCGCTGACCGCGATTGAGCAGGATCCTGGTATCCTCGCGGAGCATGCTTTTGGCTGCATGTCCAAGCGCCTTGCCGGTAGGGGCGGTAGACGTGCCGAAGAAGTCGTTCTGGAGCCGGCGCTTATCGTGAAGGGCAGCGTGCTCGATCTTACCGAATGTAGCTAAGCGTACTTGTTTGTTTGCATAGATTGCATGCGGAGTGTCCGCTATTTGCCGGCGGGGCCGGGGTGCCTGCCTTGTTTTGAGAAGTTCGCGGAGCCCACTTCTCAAAACAAGGCAGGCACCCCGGCCCTCGTCCGTGAACTCTTCCGCTGGGCGAGCTATAGACGCCGCGCACCGATAGGGTAAGGCGGCGGCTTGAAATTGGTGCTATATTCAGCTTGAGTTGTTTAATGCTAGTACGGGAGGCTGATATGGGGCTGTTCAAGAAGAAAAACCCGCAGGATGCCTTTGATCCCGATGTGTTTACCATCACGGATACGATTTTGGACCCGCCGCGGTTTACATTTTTGCCGGCTATCTACCAGGATGCCACGCGCCGCAAGTGGGCTGTGCATCAACGCGGTGGCGAGCCGAAGATTTTTGACTATGCGGACGTGTTGCAGTGCGAAGTAGCCGAGGCGGGCGATCCGGAGGCCGAGGAAGTGGCTTCAAAACAGGAATTTGCCCAGCGTATCCTGGCAAATCCTGCCAAGGCGGCGAAAATAAACGCTGCCAAGCGTAATATGTGTCTTGGTATGGGCGTTGTTGTGGCGGTTCAGACGGGAAAAGATGAGGTTTCCAAATTAGAGATTCCCGTTATGACCGACGAAGTCAAACGCGATTCAAGTCTATATAAGTCGTATCGGAATGTCGCCGAGAAGATCAAGGCCGAATTTGATGCCATGGGAGGGCTGACCTAATTTTGGCGGCATACGTGTCTGAATGAGGAGTCTGTGCAATGGCAGGCGAATCTTATGCAATTCCCCCCAAAGATCGTGCTGTTGAGGGAATTCTTTGGTATATCCAGCACCATCAGCTTGCCGGTGGCGATCGCCTGCCGGCCGAGCGCGTGCTGTGCGAAGAGATTGGCGTTTCGCGTACGGCGTTGCGTGCCGGTATCACGCGGCTTATCTCGTGTGGAACGCTCGAGAGCCGTCGCGGATCGGGCACGTATGTGTGTCCTCCCAAGCCGCTGAATATCTTCCAGGAAACGTATAACTTTTCCGATGCTGTGCGGACTGCCGGCCTGCACCCCTCTTCTCGTCTGGTTTCCACCGGGACCATCGAGGCGGATGAGGCGCTTGCCGACAAGCTTGGGGTGGCTGTAGGCGCTCCCTTGCTCCGCATACAGCGCGTTCGACTTATTGAGGGCGAGCCGGCGTCAATCGAGACCGCTCACGTTAACCTGTCCCTGTGTCCATCGCTTCCCGAGCACGATTTTGAGTGTGAGAGCCTTTACGATGTCTTGCTCAAAGAAGGTGGCGTGCGTGTTGAGCATGGACGTGAGCATATCTCCATCTCGCGTTTGAACGTCGAAGAGGCCGAGCTGCTCCAGCAAGAAGAGGGAACGCCGGTGTTCTATGAGAGCACGATCGAATTTGATAAGGACATGCGTTTTGTGGAGCATTGCAAATCGGTGATTTTGCCCACAAAGTTCCGCTTTGCCGATAACGGTGAAAAGAACGGCATGAGGAGCGTGGCAGGTGAACAATGGCTGAAACAGTAGATGCCACCCCGGTTTATATGCGCATACGACGTCGCATTGAAGAGCGTATCGAACGCGGTATATATCCCACGGGTTCCATGATTCCGTCCGAAAAAGACCTCGCCGAGGAATTTGGTACGACACGCTTGACCATCCGGAGTGCTGTCGATGAGTTGGTTCGGCGCGGGCAGATTCGTCGCGTCCGCGGAAAGGGCGCGTTTGTGGCACAGAAAGTGCCCGTTGCCTACGAGCGAACAGGAGGCTTTCGCGAGTCGGTTCGTGCTTCGGGCGGCGAGCCGTCCGTCCGCATCCTCGCGCGTTCCAAGCGTTATGCGGGCCCTTATTATGCCAACCTGTTTGGCATTACCGAGGACGATTTGCTGTATTCGATTCGGCGTTTGAACTGCGTCAACGGCGATCCCGTATCGATTGAGATGGCGTTCATCCCGTGCCTGCTGTTTCCCACAATCGAAAATATTGACGTGTCGGTCTTCAGTTTGTACGAGACCTATGAGATGCTGGGCCGAAAGCCGGTCATGGCGCAGGAGAAGCTCGATATCGAGGCACTGGGCGCGCGAGATGCCGGCCTGCTTGGACTGGAGCAGGGCGATCTTGCCTTGACGCTTGAGTGCGTGAGCTTCGATGCGAGCGGCCAGGCGATCGAGTACGTCAAGTCGTTTAACCGCGGTGATGCGGGTGGATATACCTATACGTACTAGCTGGTTTTTTGCATAACGGGCTGAAAAGTTGACGGAATTTTGATTCGTTGAGCAGACTGTATATACAACCTTACATGGCTCAAAATCGACCGTTCGCCGAAGGGGATAAATTAATCGACAAAGAGGTATAAAAAAGCCGTAACCTGTAACTGTGATTGGTATCAAATACTAATGATTTGTTACGAGGTGAGACGATGAAGATGCTCGATTACGTTCAGCTTGCCCATGTGCGTATGGGGGAGAACCTCGAGCGTTCGTCTGAGCTGGTAGCGCAGCTCGTTGATATTTTCCAGTCCGGTTCTTTTGACGCGCTGCGCATCGTTGCTTCGGGTTCGTCGCGCCATGCTGCGGATTGCGCCCGCGATTACCTGCAAGATGCGCTGCAGATGCAGGTGTCCGTTGTGACGCCTGAGGCCTTCGTCGATTTTGAACACACCTATCCACAGCATGCGCTTAACATTGCCGTCTCGCAGAGCGGCTATTCAACCAATACGATTGCGGCGCTCGATTACATGCGCGCACACGATATGGCTGCAGTTGCGCTCACGGCAAACGTCGAGGCACCCATCAAGGAACACGCTGACATCGTTCTTGACTACGGTGTGGGCGTCGAGTCGGTGGACTTTGTGACTCTGGGCGTCGAGGTTCTCGTTGAGTACCTGGTGCTCTTTGGTATTTACGGCGGTCAGGCGCGCGGAACGGTTGACGCCAAAGGCGTTGCCCAGCGTCTTGACGACCTGCGCGAGGCTATCCAGGCCAATGCCGTGATGTGCAAGACCGCCGAGGCATATGTCCAAGACCACATGCTCGAGCTTTCTGAGCACATGCCCGCCATGGTCGTCGGCAACGGCCCCAACTACGGTGTTGCCGAGGAGGCAGCGCTCAAGCTGAGCGAGACCATCAAGATTCCTGCCATGCATCACGAAGGCGAGGAGTTCGTCCACGGTCCCGAGATGCAGATCGTTCCGGGCTATCTGGTGTTTATTGTCGACGATCCGCAGGGGTCGGAGCGTCTTGCGAATATCGCCGATGCGCTATCGAACGTTACGACAAAAACGGTGCTGCTCACGGCCCATCCCAAGGGTGGGGCTCACGAGGTTGTGGTGCCTCAGGTGGCTCCGCTGCTCAGCGCAATTCCCAATCTCGTGTTCTTCCAGACGATTGCGGCAATAATCGCCGAGCGTCTGAAGTCATGGGACGTTCACCCGTATCTCGATGCTGTCTCCAAGCAAATGGAGGTCAAGGCAGAGGGCTACGAAGAGTCAGTCAATGCGCTTAAGGCCAAAGCGGCTGAGTGTTACGGAATGTAAGCGGGTTTTGATGCCCGTTGGCATGGGGGATGTGGAAACAACCCCAGAAAGGAGAGACAAATGAAGGAAACCGAGAAGATCGAGATCATGCATTTCGACCAGGAGGGCTATCTCGAGGACGGCAAGGCGCTCTACGAGACCGGCAAGAAGATGACCGCGCTCGCCGACAAGGTCGCCGACGAGGGCTACGACGCCGTGTTCCTGATGGGCGTCGGCGGCACCTGGGACGAGCTCATGCAGCTCGAGTACCTCATGAACAAGTTCGGCGACCGCGACCTCGAGGTCTACCTGATCCACGC
>DBEYUK010000061.1:0-29702 GCA_048181625.1 Collinsella sp. | reverse complement strand
CGCGAGGTCCGCACGAGCCGGAGAGCACTTAATGTGCTCTCCGTGCGAGCAGGACTGTCCGAGCAGGCGACTTCGCATGCCGCCGGGCAGCCGGGGCCGACACCCCACCCAAAGTTTTTCAAAAAAGTTGTTGACGCGCGCGTAACGACTCGTCTAATATATCCCTTGCGCGATGGACCTGTAGCTCAGTTGGTTAGAGCGTCCGGCTGATAACCGGGAGGTCACAAGTTCGAATCTTGTCAGGTCCACCACTTTCTTTCGCAATAAACACCCCAGCGAGAGCCGAGTCGCCGCTGGGGTGTTTATTACTGTCTCCGTGGGGGTTTAGCTCAGCTGGGAGAGCGCGGGCTTTGCAAGCCTGAGGTCAGGGGTTCGATCCCCCTAACCTCCACCATGATGGACCTGTAGCTCAGTTGGTTAGAGCGTCCGGCTGATAACCGGGAGGTCACAAGTTCGAATCTTGTCAGGTCCACCATCAAAACTGTGAAGAGCCCTGGGGCGTTGCCTCGGGGCTTTTTTCTTGTCTGCGATAAATCTCATTTTGGTTTTGTGTGCTGTGCGAAAGATTGGGTAGTATAGCTATTCAATGCGGCGACCTTGCCGCGTGTTAACCGCTACGTACCGGAGGTGTTCCATGGTTCGTGTCGACATAGAGACCATCGTCATGGCCGCCGGTCCCGTGCCATCGCTTATCGTGCTTCGCGAGCGCTGCAGCAAATCGGACTCGCCCGCGCCACTGCGTTCCCTTTCCATTCAAACTGGTTCGTTTGAAGCCGCTGCCATCAGCCGCGGCATCGATAGCGGCCGCGCCGAGCGCCCGATTACCCATGACCTGTTGCTCGATACTGTTGGCGCCCTGGGTGCCAAGCTCGAACGCATCGAAATCGTTCGCGCCGAGCCGCCCGTGTTTTACGCGACGGTTGTCGTGTTGGCCGATGGCAACGAGCATAAGATCGATGCGCGTCCCAGTGATGCCATTGCCCTTGCCGTGCGCAGCAATGCCCCCATGTTTGTGGAGGACGACATCATGAATCGCCTGGGCACCGTTTCTGCCCATGCCGAGGAAGTTGACGACGAGCGGGAGTTCGAGAAGTTCGACGAGTTCGTCCATACGCTCTCCCCCGATGACTTCTAAATGTGGGGCGGCCAGGCTGCGGAGCGTTCGCTGATGGCCGGCGGTATGTCGGCTGAGGCGGCGGCCATTGCGCGCGAGGCCCAGATGCGCTCGGAGGCTTCTGAGGCGGCTCGCATTGCCTATGTGACGCAGGCCCGCACGCTTCGCGAACGCCGCGGCTCGTTTATCAAGATGGTTGTCGTCTCCGCCCTTGTCGCGGCAATCTGCTCGCGCCTTCGTGGTACAGTTGGTGCGCTTGGGTTTTCGATCTCTACGGGCCTCGTGATCTGGGGTGTGGTCGATGCGGTCATGCTGACCAGTCAGATCAAGGTGCTCGACAAGCGCGCGATGGATATGATGCGCACCCGCGACGCTGCCGCTAAGATCGCCGCCGAGGCACAAGAACTGTAATGACGCCAGACTCGATGGGAAGGTCTAAAGATGGCACAGGATATGCAGGATGCCGGTAACGTCTCCGCCGAGCTCGACGCCATGGTGTGCGATCTGATCGGCGCGTTCTTGGACGACCTTGCCGCCGGCGAAAACCCCGGCGTGGTCGTGGCAATTGAGGACGCCGCTTCCAACCGTTATCTGGCGGCGCTCGATGAGGATGGCGAAGAGGCGTGCCTCGAGGCGGCCACCAACTTTATCTCCGAGCACAAGATGGGTCTTAAGGACGAGGGCCTGGGCCGTATCGCCCGCTATGCCATCGGCTATACCGGCTGCGTCGAGATTGACGGAGGCTACCACGACGCTCTGCTCGTGAGCTTCTTTGAGACTACGCTCGAGAGCGGTTTTTCGGCATATGTGCTGTATGAGGGCATGGGCGCCGGCGATGGTTTTATGTGGAGCGACCCTGAACCTGCAGGTGAGGAAACCCCTCTCATCTAAAATCGCTAAAATAAACGAGTTTTCGGTAAAAGGCTCAATATTCCCGCTGAGCGTTGTATCGCTGGGCGGGCCGCATACGCGTGCCGTTTGTATATGGATAGAAGATAGGGGAACTACATGCGCGTAGACAATCTGAGGAACATCGCCATCATCGCCCACGTCGACCACGGCAAGACGACGATGGTCGATAAGCTCCTGCGTGCCACGGACGCCTTCCGTGCCAACCAGCAGGTCGAGGACCGCGTCCTGGACTCTAACGACCAGGAGCGCGAGCGCGGCATTACGATTCTCGCCAAGAACATCTCTATCGAGTACAAGGACGTTAAGATCAACGTCATCGACACCCCGGGCCACGCCGACTTCGGCGGCGAGGTCGAGCGCGTGCTGCGTATGGCCGACGGCGCCCTGCTGCTGGTCGATGCTTTTGAGGGCCCCATGCCCCAGACCCGCTTCGTGCTGCGTCACGCTATCGACACCGGCCTCAAGATCATGATCGTCATCAACAAGATCGACCGTCCGGGCGCCAACCCCGAGAAGGCCTACAACGACTGCCTGGACCTCATGGCCGACCTAGGCGCCACCGACGACCAGCTTGAGTTCGCCATGGAGCACGTGGTCTACGCCAGCGCCATGAATGGCTTTGCCCGCCTTGATCCCAACGACGGCAACATGGACATGTATCCGCTGCTCGATATGATCATCGACGACATGCCCGCGCCCGAGGTTGACGAGAACGCCCCGCTGGCCATGCAGTGCGTGACCATCGACCACTCCAACTTCGTTGGCCGTATCGGCATCGGTCGCGTGTACTCCGGTACCATCCATCAGGGCGATCAGATTCTGGTTGTGAAGAACGACGGCTCCAGCGCCACCGCTACCGTCAAGCAGCTCTTTACCTTCGACTATCTGGGCCGTACCGAGTGCCAGGAAGTCGGCGCCGGCGACATCGCTGCCGTCGTGGGCATTGACCGCACCGATATCGGCGATGTCTACACCGACCCCGAGAACCCCGTCGAGCTCGAGCCCATTGAGATCGACCCGCCGACCCTGTCCATCGTCTTTGAGGCTTCGACCTCCCCGCTCGTCGGTCGCGACGGCGACATCGTGGGCGCCCGTCAGCTCAAGGAGCGCCTGTTCAACGAGGCTGAGAACAACGTGACCATGAAGATCGAGGAACTCGAGGACAAGAGTGGCGTCGAGGTTTCGGGCCGCGGTATTCTGCACCTGTCCGTCCTGATGGAGTCCATGCGCCGCGAGGGCTTTGAGTTCCAGGTCGGCCGTCCCCGCGTTCTGTTTAAGAAGGACGAGAACGGCAACAAGATGGAGCCTGTCGAGCAGGCCGTCGTCGAGTGCCCGGACGAGTACTCGGGCAAGGTCGTTGAGGTCTTCGGTACCTCCGGTGGCATCATGACGAGCATGGACACCTCGGGCATCGTGACGCACCTCGAGTTTAAGATCCCGACCCGCGGCATCATGGGCCTTAAGAATCGCATCATGAACGTCACCCATGGCGAGGGCGTGTTCTACCACACCTTCCTGGAGTACGGTCCCTACGCCGGCGAGATCGGTAACCGTCAGAACGGCGCAATGATCTCCATGACCACCGAGAAGGCCGTTGCCTATGCTCTGGGTACGCTGCAGGAGCGCGGCCAGCTTTTTGTTGAGCCGGGCACCGAGTGCTACGAGGGCATGATCGTGGGCGAGCGCAGCAAGGCTGGCGACATGGTCGTCAACATCGCCCGTACCAAGAACCTGGGCAACCAGCGTTCCTCGACTTCCGATATCTCCGTCCAGCTGGTGCCGCCCCGCACCTTCTCGCTGGAGGAGGCGCTGGAGTACATTGCCGACGACGAGCTGGTCGAGATTACTCCCAAGAACATCCGCCTGCGCAAGCGTCTGCTCAACGCCACCGACCGCAAGAAGGCTGCCGTTCGCGCCGGCCAGGTCAACAAATAAGCGTTGGGCTTTATAGCGTCTAATAAGAAAGGGCGTCGACCGCGATGGTCGGCGCCCTTTTTGGTGCAAGGGGGACGGGTTCGTTTGCGCCACGGCGGGGGCGGTTATCCCCCCCGAGCGGCTTTTCAGGCAAAGTTAAGTTGTTTAAACATATACACGAATCATTGAAATACAACCGCTTTGATACAAAACTGTCAACAGGTAAATATCAACTGGTATTAAATTATAAGACCTCTTTACCTGCGGTTTACATGACTGGTATCTATATTGTATTTTATGCATTGTGGCATAGACGAACCGTCTTAGAAACTGCTCCCCAATGGGTTCTTGCAATGCGCTAGGTAGGTTCTCGTTGATGTTGGGGTTTGTGTTCGATCCGACGATTCGCCGTATTCCACACTGTGTTGTAGGAATTAAGGGACAACTATGGACGCACACCGCTCACGGTCGCTGGGTATGGCGGCCCTGGTCTTTATTTTAATTAGCCTCACCGCCGCCGTTTTTCACGGTGTAGCCCCCGTGCGCGCCGAGGATGTGAGCACACCAACGCCGATTGTGATTGATGAGAATACGGCGGACGTTAGGGTTGAGCTGTTTACCGATGAGGGTCGTAAAACGCCTTTGGATGATAATGCCGTGCTTTCGACCAACACACTCTACGGTTCATTTAGTGCGAAGTTCGAGGCAAATCATGGCCCGAGTGCGGAGCGAAACGTTGCGGAGTACTCTCTCCCGGACAGCATTAAAGCATTTGACAATACCGGTGGCCGCCTTATGGATGATTCCAATCAAGAGGCCGGTACTTGGAGATGTGAGAACAATAAGCTGATTTTTACTTTTAAAAGAGTCATGGATTAAGACACACCCATCCGACGTTCATGTTGGTGCTGATTTTTCATTCAAGCTGGCAAATGAGAACGTTGGCTCCGGCGATACAACAAAAGTTAAGTTTCCCGGTACAGCCGAAATCGACATTGCGACCATAGACGGCGATGTGACGGGAGCGAAGGAAGGAAAGTTCTCTCAATCCGGCAGCGAGGGAAAAGTAACTTGGACTCTCAAACTTGAGGTTGCCTCCTATGCTCACAATGTCTGCCTCACGGATGAGCTTGGCAGTAACTTCTCGTTCGTGCCTGGGTCATTTAAGCTGAACGATCGGGAACTCAATCCACAACCAACCATAAATAAACAGACTGCGAATCTGAATTTGGGGGATTTGTCCAAAGGGACTTATACGATTACCTATGATTCAGTGATGAACCCGGATGTATCCGTGGGCAACAAAGTTTGGATTAACCAACTCGACGATTCAAAAAATAATGCCAGCTGGACATGGGGCGGAGACCGTAGAGGTGGATTGGAAAAGCCAGGTTCAGCAAATGATTTCCGCTATGACATGATCAACAAGAGCGATGGCACCGGAACGCCGTCCGATATCACCTGGACGGTCACGCTCAACAACGGTGATATCAAAACCGACATGAATGGCTATACATTCACCGACACGCTGGATGAAAATCAGACTTATACGGGTGAATACGTTGTTTATAAGGGGCTTCGCGGCGAGAATAAGATTGCCGACGGCAATCTCGATGGTTCTGCCGGCACGACGTTTAGCTATACGTTTTCAAATCTGTCTGAAGAAGATAGGTACCAGCCCTATCGCATTGTCTATCACACCAAGATGAACAATCTAGACTCGTATGAGCCGGTCCAAAATATGGCGAAGATCGAGCATGAGGAGACGACGCTGCCATCGGGGACAAGCACGGCAACGTTTAGGCGCGGCATTGTCGAGCAGCTGATCACCAAAGAGCTGGAGTCGCATGATGAAAACGGCAATGCCACCTGGATCACCCATGTGAAGATTCCCGAGACGGTCGATGTGTCTCAAGTTAAGATCCTGGACACGTTCAAAAGAACGTATCTGCAGCACCTTAAAGTCGAATCGCTGGCCGTTCAAATCGGTGGTAAAACGCTCACCGAGGGGACCAGTACGAGTGGAGATTATTATTTCTACACTCGTGATGAGGTAACGAAAGGCAACAAGATTAACTTTAATATCCAGCTACGTGCCACCGGGACGGTAATGAGAGAGCTCAGGGCCAACGGATACCAGATTGATGTTGTGTACACGACTGTGACTGATAACCTTGACGGACAGTACTGGAATCTGGCGGCCGTGCAGTTTCCATTTGCCGGAAAGGACTTCAAGCAGTACTCGTCAGAGCCGTATTACATTGTCAATAACTCCAAGACGCCTGATGTTAACAAATCATCGGATGGATATACGTGGGATGGCAAATTTGATTGGTCGCAGGTCGAGCCCGGTTCAACTGAAAAGGGTGCCTGGATTGCGACGTGGACGGTTTGCGCCAACCGCTATAAGACTCCTGCTGATGAATTCTATGGTGCTGGAAAGCTTGACGGTCAGCCCATAACGATTAAGGATACCTTGCCGGCTGACGGAACTATGAGCTTTGTTCCCGGATCGGCCACATATACGCTTTATGCGAATCCCTATGACGAGCGTAAAGAAGCCGAACGTGAAGTGGCGAATCAGAGTGTTGAAGGGAATGTTTCAGGTAATGAAGTTACCTTCTCCATCCCCACGACGGCACTCGGTAAATATGCCGGTTATGCCAAGCTTACGTATAAAACGGCAATAAAGCGCAGCGTGCTCAACACTTCTACGAACTCGACTACGCTCAAAAACTCGGCCAGCGCCGAGTCGGGGAGCAAGACGTTCGGCTCCGGTAGTGGAACCGTCACCATTAAGAACAACGTACTGCAAAAGACCGGCGATCAAGTCTCTAACAGCAACCGTATCAAGTACACCATCTTGGTTAACGAATCGGCAGTTAACCTTAAGAGTGGCAGCGACTCCCTTGAGCTTGTCGATGTCATGGATGCCAAGTGCACGCTGGTGACGGATTCGGTCAAGGTGTACCAGCGCAATGGAACGGGCTGGAGTTTACTTAGCTCGAATCAATATAGGGTCGGTGCCGAGGCCGTTCCCGATCAATCGGGCTCGACTTGTACACAAATGACGCTTACGGTACCCGACGAGGAGTATCTCAAGGTTGAATACGAGATTATTCCTGCTGGCAATACGGGCGAGCATGTTTCTCTGACCAATAAAGCGTCTCTTAAGGGCGTTTTCGGGGGCGATACTGGCCATACAAAGGACTGGGAAATTCAAAAGCTGAATGGTTCGGCTGTCGGTAGCGGTGGCGGTATCACGGTGACCAAGGTCGATGCGAGCGATATCACAAAGAAGTTGCCCGGTGCCGAATTTACGCTTTATGAGGTCGATATGGATAAGGCTATGCAGTCAGGTGTCGACGGCGCCATGACCGAGCCTCCTCAGAAGGCCACGACTAATAGCAATGGTGAGGCAGCGTTTGGGTCTGAGGGCAATAAGATGAAGGCCTATACGCTGTACTGTCTCAAAGAAACCACCGCGCCCGAGGGCTATACTGCGATTTCCGAACCCGTATGGATTATGTTGAAAGGACAAGACGAGCAGCAATACAAAGAGGCCCTTGCTAAGGCAGAGAGATTGAAGCAGGTGTGTGCCGTCGTCAAGACCCCAACGGCGAGTACTGCCATTATGGTTTCTGACGAACCGTATAGTGGGCAGGCCGTGATTTCTGCCACCAAGACGCTCGAAGGCTCGACCTTGCAAGAAGGCCAGTTCGGGTTTGTGCTCAAGGACAAGAACACCGGTAGGGTTCTCCAGACCATCAGGAATGGCGCGGATGGTGATATTAACTTTGTCTTGGATTACACCGAGATGGGGACCTATGAGTACACTATCTCCGAGGTCATTCCCGAGGGCGCCGACGAGAACAACGTCAAGAATCACATTACCTACGACACAACCGAGTATGAGGTCACGGTTACGGTGACCAGAGGCACGGGAAAGCTCGATACAGCCGTTACCTATGGCGGTACTGACCCCACAGTTCCGCCGACTTTTACCAACAAGTACTCGACTACGCTACCTGAGGCGGGCGGGGCTGGTTTGACTATGACGTATCTGGCCGGCGCTTCGTTGCTGTGCTTCGCCGCGACGTGGATGCATGCTCGTCGCCATCGCGATCGGGATCGAGGTGGTCGCCGTGAGTAAACTGCACCGCCGCTTGTTGACCGTCATGATGGTGGCCATGACAGCTATCCTCGCTTTTGCAGCGTCGCCCGAGACGGCCCGTGCTGCCGATGCTGGGGCCATCACGATTGGCGGCGTCGTCGCGACGCAATACGATGCATATCAGCTCTTTTCGGCAACTGTTACCGATAAAGCCGGCTCCGATCAAAAGGTCGCGACGGACCTGGCGTGGGCGAGCGATGCAGTTCGTCAGGCTGTTCTTCCCGTTCTTTATGATGCGGGGCTTGATAGATCGGCATCGACGGCGCAAGCGGCAGCCGAATGGATGAATGCCGACGGGCATATGACGACCGCGCTGACGGTAAAGCTTGCCCACGCGATTTGCAATGCCGACGCAACTTCCGTGGCCCTTAACGCGGACACGGCGGCCGAGCTGCCCTGTGGATACTGGCTCATCGTCGCCGACGACGACGCCATCGCCCAGAACGAGGCCGGTACCGCGCCGATCATGGTCCTGGTCGGCGGCGGCGCCGTCACCGTCAGGCCCAAGGCGGCGACGCCCAAGGTGTCCAAGCATGTGCTGGAGGACGGCACCGCCGCATGGCAGAAGGCCGCCGACGCCACGGTCGGTGACGACCTGTGCTGGCGCCTCTCGGCCACGGTCCCGGCGGGGCTCACGGCCTATGACACCTATACGGTACGGTTCGTCGACACCATGGGCGCGGGGCTCGACCCCTCCAAGGTGGCCGCGAGCATGCGCGTGTACGTGGCGGCGGGCGCGGACGGCGGCTTCGACGCCGTCGCATGTGAGGGCGGTAACGCCAACTCGACGCCGGCTAAAGGGTGGACAGATATTACTTCACAGTGCAAGGTCTCGATCGAGGGCAATGCCTTCACCGTGCGCACCGGCGACCTGATCGCCGCGCTCGGCGGGGCCGACGCCTTCGCCGCGGGCGCCCGCGTGGTCGCCGTGTACGACGCGCCGTTGGGGGCCAATTGCAATCGAGGCGCCACCAAGGGCAACCCCAACGAGGTCTACCTGCGCTACCCGCGCTCTCCCTTCGCCGACCAGTCCGGCGACGCCGGATTCACCTGCACGCCGAGCGATGACGCCATGGCCTATACCTGGGGGCTCAGCCTCATCAAGCGCTCAAGCTCGGACGATAAACCGCTCGCGGGCGCCAAGCTGCGCATCATCGATGACCGCGGACGTATTCTAACGACTGACGGCTCGTGGTCGACGGATGCCGACGCATGCGTCACCACGGGCGCGGATGGCCATGTGGAATTGAGCGGTGTGGACGCGGGTGTCTACACCGTCGAGGAGGTCGCGGCTCCCAAGGGCTACACCGCCTTTGAGGGTAAACGTACGGTGACGGTTACGGCCGAGGGCCTGGACGTTAAACAGGTGGCGGCCGCGAAGCCCAAGGTGACCGTATCGGTCGAAAGCCCCCTACGGGTTGATGCCGCCGATGCCGGGACGGGTTTGATTGAACTGTCGGTGCTCAACACCCCAAGTAAAGAAGCAAGTCGAGGCTTTATGCCCTCGACGGGAGATAGAACGTTGGTGCTGGTGGCGGTTTTGGCTGCCATCGGAGTGGCGGCTATTGTTGTCGCGCTCGTCATCAAGTGGGGAGGAGGTCGCCGTGAAAAATAATTGTCCCCCCTTTTTTGTTCAATGGCGTACTGCCTCCGTAGCGAGTGACGCGCAGGTCCATCGGCCTGATGATCATTGGTTTTGAAAAAGTTACTAGAGAACCCTCCAAGAAAAGCGGGGCACTCGGTCGATGCGATCGGGTGCCCCGCTTCGTTTGTTGGTGCAAAGTAACCTGGCACCTTTGTGGTGGTTGGTGGCTAAGCGGTGGGGAGTCCTGGCATGTTAGCCGGCTGCTGCGGCTTGAGGTGGGCGTTGCGCCAGATGATCTGGATAACGTAGCCGAGCATAAAGACAAAGGCTACGCCGCTGATGAAGTCACCTACGAGGGGAAGCCCCGTGAGGGCGCCTGCGATTACGCCGCCCACGGCTGCCATGGCGTAGCGGTTTTGGTTGTGTCCGACCATGCGGGAGATCGCGCACCCCGCAAAGGCACTCGACACCAACGCGATGCCGATAACGCCGCACAAGAGGGCTCCGGCAAGCGACAGACCAGCGATAGAGATAATTAGCAGTAGGACGGTGGGGACGATAGCAATCGTGCCCAGAAGACCGCTCACCCACAGGGGCATGGGGCGCTGGTGGAGCATGCCGGCGGCGCTGGCGGTCGCGCGCGGAAAGACGAGCTCGAGCAGCAGAGCGACAAAGCAGGTCGAGAGTGCCGCGGCGACGATACCGCCGATGACATCGTTAACGGTGGAAGTATCCTCGTTCTCGGTACGGTCGATCTTGAGCGCGCCGACCTCGGCTCCCGCGGCACGCTCGGGGTCCTCGGAGACGTGAGCGTTCACGGTGCCGGTGATGTGGGCGTTCTTGCCCAAGATGAGCTTGTCGGCCCAAACCTCGACATCGCCCTCGACGGTGCCATCGATGGTCACCGTGTCGCCCGCAAGCGCTGCCGACTTGGTGGACCCGTGCAGGGCAACCGTCTCGCCTATCGCGTAGAAACAGTTGACGGTGCTGTCGGAATTGAGTACGACGTGCTGACCGACGACCGTGACGCTGCCATCAACCGTAGTCTTGGCAATGTCGATGGTGCGCGCCGCCAAGCGGACGGCGCCGCCCACTGTGCAGTCGCGGATCGAGAGGGTATCGCCCGCGGCGATGATATCGCGGTCGATGGACGTATCGTCCAAGTTGAGGTCCTGACCTGCCCAGTACAGGTCACCTTCGACGCCGGACGGATTGGCGTCATTGTCGGTCGCAAGTACGTTGCCTGCGGTGTCCGTGCCGGCGAACGACGCCGTGGGAAGCGCGGTGATCGCCAGCGCGATGAGCGCGAATGCCATAAGCAGGCAGCGACGCATCTTGTGTGACGGCGCCGCCGCGGTTTGATTGAAAGCCATGGTTGATCCTTTTGTTAGGTGTTTGGCATATACCTAACAGGGTACCCAACGCGCGGGCGTTCTAAAAGAACCTCTCGGTTGCATTTCGAAGGATGGGCCCGCGCCACCTATTTTTTTCGGTGCAAAAAGCGTGCGATGTCTTCCTCGGTGGGGCTTTTGATGTCAAAGCGCAGCGAGAGCCAGCGCAGACCCATGGTCACGACAACGCATACGACCAGCGCGGCGACATTGCTCATGATGCCGCTCATAACGAGACACACATAGCTTGTCGATCCGGCGATGGCGGCGATGGCATAAAAGTTAGTACGTTGGAAAATGCCCGGAACCACGCCCATAAAGCCGTCGCGCAACATGCCGCCGCCCACCGCGGTAAAAAAGCCCATCATGATGCACACCGCCGGTGCAAAGCCGTAGACCAGCGCCTTGTCCGCTCCGGTGGCGGCATAGATGCCGACCGAGATGATGTCGAGCAGGGGAATGAGTTTTTCGGGTTTGTCGACGATTGCCGGGAAAATGTAGATGATGGCTGCCGTGGCAATGGAAAGCGGGAGTGCCATTGGCTGGTTGAGGATGTAGACGTTGCCCACCTGCAACGTCATGTCGCGCAAGAGACCGCCGCCCAGACCGCAGACCACCGCGAGCGCGACCGCGCCCACCAGGTCGAGTTTGTGCTCGCGCGCAACCAGCACACCCGAGATCGATGCCGCGACGACGGCGAACATCTCGAGCCAAAACGGGATGGCAACCATGGCATCCGAGGCGTGTGCGGTAACGATCATAGCGGCGGCAACGGGCAAGATGGGGTCCTTTGAGTTACGGGTTTAGACAATGCCCGTACATAGTACATGTTCGGCGCCGATTGCGACCCCATTGCTCGGCAAACGGTCGGGACTGGGTACGGTCATAGGTTCCATGTTAGGGGATCCGGGTTGATGCTGAACGCGATGGGGGCGTGGTCGAATAGGAGGGATGTCCAAATTTTGAGCTCCGCTCAAAATTTATCCGGTCGGCTTGCGCCGACCGCGCTGCGCTAAAAACGCGCCACGGGCGCGTTTTCTTTACGCTCCGCGCCCTGGCGGGTTCGAATCCCTCCTCCTCCGCCGTATTTGCTTGTTAGGGACTCAAAACAAAAAAGCTCCCATTCCCGGGAGCTTTCTCAACCAAAATGGCGGAGGAGGAGGGATTCGAACCCTCGTGACCTTATACAGGCCAAACGGTTTTCGAGACCGCCGCATTCAACCACTCTGCCACCCCTCCGCGTGGGGTAAAAACAAAGCAGGCTCGAAGGCCTGCTTTGGAATTAACTGGCGGAGAGTCAGGGATTTGAACCCTGGAGACGCTTTTGACGCCTACACGATTTCCAATCGTGCTCCTTCGGCCACTCGGACAACTCTCCGTTAAATGCGAAAGTCAGTATACACGAGGAATCGCAAAGTGCAAACAGAAAAGTTGGCATTTTTTAAAACGCTTGGCCGCGCTTGGCGTTGCAGTGGGGTTTGAGGTGCCAAAAAACGGCTTCCGACCAGCGTGGTTGATCAACTCAATTGTTCAAAAGGGGTATTCATAAGCGACTTGGCAATGAATTTAAAAATCTTTGGGTGGTGCTGCGGACCACTGGTATGCATTTTGCGACCACAGCCTTGTGCCCGTTGACCTGCGGCTTGGCTCAGCTTGTCCCCACGGCACCGTATCTTGTCCACAGATCTGTCAAGCTTTTGGTCGGCATTTGGTTGGAATGCGCATGAAACGTGGTGCGAGTATGGGCATATGTGGAGGTCATGAGGTTGTAGCTGCATATTCTTGCGGCTTGGGAGGTTGAAAGATATTATTACTAAGTCTTTTCCTGCTTCAGGCGCACCTTCACGACCTGAAGCCACATTTGCCCAGAGGAGGTGACAATATGAAGGCTTATGAACTGCTGTTCTTTGTTGACCCGTCGCTCGACCCCGAGACTCGTCTCGCTGTTATGAAGCGTATCGATACCACGATCGCTGAGGGCGCTGGCAAGGTCGACTCCGTTGACGAGTGGGGCAAGCGCAAGCTCGCTTACGAGATCAACGACCTCACCGATGGTGACTACACCCTCATCAACTTCCACGCAGATCCTACCCAGATCGCCGAGCTTGATCGCGTCCTGCGTATCACCGACGCTGTGGTCCGCCACATGATCGTCCGTCGCGACGACCAGGAGTAAGACTGTCGTTTTGGACTGGGCTTGTGCCCCAAGAGGAAGTAGTGAGTTATGAGCATCAATCGAGTGAACATCACCGGTAACCTCACCCGCGATCCCGAGCTGCGCGCCACCGCCGGCGGAACCCAGGTTCTGTCCTTTGGCGTCGCCGTGAACGATCGTCGCCGCAACGCGCAGACTGGCGAGTGGGAGGACTATCCCAACTTTGTCGACTGCACTATGTTCGGCACCCGCGCCGAGGCCGTGAGCCGTTTCCTGGCAAAGGGAAACAAGGTCGCGATCGAGGGCAAGCTGCGCTACAGCTCTTGGGAGCGCGACGGCCAGCGCCGGAGCAAGCTTGAGGTCATCGTCGATGAGATCGAGTTTATGAGCTCCCGTGGTGGCCAGGGTGGCTACGATCAGGGCGGTTACGCCCCCGCAGCTCCCGCGCCCGCAGCACGTCCTGCCGCACCGGTGGCAACGCCGCCCGCGGTCGACGTCTACGATGAGGACATCCCGTTCTAAGGGTTGTTCACCTATTTTTGAGTGAGAGGCGGCTTCGGTTCGCCGAAGTTGCCAAACGAAAGGTATTTTGACATGGCTAATGATTTTTCTGCACGTCAGCCGCGTCGTAAGTACTGCCAGTTCTGCAAGGAGAACACTGAGTTCATCGACTATAAGGACACTCAGCTTCTCCGTAAGTACATGACCGACCGTGGCAAGATCAAGCCCCGTCGCGTCACTGGCGCTTGCACGCAGCATCAGCATGACATCGCCAACGCCATCAAGCGCGCCCGCGAGATGGCTCTCCTGCCGTACACCGTCCCCGTGGTTTCCTCTCGTGGCAACCGCGACCGCGGCTAAGAAGGGAGACGCATCATGAAGGTTATTCTTCTCGATGAGATCAAGGGCAAGGGCGGCGAGGGTGACGTCGTAGAGGTCGCTCAGGGTTACGCTGAGAACTTCCTGTTCCCCAAGAAGCTCGCTGTTGCCGCCACCAAGGGCAACCTCAAGCAGCTTGACGAGCGTCGCAACAACATCGCCAAGCGCGAGGCCGTCCGTCTGGCTACCGCCAACGAGACCAAGGCTGCCTTCGAGGGCAAGACGGTCACCGTTGACGTCAAGGTCGGCGACGAGGGCATCCTCTTTGGCTCCGTTACCGCCGCTATGATCGCTGATGCCATCAAGGCTCAGCTCGGTATGGACATCGACCGCAAGCGCGTCGAGCTCGGTAAGCCCATCAAGGTTGCCGGTGCCCACACCGTTGCCATCTCGCTGTACCGCGAGATCAAGGCCGAGGTTGTCGTTCTCGTCGGCGTTACCGCCGAGGAGCTCGCTGCCGAGGCTGAGGTCGAGGAGGCCGCTGAGGTCGCCGAGGCCGAGACCGCCGAGGTCGAGACTGAGGCTGCTGCCGAGTAGCATTTGCTGCAACGCAACAATCTTGTTCTAAGAAGGGCGCTCTGGGAGACCAGGGCGCCCTTTTGTTTTTTGCGCTGAGTGAGTGTCATGGTGAACGTTGCGTCGAAGTCCTATATACAGGACCGTTCATCCGTTTGGTTCGGTGATGATTGGCGGCGCGCGGCGCGTTTTGGGACCGTGGCTGATACTATGGATGCTCGCAAGCGATATGAATGAGGATGCTCATGGCATATGACGATAGGGAGACCGGGCTGACGGTTGAGGACCGCGGCTCAAAGTTGGGTCTTCCCCAAAACCAAGATGCAGAGGCCAATGTACTGGCCGCTATGCTGCTATCGCCCGAGGTGGTCGAAGAGGCCCAGGTCGAGCTGCAGCCCGATGACTTCTACCGGCCCATTCATAAGACCATCTATACCGCGATGGTCGATATGTACAACAGCCGCATTCCCATCGACTCCATCTCGCTGATCGATTACCTGCGAAGCATCAACAAGCTCGATGCCGTGGGCGGCGAGGCGTACATTTTGGAGCTGATGGGTCAGACCCTGTCGCTCGTCAACTGGCAGCACCATGCCGCCATCGTTCGCCGCGATTCGATGCTGCGCGAGCTGATCGGCGCCACCAACGAGATCAACGCGCTGGCATATAACGCCCCCACCGACACCAAAGAGGTTGTCGAGCTGGCCGAGAGCAAGCTGCTCAAGGTCACGGCACGCGAGGTCAAGTCGAGCTACAAGACGCTGACCGAGTTTATGGTCGAGGCCTATAACGAGGCCGAGGAAGTGTGCCAGGCCGGTGGCCAGGCTGCGGGCGTGCCCACGGGCTTCCCGTCGCTCGACCGCATGCTCATGGGTTTTCGCGAAGGCCAGCTCATCATCATCGGTGCCCGTCCTGCCGTGGGTAAGACGTCGTTCGCTCTGAATCTGGCGCTCAACGCTGCCGCTGCTGGTTATACCGTCGGCTTCTTCTCGCTGGAGATGTCGGGCAAGGAAATTGCCCAGCGTCTGATTTGCGCCTATGCCATGATCTCGATCAGTGATTTCCGCATGGGCCGCATTAGCCCCGAGCAGTGGGCCAATATCAACGAGGCCACGCAGACCTTATCCAAGCTGGATATTCTGATTGACGATACGCCCGGCACCACAGTGACCGAGATTCGCGCCAAGAGCCGCCGTATGCTCCATAACAAGGAGAAGGCCATCATCATCCTGGACTACCTGCAGCTGGTGAGTCCTCCGCCGGGACGCCGCTCCGAGAGCCGTACCGTCGAGGTTTCGGAGATGTCGCGTGGTCTGAAGATCATGGCCAAGGAGCTCAAGATTCCGCTCATCGCGCTGTCGCAGCTGTCACGTCAGGTCGAATCCCGTACCGGCAAGCGCCCGCAGCTTTCCGACCTTCGTGAATCGGGCTCCATCGAGCAGGACGCCGATATCGTTATGTTCTTGGACCGCTCCGCCGACGAGGCCGAAGCCTCGCGCGACGATCGACCCGACGAGGGCGTTACGCGTATCGTCGTGGCCAAGAACCGTTCGGGCCCGATCGGCGACGTCGATCTGATGTTCCTGCCGGCATCCACCAAGTTTTATGAGCTTGATGGGGCACATGCCGAGGAGTAGGACAGGCGCCCGTTGCACGGGTATACTGGGAATGTTTTGTGCTTCTGCGTGCCGGCGTGGCGCGTAGACAGTCCATGAATGTAAGGAGTAAACATGCCGTCAACCGTTTTGGTCGGTGCCCAGTGGGGCGATGAGGGCAAGGGTAAGATTTGCGACCTGGTCGCCGGCGACTTCGATGCCGTCGTGCGCTACTCGGGAGGCAACAACGCCGGCCACACCATCGTCGTCAACGGCAAGAAGTACGGCCTGCACCAGGTGCCCTCCGGCATCATGTATTCCGACCACGTGTCGGTGATCGGTAACGGCTGCGTCGTCAACCCCAAGGTTGTCCTTGAGGAGATCGACATGTTCGAGGCCGACGGCATCACCACCAAGAACCTCAAGATTAGCGGCAACGCGCATGTCATCATGCCGTACCACATCGATCTGGATGGCGCCTTTGAGCAGAAGCTCGGCAAGAAGAACATCGGTACCACCAAGCGCGGCATCGGTCCGTGCTATCAGGACAAGATGGCTCGCATCGGCCTGCGCATGCAGGACATGCTGGACGAGGCGCTGTTCCGCGACAAGCTGGAGACCGCTCTTGCCCGCGTGAACCCCGAGCTCGAGCTCATCTACAACCTGCCCACCTACACCGTGGACCAGATTTGCGACGAGTACCTGCCGATGGCCGAGCGCCTGCGCCCCTACATCACCGAGACGAGCCTGCTGCTCAACAACATGATCGATGAGGGTAAGGACCTGCTGTTTGAGGGCGCCCAGGCGACGCTGCTCGACATCGACCACGGTACCTATCCGTACGTGACGTCTTCCAACTGCACCGCCGGCGGCGCCATCACCGGCTCCGGCGTCGGTATGAAGAATGTCGACCGCGTGCTGGGCGTCATGAAGGCCTATATCACCCGCGTCGGTTCGGGCCCCATGCCCACCGAGCTTTCCTATGAGTCCGAGGCCGGTCACACGTTGACCGAGGAGGGCTATGAGTACGGCGTGACCACCGGTCGCCGTCGTCGTTGCGGCTGGTTTGACGGCCCCATCGCCAACTATGCCTCGCGCGTCAACGGCCTCACCGACATCGCCATGACTAAGCTCGACGTGCTTTCGGCCTTCGACACCATCAAGGTGTGCGTTGCCTATGACGTCGATGGCGAGCGTTACACGAGCGTGCCCGAGCATCAGGTTCGCTTTGAGCACGCCAAGCCCATCTACGAGGAGCTCCCTGGCTGGAAGTGCGATATCACCGGCTGCCGCAGCTTTGAGGAGCTGCCGCAGGAGGCTCAGGACTACGTGGCGTTTATCGAGGATCTGGCACACACCCGCGTGACGTTCATTGGCGTTGGCGCTGGTCGCGAGCAGATTATCAACCGATTCTGGAAGTAATCGGGACTATTTGGTTATTGCGATATACCCCTTTGCAGCCCGGACGGGCGGCCGAGGGGTATATTTGCTTGCAAAGGGCTCGCGTGGAGCGAGCCGTTAATCCATAGAGGAGGCACCCTTGAAGGCGGACACTCAAACCATCGACATCCTGTTGTTGGGCAGCGGCGGCCGTGAGCATGCTTTGGCAGCCAAGCTCGCAGCATCACCGCGCGCCGGCAAGCTCTACATTGCGCCGGGTAACGGCGGCACCGCGAGCTGCGGCGAGAACGTTGTTCTCGACGACTGCGATCCTGCGGCCGTGGCGGCGTTTGCCCAGAGCCACGGATGCGGACTCGTGGTAATTGGCCCCGAGGCTCCGCTCGTGGCGGGCGTGGCCGACGCCGTGCGTGCGGCGGGTATTCCCTGCTTTGGCCCGGGTGCCGAGGGCGCCCAGATGGAGGGCTCCAAGCTGTTCTCCAAGCAGCTCATGGAGCGCGCGGGTATTCCGACGGCAGCCTACGGCTCGTTTACCGACGAGGCTTCGGCTCTCGCCTACGTGCGCGAGCAGGGCGCCCCGCTGGTCGTCAAGGCCGACGGCCTTGCCGCGGGCAAGGGCGTTATCGTGGCGACCGAACTTGAGCAGGCCGAGGAGGCCGTGCGCGAGTGCTTTGGCGGCACCTTTGGCGATGCCGGCAGCACCGTGGTTATCGAGGAGATGCTCGTTGGTCCTGAGTGCTCGCTGCTGGCCTTTACCGACGGCAAGACCGTGCGCCCCATGGCTACCTCGCAGGACCACAAGCGCGCGCTTGAGGGCGACCTTGGTCCCAACACCGGCGGCATGGGCGTCTACAGCCCGGTGCCCATCGTGACTGACGAGGAGCACGCCACCATGGTGAAGGTCATGGAGCAGACCGTGGCCGAGCTCGCTGCTGAGGGTATCGACTACCGCGGCTGCCTGTACGGCGGCTTTATGCTCACGCCTGCCGGCCCCAAGGTGCTGGAGTTCAATGCCCGCTTTGGCGACCCCGAGACGCAGGTCGTGCTGCCGCGCCTTAAGAACGACCTGGTCGAGGTCATGTTGGCTTGTGCCAACTGCGAGCTCGACCAGATTGAACTCGACTGGCGCGACGAGTGGGCCGTGGCCGTTGTCCTGACGAGCGCGGGCTACCCCGGCAGCTACGAGAAGGGCAAGGTCATCACCGGTATTGCCGATGCCGAGGCCATGGAGAACGTGACCGTGTACCACGCGGGCACCGCCGTGGTGGACGGTCAGCTCGTGACCAACGGCGGTCGTGTGCTTGCCGTGACCGCTCTGGGCGACACGTTCGAGAGCGCTCGCAACCTTGCCTACGAGGCCTGCGAGAAGATTGATTTTGAGGGCAAGACCCTGCGTCACGACATCGGCCTGCGCGCGCTGCGCGGCCGAGACGCCTGGGATGCCTAAAGTCCGAGAGGAATGAGACGGATGGACGAGAAGAACGAAGAGCTCGTAGATGCGCAGATCGTCGAGGAGGACAGCCGCGTGTATGGGCACGCCGAGGGCGAGCCTGGCGGCGAGGTCGCTGACGAGCCGGCGCTGGTGCTGGGCGACGACGACCCGCACGATGTCGAGCTGCACGAGAAGATTCTTTCGGAGGAGTGCGCCTGGAAGGGCAAGATCCTCGACGTCCACCGTCTTGAGGTTGAGCTGCCCAACGGTCACCGCAGCGCTCGCGATATCGTTCGCCATCCGGGTGCGGCGGCCGTTGTGGCGCTGACCGAGAGCGGCAAGATCGTACTGGTGCGTCAGTACCGCACCGCCATCGACCGCGTGACGGTCGAGATTCCCGCCGGCAAGCTCGATCCAGGCGAGGACCCGCTCGATTGCGCCAAGCGCGAACTGCATGAGGAGACGGGCTTTAGGGCCGGTCGCATTCGCTTTTTGACGTCGATTGTCACGTCCTGCGGTTTTTGCGATGAGATCATCCACATCTACTTGGCTACCAAGCTCGAGTTTGATGCGCCCAACCCCGATGATGACGAGTTTGTCAACGTGGACCTGGTGCCGCTGCACGAGCTGATTGACGCCGTGCTCGACGGCAAGATCGAAGACGCCAAGACCGTCGTGGGCGCCTTGGCCTGCGATAGCATCGCGCACCGCCTTGGGGGCACGGAGCTTTAACGAGTGGGGATAGCCCTGGGACAAGTACTACTGATTGCTTTGTCCCAGGGCCTTACGTTGCTGATATTTCTTTGAGGATCACATGCTGAAGAGGTTTCTTTCGTATTACAAGCCCCAGATGGGGCTTTTTGTTGCTGATACTGTTTGCGCTCTGGTGCTTGCTGCCATTGACCTTGCGTTTCCTATTATTCTGCGCAATTTGACCGGTGGGCTGTTTACCCAGGGCCAGGCTGCCATTATGCAGGCGCTCGGTATGATCGCGGTGGGGCTGGTGCTGATGTATGCCGTTCGCTGCGCCTGCCGCTACTTTGTGAGCTACTGGGGCCACGTGATGGGTGCGCGCATGGAGTCCAAGATGCGCGAGGACCTGTTTGACCAGTACGAGCGCTTTAGCTTTGCGTACTTCGACCGCAACAGTTCGGGCGACATGATGAGCCGCGTGGTCAACGATCTGTTCGATATCTGCGAGGCGGCGCACCACGTGCCCGAGTGGATCATCATCTGCGGCATCGAGATTATCGGCTCGTTTGCGATCCTCTTTACCATCGCCCCGGTGCTGGCGCTCGCCATGGCCGTGGTGACGGCGGCTTTTGCGGTCATCATGTTTTGGCAGAACATGCGTATGCGCGAGGTTTTTAGCGACAACCGCAAAAAGATCAGCGGCATCAATGCGCAGCTGCAGGATTCGCTTGCGGGCATGCGCGTAGTCAAGAGCTTTGCCAACGAGGAGACCGAGCGCGCCAAGTTCCGTGCCTCTAACGATCGCTACCTTTCGTCCAAGGAGAACATGTATCACGCCATGGGCGTCTATACCGCGACGTATGGCCTGCTCTCGGGTGTGCTCTATGTGATCGTGGTGCTGCTGGGCGGCTGGCTGGTCGCCCAGGGACAGCTGCAGGCGGTCGATATGGCGACCTTTGCACTCTATATTTCGCTGTTCTGCACGCCGCTCGAGACGCTCGTCAATTCGGCCGAAACGTATCAGAAGGCTATTGCCGGCTTTAAGCGTATGGACGAGGTGCTCTCGACCGCGCCGGATATCCAGGACAAGCCGGGCGCCACGGATCTGCAGGTGACCGCCGGCGCCGTGGAGTATCACGACGTGTGCTTTAACTACGAGGATGTCGAGTTGGGCGAGGGCGATGCCGACGAGCGTCCCGTTATCGACCATATGGATCTGTCCATCAAGCCCGGGCAGACCATCGCTTTGGTTGGCCCTTCGGGCGGCGGCAAGTCCACGACCTGTTCGCTGCTGCCGCGCTTTTATGACGTGGCTACCGGATCCATTAGCATCGACGGTCAGGACGTGCGCGATGTGACGCAGCAGAGCCTGCGCCGCGCCATCGGCCTGGTGCAGCAGGATGTCTATCTGTTTGACGGCACGATTGGCGAGAACATCGCCTACGGCAAGCCGGGCGCTACGGCAGAAGAGATCGCCGAGGCCGCCCGTCGCGCCAACATCGATGCCTTTATCGAGTCGCTTCCGCAGGGCTACGACACCGTGGTGGGCGAGCGCGGCAGCCGTCTTTCGGGCGGACAGAAGCAGCGCGTTGCCATCGCGCGCGTGTTTCTCAAGAACCCCAAGATCCTGATTTTGGACGAGGCGACGAGTGCTTTGGATAACGAGAGCGAGGAGGCGGTGCAGGAGTCACTCGAAGAGCTGGCACGCGGCCGCACCACGATTATCATCGCCCACCGCCTTTCTACCATTAAGCATGCCGATGAGATTGCGACCGTTGAGCATGGTCGCGTTGTGGAGCGTGGCACGCACGAGGAGCTTCTCGCCCGTGGCGGCACCTATGCCCGTTACTATCGAATGCAGTTCGAAGGTGCGCGTGCGCACGAGCTCGACTGATTGATATGACAGGAAGTTTATGGCTGACAAGAACCCTTTGACTCCGGAAGAAGTGACGGAGTTATTCTCCGAAATCGATGCATCCGGCGTCTTGGATCCTACGCTTGCCAAAAAGCGTACCGAGCGCATGCGCGAGAAAGAGGCCGCCGTCAAGCGCGGTGACAAAGCGGCGCTAGCGCAGCTGCGCAGCGAGGACCGCGCGAGCCAGGCAAAACATATCGACCCGCTGTCCGAGGACGACCCTTCGGGTTCGCAGGTGAGCCATACCATTACGAAGACTGCCATGGTCGTGGTTATCGGCATCTTGGTGCTGATCGTGGGCATGCAGATTGGCTACGGTGTGATGCGACGCCTGAACACCGCCAACCTGTCCGAGAGCGTTTCGGTAGATACTGTCTCGACCGCGCTCAAGGGTGGACTCGAATGGGGCAATGGCTTTACGCAGTTCCCGCTCGACTTTACCGTCGATGAAGCCGATGAGCGTACGGGCACGGTCGAGGTGACGGTGTTGGACACATCGTCTGCCAACGAGCTCGAGCTGCTGTCCAACGGGCAGATTCAGGCCGCGGCGCTTGCGACCAACGCGTTGCTCAACGATAAGATCGACCGCGTGGTGTATAACGTTCACGCCTATATCGACGAGGATAGCAACATTCAGCACGATTCCTTCTTTGGCATGTTCCCCGCGCGCGGCCACCAGAGCGCCATTTTGACGTTCGTGTGGACCAAGAGCTCATCCAACGCCACGAGTATCGACTGGAAGATGCGCATCGCGAGTATGGATGACACCATCGCCGAGCGCATTCAGAAGCAGGTGAACTCGGTGTCGTCGTTGATTGAGGATCCGGTGGTGAGCCAGACCAAGATTGACGAGGAAAAGGCCGAGCGTGACCTGGAGCATCGTCTGCATGGCCGCGAGATTTTCCGCGGCGGCAAGCCCGATCGCACACCGTCCGAACTGCTGGAACAGGACAAGAAAAAGTAAGACGCCATCATCCCGCGTGAGCCACAAGCCCCGCGGGATGATTTTTAATCCCCGTCCCAGAAAAATCATTATGCATAGAAAGTCATAATTATCATTTCGTAAACATTTCGATGAAATTAACGCCATGAGGCATGCTTGCGGTTACAATACCGCGAGGCCTAACTACACACCTTTAAGCCGGTCCTGTGAGACCGGGAAGGAGAATTATGGCGAACAACCATACCGCGGGCGCTGCCGCCCGCACCTTCGCGCCCAGCGAGCTTTGCCAGCGTATGCTGGCCAAAACCAGCAAGGGCATCTGCGGTCCCTGCATCCTGTATCTTGAGGATGGGACCATTTTTTATGGACGTGCATGCGGCGCCGGGGGCACCGCGACCGGCGAAGTCTGCTTCAACACCTCGCTCGAGGGCTACTTTGAGGTCATGACCGACCCGAGTTATGCCGGCCAAATCGTAACCATGACCTATCCGCAGATCGGCAACTACGGTATCGACGAGGCCGACGTCCAGTCGGCCTTCCCCGGCGACGCCGTGCGCCCTGCGAGCGCTCCGGCCATGCGCGGCATGATCGTTCGCGACATGTGCGCCACGCCTTCTAACTGGCGCTCGGCCGTCAGCGTGCCGGAGTATCTGCGCGCCCACGGCATCGTCGCTATCGAGGGCGTCGACACCCGCGCTCTTGTGCGCCACCTGCGCGACAATGGTTCCAAGATGGGCATTATCTCGACCGAGATCTTCGACATCGACGAGCTTGCCGAGCGTCTGGCCGCAGCGCCCACGCTGGTAGGCGAGAACCTGGTCAAGACCGTAAGTTGCCCCGCGCCTCACGAGTTTGCCGCCGTCGACCTGCCTGCCACGCATGACTTTGCGCTTTCGACTGCCGCTCCTGCCCGTCACAAAGTGGTCGCCTACGACTGCGGTGTGAAGCGCGGCATTCTGGAGGGGCTGGTCCGCGCCGGCTGCGACCTTACCGTCGTGCCGTGGGACACGCCCGCGAGTGAGGTGCTCGACATGAATCCCGACGGCGTCTTTTTGTCCAATGGCCCCGGCGACCCCGACGCCGTGGTGGAGACCTACGAGCAGGTGCAGCAGCTGATCGGCAAGGTGCCGGTCTTTGGCATTTGCCTGGGCCATCAGATGATCAGCCTGGCCTGCGGCGCCCAGATGGAAAAGCTTAAATTCGGTCACCGCGGTGGCAACCAGCCGGTCATGAACCTGGTAAGCCGTCGCGTGGAGATTACCGCGCAAAACCATGGCTTTGGCCTGCTGTTCCCCAGCCTGGGCAAGCTTGTCCCCGAGCTTTCCGGCGGCGAGACCGAGCATGCGGCCGATGGAGATCTGCGCGTCTGGGTGCGCCGCGGAATCGCGCCGGTCGTGATGAACGAGCGCTTTGGCCGCATTCGTCTAACACATGTGAACCTCAACGACGGCACCGCCGAGGGCATCCAGCTGCTCGACGCCCCGTGCTTCTCGGTCCAGTACCACCCCGAGGCTTCGCCTGGCCCCACCGATGCCCACTATCTCTTTACCGCCTTTACGCGACTCATGGACGGTGAGGAGAGCTACCTGGACATCGACACCGCGAAGGACCGCCTTGCCGGCTGGAACTTTGCTGAGTCCGAGACCGCTGAGACCGAGGAGAACTAACATGCCTAAACGTACTGACATCAAGCGTATCCTCGTCATTGGTTCGGGCCCCATCGTTATTGGCCAGGCCTGCGAGTTCGACTACTCCGGCGCCCAGGCCTGCAAGGTGCTCAAGGAGGACGGCTTTGAGGTCATCCTGGTTAACTCCAACCCGGCGACCATCATGACCGACCCGGGCTTGGCCGACCGCACCTATGTCGAGCCCATCACTGCCGAGTTTATCGAGCGCGTAATCAAGAAAGAGCGCCCGGACGCGCTGCTGCCCACGCTGGGCGGCCAGACCGGTCTGAACGCCGCCGTCGAACTGGCAAAGGACGGCACGCTCGACAAATACGGCGTCGAGATGATCGGCTGCGACCTGGCCGCTATCGAGCGCGGCGAGGACCGCAAGCTCTTTAACGAGGCCATGGCCGAGATTGGCCTGGAGGTCGCGCGCTCGGGCTATGCCTACAGCGTGGCAGACGCCGAGGCCATCGCCGAGCGCGTGGGATATCCCTGCGTGCTGCGTCCGAGCTTTACCCTCGGCGGCGCCGGTGGTGGCATCGCGCATACTCACGAGGAGCTCGTCTCCATCGTGAGCCAGGGCCTGGAGCTCTCGCCTGCCCACGAGGTGCTGGTCGAGGAGTCCATCGAGGGTTGGAAAGAGTACGAGATGGAGGTCATGCGTGACCACGCCGGCAACGGCATCATCGTGTGCTCCATCGAGAACCTCGACCCCATGGGCGTGCATACCGGCGACTCCATCACCGTGGCGCCGGCGCAGACGCTCTCCGACCTGGAGTATCAGCGCATGCGTGTCGCGTCGCTCGCCATCTTGGAGAAGATTGGCGTCGAGACCGGCGGCTCCAACGTGCAGTTTGCCGTGAACCCCCAGACCGGTCGCTTGATCGTCATCGAGATGAACCCGCGCGTGAGCCGTTCGTCCGCGCTGGCCTCCAAGGCCACGGGTTTCCCCATCGCTAAGGCCGCCGCGCGCCTGGCTGTGGGCTACACGCTCGACGAGATCGTCAACGACATTACCAAGGCAACGCCTGCCTGCTTTGAGCCCACGATTGACTACTGCGTTGTCAAGGTGCCGCGCTTTGCCTTCGAGAAGTTCAAGGGTACCGACCCCACGCTCACCACGCGCATGAAGGCAGTGGGCGAGATTATGGCGATTGGCCGCACCTTTGAGGAGGCCTTCGGCAAAGCCATGCGCTCGCTGGAGGACGGTCACCAGGGTATCTGCGCCGGTGGCAAGGAGGGTGCCGACAAGCTGGGCGACGATGAGCTCGCCCAGGCCGTGGCCACGCCGACCGAGCACCGCATCTTCTTTGTGGTCGAGGCCCTGCGCCGTGGCTGGGACATCGCTCGCATCCATGCCACCTGCGGCATCGACCCGTGGTACCTCAACCGCATTAACGACATGGTGCAGGTCCAGGAGAGCATCCGCGGCCTGCGTGTGGAGGATATCGACGCCGACGCGATGCGTCTGCTCAAGCAGTACGGCACGAGCGACGCCGAGATCGCTGCGCTGACCGGCTCGGACGAGCGCTTTGTGCGCGCCTATCGCAAGGGCCTTGGCGTGGTTCCCAGCATGAAGACGGTCGATACCTGCGCTGCGGAGTTTTCGAGCGCCACGGAGTACCACTACAAGACGTACGAGAACATCTACCGCACGAGCCCGGATGCCAAGAAGTGCGTAGCTCCCGACGAGACCACGCCGGCGGACAAGCCCAAGGCGATGATCTTGGGCGCCGGCCCCAACCGCATTGGCCAGGGTATCGAGTTCGACTACTGCTGCGTGCATGCGAGCTATGCGCTGGCGGCCCGCGGCTTCGAGACCATCATGGTCAACTGCAATCCCGAGACCGTTTCGACCGACTACGACACGTCCGACCGCCTTTACTTTGAGCCGCTCACCTACGAGGACGTCATGGACGTTATCGACGTTGAGCGTCCCGATGGCGTCGTGGTGACGCTCGGCGGCCAGACCCCGCTTAAGCTGGCGCGCATGCTCGAGGAGAGCGGCGTGAACATCATGGGCACCAAGCCCGATGCCATCGACTTTGCCGAGGACCGCGAGCGCTTCGCCGCTCTGCTCGACAAGCTGGGCATCATGTACCCGCCGGCGGGCCAGGCCACCTCGTTTGAGGAGGCCGAGGCCGTGGCCGCGCACATCGGCTACCCACTGCTGGTGCGTCCGAGCTACGTGCTGGGCGGCCGCGGCATGATGATCGCCTACGATGCCGAGCATCTGCGCGATTACATGGCCGAGGCTGCGCGCATTAGCCCCGACTACCCGGTGTACCTCGATCGCTTCCTGGAGGGTGCGATCGAGTCCGATGTCGACGCTCTGTGCGATGGCGAAGAGGTCTACATCGGCGGCATTCTGGAGCATATCGAGGAGGCCGGTATTCACTCCGGCGACTCTGCGACCTGCATTCCGCCGTTCAGCTTTAGCGAGAGCCTGCAGGCGAAGCTCCGCGAGACCACGCGCCGCATCGCGATGGCGCTGGGCGTGCGCGGCCTGGTCAACGTGCAGTACGCCATTAAGGGCGAGACCGTTTACGTGATCGAGGCCAACCCGCGCGCAAGCCGTACCGTCCCGTTTATCTCCAAGGCCACCGGTGTGCCGCTCGCCAAGTGTGCCGCACGTATCATGGCGGGCGATTCCATCGCGAGCTTGGGCCTGCCGAGCGACGAGCGTCAGCTGGACTGGTTCTGCATGAAGGAAGCCGTTATGCCCTGGGGCCGTTTCCCGGGCGCCGACGTTATCCTGGGGCCCGAGATGAAGTCGACGGGCGAGGTCATGGGTATCGCCAAGAGCTATCCCGAGGCATACGCCAAGACGCAACTGGCGATCGACTACAAGCTGCCCGACCCGAGCAGCGGCAAGGTGTTCATCAGCGTGTGCGACCGCGACAAGCGCCACATCCTTTCGGTCGCGCGTATCCTGCGCTACCTGGGCTTTGACATCTGCTCCACCGAGGGTACGGCGCGTGTACTGCGCGGCGGCAACGTGACGTGCGAGGTCGTGGAGAAGATCAGCGGCCCGCACGACGGCGAGTGCCCCAACATCGGCGACCTGATCGCCGATGGCAAGATTGCGGTGATCGTCAATACGCCGTATGGCCCGGGTTCTCGTGGCGACGGCTATCTGTTGCGTACCGAGGCGGTGCGCCGCGGCGTGACCTGCGTGACCGCGATGTCTGCCGCCAACACGTACGTGAGCGCCATCGAGGCGGTGCGCGAGGACCAGCAGGGTCACGGCAGTGCCAACGACATGGGCATGGACGTCATCGCCCTGCAGGACTTGCCGCAGTACACGGTGTAGTTGACCTGGCCGGCCGGGGCGGGAGACGAACACTTTCTCTCGGAAACTGGGCTTCGCGAAGTTTTCCGAGAGAAAGGACCGCCTCCCGCCCCGGCCTGCGGTGACTCGGTTGCACCGTGTGCTGCCGAAGGGGCTTTGCGCGATGACTAGGGCTGATAAACTGGTAGCCGCTGAGCGCCACGGGGTCCTCGCGCTGGGAGTAGGTGTGGATGAGGGCAGACGAGACAGCGTAGGAGACAGCGGCAATAAGGATGAAGCCCTCGCCTGTGAGCGTGACGGCGCCGCCGCTATCGCCACCGGTGAGGTTGACGATAACGACTCCGGCAAAACCTATAGCGCAGCCGAGGACTTTGCGCGCAGTGAGCCGTTCTTGCCGGAACACGAGCGCTGCCATCAACACGCAGAGAAACGTGTTCATAGCGTTGACGATTGAGCCGCGCACACCCGAAGCGTTTGAAACGCCGATATAAAAGAAGGCGTACTGCACGATAGTTTGGGCAAGCGAGAGTCTGATAACGAGTGGCCATCCCGTGCGTGAGACGCGAGGCAAGCGACGTCTTGTTATGACTGCAGCGGCAAGTGCGATAGCGCCGGCAAGCATAAAGCGCACGCCAGCGAAGAGAAACTCCGATGGTACGTCGCCGTTTTGGATGCCGAGAAGCTCGTAGCCGATCTTGATGCAGGGGATCGCACTGCCCCAGAGCGCGCAGCAGATGAGGGCGAGCGCAGCTACGCACCATGTGCGCGTGAGAGGGTGGCGCGCGGAGTCGGCGTAAACATCGCAAGAGCTGGCGTCGAGTGCGGATGAGGGTTTGGACATACATCTCCCAAACGAGGCGAAGCAGAATGGAGTGGGTATGATGAATTGGACACCTAGTTAAGAGCGAAAGGTGTTCAAGATGACCCAAAGAAGAAAGCGATACGACAGGCAGTTCAAGGTCTCGGCGGCAAAGGTGGTCCTGTCCGGGGAAATGACGGTCAAAGGCCTATCGGAGGAACTCGGCATAAAGGATTCGACGCTGAGAAGATGGGCCCGCGAATACGAGGAGATGGGAGACGGCGCGTTCCCCGGAAACGGCTCCCCGAAGATCAACAAGGACTACGAGATCGTGAAGCTCAAGAAGAAGGTCGAGGAGCTCGAGCGCGAGAACGAGATACTAAAAAATTTCCGGGCCTTCTTGAGTCAAGACCATGCGTGAGGTTCGAGTTCCTCAAAGAGCATAGGGGCGAGATCGGCCCCATCAAGAAGGCATGCGGGCTGATGAAAGTCTCGAAATCCGGTTTCTACGAGTATCTCGGCCGGAAGAAGTCCGACGCCCAGATAGAGCGGGAGGCGATCGAAGGTTTCGTCGTCGAGGCCTTCGAGCGGCACAAGGGCCGTTACGGCTACCGGCGCATCAACCGCGAACTGCGAAAAAGCGGCATCGTCGTGAGCGAGAAGCGCGTGCTCCGCATCATGCAGAAGCTCGGACTTGCCGGAAAGGGCACGACCCGAAAACACCGCATCCAGAAGAAGGTCGAGCCGGGAGACCCTCGGTTGAACCTGGTAGAGCGCGCTTTCACCGTGGGCGGGCGCAATAGGCTTTGGGTGGGCGACATCACCTACATACCCACAAGAGAAGGGTGGCTCTATCTCGCAGCCGTGATAGACGCCTTCTCCCGCAAGGTCGTGGGCTGGTCAATGTCCGAGCGCATCACCGAGAAGGTCGCGATCGACGCGATGGAGCAGGCGGTCGGCAGGGAGGGTCCGCCAGATGACGGCAGCCTCGTCTTCCATGACGATCGGGGCGCGCAGTACACCTCCCGTTCCTTCCAGCGGTGTCTGGACTCGCATGGCATAGTCCAGTCGGTATCAAGGCCCGGCACGCCGCTGGACAACGCGGTGGCCGAGTCGTTCTTCAAGACGCTGAAAAGGGAATTGGTGAAAGAGAGGAGCTATGGGACGAGGGACGAGGCCAAGCAGGACATCTTCAAGTACATAGAGCTCTATTACAATAGGGTGCGCATGCATTCCACCCTGGGCTACATGTCTCCAGTGGAATACGAGCGGCAATACGCTTGAGGATCCTTAAAAGAAAGTCCAGTTTATCCTTCCCACTCCAG
>DBEYUK010000060.1:0-2319 GCA_048181625.1 Collinsella sp. | reverse complement strand
CCCGGATGCGACACTTGAAGTGTCCATCCTCGCAGTATCCGGTTCTCAAGGTGCACGCCTGCGCTGGTTCCCGGTTCCACCGGGCCGCGCGGCAAGGAGATATATTGCCAGACCGGAGGGCCCCCGCGGGCGGGAATCTGGGTGTACACATTTCCTACACATATAAGTACTCTCGGCTGGCTGGTTAAAAACAGGAGGGGACCTCGCTTCCGAGATCCCCTCTTTCGCCTATCTATAGCAATAGACTCTTAAATACCTTATGCCAGCAGCTTGCGACCGGACTCCTCGATCGCGCCAAGTGCTGCATCTGCCTCGGCGGCATCCGCGCCCTTAGCGAAGATGTACAGCTTGATCTTGGGCTCGGTGCCGGAAGGACGAACGATACCCTTATTGCCACCCTCAAGATCGAACTCAATAACATTAGCCTTCGGCAGGCCGTTCACGCAGGTGTTGTAATCAACGACGGCCTCAATCTTGGAACCGGCGAGCTCCGCGGGCGGGTTCTCGCGCAGACCGGCCATGATGCCGGCCATCTTTGCCGCACCCTCAGCACCCGGATAGCTCAGCGAAATCGTCTTATTGTGATAGTAGCCATACTTCTCGTACAGCTCGTGCATCGCGTCGGCAAGGTTCTTACCCTGCAGCTTGTAATACTGCGCCATCTGGCAAATCAGAAGCGAAGTGCTCACCGCGTCCTTATCGCGCACGTGGTCGCCGGCCAGATAGCCGTAGCTCTCCTCGAAACCGAAGATAAAGCGGTCGACCTCGCCAGCATCGGAAAGCGAGGTAATGATGTCGCCGATGTACTTGAAGCCCGTCAGGCAGCGACGGAGCTCAAAGCCATACTCCTCGGCCAGAGCGTCAACCATGGCGGAAGAAACGATAGTAGTAACGGCAACCTTCTTGGTGAGATCCTCGCCGCGGGCGGCACGGGTCTTGCAAATATAGTCGAGCAGCAGGACGCCCATCTCGTTACCGGTCAGCAGCAGGTAGTCATCACCATTCTTGACGGCAACGCCAACACGGTCGGCGTCGGGATCGGTTGCAAGCAGCAGATCAGGGTGAACCTGCTCGCAGAGATCGATGCCCTTCTGCATGGCCTGACGGATCTCGGGGTTAGGATACGGGCAGGTCGGGAAATCGCCGTTAGGCTCCTTCTGCTCGGGAACAACCGTGACATCGGTGATGCCAGCGCGCTCGAGCACCGTCGTGACGGGAATGAGGCCGGTGCCGTTGAGCGGAGTGTAGACGAGCTTAAGCGGTGCGCCGGCAATCTCCTCGGCAGAAAGGTTAGTCACGCCGCGGGCGAGAACGGCGTCATAATAACGCTCGAGGCACGAGTCATCGATCCAATTAACCAGACCCTGCTCAAGAGCCTCATCAAAGTCCATGGACTTCACGCCGGTAAACGTATCGGTCTCGGCGATAGCCCTAGAAATTGCATCGGCGGCCTCACTGGTGATCTGGCAGCCGTCGGGGCCATAGGCCTTATAGCCGTTATAAGGCGCTGGATTATGACTAGCGGTCATGCAAATGCCACCGGAGCACTTAAGGTCGCGGACGGCCCAGGAAAGCGTCGGCACGGGAGAAATCTTAGGATACACGAGAGCAGTCACGCCGTTTGCCGCAAGAATGGCAGCCGTCGTCTTAACGAACAGTTCACCCTTATTGCGGCTATCGCGAGCGATGGCAACCGTCGGATGCTCGAAGGTCGCATTGAGGTAGTCAGCGAATCCCTGCGTCGCGCGACCGACCGTATAGATATTCATACGGTTAGTGCCTGCACCGATAGTGCCACGTAGACCGGCGGTACCGAAGGCGAGATCTTGGAAGAAAGCGTCGGTGATGGCGTCTTCGTCACCCTGCTCCTTCATCGTGTTGAGCTCAGCGAGGAGCTCCTCGTCCTTGACATTGGCAATCCAAGTATCAAGCAGCTCATGAACATCTGCCATGTGAGTCCTTCCGTCACAATCAATAAAACAACCCGTATAAAACAGGACAAGCGCATCAGCGCGCTAAAGCAAATATTAGTCCATTGAGAACAGAGAACCGGCCACAGAACGGTGAACGTTTATATTCACCGGTGGATGATTGGATTGATTAAATTGCTTAGAGAATGTCATCTGTAACGCAAAAAAGGGGGAGGCCGCGAGGCCTCCCCCTTCTTCAGTCCGTTGCGACGGCTCGGTGCCGTCCACCGGTCAGCGGCGCCCTGGCCTCCCACGGGCTGACCCCGCAGTACTCTCGGCGCGATGGGGCTTAGCTTCCGGGTTCGGAACGGGACCGGGCGTGCCCCCCATGCTCTGGCCGCTGACCGGT
>DBEYUK010000059.1:0-75198 GCA_048181625.1 Collinsella sp. | reverse complement strand
CGTCGGGAAGACACGCCGAGGTCGCCGCGGACGGGTTGATATAGGGAGAGGGCCTGACCCCATATCGTTGGGGCCAGGCCCGATTTTGCCTCTTGACAATGTCCTGCTCATATTAAAAGGAACGTCCCCAAGTGCCAAGTGTTCCGGCAACGCCGATGTTTTGGCAACGACAGCGAGCGGGTCGCATTTGAGACAAGGTGACGTGAAGCGAAAGGGCGCTGACCTTCTGGTCGCGCCCTTGAAGTTGAACGTCAGATTGTCCAAATGCGGCCCGCGCAGCGTCGAGTCGTTACGGCGTTTGGTAAAACGCCGTAACTCTAGTAGTTAGCTTCGTAGCCGTTGCCGTCGCCGGTGGGCTCTTCGTAGTAGTCCGAATCGCTTGAATCGCTTGAGTCATCGGAATCGTCAGAGCTGACCGATGAGGTTGCGGTACCGTTTGCGTAATCGTCAGACGTGTTGTTGTTCAGGTCGCCAATCGTAGAGCTGGAACCATCGGAAAGACCCATGGTGTTGGGACCCTTGGGATCCTTGCCGGCATCGACGCGCTCCATCATTTCCTTGAGCTCGTCCTCGTAGACAAAGACGTAGCTCACACCGTCGATCATGGTGCTGTCGTCGGCGTACGAGGGCAGGTTGGCCGAGTAGATACCGTCGACATCCATACCGCGCATGGCGTTGACCGTAGCCACGATATCCTGAACGCTCATATCGGTTACGAGCATATCGGACAGCGAATTAACCAGGCCAAAGATCTTCGTGGCATCGAAGTTATTGAGAATCTGGTTGGCAAGGGCGCCAAGCACCTGGCGCTGGTGGCGCATGCGCGTGTAATCGCCGTCGGCATAGGTGTAGCGGCAGCGGGCATAGGTAAGGGCGGTGGCACCGTCCATATGCTGCTGGCCAGCGGTAATCTTAATATCCAGGTGCTCGGGGTCGTCAACATCATCGGTTGCGTTAATGTCGATACCGCCAACCGAATCAATCAGCGCCTGCATACCGTCGAAGCTGACCTCGGCATAGTGGGAAATCTGAACACCGCACAGCTCGTTGACCGCCTCGACCATGGCCTCGGCGCCGCCAACGGTATGGCAGGCGTTGATCTTCATGGTCTCGCCCTTGTACTCGACCTTGGTGTCGCGCGGAACGGAAATGAGCGTCGCCTGCTTTTGCGTGGGGTCGATGCGTGCCAGGATAATCGAGTCGGCACGATACGTATCCTCGCCCGGACGGCCGTCGGTGCCAAGAAGCAGCACGTAGAACGGATCCTTTGCCTCATCGGTGTCAACCAGAACCCGACGCAGATTGTCAGTAATGACATTAGAATCGCCGAGCTTGCCCATGATGGTGGCAAACCACAGGCCGGCAGCGGTAGTGGCACTCAGCAGCACGCCAAGCACGACAATGAGCGCGACGTGACGAATCGTGTGGCTACGACGACGTTGGCGAGCGCGCTCGGAATAGCGAGCCACGTTATCGCGACTGTAGATCTTGGCCTGCGCACCAGTTGAGGGTCTTCGGGTGGTGGTATCCGCGAGGGGCTTTTTATTAAACATAGGCAACCTGTATTAGTAGATGACGGGATCGGGGACGGTAGCATGCTCGACATGCGCGCCGAGCGCCTGCAGCTTTTCGACAAACTGCTCGTAGCCGCGCTTGATGTGATGAATGGCCGAAACCTCGGTCGTCCCGTCGGCGATCAAGCCCGCTACGACGAGGGCCGCTCCGCCACGCAGATCGGGCGAGGTAACCTGTGCACCCGAGAAGCCCTTGACGCCATGAATCATGGCGTGATGGCTCTCGATACGAATGTCGGCACCCATGCGCACCAGCTCAGAGGCGAACATAAAGCGATTCTCGAAGATGTTTTCGGTAATAACGGAACTGCCATCGGCAAGGGCGGAGAGTACCATAATCTGCGCCTGCATGTCGGTCGGGAAACCGGGGAACGGAAGCGTCTGGATATCGACCGGCTTGATACGCTCGGCACGGTTCACATGGACGCCGTCGTCGGTACGCTCGCAATCGATGCCCATAAGCTCCATCTTCTTGAGAACCATGCCCAAGTGAATGGGGCAAAAACCCGTGACGTCAACACCGCGATCGTCGGCCATCAGCGCACCGGCGACGATAAAGGTACCGGCCTCGATGCGGTCGCCCACTACGCGATGGGTAACAGGATGCAGCTCTTCCACGCCCTCGATGGTCACGACGGGCGTACCGGCGCCAACAATCTTGGCGCCCATCTCGTTGAGCATGTTAGCGAGATCGACGATCTCGGGCTCGCGGGCGGCATTGTCGATAACCGTGGTACCCTGTGCGCGCACAGAGGCCATGATGAGGTTCTCGGTCGCACCGACGCTGGCGAACTCGAGCGTGACGGTGGTACCGCGCAGACCTTGGGGCGCATTAGCGTTGATGTAACCGTGGGCGGTATCGAACTCAACGCCCAGGGCCTCAAGACCAAGAATGTGCATATCGATCTTGCGGGCACCCAGGTTGCAGCCGCCCGGCATGGCAATTTTGGCGCGATGGAAGCGACCCAGCAGGGGTCCCATGACGGCGGTGGAAGCACGCATCTTGGCAACGAGCTCGTAGGGGGCCTCCCAAGAATCGACCTGAGAGGTATCAATCTCGAGCGTGTGCTCGTCGAGAACATCGATCGTAGCGCCCATGCCCTTGAGCACCTTGCCCATCACGTGGACATCGGAAATATCGGGCACGTTCTGCAGCGTCGTCTTGCCCGGCGCCAGAAGCGTTGCCGCCATGAGTTTGAGCGCGGAGTTCTTGGCGCCCGAAACGGGCACGGAGCCTCCGATGGCGTGGCCACCCTCAACGCGGATAATATCCAAGGTCTACCCTTTCAAAAAGCATGCCCGGGGTGGCTGGGCCATCCCGGGCATGATGTGTTCGCAAATGGTCGAACGCTAAATCGTTTGACTATTGGGCAAGCTTGAGCTTACACCATGCGATTTCATTATAGAGGTAGGCGCGGCGTGCATCATCCTCCGACAAATTACCCAGCTTCTCTTCAAAACCTTGAATATCAGCTTTAAGCTTGTCGGCATCGACGGTCGCCAAATCGCAAGCGCGCTCGGCGAGAACGGTCACGACATCGTCCGCAACCTGGGCATAGCCGCCGGCCACGGCAAACGTGTGGTCGACAGTGCCCATGGCCTTATCGGAAACGCGAACGTAACCGCGGTCGATCGTGCAGATCTCGCTGGAGTGAGCAGGCAGGACACCAAACTCGCCATCCGTGGACGGAATCGACACAAACGCAGCGTCGCCCTCATAGGCGCAGCTCACGGGGCACACGATGCGGATACGCATAACCTACTTCTCCCCCATCTTGCGGGCGCGCTCGCGCACGTCCTCAATCGTGGAAGCATAGCGGAAAGCCTGCTCGGGCAGGTCATCGGCCTTGCCGTCGACAATCTCGGCGAAAGAGCGGACGGTATCCTCGACGCGGACGTAGACACCGGGGTTGCCGGTGAACTTCTCGGCGACGTGGAAGGACTGCGAGAGGAACTGCTGAATCTTACGGGCACGGTTGACCGTAAGGCGCTGCTCCTCGGACAGCTCGTCCATACCCAGAATTGCGATGATGTCCTGAAGGTCGGAGTACTCCTGCAGGAGCTCCTGGACCTTGACGGCGACACGGTAGTGCTCCTCGCCGACGATCGAGGGATCGAGAGCGTCGGAGGAAGACGCGAGCGGGTCGATAGCCGGGAACAGGCCGAGCGACGAAATGCTACGCGAAAGAACCGTAGTGGCATCGAGGTGCGTAAACGTCGTGGCAGGCGCCGGGTCGGTCAGGTCGTCTGCGGGGACGTAGACAGCCTGGACGGAGGTAATGGAGCCCGTCTTGGTCGAGGTAATGCGCTCCTGGAGGTCGCCCATCTCGGTTGCCAGCGTGGGCTGGTAACCAACGGCGGACGGCATACGGCCCAGCAGTGCGGAAACCTCGGAACCCGCCTGGGAGAAGCGGAAGATGTTGTCGATGAACAGCAGAACGTCCTGACCGCGATCGCGGAAGTACTCAGCGGTGGTAAGGCCGGCCAGACCGATGCGCAGACGCGCTCCGGGCGGCTCGTTCATCTGACCATAGACCAAGCAGGTCTTGTCGATAACGCCAGACTCGCTCATCTCGAGGAACAGGTCGGTGCCCTCGCGGGTACGCTCGCCGACGCCGGTGAACACCGAGGTGCCGCCGTGCTCCTGGGCGAGGTTGTTGATGAGCTCCTGGATCAGAACGGTCTTGCCGACGCCGGCGCCGCCGAACAGACCTGTCTTGCCGCCGCGGATGTAGGGCTCGAGCAGGTCGACGGCCTTGATGCCGGTCTCGAAGATCTCGGTCTTGGTGGTGAGCTCGTCGAAACGGGGCGCTGCATGGTGGATGGGGTAGAACTCCTCCACCTCGGGCATGGGCTTGCCGTCGACGGGCTTGCCCATGACGTTCCAAATGCGGCCGAGCGTCTTGGGACCAACGGGCATCTTCATGGGCTCACCGGTATCGGTGGCGATGAGGCCGCGCTGCAGGCCGTCGGTCGAGGACATGGCGACCGTGCGGACGACGCCGCCCGGAAGCTGGCTCTCGACCTCGAGGATCGTGCTCAGATGACCGATCGGGGTCTCGGCCTCGACCGTGAGCGCGTTGTAGATCGGGGGCACCGCGCCGTCAAACTTGACGTCGACGACAGGGCCGATGATTCGCACGATGCGACCATCACCGGCAGTCGTCTTCTTGGTGGCTTCCTCGACCGCAAGCTTTACGGTGTTATTAGCCATTACTGTTCCTCCAATGCTGAGGCTCCGCCGACGATCTCGTTAATCTCGGTCGTGATCGAAGCCTGGCGCACGCGACTATACGTGCGGGTAAGGGTCGAGATGATCGCGGTGGCGTTTTCCGTCGCGGAGTGCATGGCCTTGCGGCGTGCACCCTGCTCGGCAGCCGCCGAATCGATCAGGGCCTGGTAGATGACCGTCAGGATATAAGACGGCACAAGCTTGCCGAGAACATGCTCGGGAGAGGGCACGAACTCGAACGTGGACGAGATGCGCTTAGGGGCGTCGGTCTCGTTCTTACGCGGACCGTGGGCCATAGCGATCATCTCGGGGTCGAGCGGCAACAGATGCTCGACGCGAAGCTCCTGATCCACGCGGTTCTTGGCGTGGTGGTAGACAAGCTCGACACGGTCAAGCTCACCGGCACGATACGCATCGCAGATATGAGAGGAGATCATGCGGGCCTGATTGAAATCGGGCTCAGAGGAGTTGCCCTCAAAGTGCATGACAACGTTTGCGCGGTCACGGAAATACGTGGCCGGCTTACGCCCGCACGCGATGATCTCGTATTCGATGCCGTCGTTCGCCCAAGAAGCGGCGAGCTTTTCGGCCGTGCGCTCCACCGTCGTATTGAAACCGCCGGCAAGGCCGCGGTCCGAGGCAATAACGACAATCAGGCCATGCTTGACGCTCTCATGCCTCTGCAGCATGGGATCGGTGCCCGAACAGGAGGCGTCGCCGGCGACCGTCAACATGACGTCGGTCAGCGCCTCCTTATAGGGCTCGGCCTGCTTGGAGCGATCGAGGGCACGACGAATCTTGGCCGTAGAGACCATCTCCATCGTGCGCGTGATCTGCTTGGTCGTGGTAACCGAGGAGATTCGCTTCTTAATGTCGCGAAGGTTGGCCATGGGGCTTAGTTCTCCTCTGATCCAGAAACATCCGAATGGTGCTTGGCCATGAACTGCTGCTTGAAGTCGCCGATGACGCGCAAGAGCTCAGCCTTGGTGTCATCATCGATCTTCTTGGCGCGAACCTTGTCGAGCAGCGAACCAAAGCCATTGTCCATGTACTCGATGAGCTCGGCACGGAAGGGCAGCACGTCGGCGATCTCCAGGTCATCCAGGAAGCCCTCGTTGCCAGCGAACAGCGTAACGATCTGCTCGCCAACCTCAAACGGCTTGTAACGCGGCTGCTTCAGGAGCTCGGTCATGCGAGCACCGTGGGTCAGCTGCTTCTGAGTAGCCTCGTCGAGGTCGGAGCCGAACTGCGTAAAGCCAGCGAGCTCCTGATAGGAAGCGAGGTCCAGACGGAGGTTGCCGGCGACCTGCTTCATGGCCTTGGTCTGCGCATCGCCACCGACGCGGGACACGGAGATACCCACGTCGACTGCCGGGCGCTGACCCTGGAAGAAGAGTTCGGACTGCAGGTAGATCTGACCATCGGTAATGGAAATGACGTTGGTCGGAATGTAGGCCGAGACGTCGCCGTCCTGGGTCTCGATGATCGGCAGTGCCGTCATGGAGCCGTAACCGTTCTTCTTGGACATCTTGACGGCACGCTCGAGCAGACGAGAGTGCAGGTAGAAGATGTCGCCAGGATAGGCCTCGCGTCCGGGCGGACGATGCAGCGTCAGCGACATCTGACGGTAGGCCACAGCCTGCTTGGACAGGTCGTCGTAGATGACGAGCACGTGGCCGCCGGGGTTGGTCTCGCTGGCGGGCTTGCCGTCCTCGCCGTTGTACATGAAGAACTCGCCAATAGCGGCACCGGCCATAGGCGCGATGTACTGCATAGGGGCGGAATCGGCAGCAGTGGCCGAAACGATGATGGTGTAGTCGAGCGCACCGTGCTGAGCGAGGGTCTCACGGATGTTGGCAACCGTGGAGGCCTTCTGGCCGATGGCGACATAGATGCAGACCATGCCCTTGCCGCGCTGGTTGAGGATAGCGTCGATGGCGATGGCGGTCTTACCGGTCTTACGGTCGCCGATGATGAGCTCACGCTGACCGCGGCCAATAGGCACCATGGAGTCGATAGCGAGCAGACCGGTCTGAACCGGCTCGCACACCGGGGTACGATCGATGACGCCGGGAGCCTTGAACTCGATGGGGCGACGGTGCGTGGCGACGATGTCGCCCAGGCCGTCGATGGGCTGGCCGAGCGGATTGACGACGCGGCCGAGCATGGCACGGCTCACGGGGATATCCATAATGCGGCCAGTGGTGCGGCACTCGTCGCCTTCCTTGATGGAGTCGACGGCACCAAACAGAACGGCGCCGACCTCGTCACGGTCAAGGTTCTGGGCAAGGCCGAAGACGGTCTCACCGGTATCGGAGCTCTTGAACTCCAGAAGCTCGCCTGCCATGGCGCTCTTGAGGCCGGAGACGCGCGCGATGCCGTCGCCTACCTCGTCGACCGTTGAAACCTCATGCGTATCGACCGTCGCGGAGAGGCTCGTGAGCTGCTCCTGCAGTTTCTTGGCGATATCCTGGGCATTGAGGGTTTCGGACATTAGGCTTCACCTCCGTACGAATTAGCAGAGTTTGCGAGGGTCTCCTGCGCGATGCGCAGCTGCGTCTTGACGGAAATGTCACGACGCTCGCCGCGGGCCTCGAGCACCAGGCCGCCCACGATAGACGGGTCGACCTGCTCGATAAGGAATACCTTGCGGCCGAAGTCCTGCTCGCATTTCTTAGTGATGGTTTGACGCAGCTCGTCGTCGAGCGGGATCGCCGTGGTGACGGTCACGCCCACTACATCCTCGTCTTCCTCGGCAACATACTTAAAGGCAGCTGCCACCTTGGGAAGAAGGTCGAGCTGGTCGCGCTTGGACATGGTGTCGAGCACGGCGATGATCTCGGGGCTGGCAGAAGCCAAGCGCTCGACCATCTCGAGGTCCTCGAACACATGGTTCTCGGCCTTGGCGGCTTCCAAAAGGGAACGCGCGTAGGTCTCGAGCACCTTGTCCTGATAGCGGCTAGTCGGCATTCAGGCTACCTGCTTCCTGGATGTAGCGCTCGATGAGCTTCTTCTGCTCGGCATCGTCCTCGAGTGCCTCGCCCACGATCTTGGTGGCGACGGCAACGGACAGGTCGGCGATGGAGCTCGCGGCACCGGCGTAGATGGACTTGCGCTCGTCCTCGACGGTCGTATGGGCCTTGGCGATGATCTCCTCGGCCTCCTTGTGAGCAGCCTCGATGATACGGGCACGCTCGGACTCGGCGTCCTTACGGGCCTCGAGAACGATGTCGGCAGCCTGACGACGGGCGTCGGTGACGATCGAGTCGGACTCAGCGCGCTTGGCGATAGCCTCCTGCTTGGTCTTCTCGGCCTCCTCGAGGCTCTCCTCGATCTTCTTGCCGCGCTCCTCCATGGTTTTCATGATGCCCGGCAGGGCGACCTTGGCCAGCACGATCCAGATGATCAGGAAGGCGATAAGCGCCGGGATGAACTCCGCCATCTTAGGGATGAGGATGTCCGCACCGGCGGCGCCGTCCTCGGCGAACGCGGAAACCGGCATGAGCAGCGCGGCCGCGGACGCGGAGAGTGCGATCGCGCTCTTCTGGGATGAAAGATTCATACTTGACGCTCCGTGCTATTTAACGATCAGCGCGACAACGAAGCCGATCAGAGCCAGAGCCTCGCCGAAAGCGGAGCCCATGATGAAGACGGTGAACACGCGGCCCTGGACCTCAGGCTGACGGGCCATAGCACCCGTAGCACCCAGAGCAGACAGGCCGATAGCAAGACCAGCGCCGATAACACCGAGACCGTAACCGATAACTCCCACGATTCCTCCTTTGTCGTGCGTGTCTTATTTCACGCAGGATAACCTTTTTATAACTGCCGGGCTCCATGGGTACGGGCACCGGCGGTTTAACGAATTGCCTTACCTTTAAGGCACGAACGGAAGACTACTCCTCCTCCGCGACCTCCTCTGCCTCGGAGACATACACGGCGGTAAGGACCGTGAAGACGTAAGCCTGGATGGCGCCGACCACAAGCTCGATCGCATAGATCAGGATGAGGATGGCAAGCCAGGCCAGCGAAGGCAGGGCGCCGACGGCGTGGGCCGCGGAAACCTGCTGAAGCAGCGGCTGCATGAACATGCTCGCCATGATGGCGAACGAGCCCATGACCACGTGTCCTGCGAACATGTTGCAGAACAGACGGACGGCAAGCGTGATGAGGCGCAGGAAGGTCGAGAAAAGCTCGACGACCCACACGAGCACGTTCATCGGGAAGCTCACGCCCTGCGGGGCGAGGCTCTTGATGTAGCCGATCACGCCGTGAGCCTTGCATCCGTAGTAGATGAAGTACACGAAGGCGAAAATGGCGAGTGCGGCGGTGGAGCCGATTGCGCCGGTGCCGGGCTTCATTCCCGGGATCAGGCCGATCATGTTATTGATCAGGATGAACAGGAAAAGCGAGCACAGGAACGGGAAGTGCTTCTTCCAGTTCTCACCCACGACACCCTTGCCGATATCGCTCTCGACGTACTCGATGATGTACTCGAAACCGTTGACGAAGAAGCCCTTGGGAACCAGGGTCTGCTTCTTCTTGAACACGGCCAGGACGATCAGGAGCACGATCGTGGAGACGATCAGCCAAAACGAGTACTGCGTGATGCCGCAGCTCAGATCGCCCACGACAGGGGTGGAGCTGAACTCGCTGACCAGATGATTAATCTCATCAGGCAGCTTTTCAAAAATTTCCACGACTTACCTTTCGACCTCATGAGGATCTCGCAGCGCCTTGGCGACGCGAACCGCGCAGGCGGCCATAAAGGCCACGAAGCCGATCGCCTCGCCCAGGAGGAACATGCGAAATGCCTCTCCGAACAACACAAACACAACCAAGGTAAAGACAAGCAACGCGATTGCCGAGACCGCGAGACTCACCATACCCTTGAGCATGTCCGCATTCTGCTTATCGTCAAGAACCGGCTTGAGCGTAAAGACAAAGGGAAGGAAGGCAATCGCGCCCGCGATGGCACCTGCAACGATAGCGAGCAGATCGGCTATCTGAAACACTGGCGTCCTCACTTTCCTTTTTTATCGCCTCACAGGACAGTTCCCGCCAAACATTGGTGACTATTGTACGAGCCAATCGCTAAAGTACAACCGAAAAAGCATCGGTTAATACGCACCTGTTCGTTTTCTTAAGACCTTCTTTATGCCGCAGGTACGGTAATACGTTTTTCTCGAACCCCTCAGCGCAAAACGTCCGTTAACAGGAGTGCGCGTGGACGTCTTTTGCTCGCCCGCGCGCACCATTTCTTCGTATTTTCGACGTTAGCCGGTATGGCTCAGAGATTACAGCGTGCCGTAGATGCGGTCGCCGGCGTCGCCGAGGCCGGGAACGATGTAGGCAGCCTCGTTGAGATGGTCGTCGATGGCGCAGGTATAGATATGCACATCAGGATCCTTCTCAGTCAGCGACTTGAGGCCCTCGGGGGCCGCGACGATGCACAGCATGCGGATGTCCTTGACACCGCGCTCGCGCAGGTAGCTGATGGCCATCTCGGCCGAACCGCCCGTGGCAAGCATGGGGTCGACGACCAGGCAGATGCGCTGGTCGATATCCTTGGGCATCTTGCAGTAATACTCGTGCGGCTCGTGGGTGACCTCGTCGCGCTCCATGCCGATGTGGCCCACGCGAGCGGAGGGCACCAGGTCGAGGATGCCGTCGACCATGCCAAGGCCCGCACGCAGGATGGGCACGATGGCGAGTTTCTTGCCGGCAAGCTGTTTGAACGTGGCGGTAGTGATGGGGGTCTCGACCTCGACGTCTTCCATGGGCAGGTCGCGCATGGCCTCGTAGCCGTCAAAAAGTGCGAGCTCGCGCACAAGCTGGCGGAACTGGTTGGTGCCGGTGTTTTTGTCGCGCAGGATCGACAGCTTGTGCTGGACGAGCGGGTGGTCGACAAGCGTCACACGGGACGCGTCGTAGGTGACGGTCATGGGTTGATTGCCCCTTTCGTTGCGGCCGCAAAACGACCTTGCTGACAAGGCGCGAAGCAATGTTGCCGCCGCACGCCATGCATTAGTTTAGCGGTTTGTTATATCGAGCAGCCCATCACAGCCCTACTGTGCGATGCTGAGCGAGCGCCTGACTGCATCACGCCAGCCCGCAAGGTTTTGCTCGCGGCGCTCGGCGGACATGTGGGGAAGGAAGGTCCTAACGATCTGGGCATTTTGCTCCAGTTCTTCCAGGTCTTCCCAATAGCCGACGGCAAGACCCGCCAAGTACGCGGCACCGATTGCCGTGGTCTCCACCGTCTCGCATTGCAGCACGGGGATATCCAGCAGGTCGGCCTGGAATTGCATGATGAACTCGTTGCGTGAGGCGCCGCCATCGACGGACAGGCGCTCAATCGAAAGTCCCACGTCCTGCTCCATGGCGCGCAGCACGTCATAACTCTGGTAGGCCATGGACTCGCAGGCCGCACGCACAATGGTCGCGCGACTCGAGGCACCGGTCAGGCCGCACACGATACCGCGGGCACGCGGGTCCCACCAGGGAGCGCCCAGGCCAGCGAAGGCGGGGACGAAGTAGCAGCCCTCGTTGTCGTTGATCGAAGCGGCGAGTTGCGCGGACTCGCTCACACTCGAGATGATGCCCATGTTGTTGCGCAGCCAGTTCATGGTTGAGCCAGCGGCAAAGATAGAACCCTCGAGCGCATAGCTGATCTTGCCGTCCGCGGCGATACCGATCGTGGAGACCAGACCGTTCTTGGATTCGACGACCTCGTCGCCGGTGTTCATGAGCATAAAGCAACCCGTGCCATAGGTGTTTTTGGTCTGGCCGGGATGGAAACAGCAGTGGCCGAACAGCGACGCCTGCTGATCGCCCGCCACGCCCATGATGGGCGGCATGTTGGTCATGATGTCGCTCGCGACGCGGCCGTAGTCGCCCGAGCTCCAACGAACCTCGGGCATCATGGAACGTGGAACGTCAAAGAGCGCCAGCAGGTCGTCGTCCCAATCGAGCGTATGGATATTAAAGAGCGCCGTGCGGCTGGCATTGGTGTAGTCGGTGGCAAAGACCTGACTGCCGGTGAGGTTGTAGATGAGCCAGGTATCGATGGTGCCGAACATGAGGTCGCCCGCCGCCGCGCTCTCACGCGCACCGTCGACGTTGTCGAGGATCCACTGCACCTTGGAAGCCGAGAAATACGGATCGAGCGTGAGTCCCGTACGGGAGCGCACCAGCTCTTCTGCGCCCCGCTCGACCAGCTCGTCGATCAGAGGTGCGGTGCGACGGCATTGCCACACGATGGCGTTATAGATGGGTTGGCCGCTTATGCGGTCCCACACCACCGTGGTCTCGCGCTGGTTGGAGATACCGATGGCGGCGATGCGGTCAGAATGGATGCCGCTCTTAAACTGGACCTCCATCATCACGCCGATCTGGCTGGCAAGCACCTCCATGGGGTCTTGCTCTATCCAACCGGGACGCGGGAAGCTGGTTTTGACGCTACGACGTGCCTGCGCGACGATGCAGCCGTACTCGTCGACGATCGTCGCAAGTACCGAGGTGGTGCCGCAGTCGAGCGCCATGATGTAGGAACCGCCAAAGTTAAACGAGGTATCTTCCATGCCCAGGCTGCCCAGATTCAACGACATCGCTTACACCTTTCTATTGCATCGGGTCGGACAGGACCCGTTCGATCTCTGATGCGGGAAGTGCGCCTTGGCGCAGGATCTGGAGCTCGCCGTGCTGGAACGACACGATGGTCGAGGCGTCGCGACACGGGGTCTCGCCGGCGTCGACGGCAACATCGACCCCCTCCAGGATGCGCTCCTCCACCGTGACAAAACTTGCCGGCGCGGGCGCGCCATGCGTGTTGGCGCTGGTGCAGGCAAGAGGGCTGCCGCAGGCGCGGATGAGCGCTTGCACCACGGGCGAGGCCGAAGCGCGAAGTGCCACCGTGTCGTCGGCGGCGCGCATAAAGGTCGGCACGCAGGGGGCCGCCTTGACCACGATAGTCAGGGCTCCCGGCCAGCATCGTCGCGCGAGTACGCGAGCCTCTTCGGGGATATCCACGCCATAGCGGTCGAGTGCTTCGGCATTATCAACCAGCCAGGCGACCGTTTGGGTGAGCTTGCGCTGCTTGAGGGTAAAGATGCGGCGGTAGCCGGTACCGAGCGCAGGGACCGCGGCGCCATTGACGACAGCCTGCGGATCGCGCGGCCACGATGGGAATTCGCTTGTATCTTGGGGTACGGCGTCCGAGAAGGCGTTGACTGCCACGGCGACACCGTAGACGGTCTCGGTCGGGATCAAGGCCAGGCCGCCGCGGCCGAGCACCTCGGCCGTGCGCTCGACGGCGAGCCGATGCGGCTCGCGCGTTCCCTCGTATACCCGATAGACCGTCTGCATGTGTATGCCAGCCCCTTACGCTCTGGTGAAAGTTTGTTTACTGAGGGGCATTCTCGCACGAAACATTCAGCCTATTTGCCCAGAGCGCATGTTGGTTTGGTGAGCGGCTCTAGTAGTCGGTGAAAGTGAGGGGGTTATTGGACTGCGACGAACTTCTTTGGCCTGCCGGCATGGCGTCTTTGGGCGGCGTAGCGCTCGATGCTGTCTATCGTTATCATCCGACGGCCGTCGACGAGTTCAACATCGAGTTTTCCGGCTTTGACCAGCGCGGTAATCCGCGGAGCGGAGACTTTGAGGTCCAGCGCTGCATCTTTAAATGTTCGGCACGCCGCTTCCCGAGCGTCCTCGTGGTCGATTTCGACTGAAAGGGCCACGACCTCGGCCGAGCGTTCGTACCCTGCCGGAGTCAAACCGTTGTTGAGGTCGTCGGCCAAAAACGCCATCAGCGCCTCGGTGGCATGGGCAATCGCTTCTTCGCGCGTATCGCCATCGGCAAAGGCGCCGGGAATCTGCGGGAAGCTGGCGCAGTAACCGTCGTCTTCTTTTATGAGAACGCAGTCATAGGTAAATCGCTGCCTCATTTTGCCTCCAACTACCATCCAGCTTGGCGACGAATACTTGCCCACGTGCCCTTCTTTGGTCGATCACCACCAGAGCCGTTCACGGGGACAACACGATCGCCAGAAACATACTTAGCATGACCACCGACTTGCGCGACCTTCACGAATCCATCGTGCTTGAGTAGGGCAATGATTTCCCGAAAGGTAGGAGGTTGCATGGGCCGACCTCTTTCAGCCGTCCTAATTATAAACTACTTTATAATTTTTGTTAACCAGTTAATAAATATTACTGGCGCTGCCTGGGCTCGGTGACGATGGCTCGGACGATGCGGGGGCGATCGGTGAGGTCGTGGACGATACGCACGTCCGAAAGGCCTGCCTGGCGACAGAGCTCGGCCGCGGCATCGAGGGCACCCTCGTAGAGCTCGCAGGCAAACAGGCCGCCGGCGCGCAGCATGTAAGGCGCCGCATTGAGCAGGCGGCGGAAGATATCGAGGCCGTCGGCGCCGCCCTCAAGCGCCAGGTCGGGCTCGAAGTCCTTGACCTCGTGCGGCAGTGAGCGCATGACGTCGGTCGGAATGTAGGGCGGATTGGAGACAAGCACATCAAAGGTGCCCCACTCTTCGCGGGGAATGGAACTCACCAGGTTGGTGAGGCTAAAGGCGACCTCATCGGATGTGAGACCGAGCGCGTCGCGGTTTTTGGTGGCCAGATCGATAGCGCGCGGCTCGATATCGGTGGCGGTGCAGGTAACGTGGCCGCGGCGCTCCCAGGCAAGGGAGAGCGAGATGCAGCCCGTGCCGCAGCCGACCTCGAGAACGCGGGCGATGCGGGGCTCGGCTGGGGCAGGCGAAGCGGCATCCTGAGCTGAAGCCGTCTCCTGGTCGGCACCCTCGATGGCGATGCCGTATTCGTCGAGCTCGGACTCGGCGGCTTCCGCGACTTCGGCTTCTGCTGCCTGCGCGGCGGCTTCCTCGGCCTCGCGGTCGGCCAGCTCCTCGGCATAGGCACGGCTGCCGAGCACGTCGCTACCCAGCGCAGCCTCATCGGCGGCCGTCAGGTTGGCGGCACGGCGCTCGGCGGTCGCGCGTTCGTCTGCCAGCGCGGCCTCAGCCTTGCGTGCCTCCTCGACCTCATCGTTCCAAGGCAGCTCAACACGCTGACGGGCAGCAGCCTCGGGGCTCAGCACCTCGGCATCCAGATAATTGAGGACTTCCTCGACGAGCATCTCGGTCTCGGGACGCGGAATGAGCACGCCGGGGGCGCACGTGACGTCGATCATGCGAAACTGCGTGCTGCCGGTGATGTACTGCAGCGGTTCACCTTTAGCGCGACGAACAACGGCCGCGTGCATGGTCTCGAGCTGAGCCGCGTTAAGCGTCTCGTCCATGCGCATATATAAGTCGATGCGTGCCAAACCCGTGGCAGCGCAGAGCAGCCACTCGGCAGAAAGACGGGGGTGCTCCTCGCCGCGCTCGGCCAGGTACTCCTTGGTCCACTCGAGACAACGCTTGATGGTCCAAATCTCGTTTGCCATGGGGCCCTCCCCTCTTAAGCGCCGGACGGCGCGCGAATGTCGGAGCAGATTGTACGCGAGGGCGGCACGCGGCAAGGGACGATTGGAAGCGATTATCGAGAATCAGCCCAGAATTTTGCTTGAATCGCAATCGAAGTGTTCATTCGTCGACGTCTAAATCTGCATCCGTCAAGCTTTTGGCAAGGTTGCCCCAAAACTGACCAATATCTAACCAAGAACTTGCCAAATCACTTGACGCGCGACGCATCAAAAAATGACACGCGACTTCTTGGACGATTTTTTGAGCATTATTTTTAAAAATGATAAATAACTTTAAGCAGGTAAACAACTTAATTGTTATTAAAGAAGATTGAATAAACTCACAAAGCAATGTGCCCAACCTAGTCATTTAAGAACGTCCCCAATGACTGTCATGGAAACCCCGCAGGTTGAGCATACCGCATCCGGAGCAAGGCAGCGCCGCAGGTAGAGGACGGACAACGAGCGGGCCGCATTTGAGACAAGGTGACGTGAAACGAAAGGGCGCTGACCTTCTGGTCGCGCCCTTGAAGTTGAACGTCAGATTGTCCAAATGCGGCCCGCGCAGCGTCGGCTGGTCCGCCGTTCGGTAGAACGGCGGAACCTACACAGCCTGCGCCAGCTTCTCGGCTCGCTCGGCGGCGGCGAGTGCCTCGATCACGGTGCCGAGCTGATCGCCCAGAAGGACGCCGTTGTAGGTGGAGTTGAAACCGATGCGGTGATCGGTCACGCGGTCCTGGGGCTGGTTGTAGGTACGGATCTTCTCGGAACGGTTGCCATGGCCGATCTGGCTCTGGCGCTCGGCACCGAGCTCGGCCTGCTGCTTCTCGAGCTCCATCTCGTACAGACGGGCGCGCAGCATCTGCATGCAGACCTCGCGGTTCTGGATCTGGGAACGCTGCTCCTGCGACTGCACCACGGTGTTGGTGGGCAGGTGGGTGATGCGCACGGCGGAGTAGGTGGTGTTAACGCACTGACCGCCAGGGCCGGAGGCGCAGTAGGTGTCGATGCGCAGGTCAGACTGGTTGATCTGGACGTCGATTTCCTCGGCCTCGGGAAGCACGGCGACGGTAGCCGTTGAAGTCTGGATGCGGCCCTGGGACTCGGTCTTGGGGACGCGCTGGACACGGTGCACGCCGGACTCGTACTTCATAACGGAGTAGACGCGGTCGCCCTCGACCTTGAACTCAATGGACTTAAAGCCGCCGGCCTCGCTGGGGCTGGAGTCGAGCACGGTGGTCTTCCAGCCGCGCGACTCGCAAAAGCGCTGATACATCTTGTACAGGTCGCCGGCGAAGATGGCCGCCTCGTCGCCACCGGCGGCGGAGCGGATCTCGACGATGGTGTTCTTGTCGTCGTTGGGGTCGCTCGGGATGAGCATGTACTTGATGTCTTCCTCGAGCTGGGGGAGCTTGGCCTCGTTTTCGGAGATGTCCATCTGGAGCATCTCCTTCTCATCGGCATCGGTGGTATCGTGCAGCATTTCCTTGGCAGCCTCGATGTCGTCGAGGGCGCCGATGTACTCGCGCGAGGCGGCGATGAGGTCGGACTGGTGCGCGTACTCCTTGTTGAGACGCGTGAACTCCTTAATATCGGAGGCGACGGCCGGGTCGGAAAGCTTCTTCTCGAGCTCCTCGTAGGCCTTGATGATCTTTTCGAGCTTGTCGCGCATGGCGGGACTCCTTTATATGCGTGAAGGTGAAAACCGGCAGAGTTGATGGGGCGCGCGGCGCCACTGCGGGGGTAAGCCCGGCTAGAACATGTCGATCTTCAGATACATGCGCATCCCTTCGCGTATGGGGTACATAGTTGCGTCTAACCCATATATGATAGCGTGCGCAGGCAAACCTGCATATAACCCGCACGGAATCCGACAAGGGGACAGTCCCTTTGTCGGATTCTAGAGCGTATGGAGCAGGGCGATGAGGAAGCGGACACCCTGGAGGTAGGCGCGGCGGGTGATGCGCTCGTTGGTGCCGTGGACGCCGCGGTCGTATTCGTCATCGTCTACCACAAAGGCCGAGAAGCGAATGCACTCGGAGCAAATGCGCTGGTAGTTGGCAGCGTCGGTCGCACCGATCACGGTCGAGGGCACAATTGCCACTGGCTCGAATGATCCGTTTTCCTCCGTCCCCTTTGGATCACGGAAATAGCGGGCGGCGATGGAGCGAACCGCCTCGAGGCCGGGACCACCGATGCGCGGGGACGGCGAGGGCTCGGAGCTGCCGGGGCCCAGCTCGACCTCGACTCGGCCGGCGAGCCCAGCGGTGGCAACGGCCTCGCGGCAGCAGGCCACGACATCGGCCACGCTCGTACCCTCGAGCATGCGGAAGTTGATATTGACCCACATATCTTGCGGCATTACGTTGGCACCGGTACTGCCGCCCTCGACCTGCGTGGGCGCGCAGGTGGTCGTCACCAGCGGATAGAGCTTTTTGCTGGCAAGGCAGTCGCGCACGATGGCATCCTTGCTGGCAGCAATCTCGTCTGCGGTATAAAGCCCCAGCTCGACGAGCTGCGCGGCAAGCAGATCGGTCACACGCGCCGGCCACTCGATATCGCAAATCGCGGCAATAGCGCGGCTGAGCACTTCGAGCGACGTGCCACCGTAAGGGTTGGAAGAATGCCCGCCCTCGCTCTTCGTCCTGAGCACGATATCGGCATAGCCCTTCTCGGCAAGATCGGCATGCATAAGCCAACCCTCGCCTGCGCCGTACTCGGCAGCCTCAACGATACGATAGTCGCCCTCGTCAATCAGGTACTCAAGCTCAACGCCGCGCTCCTCGAGCACGCGGCCAATGGCACCCGCGCCGCACTGCGTGGTCTCCTCATCCTGGCCAAAGGCCAGCAGCAGGGTTCGTTCGTGTTGCCAGCCGTGCGCCAGCGCATACTCAACGGCCTCCAGGATGCCTGCGACCTGGTCTTTCATATCGATGGCGCCGCGACCCCAAATATAGGTGTCGTCCACGTGCCCGCTAAAGGGATTGTGCGTCCAGTCTGTCTCGGTGCCCGGCACCACGGGAACCACGTCCATGTGGCCCATGAGCATGACCGGCTTGAGGGCGGGGTCGATGCCGGCAAGCGTCACGAGCAGCGAATGGTCGATGAGCTCGACCTCGCCCGCCGCAAACACGCGCGGCCAGGCCTGCTGCATATAGGCGCGCAGGTCGGCAAACGCCTGCCAGTCCACCGTCTGGGCATCCATGCTCGAAATCGTCGGAAACGACAGCACGCGGCCCAGGCGCTCGCACGCGCCGACCTCGTCGATATCGGCAAAATCATCCTCGTGCGCAAAGAAGCGCCAAACCTCGGCCATGCCTTCCTCCAAAAACAACGTGGCAAAGAGGCGGTCCCTTTGCCACGTTCGCTTGCATTATTTGTCGTTGAGATAACGCGAGAGGAACTCGCGGGTGCGCTGGTGCTTAGGATTGCCAAAGAGCTCAGCCGGCGCGGCGTCCTCGAGCACCACGCCCTGGTCCATAAAGACCACGCGGTCGGACACGGTACGCGCGAAGGCCATCTCGTGGGTAACGACGACCATGGTCATGCCGTCGGCGGCGAGCTTGCGCATAACGTCGAGCACCTCGCCCACGATCTCGGGATCGAGCGCAGAGGTAGGCTCGTCAAACAGCATGATCTGCGGGTTCATGCACAGGGCGCGGGCGATGGCAACGCGCTGCTTTTGGCCACCGGACAGGCGACCAACCGCGGCATGGGCGAATTTTTCGAGTCCCACGCTCGCCAGATGCTCCATCGCAATTTTTTCAGCCTCGGCCTTGCTCATCTTTTTGAGCGTGACGGGCGCGAGCGTGCAGTTGTCGAGCACATCCATGTTGTTGAACAGGTTAAAGCCCTGGAACACCATGCCGATGTCCTCGCGCAGCTTGTTGATGTTGCAGCGCTCGGCCGTGAGGTCCTGGCCGTGGAACCAGATGTGGCCTGCGTCCGGGGTCTCGAGCAGGTTGAGGCAGCGCAGGAAGGTCGACTTGCCCGAGCCTGAGGCGCCAATAATAGTGACGACCTCGCCGGGGTTAACGGACAGGTCGATGCCCTTGAGTACCTCGAGCGAACCGAAGCTCTTGCGCAGGCCCTCGACGCGGATGAGCGGCTCATTGGTCTGTGCGGCGGCCGCGGTGCCGGTAGTGGCGGTATCTGCCATGATGATTCTCCTCGTCTTGAGCCTAGTTGGAGCTGGGCAGCGTGACCGGAGCCTCGGCGCCGAGCTTTTTGCCAAAGGCCTCGAGCAGGCGGCTCGCCACGAGCGTCAGGATCAGGTAGACCACGAGCGCCACGCAGTAGACTTCCATCTGGCGATAGTACACGCCGGCGACGGTGGTGGTGGCGTACATGAGGTCGAACACGCCGATAACCGAGAGCACCGACGAGTCCTTGATGTTGATGATGAGCTCGTTGGTGAGCGCCGGAATCGCGTTTTTAATGCCCTGGGGGAACACGACTTTGCGCATAGCTTGCCACTGCGACAGGCCCAGCGAGCGTGCTGCCTCGGCCTGGCCGGGATCGATGGACTCGATGCCGCCGCGCAGGACCTCCATCATGTAGGCGGTAGAGTTGAGCGAGATGGTGACGAGGCCAGCGGTAAAGGTGCTCCAGATCTGGTTGGCCTGGGCGGTCTCGAAGCCCATGCCGCGCAAAACGGTGAAGCCCGCGTAATAGATGAGCAGACCCTGGACCATCATGGGCGTGCCGCGCACGATGGTGGAGTAGACGGTCGCAAAGCCGCAGCCGATACTCTTAAAGAAGCGCGTGAGGTCGTTGTCCACGCGGTCGAACGTCTGAATACGCAGGAACACAAAGAGCAGTGCCAGGAAGAATGCGATGACAGTGCCGAAGGTGGCAAGCGCGATGGTGATCTCGATACCGCGAATGAAGAAGTCGCCGCTCTTGTAGGTCATGTAGACCAGACTCGACAAAAAGTCGCTGGGGTTGGAATCCGAGACAATGCTCACCTGCACCAGATCGATAAACGACATGACGCAGCGGTCGATAAAGAAAACTGCCGCGATGGCGACCACGACGTAGCTGCCTAAGCGTGCTCCACGACGGAAACGCTCAGATGCGAACGGCGACTTTTCGCGATAATCGCTCCAATGCATGAGTTTGGTGACCAGCGCCGCCGCCGACACGACGAGCCAGGCCCAAAGAATCGCCCAAAGACAATCTTGGAACACGCCCGTAGGCGCCAAGAAGCTCAGCGGCGTGGGGTTGCGCTGGCTAAACGCCAGGCCGAGCGCCGCGATAACGCTCGTGCCCAGGTACACATAACGGTGGTCGGCCTTGATAAAGGAGGCCAGACGATTGATGGTTTTCATGCTGCCTCCCTATGCCGGCTGACGGTCGAGGCACGCGTCCCACATCTGGTCGCGCTCCTCCTGGCTGATACCCTTGAGCGTCTTATCGATGAGCTTAAGCAGCTTGTCCGAGCCCTTGCGGCAGCCGACGTTTGCCGTGACCTCCTGCTTAAAGCCCTCGCCCTCGGCAAATTGAATCGGCACGATGCCCGGGTTTTGGGCCATATAGCCCTTCTCGTTCTCGGTGTTGTAGGTCACGGCATCGCACGTGCCCTGCAGCAGGTTCGAAAATACCGTGGGAACCGAATCGACCGGGTTTTTGTGCACAACGCCCGGGATTTCGTCGATGACGGTATCGAGCATGGTGTCCTTTTGGCCGAGCACCGTAGCGCCGCTAAAGTCGCTGAGCTTGGTCGCGTTTTGGTAGGGCGAGCCCTCTTTTACGAACAGGCCAAAGTAGCCGATAAAGTACGGGTCGGAGAAGCCGACGGACTCCTCGCGCTCGGGCGTGGCGCTCATGCCGGCGATGATGAGGTCGATCTGGCCGTTGTTGAGCGAATCGATAAGGCCCGAGAAGCTCTGCTTGACGGCAACGGGCTCGCCGCCGAGGGCCTTGCAGACGATCTTGGCGATCTGCACGTCGTAACCGTCGGCATAGGCGCCCTGCACGTTGTCGATGGGGATGGTGTACTCGCTGGCCTCGGAGACCTGCCAGTTGTACGGGGCGTAGGCGGCCTCCATGCCAATGCGGATCTTGTCCTTGCCAATCACGGAATCGGACAAATCGTCGCGACCGCCGCCCGTCGTGGGCTGGACCACCTTAAGCGTGGACGGACGCTGGCAGCCGGCGAGCGCGCCGGCGACGACGGAAGCGCTCGCAGCGAGAGCGCTACCCAAAAAGATGCGACGGCTGCATACCGGCTGGCGCTGCGCATCGCACTGTTGGGGAGAATGCATAATCTGCCTTCCCTGTTGAATCGTATGCTGATAACTTAACAGGATACCGCTCAGCGCCACCTCCAGCAAATGCATATATAAATGCATATATACAAGTTTACGAACTGAAAACGATTGGTAGTCGTTGGGGACGTTCTTAAACGACTAGTCAAACAAGAACGTCCCCAACGACTAGGCATGAAAAAGGCAAGGCATAAACCTTCTGGTCATGCCTTGCCTTTTGAATGACAAATTATCGCTCTGGACGGCGCGCAGCATCGACCGAGCGGCGGAACCTCTAGAGCAAGGTAACGCTAAAGCTGCGCTTGTCCGTCTCGCCGGGAGCCAAGGTGATGGTGTTGACCTTGTGCTCAAAGACGTCGTCCTCGGTGTCCGTGGTGGTATGACCGGTCCAGGGCTCGAGCGCCACAAACGGGGCGTCGTTGGCGGCAGACCACACGCCGATGTACTTAAAGCCCTCAAAGTCAATCTTGACGCCGTGGCCCGACTTGCGGCCGCGCAGCGTGAGCGTGGAGCCCGGGGTATCGGTGAACATGATGGCGTCGTTATCGAAGCTGCGGTGCGTGATGGGCAGCACGTCCGAGTTATCGGGAGCCTTGTAGCTACCCTCGAACGTCATGAGGCCATCGGGCGTGATGATGGGGGCCTCGTTGGTCCAAGCCTCGGTAAATGCCAGCTCGTAATCCTCGAATGCCTCGTCCTCGGCACCGGGAGCCGGTACGTTAAACGCGGGGTGGCCGCCCACCGAGAACGGCAGGTCCACGTCGCCGGTGTTGGTGACGGCAAAGGTCTGCGTGAGGGTGGCGTCGCCGGTCAAGGTATAGGTCATGTTGAGCTTAAAGTGGAACGGGAACGCCTTGAGCGACTCGGGCGTGTCGGTGATCTCGTAAGTTACCGAGGAGCCGTCCTCCGAAACCTCGACCAGCTTGTGCTCGACGATGCGTGCGAGTCCGTGGCGCGGCATCTCGCAGGTGCCGGCCGCAGACGTCGCCGTGTTGTTGCGCAGCGAGCCCACAATGGGGAACAGGATGGGCGCATGCTTGCCCCAAAAGGCGGGGTCACCCTGCCACAGATACTCGTTGCCGTTGAGGGCAAGGCTCGTGAGCTGGGCACCCATGGAATCGATGGCCGCGGTGAGGCCACCGCGCTTGATGGTAGTGACAGTAGACATGCTACTTCCTCCAAAAGTAAACAATAGTGTCGAGGGCTATTGTCCCACTCTTGGCGGCGAGACGGGACGGCAGGCGATTATTGAGTAGCTATAGCGGAATGAGTGGCGAGCGCCTACTGGGCATCCACGTAAAGGTCGAACCCACCCTGCGGTGTGGTGTCGACCGTGTCGGGCGCCTGTGAGTTAAAGCTCACGGGGACCATGCGCTTTGAGGCACGGAAGCGCGTGCCGTCGGTGGCGACGGGCGGTTCATCGACGGTGAGCTCGTAGTCGCCGGGCTTAAGTTCGATGCCGTCACCAGCCGAATTGACGTATTGATACTCATCAATCGTCTGCCCTTTGAGCGTGCGCCCCACGATGTGGATGAGCATTTGGCTGTCGCCGCGCGCGGTGTCCCACGTCGCGCCGTCCTTGACCTCGACCGACACATGTACCGAGCGCGTACGACCGAGCGATTGCTCGACAGACATCTCGACCTTGGCGGCGTCTTTTCGCTGTTGTTCGACATGGCTCCAGACGTTTCCAATTACCGAGCATGCGATAACGCCGGCCATGAAGGCGATAAGGATGGGGCCGAGCGGCGAGCGACGTCCTGCATCTTCCTCGCGAGACAGATTGGGACGACGTGTGGGCGCGGGCGCCTGAGCACCCTGCGAGGGCACGTCGAGAATACTGAAGGATGCCGTGCTGCCGGGATCGATGGTGTGGCGCGGCTGCGGGGTCTTTGCCGGCGAGATTGACATGTCGGCCGGCTCGCCGAGCGTGGCCGTAGCGTCAGCCTTGGCCTCGTCTGCCTCGGCCTGGGCCCAAGCTTGTTCGAAGGTCAGAGGCTCGACGGGGTCGAGGGCGGCGTCCGAGTCGGCGGCGACGTCGTTGCCGGTCTCGTCCTCGTCAATCGACACGTCACGCGGCGTGGGCTCGTCCCACTCCTCGTCCGGAGCCTCACCCTCGCTATACCACCCTTCAAAGTTATCGATATCCATACGGGGCGCCCCTTAGGCCTCGCAAATAAACACTTGCTAGCCTTATACCCCCAGACGGCACGGCGGCTCGCCGGCACAGATAGGAAAACCATCACAACATTCGACGCTTTTCCTCGTTTTCGAGATTTTCATCGAATGTTGTGACGGTTTGGGCGGCAGCCACGCCGCGAATGTGACAAAGGGACTGTCCCTTTGTCACATCTGGAGGGTAACGGGGATTTGGATGCAGCAAAAGTCCTCTTGGTGGGACTCGTCGTAGCTCGTGGTATCGAGGTAGCAAAAGTCGAAAGCGTTGCCAACGGGCTGGAGCGCGTGCTCGTCCATGTAGGCAACGATGGCGCGGATGCCCTCGGGCTCGTACGGCATACCCCAGCGGCTCATGCACAGGTATGTGCCCTCGGGCAGCACTTCGATGCCGATCTCTGCCAGCTCGGCGGGATCGCTCGGCAGCAGTTCCTCGACACCGCGCGGCAGCACGGCAAAGGAGCCCGCGCCGGCGATAGGGTCGTCGGAATGCAGCGCCTCACGACGCAGCATGGCACCCCAGCCGCGCATAGGGCGCGTGCCCGTCAACGCACGCATGCGCAGGATGGCCCGCATGAGCGTGGGGTGAAGCATCGAGCGGCCGCGCTCGATATCGCCTGGAAACTCCTCAAAGACCACGAAGCGGCGCTCGAACTGCTTGAGCTCCGGCTTGCCCTCGCGCTCGCGCCAGTAAACTGCCTCGTCGTAAAAGCTCAGACGCTCCTGCACGCTCGCACGCTCGGCTTTGAGCCCGGCAATCTGCTCGTCGAGCGCCTGCACCCGCGAGCGCAGGTGGTCGGTCATCTCGCTAATGTCGAACGTCGAGGCTAGGCGGTCGATCTCATCGAGTTCGAGCCCTAGGTCGCGCAGCATGCAGATCAGACGCATGAGCGGGATCTGCGTGGGCGAATAGAAACGGTAGCCTTTTTCGTTAACCACGGCGGGCTTAAACAGGCCGATCTTGTCGTAGTAGATGAGCGTTTGGCGCGAAACGTTAAACAAACTCGCCATCTCGCTAATCGCATACATGCCCGTCTGCATAGGTCCTCCCGACACATCCTTTTTGCGCACAAAGCCCGCCGCCCACAGGGGCAGCGGGCTCAAACACTACTCGTATCCTACCCTAAAGACGCCTATGACCAGCGCTTATAGTTTGCGCATGACACGCCGACGGCCTCGAGCGCCTTGGCGGCGATGTGGTGCACCGCGTCATCGAGCGTGGCGGGGCCGTTGTAAAACGTGAGCATGGGCGGCATGAGCATGACGCCCGGTACGCGCGCAAGGCGCGCCATGTTGTCGACATGAATGGCGCTGAAGGGCGTCTCGCGCACCATGAGCACCAGGCGGCGCTGCTCTTTCATCTGCACGTCGGCCGCACGCAGCAACAGATTGTCGCTGTAGCCGCTCGCGATGCCGGCGAGCGTCTTCATGGAGCACGGGGCCACGATCATGCCGTCGACCGGATAGGTGCCGCTTGCGATGGCGGCGCCGATATTCTTGTTGTCGTAGACCACATCGGCATGCGTGGCATACTCGTCGAGCGTCATGCCGAGCTCCTGCTCGATGGTGATCTCTCCCCCGCGCGTGACGACAAGCGCCGACTCGGCACCGGCCTGGCGCAGGCATTTGAGGCACTCAAGACCCAGCGCGGCACCGCTAGCGCCAGACACGCCAACGACAATGCGACGGGGACGAACAGAAGACTCAGGCATGACAACTCCTTGACTAATTGGTAGGGCTACTTACTAGAAAGCGAGCTCTGCAGCCCACTTGTCCTTGTCGATCTCCATGAACTGCGAGCGAATGAAGTTCTTCTTGAGGTCGAACGGGACCGTGCAGTCGAAGATGGCCTTGCAGGCGATGCCGTGCTCGCGGATCGTGGGGTCGAACGCGGGGTCGTTGGACGGATCGAGCACGTGGCAGTGGCAACCGGGGATGGTGATGAGGTCCACGTCGGCCTGGAAGCGCGTGGTCATGGCCCACATCACGTCGCTCATATCAAAGATGTCGACATCCTCGTCAACCAGGATCACATGCTTGAGTTCGGAGAATGCCGAGAAGGCGAGCATGGCGGCGTTGCGCTGGCGGCCCTCGTCATTTTTGCTCGACTTCTTGAACTGCATGATGGCAACGAACTTGCCGCCGCCGCAGGGGGCAGCGTGAACATTGAGCAGGCGGCCCGGGATAGCGGTCTCGACCATCTTGTAGATGGAAGCCTCGGTGGGGATGCCGGCCATGGAAACGTGCTCGTGCGAAGGGCCGATGCAGCTCTCCATGATGGGGTTGACGCGCGTGGTGACGGCGGTGATCTTGATCACCGGGCAGACCTTGGCGCCGCCGGTGTAGCCGGGGAACTCGGGCATGGCGTAGCCGTGGCCGTTGACGTCCTCGTTGATGGTCTCGTCGTGCATGAGGTAGCCCTCGAGTACATACTCGGCATTGGCGATGCACTTCTGCGGAACGGTGACGCAGTCGGCAAGCTCGACGGCGTGGCCGCGCAGGGCGCCGGCGATCTGCAGCTCGTTGAAGCCGAGCGGCGTGGTGGGAGCCTCGAAGCCGCAGCACATGTACACGGCGGGGTCCAGGCCGATGGAGATGGAGATGGGCATGTCCTCGCCGCGCTGGCAGTACTCGTCAAAGAACGCGCCCAGGTGACGGCTGCCGGGAGTAATCCACATGGCGAGCTTGTCCTTGTCGACGCAGGAGAAGCGGTGGATGGTCACGTCGGACTGGGAGCCGTCGGAGCTCGTGCCGTAGGCGAGGCCCATGGTGATGTAGGGGCCGCCGTCGACGGGCGTGTTGGTAGGAGCGGGAACGATCTTGCGCAGGTCAAAGCCCTCGTCGGTCGCCTTGTACACGACCTCCTGGCAGTCGACGTGCGCACCCTCGGCGATCTGCTCGGGGGCGATCAAGTTCTCGAAGCGCTTGCCGATTTCGAGGCCCAGGTGCTCCTCGTCGAGGTCGAGCAGGGCGGCAACGCGCTTGCGGCTGGCAAGCATGCCGATGCAGACCTTGGCATCGTCAAAACCCTTGACGTTGTTGAAGACCATCGCCGGACCCTCTTTGGTCGGACGCATAACGGTGCCGCCGGCACCGACGTGGCGATAGACGCCCGAGACCTCGGCATCGGGATCGACCTGGGTGTCGGTCTCGAGCAGCTGACCCGGCATCTCGCGCAAAAAGTCGAGCGCGGAGCGCAGGTCGTGGATCTGGGAAGCATCGGTAGTGGACATAGCATGCTCCTTTCGGGAGAGTGCCCGGCGGCGGGAGTGCCGCCGGGCTGGGGAACGTAGTGGGGCCACGTCGCTCATGGATGGGGCGCTCGGGCACTCGCAGTTCGAGCACTCGACTGCTTACAGCCCAAGCGCTCGACCGCTTACATCAGGCCAAAGAGGTGGAACCAGGCGGCCTCGACCAGCACGACGATAAAGACGACCACAGTGAGGGGAATGCCCATGCGCATAGCCTCTTTGGAGGTGTAGCCGCCGGCGTCCTTGCCCTCGCCGATAAGGATCGGCAGGTTATGGAACGGCAGGATGTAGTGGATGTTGATGGACGTGAAGACGATGAGTGCCACGGCAAGCGGGCTCACGCTGGAGCCGGCCGCGAAGCTGATGAACGCCGGCACGCACACGCCAAGCACGGCCATAACCGAGCCCATGAACATGTGGATGATCATGGAAAGCGCGGCGACAAGCAGGGCGAACAGGAAGATGTTCTCGGGCACGGAGCTGGGAAGCACGACATCGGCGATCCAAGCGTTCATGCCGGTGGCACCGCCCACGGAACCCACGGCCATGGCGGCCGTCAGGAACATGAGGGACTTGATGTCGACAGCGTTCCAGCTGGCGGGGGTGAGGACCTCGCCGATGATGGGCATGGCGAGAGAGACGCCGATGGCAAGTGTCACCCAGCCGATGTAATCGCCCGAGACGGTGAGCCACAGCGCGATGGCGATGACAAGCCACACGATGGTGCGGATCTCCTTGACGGAGAGCTTGCCGAGCGCGGCCTGCTTGGCCACGATCTGCTCGCGATCGTAGACGAGCTCCTTGCTGGGCTTAAAGAGGAAGAGGCCCAAGAACAGGGTGCACAGCAGCGCGACCAGCATGGGCACGCTCATGTACAGGAACCAGTCGATAAAGGATGGGCTCATGCCGCCGGCCTCGGCGCTGTACTGCGCAACGAGCGGGTTGAGCGTGGAGTCGCCCGTCAGGAAGAACATGGAGCCCGGGGCGGCAGCGGCAAACACGAGGAAGCCGAGCTTACCCTTGTCGTCGTCACCGTAGCCGGCGGACTCGGCGATGACCGAGACGACGGCGAGGATGAGGAAGGCGCGGGGGAACGGATGCGGGATCAGCAGCGACAGCACAAAGGTGAGCGCGAAAATCGAGATGATGAGCGACTTGGCATCGCGCACGAACTTGAGCATAAAAGCATAGGCGATGCGCTCGCCCAGGCCCGACTCCTTGACCGCGCTGGCGATGAGGTAGGCGCCGATGACGAGCCACATGGTGGCTTTGGTCCACGAGCTAAACGTGAAGGCGACCGTCGCCGAGATGCTCGCGGCACCCGTGTCGTCCACGCACACCTTGAACAGAACGAGCAGCGCGCAATAGAGCAGGCCCACAAAGCCCGGCTGTGCCACGCCACACGCCCAGAACACCACCGTGGCGAGCGTCAACGCCAGACAGGTCTGACCGCCGACCGTAAGCTCGACCGTCGAGCTCAGCTCCGCCAAAGGAAGAAACTTCACCAGCAAAAAGACAACGATACCCAGCACAAAGCCAATTTCGCGCTTGGTGATCTTAAACGCCTTCTTTTCCGCTTCCATCTCCCCACCTTTCTTGTTGGGGGCGCTCCGGATTCGCGGCCACGTTGCCACTTAAAAAGGGGCGCCCGTTATCGGACACCCCTTACGTTGCGCTGTGTTGTGGCAATACAGTCAAGCGGGATTTTTGGATGAGAAGCGATCCTCTGGACAAAAAGCGTCACAACATTCGACGCTTTTCCTCGTTTTCGAGATTTTCATCAAATGTTGTGACGGTTTGGATGTGGCAAAGGGACTGTCTTTTTTCGCATAGCGAGGGCTGCGCGGATGGAGGGGACCTCCAGAGCCTCGCGGAGCCAGGGGGCCAGCTGCTCGGGGTGACCCTGCAGGTAGCCTTTAAGCTCGGACGGGGCCACGCGGCGCACTTCCGAGATCTCCTCTTGGTTGATATGCAGCTCGCCCGGCTCAACATGGGCAAGGTAGACCTCGCACCATTCGCACTCGCAGCGGCCGTCGCCGTGGTCCTCGCGGTACACCACGTGTCCGAGATGCTTGAGCTGATCGGGCTCGCGCGTGATGCCAAGCTCTTCGTTGATGCGACGTGCCGTGGCGGCCGCGACGTCTTCCCCGGGGAGCGGATGGCCGGCACAGCTATCGGCCAGCACCCCGCCCCACAGGCGTTTGAGCGGACTGCGACGACAGAGCAGCAGGCGCGCGTCTTCGCCCTGGCCCTCGACCAGAAGCGTCAGAAATGCCTGATGCAGGATTCCCTCGCCGGTATGGGCCTCGATGCGGTCGACGGGGCCAAGCGCCTCGCCGGTCGCGGCATCGACCGCCACGACCTCGGCGCCTGCGCTGCCCTCATCCCAGCCGGCGCGCAGAATGCGGGCTGCGGCCTCCTCGAGCGCGGCGATGAGTTCCTTGGTGGTATCGAGCATGCGCCGCAAGTCGTCCGCGGTCGCGTTCTCCACATGAAAACCCGTGCTTGCAACTACCGGCACGCCAAAGCGCGTGGCCAGCGCCGCCGCAATATCGTGCGCCGGGATCTCGTCTCGATGGCACGGAACGGCCAGGATGCTCACCGTCGCCGTACGGCCGGGCTCGGGGCGAGGAATGGCCTGCGCCGTGGCGCCCAGGTGCGCAAACTCCGGCGAGCAGGCGTACACCGCCATGCCTCGCGGCGTCACCGTCAACTGGGCCTCGAGCGCAAACTTGCCCTCGCCCACTACAACCTTTGTCGTGTGCATACCCATGGGATCTCCTGTCGCCCGCAATGTACCTGAGACCATCTTCGCCTGTATTGCGACTATACAGGCAAGCGCAGCCTGCGACAAAGGAGGCAGGCACCTGACACATTCTGTTAGAGTTGCAGGGATTGAATCCCGCTTATTCATGCGACATTGGAGTGACAACCTTGACCGCCGCAACCACGCCTAAAAGTAAGTCAACCGCCGCCGCGCTCTCCCCCGCGCGCACCAGGCTCTGCCTGGCGCTGCTCGTGCTGCTGGGATTCTCGCTCGGCTGCTCCGAGTTCGTGGTCATCGGCATCGAAAGTGACTTGGCGACGGAACTCGGCATATCGCTTGCCGCTGCGGGCCAGCTCATCAGCGTGTTCGCGCTGGTCTACGCCATCGCGACGCCGGTGCTTGCGCTCAGCACGGGGCGCTTCCGTCGTTACCAGCTGCTCGTGTGCTACAGCATTATCTTTGTGCTCGGCAATCTGGTCATGGCGTTGGCGCCCAACTTCCAGGTACTGTTTATCTCGCGCATTGTCCTGGGATCCGTCTCGGGCGCACTGCTCGCCGTGGGCGTGACGTACATCCCCGAGCTGCTGTCCCCGCAGCAAACTTCGCTTGCCATCTCGGTCGTGTACGGCGCGTTTTCCGTGGCGATGGTCTTTGTGACCTCGATTGGCAAGTTTGTGGCCGACACGCTCGACTGGCACGTGGCCATGTACGGTACGCTGACCTTTGCCGTTTTGATCTGCGGAGCGCTCGTGGCGTTTATGCCGCGCGCCGGACAGACCGACGAACCCGCTACCTTCCGCGAGCAGGCGGGTCTGCTACGCGAACCGAGCATCATCACCGGCATGCTCATCTTTTTGTTTGGCGTGGGATCGGTCTATGTGTTCTACGGCTACGTGACGCCTTATCTTGAGCAGGTGCTGGGCATGGGCACTGTTCAGGCGAGCACCACGCTTATGGCCTACGGCGTGTTCTGCCTGGTCTCGAACATCTTGGGCGGATGGATCGACGCGCGCTTTGGCATGAAGGCGCTGCTTGTGACGTTTGTGCTGCAAGCTGCGGCGTTACTCGGGCTGTTTGCCGTGGGCGACACCATGCCGCTCGCGCTGGTCTTTGTCTTTAGCCTAGCGCTGCTCATGTACCTGTTCTCGGTGTCATGCATCACGCACTTTATGGACGTGGCGCGCAGCCGCCATCCCAAATCGATGGTACTCGCGAGCTCGGTAGAACCCATGGCGTTTAACGTCGGCATTTCGTTTGGCACCGCAGTGGGCGGCGCCGTGGTGAGCAGCGTTGGCATTGCCTACGTTGGCGCGGTTGGTGCCGCGTTCTCGCTTGTGGCCTGGGCGCTTACGCTGGTGACGATTAAGCTGGCTCGCTGGGAGCGCAAGCGGGCGAGGGCATAAGCGCAGATGCGATACTCGAGCTCGATGATGGCGATCGAAAGGAAACCGCATATGCAACGTGTACTGTTTATCTGCCATGGGAACATCTGCCGCTCGACGATGGCTGAGTCGGTGTTTACCGAGCTCGTGCGCCGCGCTGGGCGCGAGGCGGAGTTTGTCATCGATTCTGCAGCAACCTCAACTGAGGAGATCGGCAACCCGCCGCACCACGGTACCGTTGCCAAGCTACGCGAGGCCGGAATTCCCATCGTCGCACATCGCGCACGTCAGGTGCGTCGCGCGGAGTATGGCGACTGGGATCGCATTGTCTATATGGATGCCGAGAACGCGCGCAGCCTGCGTCGCATCTTTGGCGACGACCCCGACGGCAAGATTTCGCGCTTGCTCGATTGGACCGAGCGCCCCGGCGACGTGGCCGATCCCTGGTACACCGGCAATTTCGATGCCACCTACCGCGATGTGCTCGACGGTTGCACCGCTATGCTCGAGCAACTGTAGGCTATCGAGCGCGCGAACCGCGCCATCGGCATACATCGAGGGAGGATTTTCTCCCATATGCAAATCGAGGGTGGATTATCTCCCACTTTGAATACGAAATTGCGTCCAAAACGGGAGATAATCCACCCTCGTTATCTTGGCGGGAGAAAATCCTCGCTCGATTACTCGTCGACGATCTCGGCAAGCCAGACGTTTAACGTATCGACCTCGGGGCAGCAGAACTTTGCCGTACCGGGCTCGTTGCCGGGCACCGTTCCGCCATAGCGCAGGATATCGATATAGGGAAAGCCCACATGGCAGGCCATGGCGCACATCTTGCCGCGATCGCGGTCAAAGTCAAAGACGTCGCCCGGCTTGTGACCATGGTGGCAGCGGCACGCACCCAGCTGGTCCACGCAGCTCACGCGGATACGCGGACGCTTGCCACGCGGCGCGCCGAGCGGCTTGTTCTCGCCCGCAGGCTTGATGCCGCCCTCGCCAGCATTACTCATGGTCGATCACGTCCAAGCAGGCCTCGATGGGCAGACCGGCCGACTTGTCCTCTTGGTCGGCATTGCGCTCGATAAGCTCAGCCACCACACGCATGGCATCGGACGTCGCGCGCTGCAGATTCCAACCTGCCATAACGCGGCCGACGAGCACCGCCGAGAACGTGTCGCCCGTGCCCGGGAAATAGACCGGAATGAGCTCAAAGGGAATCGTGAAGTACTCCCCCGCTACATGGTCGTAACCGATAACCGCGTTCGTGCCATTGACCACGGCGCTCGTAATGACCACCGACTTGGCACCCAACTCGCGCACGGCGTCCACAAGGGCGCGGGCCTCATCGGGCGTGATCTGCTCTGCAATAGGCGTATCGGCGAGCAGACAGGCCTCGGTGTAGTTGGGCACCGCGTAGTCTGCGCACTCCAGCAGGTGCCGCATGAGGCCAATCGTGGACTCGGGCACGCCGGCATAGAGCTTGCCGTTGTCGCCCATGATGGGGTCGACGAACACCTTGGTGCCCTTTTGCGCGCGGCGGTGGCAAAAGTTCGAGATGATGCGCGTCTCTTCCTCGGTCACGATAAAGCCGGTCGAGATGGCGTCGAACTCAAAGCCGAGCTCCTCCCAGATGGCAAGACTCTGACGCACGTACTCGGTGGTGTCGTGGATGTAGAACTTGGGGTAGTTGAGCGTGTCGGACACAAGTGCCGTCGGCAGATTGTGGATACGGTAACCCATGTGCGACAGCACCGGCAGCATGGCGGAAAGCGCGACCTTGCCGTAGCCGCACATATCGTTAATCAGCAGCAGCTGAGTATTCTTCATGAGGGTCTCCCTTGTTTCGGGCGCGGCGCGGCAGCGCCACAGTGCGACTAAGTGTAGCGCAGGGGACGTTGTGAACGGGCGCTGGCACCGCAGAGGACGAATTGTTGCGGAAAGGTTACGGGAAGGAGGAAGTTAGTCGTTGAGGACGTTCTTAAATGACTAGTCGACACAAGGAGTGTCCCCAAATGCCGGCACATAAGGAACGTCCCTAAGTGCCGCTCGAACATAATAAGTTTGGTACCTTGACATTTATTTACCGTGCTCCTAAATTGGTTAGGCACAAAACAATTCAACTACCTAACTAAAGAAAGGAGCGAAGCTTAGATATGTGTGTTGAACCACTCGTCCTTCCGCATGAGCCCGGCGGTGACCCGTCGCAACCGGTAGACATACCCGAAGCGGTCAGCGCCGAAGACAAACTCGCCAAGCGCATCCTAAGCGGCCTGGGCTTTTGCGGCCATTACATGCATTTTCATGGCGGAGGCGTGTCCGGCAAGGCGCCCATCATCTGCCTGCTGGCCAAGCAGCCCGGCGGCGAGATGTCGCAGCAGGAACTCGGCATGCACTTTGACCTCAAGCCGGGGTCGCTTTCCGAGATCCTGTCCAAGCTCGAGGTCAACGGCCTCATCGAGCGCAGCCGTAACCCCAAGGATCGACGGCAACTCACCATTCGCCTGACCGAAACCGGCCGGGAAAACGCCCGCATCGACCAGGCGGCCCGCATCCGCTTTAGAGAACGGGCCTTTAGCGCGCTCACCCATGACGAGCGCGAAGACCTCGCCGAAATGCTCGATAAAATCCGTGTAACCTGGGAGGAACTGGATGATTAAAACCCTCATGGGCAGCATCCGCGACTATATGAAAGTCGCTGTTGCCACGCCATTGCTCGTGCTTGGCGAGGTGCTCTGCGAGATGCTGATTCCATTTATCACCGCCAACCTGATCGACGCCATCAAAGACGGCACCACCGTAGCCGAGATGCTTCCCACCGCAGGCTTTTTGGTGCTCATCGCGCTGACGTCGCTTGCTTTTGGCGCCGCTGCCGGCGTCACCTGCAGCCATGCAAGCTGCGGGTTCGCCAAGAACCTGCGTCACGACCTGTTCTACAAGATCCAGACGTTCAGCTTTGCCAACATCGATGAGTTCTCGAGCTCCTCGCTCGTCACGCGCCTGACCACCGATATCAACAACGTACAGCAGGCCTTTATGATGATCATCCGTATCGCCGTGCGCGCGCCGCTGGTCTTGATCTTCGCCTTTACCATGGCGTTTATCATGGGCGGCAGCGTCGCCATGGTCTACCTGGTCATCATTCCGCTGCTGGGCTTTGGACTGTTCTTTATCATCTTTAAGGTGCGCCCCATCTTCTCGCGCGTGTTCCACAAGTACGACGCCCTTAACGAGTCCGTCGAGGAAAACGTCACCGGCATGCGCGTAGTTAAGAGCTATGTGCGCGAAGACTTCGAGAAGGAGAAGTTCGCGACCGCCGCGCGCGACGTCCAGATGGACTTCACCCGCGCCGAGAAGCTGCTTGCCTTTAACAACCCCATGATGAACATCTGCGTCAACGGCGCGTTTGTCGTCATCATCTACCTGGGCTCCAAGCTCATCATCACGAGCCAGGGCACGCTGTTCGACGTGGGCCAGCTCTCCTCGATCTTTACCTATGGCTTCCAGATCCTTATGAGTCTGATGCAGCTGTCGATGATCTTTGCCATGGTGACCATGGCCGACGAATCGGCGCACCGCATCACCGAGGTGCTGGCCGCCGAGCCCACGATCGCCGATCCCGCCGAGCCCGTGCTCGAGGTCGCCGACGGTTCCATCGACTTTGACCACGTGAGCTTTAAGTACTCCGCGCATGCGAAGCGCCAGGCGCTCGACGATATCGACCTGCACATTAAGAGCGGCGAGACCATCGGCATCATCGGCGGCACCGGCTCGGCCAAGTCCACGCTCGTAAACCTCATCGCCCGCCTGTACGACGCCACCGAGGGCACCGTGCGCGTGGGCGGCGTAGATGTGCGCGACTACGACTTGGACGCTCTGCGCCACCAGGTCGCCATGGTGCTGCAGAAAAACGTGCTGTTTAGCGGCACCATCGCCGAGAACCTGCGTTGGGGCGACCCGAATGCCACCGACGAAGAGGTTCACGAGGCCGCGCACCTGGCCTGCGCCGACGAGTTTGTCGACGGCTTCCCCAAGGGCTATGACACCTGGATCGAACAGGGCGGCTCCAATGTTTCCGGCGGTCAGAAGCAGCGCCTGTGCATTGCGCGTGCCCTGCTGCGTCGCCCCAAGATCTTGATCCTGGACGACTCCACCAGCGCCGTCGACACCAAGACCGACGCCAAGATTCGCGCAGGACTGGCAAGCTATCTGCCCAACACGACCAAGCTCATCATCGCCCAGCGCATTAGCTCCGTGCAGGACGCCGACCGCATCATCGTCATGGAGGGTGGCCACATCGCGCAGATCGGCAACCATGATGAACTGCTTAAGACAAGCGAGATCTACCGCGAGACCTTTACCTCGCAGAACAAGATGTCTGCCGAGGGCGAAGGGGCCGTCGAGGCCGACACCGAGGCATCCGCAACGCAAGCTCAGACCCAGGAAGGAGGCGAGGCACATGAGTAAGGCAACGACCGCCGAGCGCGCACTCAACCGCAAGGGCGGCACCATGTCGCGCCTCATCAAGACGCTCTTTGGCTTCTACCCCGTGCTTTTGCCCCTCGTCGTCGTCGGCGTGGTGCTCTGCGCCATCATCAACTCCATCGGCGCGACCTTCCTTCAGAGCGCCCTGCAGATTATTAGCGAATCGTGGCAGTCGGGCGATTGGACGACCGCGCAGCCCAAGATTCTGCAGCTCGTGACCACCCTCGCCTGCATCTACGGCGTCGGCATCCTGTCCTCGCTGTTCTGGAACCGCGCCATGGCCATCGTCACGCAGGGCTCGCTGGAGAAGCTGCGCGAGAAGATGTTCAACCGCATGCAGGACCTGCCGATCCGCTACTTCGACACGCACCAGCGCGGCGACATCATGAGCCACTACACCAACGACATCGACACGCTGCGCCAGATGATCAGCCAGTCGCTGCCCAACCTGCTCATGACGACCATCGTCATCGTCACGGTGTTCTTTATCATGCTGTACTACAGCGTTTGGATGTGCCTGGTCATTGTGGCAGGCGTCGCCTTTATGACCTTTATGACCAAGCTGCTCGGCTCCAACTCCGCGCGCTTCTTTATTGCGCAGCAGACCGAGCTCGGCGTGGTCGAGGGTCATATCGAGGAAGTCATGAACGGCCAGAAGGTCGTCAAGGCATTCTGTCACGAGTCTGCCGCCGAGGCCGATTTTGACGAGCGCAACGAAAAACTCTTCGAGGTCTCCCAGAAGGCCAACATGTACGCCAACATCCTCATGCCCATCCTGATGAACCTGGGCAACCTGCTCTACGTACTGGTCGCACTGGCAGGCGGCATTTTTCTGGCGCTGGGCGTGCCCAACCTGAGCATCTCGGGCATGACGCTGTCCATCGCCGTCGTGGTGCCGTTCCTCAACATGACCAAGCAGTTCTGCGGACAGATCGGTCAGATCTCGCAGCAGATCAACGCCGTGGTCATGGGCCTCGCCGGCGCCGACCGCATCTTTGAGCTCATCGACGAGGAGCCCGAAGCCGACGAAGGCTATGTGACGCTCGTCAACGCTCAGGTGAACCCCGATACCTGGCAGCTCGAGGAGGCCGACCACCACACCGGCATGTGGGCATGGAAACATCCGCACCGCGCAACCGGCGAGATCGAGTACGTGCCGCTGCGCGGCGACCTGGTCATGGACAACGTCGACTTTGGCTACACGCCCGACCACGAGGTGCTGCACGGCGTGTCTGTGTTTGCCAAGCCGGGCCAGAAGGTCGCGTTTGTCGGCGCCACCGGAGCCGGCAAGACGACCATCACCAACCTCATCAACCGCTTCTATGACATCGCCGACGGCAAGATCCGCTACGACGGCATCAACGTCAACAAGATCCGCAAGGCCGATCTGCGCCGCTCGCTGGGCGTGGTGCTGCAGGACGTAAACCTGTTCACCGGCACCGTGATGGATAACATCCGCTACGGCAATCTGGATGCCACCGACGAGGAGTGCATCGCAGCGGCAAAGCTCGCCGGTGCGGACGACTTTATCACCCGTCTGCCCGACGGCTACGACACCATGCTCACCGGCAACGGCGCCCAGCTGTCGCAGGGCCAGCGCCAGCTGATTTCGATCGCCCGCGCCGCCGTCGCCGATCCGCCGGCGATGATTCTGGACGAGGCCACGAGTTCCATCGACACCCGCACCGAGGCTATCGTGCAGGCAGGCATGGATAAGCTCATGGAAGGCCGTACGACGTTTGTCATCGCACACCGCTTGTCCACCGTGCGCAACTCCGACGCGATCATCTGTCTGGACCACGGCCGCATCATCGAGCGCGGCAACCACGACGAGCTGATCGCCAAGCGCGGGTATTACTACCAGCTGTACACGGGTGCGTTTGAGCTGGAGTAGGCCCGGCTCGCCGAGATGGCCGATTTGCCGCTCATTCGTCGGGCATGACCCTAAGGTCAATGCCCTCCTCTTTCGTGGCAAATCGACTCATCTCAACGGCCCAAACACAATGCGCCGCAACGAATAAAGCCTCCGCAGCCACACGAGCTGCGGAGGCTTTTTCATGCCGGCCGGAAACCGTATCCCACTTTTCGGGCCCAAAATGGGATGCCGTTTCCCGCTGGACCCCCTCCGGGAAACGGCATCCCATTTCAAGGGAGTAAACCGGGATGTGATTTCCCCTAACGGCACCTTTGGGAAGCCGCATCCCACTCTAGACGCACAAAACGGGATGAGCTTTCCCATGGTGATCCAAGACCAGAAGCATGTCCGATAGCGCGGCCAGGTCAAGAACAACAAGGCAAGCGTCACGCCAATTTGGACGAGCGTCTGCTGCAGTTTGAGGCTGCTGGCCCATATGGTAGAGTTAACCACCCATGAATTTCAGCACACTGCGTGCTACCTGTTCTTTTGTCATTTAGGGGAGTGAACTTGTGAATACTTCTGTCGCCAAGAAGGCCGGCCAGGCGGTGCGCCTGCTCATGATGGTGCTCACGGCAGTTCTCATCTTCTTCTTCATCAATGTTATGCTGCTCGTCTCCGATATCCAGGGCACGGCGCGTGTGGTCAACTACGCCGGTCTGGTGCGCGGTACCACGCAGCGAATCGTTAAGCTCGAGGATGCGGGCCAGCCTCAAGATGACCTGCTCAAAGCCGTGGATTCATACATCAACGGTTTGCGTTACGGAAGTGACGACCTCAACCTCGTCCGTCTCGACGACGATGAGTATCAGGCAAAAATGACCGAGCTTGCAAATTATTTTGATGAGCTTTGCACCGAGATCATCCGCGTGCGCGAAGTCGGCTATGAGAACACCGACATCATCTCCATGAGCGAGGAGTTCTTTGGCATTTGCGACGATGCTACGCGACTCGCAGAGGACTACTCTCAGGAGAAGGCGTCGGCGCTCAACTATCTCGAGGGCTTGGTGATCATCGACATCGTGGGCTTGGTGGCGACCTTTGCGGTTGAACTTGTTCGCGCGGTGCGCACTGCCGTGCTTAATCGCGAGCTGCAGAGCAAAGTCTATCTCGACGAAGCCACGGGACTGCCCAATAAGAACAAGTGCGAGGAGATCTTGGGGCAGGAGCAGCCTGTCTCCGCGGAGGCGCCCGTTGCGGTGTGCGTCTTCGACCTTAACAATCTGCATACGGTCAATAACAACTTCGGCCATGAGAAGGGCGATGAATACATTCGCTCTTTTGCCCAACAACTGGGAAGTGTGGCGTCGGAGACGTGCTTTGTGGGTCGCGACGGCGGCGATGAGTTTATCGCGGTGCTGTGGGATGCCGACCGAGCCGCTGTGGAATCCTGTCTCGCTCGGATTCGCGCGAACGTGAACGAGTATTCCGGGGCTCACCCCGACATGCCTATCAGCTATGCGGTGGGCTACGCGCTTTCCAGTGATTTTGATGAACCGCCTACGATGCGTGAGCTCTTTTCCCAGGCCGACAAAAACATGTACATCGACAAGAACCGCGTAAAGACAGCCGAGGCAGCCGGGCCGCAACGCGAGGACCGCTAAACCCGTAGCAAAGGGTAGCTAATTTGGGACGGGACTCTTTTGGCTACTTGAGGAGTTGGGCCATGGCGTTGACGAATTTTTGTACTTGGAGGGTGGGCTCGAGCGGATAGTGCAAAAAGACCGGCACCTCTCGCCCGCACAGGAACGGCACGCCCACAAAGGCCGGGTGCACCCCCGACCATGCGCCGCAGGTGAGCACCGCGTCGCCCTTTTCCTCTGCCTCGTTAAAGAGCGCAAAGTCAAAGCTGTCCACGTCGATCACGTCCACGCCGCCGTCGGCCAACAGATCGATACGCAGACTGTCCATAGCGTCGTTGCCGTGACGGAGCACGCGCAGGCGCATGCCCTCCAGGTCAGCAACCGTGATACGCGTCTTGCGCGCAAGCGGGCTCGTGCGCGGCACGTCGATATAAAACGGCACGTTAACGATGCGGAGCTTTTGGCAGACGTCACCCCAGCGCGGGGTCGAAAAACTCGACTGCACTACATCCACCTCGCGACCAAGGCTGCGCATGACGGATTCGCGTTCGTCGTAGAGGTCGCTCACCGGCACGATCTCGAAGCGCAACGATGGCTCCAGCTCGTGTACGTCCGTCCACATCGACAGCGTTTGGCGCCCCGGGCACATCATCGACACGCCCAGACGCACGGCACCGCCATCGCCCGCCGCGCGTCGGGCGCGACGCAGCGCATCCTCGGACTGCCGCATGATCGAGCGCGCGTCGTCCACCAGCAGAGCGCCCGCCGGCGTCACCTTAACACCCGAATGCGAGCGCTCGAACAACGTGATGCCAAACTCGGCCTCGAAGCACGACACCTGCTTGACGAGCGCCGGGGTCGACACGCGCAATTTTGCCGCCGCACGCGAGAAGCTTCCCAGCTCCGCGGCGGCCGATATGGCCTCGAGTCGTCGATCGTACACGTCAATCTCCCGTTTCCAGACGCATGGCAATGAACTGCCGAAGGGGGTCGTTTTGGCAGGTCACGCGCTCAATTGAGAAAAAACTGCATCGCACAGTGTAAACCTATGGTTAACGCCATTCTAACAAATATGCAATTCACCTGCGCAAATGCAAAGCATACGATAACCAGAGAAAACCACGTGGGTCGGTTAATGGGAGCGACCCACCGGGAGGCACAAGAAGGGAAGTTCCTATGAGCAACTGGCTTAAGCTCGAGGGCGATGTCTGCGCCGTGACCGGCGCACTCGGCGGTATGGGCGTCGAGATCTGCCGCGAGTTCGCCCGCAACGGCGCCAATGTCGTCCTGCTCGACCTGGACGAGGAGAAGGTCAAGGCCGCAGCCGCCGACCTCGCCGCCGAGTTTGGCATCCACGCCGAGGGTTACAAGATGAACGCCACCGACGAGGCCGAGGTTCAGGCCGCCGTCGATGCCACCATCGCCGACTTCGGCCGCGTCGACGTTCTCGTCAACACCGCCGGCATCCTGCGCTTCGCCGCCATGGAAGACCTGCCGCTGAGCGACTGGGAGCAGGTGCTCAACGTCAATCTCACCGGCTACTTCATCACCTCGCAGCGCTTTGGTCGCGAGATGATCAAGGCCGGCCAGGGCCGCTTGGTGCACATCTCGACCGTCGCCAGTCACTCCCCCGAGACGTTCTCGGGCGTGTACAGCTCCACCAAGGCGGGCGTCAACATGATGTCCAAGATGCTGGCTGCCGAGTGGGGCCCCTACGGCGTGCGCTCCAACTGCGTCGAGCCCTGCTTCGTCAAGACCCCCATGTCGGCAAGCTTTTACGCCGACCCCGAGGTCGAGAAGAGCCGCAGCCGTCTGATCGCCACGCGTCGCATCGGCGAGGTGAGCGATATCGCCAACGCCGTCATGTTCCTGGCGTCCACGCGCTCGGACTTCACCACCGGCGACGCCATCAAGGTCGATGGCGGCTTCTCCAACATGATGGGCGACCTCACCGCCAAGCCCGGCGGCCGTCGCGCCTATGCCGACAACTACCTTAAGAACAAGGGTGTCGAGCTCTGGTCCGATGAGTCCGGCGTCGCAAAGCCAACTGACCAGTAAACCAACCTGACAGGGAGGCCCCGCGGACACGTCCGCTCCTCCCCCGTATCGATTAGAAAGAGTCCAATGGCTTCCACCAACTCCAACAAGGGTCGCGCTGTCGTGCTTTCCGCCGCGTGCGTCACCATGTTCTTCATCAGCTCCATCGCGCTGTATTCCGTCGTAAGCAAGAACCTGCTCGCCGTCTATCCCGAGTGGTCCAGCGCCCTTACCTGGGCCTTCCCCGTCTTCCAGACCATCATGGCCGTGACGGGCATCTTCGCCGGCCGCATCTCCGATAAAATCGGCCCCCGCAACGTCGTGATCGCCGCCGCCGTATGCTACGGCGTGGGCTGGTTCATGTCCGGCACCGTCACCGAGCCGTGGCAGTTCTACCTGTGGTTCTCGCTCGTTGCCGCCGTCGGCAACGGTCTGGGCTACAACCCGGCGCTCACCACCGGCCAAAAGTGGTTCATCGACAAGAAGGGCCTCGCCTCTGGCATCACCCTCGCTGCTTCGACCGCCGGCCCCGCCGTGCTGTCCCCGGTGCTCGCCTCGCTGCTCATCCCGAGCCTGGGCATCTTTGGCGCCCTCAAGGCGCTCGGCGTCATCTTCTTTGTGACGATCGCCGCCTCCGCCCTGTTCCTGAAGGCCCCCGAGGCCGGTTGGCTGCCCGAGGGCTTCGAGGCCCCCAAGGGTGGCGCACATGCCGGCACCTTCGGTGACCTCACCCCGGGCGAGATGGTCAAGACCCCGCGCTTCTGGGTCCTCATCGTCACCTTCGCCTTTGCCGCCACCGCGGGCACCCTGCTCGTGGGCAAGGTTGCCTCCATCGCCGCCGTCCAGCTCTTCGCCGACCCCACGAGCGCCGCGGCCGTCGCCCTCGGCGGTGTGGTGGTCTCCGTCAACACCTGCGCCAACCTGGTTGGCCGCCTGTCCTTTGGTCAGATCATCGACAAGCTCGGCGCCTACAAGTCGCTGCTCATCAGCCTTGTCGTCACCATCGTCGCCCTCGTCATCATGTCGATGAGCTTTACACAGAGCATGTTCTTCGTGGCGCTCGCCCTGCTCGGCTTTAGCTTTGGCGCCCTGCTCGTCATCTACCCGCCGCTCACCGGTGGCGCCTTTGGCACCAGCAACATCGGCGTCAACTACGGCATCATGTTTTTGGGTTACGCCGCCTCCACCTGGATCAGCCAGCCCATCACCGCCGTGCTGTATCACGCCGAGGCCGGCAGCGCCGCCTACCAGCAGTCCTTCTACGGCGCCATTGTGATCGCCGCCATCGCCGTCGTGCTCACCGTCTACATGATGGTCTCCGACAGCAAGAAGAAGTTCGCCTAGTTTTACCGATGCGACAAAGGGACAGTCCCCTTGTCGCATTCCACCGGTCACCAGTATTAAGGAGTCGAAATGTCTGAGCTCAACCCCGTCCGCATTGCCGTTATCGGCGCCGGCGCCATGGGCCGCAACCACATCCGCTTTGTCACCGAGGAGCCCGAGGCCGAGCTCGTCGCCATCGCCGACGCCTTTGAGGGCGCCCGCGCCACGGCAGAGGCCGCCGGCGTGCCGTTTTACACCGATCCCGCCCAGATGATGGACGAGGTCAAGCCCGAGGCCGTCATTATCGCCACCCCCAACGACCTACACCTGGGCGTTGCCCGCGAGGCTGTGAAGCGCAACATCGTGCCGCTGGTCGAAAAGCCGATCTCCAACGACCTGGAGGATGCCCAGGCCTTTGCCGCCGAGGCCGAGACCGCCGGCGTGCCCGTGCTCGTGGGTCAGCACCGTCGCCACAACCCCTTCGTCAACAAGGCCAAGGAGATCATCGAGTCCGGCGAGCTGGGCAAGCTCACCGTGTCGAGCTTCCACTACATGATCTATAAGAATGACGAGTATTTCGATGTCGAGTGGCGCCGCAAGAAGGGTGCCGGCCCGATCCTGGTCAACCTGGTTCACGACGTCGACCTGCTCCGCTACCTGCTGGGCGAGCCCGTTGCCGTCCAGGGTATGCAGTCCAGCGCCGCCCGCGGTTTTGAGACCGAGGACTCCGCCGTGGTCAACGTTCGCTTTGCCGACGGCGCGCTCGCGAGCATGACCATCTCTGACGCCACCGCCAGCCCCTGGAACTGGGAGGCGACCGCTCGCGAGGATCCGCAGTACCGCCCCTTCGACGCCGACGCCTACTTTATCGGCGGCACTAAGGGCGCCCTGTCGCTGCCTCGCCTGCACCAGTTCTCCTACGACGGCGCCTCCAACTGGCACAAGCCGCTGCAGATGGAGATTCCAGCCGTGGACCCGGCACTGCCGCACAAGATGCAGCTCAAGCACTTTGTGAAGGTTGTCCGCCGCGAGGTCGAGCCCGTCGTGACCCCCGCCGACAACGTTAAGACGCTCACGCTTCTCAACGCCATCAAGGAGGCCGCCGAAACCGGCCAGCTCGTCGAGCTGTAATGCCTTAAGAGCGACCGCGGCAGAAAACCCCATGCCGAACCCTTCGGTCCGCCACCAACAAGCCCCTCTTCTTTGCCCCGCGAGCAGCCTCCTGCCCGCGGGGCATTTTGCTACCTTGCCGACGATTTTTCTGGGGCGGGGGGCTATTTTGCGCCTCAGCTTGGTTCGTTCGCCACGGAATGGGCCTATCTACTACGTTTAACCGATCACCCTCAACCATACCGAATTTCGCGAAATAAAAACCGCAGGTAAACGGCTTGCCAATTTTCGGAAAACCCAGGTATGGTCGACCCCTACGGTTCAAACGTAGTAGATAGGCCGTTTTCATGGTGCGGCCCCAAAACAGCTTTTTGGGACGGGTGGTATCCTTGGTGGCTCTGTGCTGCAAACGCACCTTTACCGCAAGGAGTCTCATGGATCTTATCGCCCAGCTCGCCCGCGAGCTCAACCTTAAGGCCGCCAACATCGAGGCGGCCGTCAAGCTCATCGACGAGGGCAACACCATCCCCTTTATCTCGCGCTACCGCAAGGAAGCCACAGGCGGAATGGACGACGTCGCCCTGCGCGCGCTCGACGAGCGCCTGTCCTACCTGCGCAATCTTGAGCAGCGCAAAGAGGATGTCATCCTGCTCATCGACGCCCAGGGCAAACTCACGCCCGAACTCGAGCAGCAGATTCGCGAGGCCACGCAGCTCCAGCGTGTCGAGGACCTCTACAAGCCCTACCGCAAAAAGCGCATGACCCGCGCGCAGAAGGCCCGCGAGGCAGGCCTGGAGCCGCTCGCCAACATGATCATCATGCAGGCCTCGGCCAAGGGCAGCGCGCTCGACGCCGCCGCGGCCTACGTCAACGAGGAAGCCGGCTTCGACACGCCCGAGAAGGCGCTCGCCGGCGCGGCGGACATCGTGGCCGAGACGGTAGCCGAGGACCCCGAGAACGTCGCCGATCTGCGCGCCTTTACGCAAAACACCGCCGACATCGTCGTCGAGGCCACCGACCCCACCGAGAAGACCCCCTACGAGCCCTACTACAACTTTGACGAGCCGCTGCGCCGTATACCCAACCACCGCGTGCTGGCTATCGACCGCGGCGATCGCGAGGGCAAGCTCCGCGTGCGCGTGAACGTCGACGGCGCTGCCGCCACGGCACGCCTCGGCAGCCGTTGGCCCCGACGCCAGGGCGTGTTTGCTCCCATCTTCGATGCCGCCATCGCTGACGGTTACAAGCGCCTCATGGCCCCCTCGCTGGAGCGCGAGGCCCGCGCCAAACTCACCGTCCGCGCGCAGACCGAGGCCATCAATGTCTTTGCCAAGAATCTCGAGGGCCTGCTCTCGGCACGCCCCGTGCGCGGCGCCCGCGTGCTCGCGCTCGATCCGGGCTACCGCACCGGCTGCAAGGTCGCCGTCATGGACGAGACCGGCAAGCTGCTCGACCACGGCGTGGTCTACCCCACCAAGCCGCGCCACGACGTCGCCGGCACCAAGCGCGAGCTCGCCCGCCTCGTCAAGAAGGACGGCGTCAACACCATCGTCATCGGCAATGGCACCGCCAGCCGCGAGACCGAGGAAGTCGTCTCGGAGTTCATCGCCGAGCAGGCGCCTGAGCTGCGATACACCATCGTCAACGAGGCCGGCGCGTCGGTGTACTCCGCCTCCGAGCTCGCCAGCCAGGAGTATCCCGATCTGGACGTCACCGTGCGTGGCGCCATGAGCCTGGGCCGTCGCCTGCAAGACCCGCTGGCAGAGCTCGTCAAGATTCCGCCCCAGTCTATCGGCGTGGGCCAGTACCAGCACGACCTTGACCAGGCCGAGCTCTCGCGCACTCTGGGCCACGTGGTGGAGGACGTCGTCAACCGCGTGGGCGTCGACGTGAATACCGCGAGCGCAAGCCTGCTGGGATACGTATCGGGCATCACGCCGAGCGTGGCCAAAAACATCGTGGCCTACCGCGAGGAAAACGGCGCCTTTACCGATCGCCGCCAGCTTAAGAAGGTCCCCAAGCTGGGACCCAAGGCATATCTCAACGCTGCGGGTTTCCTGCGCATTAGCGGCGGTAAGAACCCGCTCGACGCGACGAGCGTCCACCCCGAAAGCTACGAGGTGGCCACGGCCGTCCTAGAACGCGCCGGCGTTAAAACAAGCGAGCTCAGCCGCGGCGGCGTGCCCGACATCGAGCGCCGCCTGGGCAGCATCTCGGCGCTGGCTAGCGATCTGAACTGCGGCACCCTCACGCTCATCGACATCGTCAACGAGCTCAAGAAGCCCGGCCGCGACCCGCGCGACGACGCGCCCGAGGTGGTCTTTAGCCGCTCGGCGCTTTCCATCGACGACCTGGAACCCGGCATGGAACTCAAGGGGACGGTGCGCAACGTCGTCGACTTTGGCGCGTTCGTCGACGTGGGCGTGCACCAGGACGGCCTCGTGCATATCTCCAAGCTGGCCAATCGCTTTGTCAAGCACCCGAGCGACGTGGTGCGCGTCGGCGACACGGTCAAGGTGTGGGTAGAAAAGGTCGATCGCGACCGCAAGAAGATCTCGCTCACCATGGTGCAGGGAAAGTAAACCGCCAAAGCAAAGGTACCCCCTGTAGCGATGTGCAAAATCGCGAGTATTCTGCAAATTCCACCGTTCCGGATGCCCCTCAGAGACGAAAAAGCAAAAAACAGCCCCCGTTTTAGCGTCGTCAGAGCCAAAACGGGGGCCGTTCCATGCTTCGGTCAACTGATAAAGACCTTTACCTTGCTGAATACTCTCAATTTTGCACGGCGCAGGCGGGGGTACCTTTGCCCACGGCAGGATATGGAAGCCAATCGCCAACTTGCTGGCAAGCTCGTGCCGGCAGCCCCGGCCTTTCCTTTGCCTAGCGCGACCCTCGCGGAGCGCGTGAGCGATAGGGAAAGGAAAGGCCGGGGCGAACAGCCCACGGTACAGTCGGTGTTCGCGCTACGGCAGGATATGGAAACCGAGCGCCGCGATATCCTTGGCAAAGCCGCGCACGGTGTCGAGCGAGACCTCGTACGGGTCGCGACCGATGTTCTTGCGCTTGGCCAGGATGCTGTTGGGCACTGTAATGATCTGGCAACCGCAGGCTTCTGCCTGGTAAATGTTGATAAGTTCGCGCGTGGACGCCCACAGGACCTCACAGTTGGGCTTGGCGGCGGCCTTCTTGACCGACTCCGTCATAAACGGAATGGGGTCGACGCCGGTATCGGCGATACGGCCGGCAAAGAGCGAGATAATGGACGGCGTCTCGGCGTCAACGGCCTCGACCATCTCGTCGACCTGCGTAGGCGTAAAGATGGTGGTGACGTTGACCTTGATGCCGTCGGCCGAAAGCTTGCGCACCAGCTCGGCGGTGGACTCGCCCTTGGTAGTCACGCACGGAATCTTGACGTAGACGTTCTCGGCCCAGGTAGCGATCTCGCGCGCCTCGACCTCCATGGTCTCGACGTCGTCGGCAAAGACCTCAAACGAGACGGACACATCGGTGATGTGGGCCAGGACCTCCTTGGCAAACGCGCGGTAATCCGTCACGCCGCCCTTCTTCATAAGGGACGGGTTGGTCGTGAAACCCTGAACGTTGCCGTTCTCGTACATGTCGAGCATGCCCTCGAGGTTTGCACCGTCAGCGAACACCTTGATTGCCATCTGCCTGATTCCTTTCGCTTGCACATGGGCGTTAAACTGCTAAACACTTTACCTACGTTTATCAAGGCGTGAGCTGCGGTTTTTTATCTTCTCGGCGAACGGTATAAACACCTCAGTGTTTGGATTGATAAATCGATTGAGCATGCAAAAGCAAAGAGTCACAGTTTGGGCAAACGTCAGAACGCGGGATTCATTAGATGAGGCCGAAATGCTGCATCGCTGTGACGGTACCGTCGTGTGCGACATCGTCGGTCACGTAGTCGGCGACCGCCTTGACCTCAGGCATGGCGTTGCCCATGGCCACGGCCGTCTCGACAGCGACGAGCATGCCCAGGTCGTTACCCGAATCACCAAAGCCAAAGGTGCGCGCGTTGCCAGTGCGGCCCAGATACGCCAGCGCTCGCGCCACGCCCACGCTCTTGTCAATGCCCTTGGGGCTCAGCTCGCGATTCTGGCCACCGGTGTTACACAGCTCAAACTCGCAATCGATAAAGCCGTCATCGTTGGCTACGCGAGCCAAACTGGGCACATTGAGGCATACCTTGCCCACGCGCAGACTGCCGTCGACGCGCATCTCCTCGGCGCTGTGCACCACAGAAGGGCCGATCAGAGACGACTGCTCAACACCCGCGGGTTCCAGGGCAAAAGTAGCCACGTTGGTCTCGAAAAAGGCCTCAATCCCTGCCGCGGCCATACGGCGCGCAAGCTCCTCGATAACGTCCTCGTCAAAGCAGTCCTCATGCACCACGCGACCCTCGACCTCGAGCGTGGCGCCCGCCATGGCAACGACACCCGCAGGCTCCAAAGCACGCAGGCCATCGGCAATCAGCCACAAGGGACGACCCGTGCAGATAAACGCCTTGTGCCCTGCGTCGCGCAGACGATGAAACGCCTCGATCACCGCCTGCGAGGGGCGAACCGCCGAAAAGTCCTTGTCGGTCATGTTGTCGGGATCGAACGACGTCAGCGTGCCGTCCACGTCAAAAAAGAGCACGGCAGAATCGGGGCACGCATCAATCATATGGGTTCCTTTCGGGGGCGAGAGTAAACGAAGCATCCATCATATAATGGAGCGACGCAACCAGAGAGGTCACCCATGGAATTTTACGCAAGCTGCCCCGAGGGCTTTGAGTCCGCACTCGCCGATGAGCTTAAACGCCTCGGGCTTTCGCATGTTCGCCGGCTGAAGGGCCGCGCCACGTTTGAGGGCGAGCTCGAAGAAGGCTACCGCGCCTGTCTGTGGTCGCGCCTGGCGAGCCGCGTGTTTGCGGTGCTTGGGCGCTTTGAGGCGCAGGATGCCGACGAGCTGTACGATAGCGTTTACGACATCGCCTGGGAGAACATCGTCCGCCCCGGCGCCACCATTGCCATCACCGCCCGCGGCGTGACCGAGCAGCTGCGCAACACGCGCTTCTCGGCCCTGCGCGCCAAGGACGCGCTGTGCGACCGTCTGGCCGAGACCACGGGCCGTCGCGCCGATGTCGACGCCGCCGATCCCGACGTTCACCTGCTGCTTTCGCTGCGCCAGCGCCGCGCGAGCATAAGCCTGGACCTTTCGGGCGACCCGCTGTTCAAACGCCTGCCGCCCGCAGCGACCCGCGCCGGCGAGGGCGCACACGTGTTGCGTCCCGACTACGCCGCTCTGGTGCTGGCACAGGTCGGCTGGACCGCACTGTGCCAGCGCGAGTTGACGGCCGACGATTACGAGAACGAAGCCCTTCCCACGCTGATCGATGCCTCGTGCGCCGGCGGCGGTCTGCTGCTGGAGGCCGTGAACATTCTGACCGACCGCGCCCCGGGCGCCGCACGCGAGCGCTGGGGCTTTGAGGGCTGGCAGCCGCACGACGCCGCTCTGTGGGAGCAGCTGCTTGCCGAGGCGCGCGAGCGCGAGGCGGCAGCGCGCGAGCGGCAGGCGCGCATCGTGGCCGTAGACATCGACCCCGCTGCCCGCAAGACCGCCGAGCGCATGGTCAAGAGCGCTGGTTACAAGCGTTTTGTCGACTTTTGTGCCGCCAAGCCCGCCACCGTGCTGGACCATGTGGGCGCCGTCGCCGGTGCCGCCGTGGTCGCAGACACCACCGAGACCCCGCTTTCGCTCATGCACGACGCCATGACGCTGGTCGGCGAGCTGCGCCGCGCCCCCGAGCTCGCTTCGGCGCCGGTCGCCGCTCTCACCCGCGACGGCTTGCTGGCCCGCGCGCTCCACGCCGAGCCCGAGCGCTCGATCGCCGTCATGCCCAATAACGAGGAGGCGGCTCTTGAGGTTTGGCCCTCGCTCGACCACGCCGCCGCGGCATTCGAAGCTGCGACCAGCGCAGATGCCGAGGAGCAGACCGCAGATGCCCAAGGCGAAGCCGCCGACACCCTCATGCCCGAACCTACCGCCACGCTCGACCTGGGCGACGGCAAGCCGCTGCCCGTGCTCATCCCCGAGTCGGAGCAGTTCGCCAACCGCCTGCGCAAGAATGCCCGTCTGCGCCGCAAGTGGGCCAAGCGCGAGGGCGTGAGCTGCTACCGCGTCTACGATGCCGACCTGCCCGATTACTCCGCCGCCATCGATCTGTACGAGGGCTGCCCGCAGACGCCGGGCCGCTGGCTCGTCATCGCCGAATACGCCGCGCCCAAGACCATCGACCCCGCGCTGGCCCAGGCCCGCATGCTCGACATCTTGGCCATCTCGCCGCGCATCCTTGATGTTCCGGCCGAGCACGTGCACGCCAAGGCCCGCATGCGCTCACGTGGCGGCTCGCAGTACGGTAAGCAGGGCGCCGGCAAGGGCGGCTCGGGCGAGCGCGCCAACATCGCGCGCCGTCGCCTGCCGCTCATCGAAGAGGGTGGACTCACCTTTGCCGTCAACTTTGACGACTATTTGGATGTGGGCATCTTCTTGGATCACCGCGTCACCCGCAACCTGGTGCGCGAGCACGCCAAACAGGCACGCCGCTTCCTCAATCTGTTCGCCTATACCGGCACCGCCACCTGCTATGCGGCAGACGGCGGCGTCGAGGAAACCGTGACAGTCGACCTTTCCAACACCTACCTGGACTGGGCCGAGCGCAATATGCGCCAGAACGGCTTTGTTGGTCCGCAGCATCATTTTGTGCGCGACGACGTGCTCGCCTGGATTCGCGACCAGCGCCAGACGCGCAACCGCTGGGACCTGATCTTTGTCGACCCGCCCACGTTCTCGAACTCGTCCAAGATGGGCCGCCGCACCTGGGATGTCCAGCGCGACCATGTTGAGCTTTTGGCCGGCGTATCGCGCCTGCTCGCACAGGGCGGCCACGCCATCTTTAGCTGCAACCTGCGTGGCTTCCGCCCCGAGACGCGCAAGCTCGCACGCGCGGGCGTCGTGCTGGAGGACATTACGGCGCAGACCATTCCCGAGGATTTCGCGCGCAACCAGAAGGTGCACCATTGCTATATCGTGCGCCGCCTGCCCATCGAGGACGCCATGGCCGAGGTCGGCTTTAGCGCCGAAGAGATTGCCGAGCGAACCGAGGAGCTGCGCAACCCCGAAGCCCACAAGCCTCGCGCAGCAGCGCCCGCGCACGCGCAGGCCGGCGACCGAGGGCCGCGCGGCGACGGCAAGACCGCCTGCGCAGGCAAGCCCAAAAAGAAGAAGTTCTACGCCAGCAAGCCCAAGGGCAAATAAACAAAGTTGCGGTGGAATAGTTCCTAAAAATGCCTGGCAAAGGCCCAAACAAGAACTATTTCACCGCAACTCATAGTAGGATGGCGGACGTCATCCTACCCTTGGGTGACCAATCGGTAACCGATACCCACGTGCGTTTGTATATAGCGCGGATGCGCGGGGTCGGACTCAATCTTCTTGCGCAGCGTGCCCATAAAGACGCGCAGGCTCGCCAGGTCGCTCTTAGTTGCCGTGCCCCAAATCTCGTGCAGGATAAACTGGTGCGTCAGTACCTTGTCGGCGTTATGCGCCAGCAGGCACAGGAGCTTATACTCGATCGGCGTCAGATGCAGTTCCTCGCCATCCATCGTGGCGATGCCGGCATCAAAATCGATATGCAGCTCACCGGTATCGAACGAGCCCTCGGAGACAACGCCGCCCGTCTGCGCATACGAAAGGCGCCTGAGCGTCGTGCGAATGCGCGCGAGCAGTTCCTCGACCGAAAACGGCTTGGTCAGATAGTCGTCGGCACCGGCATCGAGCGCGCGGATTTTGTCCGCGTCCTCGCTGCGCGCCGAGACCACGATGATCGGCATGCCCGACCACGTGCGCACCGACTCCACCACCTTGACGCCGTCCATATCGGGCAGACCAAGATCGAGCAGCACAATGCTCGGTGCCTGCGATGAGGCAGCGGCAATAGCGGCATGGGCAGTCTCAACGGCCATATGGCGCAAGCCGTGCGTCTCGAGCGCGGCAACGATAAGGTTGCGGACAGCGGGGTCGTCCTCAACGACCAAGATGAGCGGTTTTACGGCAGAGTTCGGCACGGCGCTACTCCTTATCAAACGAAACGTCGGCGGCGGGAAGTTCAATCGTAAAGACCGAACCGTGCGGGTCCGCCGCGGCAACCTCTATGCTACCGCCATGTGCCAGCGCAATGGAGCGGCAGAGCGAAAGACCCAAGCCCACGCTGCGGTGGCTGTCGGCCAAACCGTGGTTGGCGGTATAGAACGACTCAAAGATCCGCTCGCGATCCTCGGGTGCGATGCCCGGGCCGTCATCGGCCACCGAGCACGCCACGCGTCCATCGTCGACGCTAATCGAAATCATGATATGCGAGCCCGCGGGCGTATAGGTGATGGCGTTGTTCACCAGATTGACCACCAGCTGCACCATCAGGCGCGCATCGACGTTGACGAGCGCCGGCTCATCGCACGCCACCACCTTAAGGTCGTGCTCGCGCACGGCAGGGTTCACGTGGCGCAGCGCCTCCTCGACGATATCGTCCATGAGCTCGAGCGTGGTCGACAGGCGCATACCGCCACCCTCGAGCTTGGTGATGGCGAGCAGATTCTCGACGGTGGCGTTGAGCCACAGCGCATCCGAGCGAATGGATAGAAGCAGGCCGCGGCGCGTCTGGGCATCGAGCACCGCGGTGCCGGTCGAGCCCTGATCGAGCAGCACGTCGGCATTACCCGAAATACTGGTAAGCGGCGTGCGCAGATCATGCGAGATGGAGCGCAGCAGGTTGGCGCGCAGCTGTTCGTTTTTGGCGAGCACCGCCGCTTCCTCGCGGGCCTCCATGGCGCGGGCGCGGTCGAGCGCCAGCTCGCCTTCGCTCACGATGGCATCGGCAAGCGTCCCCTCCTCATGCGTCAGCACGTCGGGCTCGGCAACGATAGCCAGCACGCCCACCACCGAGGCGGGGTCGCCCGAGCGCGCGAAGCCGTCGCCTGTGCGAACCGTCAGGTAGATGCCATAAAACGCCGAGCCGCCATAGGTGGCATCGAGCGGCGTTCCCACATAGGCGGACGCCGAGAGCCGCGGCGGCATCTGCGGCGCCAGTTCGTGCACCGGTGCGGCATCGCCCACGGCCGTGTATGTCGCACGCGGCAGCAGGTCATCGCCCTCGGCGTCGGCGCTGTACCACACGACCGGACAGCCCGAAAGACGTGCCAGCTGCGTTGCCATGGCATGGACAATCTGCTGCTGATCGGCGCACCGCTGCAGCATGCGGTTGGTCTCGAGCACCATATGCGTGCGGCGGTCGCTGGCGGCAGCCTGTGCCAAGGCGCGGCGCAGGGCCAACGCAATCGAGCTCGACACAAGCGAGACCACGAACATGATGAAGAACATGCCGGGATAGCCGCGGTCGATAAGCGACAGCGAGTAGCGCGGGTCGACAAACAAGAAGTTGTAGAGCGCCACGGCGGCAGCCGAGCTCAGCAAGCAATACAGGCGACTCCAGGTAAAGAATGCGCACAGCTGAACGGCGAACACATAGACGATCATGATGCTCGGCGCGAGACCCGGATGGTCGAGCAGCGCGCCCACAATCGTCGCCGCGACCAGCAGCCCCACCGACACGCAGATATCGTACAGGGGGCCGCGACGCGTCATCGTAGTGCGCCGCCACCAAAAGTTCTCGGCAATATCACCGTCCGCACGGACGTCCATCAGCGCCCCGCCCCTCTCTCAAAAACAAAAACCACCACAAAGGGACAGGCACCTTTGTGGTGGTTTCCCTTGTGGTGGTTCCAAGTGTATAGCCTTTGCAACCTGCGGTCGCTAGACAAACAGCACGTGCGCGAGCAGGGCACACACGCACACCGCTCCAAATACCAGTGCCACGATCGAAATTACGCGATCGGCCATATCCATGTTGGCACGATTCGTAAAGAACCGATCTTCGGCGGCGTCGACGCGCGCCTCACGCACCATTTCGACCACCGCCTCACGGCCATCGAGCGCCTTTGTATCCATGTTTACCTCCCCGGCCTCATGCTTATCCATCAAAAACCAACTCCGTGTAGCCGCCGACGTCTACGGCCGCTCGTTGGGGGCCAGGCGCTGCATCTTGTTCACGGCCTTGAACTTGGTGAACAGCGGCACGTACTCAAAGCTCACGTTGGAGTTCTCCAGGCCGTACCAACGCGCAGGCGTGCCGGCGGCGCGGCGGATGATGTACTTGAGCGTGATGGCCGTACGCTCGCTCGGCTCCACATCGCTTTCGGGCGCCAGAAGCTTACGGATCAGGACGAACTTGAACGTGCCGATGTTACCCGGATCCTTGTAGACCGAGTAGTCATGCGTCTGCGGCGGCAGCTCGCCGGTGGCAGCCAGGTCCTGAACGACCTGACGCAGGTAGGCATTGACGCGCTGGTTGATCTTGTAGCCCAGGTACAGATGCACGCGGAACACGTAATCGGTGCCGAACGTCTCGACCGAATAGGCAAAGGTGTGCGGTTCGTCCATGGTCTCGACATTCACAAACCACCAGGCGCGGGCGCGCTTGGGATGCTTGTCCAAGATCGAATAGACGATATCGCGGTCGATGTAGTCGGTATGGGTGTCCTTGGTCAGGTACACGACGTTGTCGCTCATGCGCTCGTAACGGTCGTCGTCGCGCAGGCGCTTGAGCTGCGGCAGGTAGCTGCGCAGCGGCAGCAGCGTAAACTGGCGCTGCTCAACAGCCGTACCGTTGTACCAGCACACCATGATGCCCATGATGAGCGCGGCCATGAGGATGGTGAAGTAGCCGCCGTGGAAGAACTTGGTAAGTGAGCTCACGAAGAAGAAGCCTTCGAGCAAAAGGAAGAAGGCCGCGAAGATCCACGGAGCAACCTTGAGCTTGCGCTCCTCGTGCAGGTAGAAGAAGAGCAGCAGCGTGGTGCACATCATAGTCAGCGTAATGGCAAGGCCGTAGGCGGCTTCCATATGCGCCGAGTTCTGGAACAGCAGCACCACGATGACGCAGCCGACAAGCATGACGTTGTTGACCATGGGGATGTAGAGCTGGCCCTTGGTCTCGGCAGGGTAGAAGACCTGCATGTGCGGCATGAGGTCCAGACGGCTGGCCTCGGACACCAGCGAGAATGCGCCGGTGATGAGCGCCTGCGAGGCAATGATGGCCGCGACGGTGGAAAGGCCGACGGCAAACGGGCGCAGGCCCGGGGCGAGCATCTGGTAGAACGGGTTGAGGTCGGCAATGCCCATGAGCTCGGGGTTGGCAGCGTTGTTCATAAGCCAAGCGCCCTGGCCCATATAGGAAAGCAGCAGGCAGCACTTAACGAACGGCCAGGTAGCGTAGATGTTGCCGCGGCCGACGTGGCCCATGTCGGAGTAGAGCGCCTCGGCACCGGTGGTGGCGAGGAAGCAGCTGCCCAGAATCATGATGCCCGCGTGGTTGTTGGGGCTCAGCAAAAAGGCGATGCCGCGCACCGGGTTGAGGCACAGCAGCACGGCGGGGTGCTGGAAGACAAAGAACAGACCCGTGCCGCCCAGGAACAGGAACCACAGCGTCATGATGGGGCCAAAGGCGTGACCGATCTTGGCCGTACCGATGCGCTGTACCAAGAAGAGCACGATGATGATGGCGAGCGTAATGGCGACGACGCGGCCTTGGTCATCGCCCAGCACGGCATGGACCGCCGGGATGGTGCGCAGGCCCTCGATGGCCGTGGTAACGGTAACGGCCGGCGTGAGGATGCCGTCGGCGAGCAGCGCGGCGCCACCTAGCATGGCGGGGATGATAAGCCACTTGCCACAGCGCTTGACCAGACTGTACAGGGCAAAGATACCGCCCTCGCCATGGTTATCGGCGCGCAGCGAGATGAGCACATACTTGATGGTGGTCAGCAACGTGACCGTCCACACGACAAGGGAGAGCGCGCCGAGCACGAACTCCTCCGTGACGCTTCCGATGCCGCCGTTGCCGGCAACGAGCGCCTTGGTTACATACATAGGGCTGGTGCCGATATCGCCGTACACCACGCCCAGCGTGACGAGCATCGCCGAGATGCTCACAGGAATCGCAGCGTGCGAAGCTGCCTCCTTGGCCTTTTGTTCCATAAGCCGGTTTCCTCCCAACTTTAATGTTCGAAGGAATTATAGGTAATCGGCCCATGTTTGAATGGCACTGTTTTCCCAGCTAGATAAACATTTATACGGCCTTTAAGCCACCTCGGCGATATGGAATGTGACAAAGGGACTGTCTCTTTGTCGCATCCGTCATTTTCCGAGCCAATTTTTGAACCACCACTCCATGGAGCGGCTCATCTCGGCCATAAAGGGACTCGTGTGCTTGCGGGTATAGATGTCCACGACGCGCTCCCCCACCACGCGGGCATGCGGACGGAACATCGCGTCCATCTCGGCTACCTGCGCGTCCATAGTCGCAGCATCGGCGCGGCAGTAGCGCTCCTCGTGCACCAGGTTCACCACGGGATGCGCAATGGCCGGACGCTCCTTACGGGGCGTGCCGATGATGAGCATCGACAGCGGCATGGTATACGGAGGCAGATCGAGCAGCTCGGCCACTTCCTCGGCATTCTCGACGATATCACCGATGTAGCAGCTCCCCAGGCCCAGGGCCTCGGCGGCGACCACGGCGTTTTGCGCAGCGATCACGGCGTCCTGGGCCGCGATGGCAAAGTCACCCAAACCCGGTGCACGGCGGGGCGCCTTGCCCGTGCGCTCGACAAACTCGGGCTCAAAGCAGCCCACGTGCTCAAACAGATCGATCCACTTGGCATAGTCGACCACAAATATAAGTGCCCAGGGCGCCTTGGCGATCATGGGCTGGTGGTCGCACAGGTCGGCCAGACGATCCAGCGTTGCCTGCTCGCGAATGCTCACGATGGAATACATCATCATGGCGCCCGCCGACGGCGCGCGACTCGCCGCATGCAAAATTGCCGCCCGCTGCTCGTCGGTCACCGCCACGGGACGGTCGTCGTCATCACGCGCGAAGGCACGCGTGGAGGAACGGTGCTCCAACGTGTCCAGCACCGCATTGCCCGTCGTCTCGACCGGATAGCCGCCCGCGTCCATGCCAGCGTCCACGTCACCCGCACTCGTCATACAAGCCCGTTCGTTCATCGCCTCATCCTCGCTAATTCTTTAAGAAGCCTTTACGTTTCCGTGTAATTCCCGTCCATTATCGCGCAGGTCGCCACTACATTACGCCACACCGCCACACGTGCGCGTTATTATGGCTGGTTGTTGTGCGCAACCCTCAAATGCTGCGCATATCTTGGTAACAATCGGGTAAACCCCCGCTTTCGTACGTTTTAGTTTGTGAGGAGTCTCAGCATGTTCGCTGCCGCCATCTCGCTCGTCGGTCTTGCGGCGACCGTCTACCTTGTCTTGCGCGAGGCCAAGGCCATTCGCGCAAAGTCGGGCACCGTTGCCAAAAGCGCTCTTGGATGGAGCGTCGCCTTCGGCCTGTTCCAGGTCTTTTTGACCGTTTGGGGCGCCATTGGCCTCGTCGCCCAAAACGAGCCACTCGCCTTTGTGATGCTCATCCTGACCAACGCCATCCTCACCGGCTGCGCTTGGGCCAGCATCGCACGCGACCGCATCGCCCCGCGCGTCTTTGCGTTCGCCACGCCCGACGCCCCCGCCCCCACCGACAAGCTCGCCCGTCTGCGCGGCGCCTTTGTGGGCAAACCGCTCGTCGCCGCCGTCCTGTGCCTGCTGCTCGCCGGCGTCTTTGCGCTGCTGGGCATGGAGGTATCGTCCAACCACGACTTTACCTGGGTCTACCCCCTGTGCATCCTGCTCGAGTGGGCCATCATCACCGTGCTCATGACCGGCCTGTTCTTCCTGTTCCAGCGCCACGGCGCAGCTCCCGCGGTCCTGGCCTTTGCCCTCTTCCTCCTGGGCATTGCCGAGTTCTTCGTCATCACGTTTAAATCCATGCCCATCCAGCCGGGCGACCTTTCGGCCATCTCCACCGCCGCCGCGGTCGCCGGCAACGGCTACACCTTCTCGATCTCGCTGTTCTGCGTGCTGTCCATGGGCTTTACCGCCATCGCCATGCTGCTATGCGAGTACGCCGGCCTGGTTGCACCGCACCGCCAGAAGGGTGCCGCCAACGCCAAGCGCATGCTGCTCACCAACCTGCTCGTCGCCGTGCTGTGCCTGGGCGGCGTGACCGCGCATGTCACGCTCATCGACTACTACAACACCCTCGGCATCACCGTCTACACCTGGCGCCCGCTCGAGAGCTACTGGCGCGAGGGCTACCTGCCCGCCTTTATTAGTGCGGCGCAGTCCATCAAGCCGCCCAAACCCGCCGACTACTCCGTCGACGATGCCAAGGCCACGCTCAAAAAGTACGCCAAGGCCTACGACAAGTCCGACGCGGCCAAGAGCGACGAGCGCGCCGCCGCAAAGGAGCAGTTCGACAGCGAGAAGCCCACGGTCATCGCCATCATGAACGAGACCTTCTCAGACCTTTCGATCTACCAGAACATGCGCGCCGGCTACGAGGGCCCGCAGTACTTTAAGAACCTGTCCAACTGCCTCAGCCGCGGCAAGCTCTATGTGAGCGCCTACGGCGGCGGTACCGCCAATACCGAGTTTGAGTTTATGACCGGCAACTCCATGGCCAACCTGGGCTCGGGCGTGTACCCCTACACCATCTACAACATGGAGACGACCGGGAACCTGGCAGAACAGTTCAAATCGCTCGGCTATTCCACCACGGCCATGCACCCCAACCACGCCACCAACTGGAACCGCGAGAACGTCTACAAGGACTTTGGTTTTGACCAGTTCCTGTCCATCAACGATTTCCAGGGCGCCGATACCCTGCGCGGCATGGTGACCGACCAGGCTACCTACGACAAGATTCTTGAGCTGCTCGACCAGAACGCCGATCCGCAGTTTATCTTCGACGTGACCATGCAGAACCACTCGGGCTACGACACGGGTCTGCTGCCGGTCGACAAGCAGATGCACCTGAATATCGACACGACCGACCTGGACGCCAAGACCGTCGAGGACGGCACGCTCTCCGATGTCGACGAGTATGTCTCGTGCATCGAGCAGTCCGACCAGGCGCTTCGCTACTTCCTCAACGCCCTGAGCAAGCTCGACCGTAAGGTGGTCGTGGTGTTCTGGGGCGACCACCAGCCGTTCTTCCCGTCCAAGTTCAACGATAAGTGGTTTACCGACGAGGACGACGCCACCCACCAGGAACGTCTGTGGCAGACCGACTACATCATCTGGGCCAACTACGACGTTGCCGGCTGCGACCAGACGAGCGAGGTCGACGACCTGTCCACCAACTACCTGTCCACGCAGCTCATGCAGCTGATCGGCGCCCCGCTGACCGACTACCAGAAAGCGCATATGACGCTGCGCGAGTCGCTGCCCGCTATCAACTCCGTGGGCTACGAGGACGCCAGCCTGCGCTGGGCGCTCTCCTCCAACGTCACCGGTGACGACGCCGCCGCAGCAGCCGCCACCAAGGCGCGCGAGGATTACGCCAAGATGCAATACTACGAGATGTTCCGCGACGGCAAGAACGTGTACACCGAGCACTTCCAGACCGAGGCCAACGAGACCGACCCCAACTTGGCACCGGGTACGACCAAGATCAAGTAACGGGTCACTCATAACTGAAACGTCTGTCCGGGCGGAGGCATATAAGGTTCCCTGCTCGGACAGTCCTGCGCAAGACGGAGGCCACATTAAGTGGCTTTCTTTGCGTGCGGAACTCGCGATGAACCTTATATGCCTCCGCCTGGACAGACGCCCTGATGTTGGGGCGTGGCTTGTCATGGGGGGTATCCACTAAACATATATAAGTCGAAGGCCACATCTTGTGGCTTTTTTTGCATCCGGAAACCGTGTCCCAGAATTCACGTCCGGAATGGGATGCAGTTTCCGCTTGGGACCCGATTGGGAAAGTGCGTCCCACTTTGGGGGCTGATTCTGGAACGTGGTTTCCGGTTGGCTCTCATTGGGAAAGTTCATCCCATTTCTCGGCCTAATTATGGGACGCAGTTTCCCGTTGAGGACCCTTTGGGAAAGTGCGTCCCGGTCTGGGCGCTCAAACTGGGATGGATTTTCCGGATGAGGGCTTGACGGAAAATGTGTCCCGTTCCGGGCGCTAATTGTGGGATGCAGTTTCCGCTTGCGGAGTCTCCACTCAACAGAAAACCCGGGTGGCCTGTTTTTTGGCTACCCGGGTTTTTGGGTTGTCGATATGTTCGACTGGCTACTAGTGGGTCTTGCGGCGCTTGATCAGCATGATGAGGGCTATCACTACGAGCGTTGCTCCCGCTGCTGCTGCGGTGGCGACTAGGGCGAATGTTTGGTCGCCGGTGTTTGCGAGGTTCTTCGCTGTGGTCGTAGTCTTGACCTTGGTGTCGGTCTTAGCTCCGTTGTCGGACTTGGGCTTGTCCGGGTTCGTCGGGGTCTCAGGAGTCTCGGGGTCCTTTGAGCCTTCGGAATCGGTTGGGCCGGCGGTGTTTACCAGCGTATGGTCCAGGAACTTCTTGGCGCCCGCACTTGCCTGTGAGAACAGGCGGCGCGTGCGGATCGGGGTGGCGTTCACCGTTGTGGGCGCCGTCTCCTCGGCCTCGATATTCACGAGCGTCGTGCCGGTGTCGAGGCCCACGTCGTTGTATCCCACGTGGCAGTAATACTGCGCACCGTCATCGTCTGCGGTCAGGTCAATCTCGAGCTTTGAGGCCGTTCCAGCCGCGAGGTTGCCATCGGCACCCACGAGCTTAAACTCTGTCTCGCCGCGGCCCTTGCGGTACCACATATAGGTCGGTGCCAGCTCTGTTTCGCTATCGTCGGCACCGAGTTGCTTCACATGGCCAATCGCCGAGAGCGTCAGGTGGCTTCCCGCCGCGCGCTCAACCGAAGAGTCGTATCCAAGATCCGACCCCTCCGCAGCATCCGCCGCAGGTCCGCTCACGGTCATCGTCATGCCATCGGGCATGGTCTTGACCGTGATGATTGCCGAGCGAATACCTGTTTCGGTCGTGGATCCATTCTTAACGGCGGCGATGGCGAATCGATACTCCGTATTGGGCTGCAGCCCATCCCACTTGAGCGAGGTCTGCGTGTTGTCGGCAATCTTCCAGCTATTGACGACCGCATCCGCCGCATTGCTCTGCAGCATGCCCACGCCGTAGCTAAAGCCACTCTTGTTTGCGAGTACATCGTCCCAGCTAAACGTAACGCTGGTCGAATCGACGGCGTTTGCCGTAAAGCCCGTCACGGCCGGCGCGTCGGGCATCTCGACGTCCTTAACGTCATAGCCCACGATCCAGAACTGGTCGGTGTCCTTGGTGCCGAGCTTGTCGCCCGAGTCTGCCTCGAACTTGTCGACATCCACCGCGTTGACGCCCAGACGCCACACAAAACCGTACTTGCCCTGCGCGGCCTCGGGCAGGTTGTCGACGGTGCCGCCGTATTCGGTCGATTCACTCGAGGAGTTACCCGTAGTAAAGCCGGCGTTGGCACCAAAGCACAGGCCGCCAAACAACTCGTGCTTTGCGAGCTTCGCGCCCATGACAACGCTGCCGTTCAGCGTCAAGCCGAGCTCGAGCTCCTGCTCCTTGCCCTCCTCGACTTCGATGGTCTGCTCAATGCTCGCCCCCGACTGCGCGGCGGCGCCGTTAAACCCATCGTGCGTGTAGGCGCGCGTTACGCCAGGCTTGCCCAGGCCAAAGGAATCCCCAACGGGAGTCTCGCCGTTGAGCGTCGTTTGATAGGTTCCGGGTTCTCCCGACCGGTTGGTCAAAAAGTAGCTGAGCGGCGTCATATTGTGCTGTTTGGCAATGCGGTCATAGGCCTCGACATTAACGACCGAGGTCTGCGCGCCGAGCGACACGGGCGCCGCCATCACGCCCTTGCCACCAGTTTCCTCATTTTCGATCTCATACTCGTAATAGACCATCGGAATCGTGTAGAGCACGGCCTTGTCACCCTCGCCGGCATGCGACTCATAGCTTACGCTTGCGCTGACCGTGCGCTCGCTCCGGTAGTCATAGCATCCCTCGGCGGCAAAATCGACTGAAGCATTCATCGCGACCAGGGGCGGACCGGTCTGCACCTCGACGGCAACGCCCAACTCGGCGCCAATGGTATAGCCCTGGGATGTCCCCGTGCCCTTTTCCTCTCCGTATGACGTGCCGCCCAACACCAGATAGCCGTATGCCTGCTCCAGATCCTCAACATAGGGCGCATCCTGCAGCACGGCAAGCACGCGCGGGTTGGTATAGACCTTGTAGCGGTCCTTGTACGTGATCTTGACGCTGTCGTTGTCGACATCGGGCAGCGCGAGCGAGATAAATGTGCCGTAGGTAGTGCCGCGACGGTTGCTCTCGCTAATCACCTGCTCCTCGCCGCGGCGCACCTTTCCGTTCTCGTCGAGCGAAAAATGCGAGGCGGTCATCCAATAGTAGTCATCGTTCTTGCGCAGGTCCTCGTCGCGGTGCTTGCCCACCACGGCGATAAAGCTCTCGTTATAGCGGTCCGAACCCGAGACGCTGCCCGCCTTGACGTCGCTGATCCACACCTGCTCTATACCCTTGTGGTCATGCTTGTTGCTGCTGTTGTATTGCTGACCGCTCATGCTCATGGTTCCGACCATGGACCCCAAGCCCTGAGCCCCGCTCTGTGCCGTGTTGCAGGCAAAGTCGCGGAACACATCGCCGCCCACGAGCACCTCGTCGACCGCCAGCTGCTCGGACAGGCCGTCAAGGTTGGCAGTGGCAAGGGCAATAGGCGCCAAGGTGCACGGATAGCGCTTATCCTGAGCGCTATCCTTCCATGCGCTGTTGGGCACATGCATCAGCCCATAGGAGGCGAGGAGCCCGTCTCTGTATTCCTTGCAATCGGAAAGCTTGAACTCGCCAGACTCCGAGTCAAAATACGCGTAGCGGTACAGCGCGCCGTACAGCCCCTTGCTGCCGTCAGAAGCGCCGTAATCAAAAGCGCTGCGTTGCCAGTCATAGCCCGCAAGAATAAGGCCCGTGACGGTTTCACCCGTCTTCTTTCCTTCTTCATCGTAGGCGGCAAACGTGCCGAACGTCGCATTCGCAGCGACCATGGTCTTGCCGTTCGCGGAGAGGGAGATTGCGCCCGCGTCGCCCAGAGCATCGACATGGACGAGCGCACCCTTGGATGCATCCCACGAAAACAGCTCGCAATGCGTCGACTTATCAATATTCTTCTTGCCGTAGGGTGCCGAGACCACGATGGCGAGGTCATCGCAAAAATCGCGATCGAGGTCGCCGGCCGCTAGCGAAACGACAGGAGCTGACTGAAGCTGCGTCCAGGAGTCGTTCCCGCCCTTGTTGTGCGTGGTGTAGTCCGCGGCGTTACCGGCATCGATCTTGACGACGCTTTGCTTCCAGTTGCCGCCCTCCAAGTCATACATGTCGACTACAGCCTTGCGCACGCCGTTCTCGTCGACATAGCAGCCCGCGTAGACAAAAAGCTCGTCGACGCCGTCGCCATCGACATCGCCCGCCTCGACATCAAAGACGGCGTCGTGCTCTTGCAGGTAACCGGCATCCAGGTACTTAAAGCGGCCTTCGTACATCATATTAGTGTTGACCGTCACCGGCAGGTGTGTGTCGAGAGTGCGCGTACGCCCGTTGCTAAACGAGTAGAGGACCAGCTCAAGCTTTCCGGCGTATGACTTGCCGTCAATCGTCGTGGAGGAACTGTCGCCGTAGGCACGGAGCTCGGCAACGCGGCTCTTTTTGCCCGTGCTGACGTCGCTGCAGAACTCAACACTCGTGGCGTGAATGCCCGAGAAACCGTTGTTGTCGTTGGCGAGTACTGTTGAGGACTCATTGTTGCTTAGGTACGACCAGGTGCCGCCACCGTAGTCGCTATGCTTGTAGAGATCGCTGTTCGTATCGAAGTTGTTGACGTTTTGCCAGAACTTTGCGGCGCCCCACACACTTCCATAGCCATCGGTGAGTTTGCTGCTGCCGCCAATGTCACCGCGCTCGACGTTCTCGAGCTTGTCGCGCAGAGTGTAGCGATTGCCATGGCTACCGTTAGCTGCCATATAGACCTCGCTGCGCGTGGCAAACGTCGTGGGGGTATCAGTGGAATAGGGGCCAACGGTATCGGCCGGAATGTCCTCGCTCGTGCCCAGACCCAGGGCTTGATAATCCTGCTCGGTCATATCGGTGATTGCGGGCGCGTCTGCCGCCTGGGCAACCTGGGGCGTGGCCGTGAAGCAGGCGACGCTCGTGGCGATCAACGCAGCAAGCGCCGCCGTCCCAACAAGCGGGATTTTCGACAACCTACGGATACGGGGGTGTGGAACGTACATGAGGGACCTCGCTTTATTCGAGTGGAGTGGACTCATTTTTGCAAATGATACATCCGATGCCCGATATCACGTGTCTCATTTTCGCCAACGGCGTGTCTCATTTTTGAGAATCCGAGATGCCGCGGAAATCTTATCCCAGCTCAAAGGCCATTTCTGGGATGTATTTTCCGTCGAGTGCCTCATCGGGAAACTGCATCCCATTTCAAGCGTCGATTCTGGGACGCACTTTCCCCTTAGACCCTCAACCGGAAACCGCATCCCACTTTGAGCGCAAATTCCGGGATGCATTTTCCGCTTGAGCCTCATTGGGAAACGGCGTCCCACTTTGAGGGCTGATTGTGGGATGCATTTTCCGGTTTTACTCTCATTGGGAAAATGCATCCCGTTTCTTGACCGAATAATGGGACGCAATTTCCCGTTGGAGCGCCTTTGGGAAAGTGTGTCCCACTTCGACCGCCCAGAGTGGGATGCACTTTCTGCAAAGCACCTCAACGGGAAACTACGTCCCATTCCAAAGGCAAATTCCGGGACGCATTTTTCGAAAGCCTGCCCATCCGGAAAGCCCGTCCCACTTTGGACGCATCCGGGCACGGAACCATCGACCTATCAGGCCTCCCATCAATAAAGAGGCGTCCTTCCGGACGGCGGGGCACGAAGTTCATCGCGAGTTCCGCACGCAAAGAAGGCCACTTAATGTGGCCTTCGTCTTGCGCAGGACTGTAGAGCAGGGAACTTCGTGCCCCGACGCCCGGGAGGACGTTTCATTTAGAAAGATGGACCGACCGCCGTCAGCGATGGGAGCTACTCCCCCAGCACGGCTTTTTTGGCGGCTGCAGCCATGTTGTCCAGATCTTCCTTGGTGGGGTGATCCTTTGCGGCGACCCAGTTATCGAGCAGCATCTTAAAGCGGACGTTGTCGGGATCTTGCTCGAGCATGGCCTCGTAGCGCTGCTTGACCGCGGGACCCATCTTGCCCTGGCACATCGCCCAGCCCGCAAGCTCGGCATCCCCAGCCAAATTGGAAGTTACGCGGTCGATAATCTGCTGATAATAGCTCTGGTCGGCGCCAAAACCGCAGGTGCCAAACAGGAAGACGCGCTTGCCGTGCAAGGCGGAGAGCAACGTCGCGACCGAAGGCGTGCACGCGCCCTTGTCGCACCAAAAACCGACGAGCACCGTGTCGGCCGCGCAGGCGCCCTGCGCCTCGAGCGCAACCTGATCTGCATCCGCATCGTCGCTCAACGCCGCGGCATGGACAAACTCAACACCCGCAGCCTGCAGCGTACGCTTGATCGCACCCGAAACCATCCTGGTATTACCGCTCTTGCTGTTAACCACCAAAGAGCACGTCATAGTCACGTTGCCTCGTATCCCCCAAAACTAAAGCCACTAATGCAATTTATTAGATGAATATCTTAGTACTAACGTGACAGATGTAAACCACCGTCTGTCGATTGATTAATTTGCCCCACGGGCTTGCTCACTGGGCAAACTGACTGCGGTAGAGCTCGGCGTAGAAGCCGTCTGCCGCTAGCAGCTCGTCGTGCGTGCCGCGCTCGATAATCTGGCCGTCGCGCATCACCAGAATGCAGTCGGCGTTGCGGATGGTGCTCAGGCGGTGCGCCACGACAAAGCTTGTGCGACCGGCCATGAGCTCATCGAATGCCGCCTGAACCTGCAGCTCGGTGCGGGTATCGATGCTCGAGGTCGCCTCGTCCAGCAGCAGAATCGCCGGGTCGGTGAGCATGACACGCGCGATGCACAGCAGCTGTTTTTGACCCTGGCTAAACGTGCCGCCGTCCTCGCCGATGACCGTATCGTAGCCGCCTGGCAACTGCACGATAAACTTGTGCGCGTGCGCGCGCTTGGCGGCTTCGACAACCTGCTCGCGCGTAGCTCCTGGGCAACCGTAAGCGATGTTGTCCGCCACCGTGCCCTCGAACAGCCACGTATCCTGCAGCACCATGCCAAAGGCACGCCGCAGACTCGAGCGCGTGTAATCTCGCGAAGACTTGCCGTCGACCACAATGCGACCAGCATCGATATCGTAAAAACGCAGCAGCAGGTTAATGAGCGTCGTCTTGCCGCAGCCCGTGGGGCCGACCAGGGCAAAGCGCATACCAGGCTTGGTATCGATGCAGATATCCTGCAGCAGCTTGCGGTCGGGCACGTAGCTAAAGTCCACATGCTCAAAGGCGACCTCGCCCTGCGGGGCGGCAAGCTCCACGGCATCCACAGCGTCGGGCTCCTGCTCGCGCGCATCGAGCAGCGCAAACATGCGGCGCGCCGAGGCATACGCGGTCTGGATCTGCGTAATGACGTTGGTGACCTCGTTGAACGGCTTGGTGTACTGGTTAGCATAGGACAGGAAGATCTGCACGCCGCCCACCGTAAGCGCCGCGGGCACGCCCGTGATCACGCCCAAGCAGCCGATCACAGCGACCACGGCATAGATGATGTTATTGATAAAACGCGTACCGGGGTTGGAGAGCGAACCCATAAACTGCGCGCGCTCGCCCGCGGTGTAGAGCTCGGCATTGAGGGCATCGAAGCGCTGTTGAGCGTGCGGGCCGTAGGCGAAGGCGTCCACGAGCTTTTGCTCACCCACATACTCCTCGATATGACCGCCGAGTTGGCCCTGGATGCGCTGTTGAGCAGTGAAGCTCTTATTGGAAAGCTTGGCGATGGCACCGGCTGCAAAAATGGAAAGCGGCGTGACGAGTACCACCACAAGCGTCATGGTCAGGTTGATGGAAAGCATAAACGCGAGCGTGCCCACAATGGTAATAACACCGGTGAAGAGCTGCGTGAATCCCTGCAGCAGACCGTCGCCCACCTGGTCGACGTCGTTGACCACGCGGCTCATGAGGTCACCGTGAGCATGGCTGTCGATAAAGCTGAGCGGCATACGGCTGAGCTTGCCGCTCGCCTCCACGCGCATGTCGCGCACCGTCTCGTAGGACAGGCGGTTAACGCAGTAGCCCTGCAGCCACTGGAAGGCCGCAGCACCTACGACGACAATCGCGAGCTTGGTAACGAGCGGCAGCAACGCATCAAAGTCCACCTGCCCGGCGGCGACGATCAGGTCGATGCCCTCACCAATGAGAATGGGCGTGTAGAGCTGCAGAATCACCGAGACAGCGGCACTCAAAAACGATGCCGCAAACGAGACACGGTGCGGGCGAACATAGCCCAGCAGGCGGCGGGTCACCGCACCCACGGGATAGCGCTCGGGATCGCCGGGCTGGCGCGGACCGTCGCCCAGGTCGTTGAGGTTATCGTTGCCGGACACGTTGGCCGTCATCGTGGCGACCGAACCGGAAGAAGTGTACGGATTCATTTAGCAGCCCTCCTTTGCGCAGACGGATGTGGAGGCGATCGGTGCGGGCGTGGGCGCCGCACTCCCCTGCTGACCCTCGAGTTCCTCGCGGCGAAGCTGCGACTGGCAAATCTCGCGGTAGAGCTGGCAGGTCGCGTACAGCTCATCGTGCGTGCCCAAGCCCGCGACCGATCCGTGGTCGAGTACGCAGATCATGTCGGCGTCGCGCACGGTCGAAACACGCTGGCTTACGATCACCGTCGTCAGCGGCAGCCCGCCCTCGGCGGCACCGCGCACGCTGCGTTCGCGAATGGCATGGCGAAGCGCCGCGTCGGTCTTAAAGTCGAGCGCCGAGGCGGAGTCGTCCATGATTAGGACCTGCGGAGAGCCCACCAGGGCGCGCGCGATGGTCAGGCGCTGGCGTTGGCCACCGCTAAAGTTCTTGCCGCCCGCCTCGACCGGGGCGTCGAGCCCCTGCGGCTTGTTGCGCACGAACTCGCTCGCCTGCGCCATGTCGAGCGCCGCCCAGAGCTCCTCGTCGGTTGCTGCCTCGTCGCGCCAGGTTAGGTTGCTGCGGATCGTGCCGCTCACCAGCGACGCGCGCTGCGAGACGGTCGCGACCACGTGGCGCAGTTGATCGAGTGGCCAAGCGCGCACGTCGGCGCCCATCACGCTCACGCTGCCGGTGCCTGCATCGTACAGGCGCGGGATAAGCGAGACGAGCGTGGACTTGCCGCTGCCCGTGCCGCCGATAATGCCGAGCGTTTTGCCCAGCGGCAGCTCCAGGGTCACATCGCTCACGGCATTTGCCGCGCCCGCGCCAAACGAAAAGCTCGCATGGCTCAAGCTCAGCGCGGGAACGGGAGCGACATTGCCCGGCTTGGGCAGCGCGACCGGCTGGTTGCCCTCGTCGGTGATGCTCGGCACGCAATTGAGCACCTCGTTGATACGTGACGCACTGGCGCTCGCCTTGGTAAAGACCACGACCAGGTTGGCGACGTACACGATGGAGGTCAGGGTCTGCGTCATGTAGTTGACGAACGCCATGACCTGGCCCTGCGTGAGCTCGCCCACGTCGACCTGGATGCCGCCCACCCACAGGATGGCGCACACGCCCAGGTTCATCACAAGAAACGTGACGGGGTTGAGAATCGACGAGAGCTTGCCCACCGCGATGGCAGTATTGGCCTGGTCATCGGCGGCTTGGGCAAAGCGCTCGCGCTCGTGATCCTCACGCACAAAGGCGCGAACCACGCGGGCGCCCGAAAGCCCCTCGCGGCAGATAAGCGCGATGCGGTCGAGCTTTGCCTGCAGCTGCTTGTAGTACGGAATACAGCGCGCCATGACAAACCAAAACACCAGGCCGATAGCGGGCGTGCAGATCAAAAAGATCATGCCGAGCTTAAGGTCGATGGCAAGGGCCGCGCACATAGAGCCCACCGCCAAGAAGGGCCAGCGGATGAGCATGCGTACGCCCAGCGCCACAGCGAGCTGCACCTGGTTGACGTCGTTGGTGATGCGGGTGATAAGCGACGGCGTGCCAAAGCGGTCGAGTTCGGCATAGCTCAACTTGTTGATGTGCTGGTAGAGCGCACCGCGGATATCGGTGCCCATGCCCTGCGAGGTGAGCGCCGCCATCTTTTGGCAGACGAGCGTAAACGAGATGCCGATCACAGCCATGGCGCCAAGCAGCATACCGTAGTGGACGACGGCGTTGACATCGTGTGCGCCAATACCCTTATCGATCATCTGGGCAATCACCAGCGGCGTCAGCAGGTCAAAGATCACTTCGATCAGCTTACACGCAGGGCCAATCACCATATACCGGCGAAACTTACCACCAAAACGCCTGAGCAGCTCAATCATGTATAGGCGCTCCCTATCATCATCCACATTCAATTCGAACCATGATAGTACCGCCACCCCAAAAGAAGCGTAAACAACTCGTCATTTCTAACGGGATTCAGTTTTCAGAGGGGTATACGCGCACACCCAGCCAGTGTCGGGTCAACTAGCATGGTATATTTACATTAGTGCTACCAAGTTAGTCGCCGATCCTTGAAATGAGGTGCCGAGATGAACGACATTCTCGCAAGAAGAGCAAGACGAGCAACTGTGGGCATCGCCCTTTCCGCGGCACTTGTCGCGGGAATCGCCCCCGTAACGGCGATCGCTGCAGAAACCAGCGCCCCCACCGGTGCGGCCGTTTCGCAGACGAGCGCCGCCAACGGCAATTCGGGCGCCCCGCAGACAGAAGACGCGGCCGCCGCAAAAGAAAAAGCGTATGCAGCCATGCAGGAAGCGCTCAAAAACCTCGAGGCCGCAAAAAACGCCGCAAGTCCCGAGAAAATTGCGAGATTCAATGATGACATTACCCGTTTTCAAGAGTACCACGAAAAGATGGCGGCGCAAGCCGCCGAAGGGAGGGAACTCCTTCCCACCATGCAAGCGGACATCGATGCTGCCCAAGCCAAATACGACGGGGCCATCAACCGGGTAAGCGAGCTCCAGGCAGAATTAGAGAAGAAACATGAGATGCTTAAGACACTCGAAGCACTCGGCTACGAGGAGTTTGTCGAAACTACTAAACAGCAAATAAAGCAGTTGCGCAGTGAGATCATATCGGCAAAAACGCACGTAAACTATTGCGAAACGGAGCTCCGCGAGTTCCAGTACCGCCTCAGAAGAGAGGAAAGACGAGTTAATGACTGTGAACGTGCTGTAGAGAAATATAAAGCCGATATCGACCGGTTCACAGCCTGGCGAGATGCGCTCCTCGACAATTTGAAAAAAGCGCAAACGGCCTATGACGACGCCTGCAAGGCATACGAAGAGGCAAAGGCCGCGGCAGACAAGGCCGCCTCGCCCGAGATAACGAAACCGACCGAGACAGTGCCTCCCTCCGGCTCGACGCAACCCGCCGAGGCGACACCGCCCGTTGCCTCACCTGCAACCGGCAAAGACGCCCTACCAAGCTCCACCAAGCAGGCGAACTCGAGCAGCGGCAAGCAAGCAAATACGACTGCCGGCAAGCTCGCGAACACGGGCGATGCAGCGCCGAGCGCAATCGCACTCGCAGCAGTCGCCGCCGCAGGCCTCGGAATAACCGCCACAGCCACACGCCGCATCAAGAACTCAAAATAGCTGCCAGAGCATTCTGCCTTCACCAATCCACAAGCCCAGAGACAAAAAGAGGCCCGTTTCCCCAACCTAGGGAAACGAGCCTCTTTACTTGTAAAAACAGATGGTAATGCCGCCGTCTCTTGAACCACGCAGCCATCAATGCCCAGACAACGCCAACGAGCAGCATTCCTTAAGGGATAGATTAAATTAGATAAACGCGCCTTTACGGGTGATTTTTGGACGACGGAGCCCGGCCGGCGGCGAGGTGTTTGGTAGTCGAGCGATCCCGCAGGCGAAGCCGAGGACCAGCGAGACACCAAACACCTCGCCGCCGGCCGGGCCATGTCGCGGCACCAAAATAGCGCCCGTGCGCTCGATGGATTCGGATGCCCGACAGAGGCTCCTTATGGCTGCTTCCTTCCGGACCTGACCAGATTCGGAACATGTCGTCATCCGAACCCATCGAACGCGCTAGGCGTTCGGTATATCTTACCCGCTCCAGCCCGATGGGGCAAGGTAGCTAATTTGGGACGGGGCTTTTGACTACTTGGGCAATCAGATCGACAGGTGGTCAAATAAGCCCCGTCCCAAAAAGACTGGTCTGCTGCCATGCCACAAAAGGGGCCTATCTACTACGTTTAGGCCGCAGGGGTCAACCATAGCCGGCTTTTTCGAAAATCGGCAAGCTTTCTACCTGCGGTTTTAATTTCACAAAATCCGGGATGGTCGAGGGTGCTCGGCTAAACGTAGTAGATGGCCGCATTTCATGGCGGACGGTCCGACCCAAGGCCCAAGGCGGCCAGCCTCGGATAGCCATTCTCGATGTTGCGGTGGAATAGTTCCCGTTTTTGCCGCCTGAGCCGCCAAACAGGAACTATTCCACCGCAACTTATAGGGAGTTGGGTTTTAGAGGCGGGCGAGGTCGTAGGATTGGGCGGCTGCTTCGCCGGCGCAGATGAGGTTGGTTGTGGCTTCTTGCGGATCGAGTGCCTGTTCCAGGTCCATGGGCTTGCGGCAGATCGGAAGCACCAAGTCGATGCCCTGCACACACACCGCATCCAGGTTGTCAGCGCGACCGCCCACGACAGCGATCACCGGTTTGCCACACCGCTTGGCACGGCGCGCCACGCCCACCGGCGCCTTACCGGCGGCGGATTGCTCATCCATATTGCCCTCGCCTGTAATGACCAGGTCGACATCGCGCACGCGCTCGTCAAACCCCACGAGATCGAGCACCGTCTCCACACCCGAGCGTAGCTCCGCGCCGAGCGCCAGCAACGCCGCGCCCAAGCCACCGGCAGCGCCCGCGCCGGGCACGCCAAGCACCGAGCCAAATGTCCGTGCGTTCTCGGGTGTGCGCAACAATCCCTGGGCTCGCGCCTCGAAAATTGCCGCATCGAGCAGGCGACCGTAGCCGACCATCCAGCCGTCGTATCTGCGCAGCACCTCGACATCATCCGCCGGCAGGCCCTTCTGCCCGCCAAACACCGCCAGTGCGCCTCGACGCCCCACGAGCGGATTCTCGACATCGGAAAGCACAACGATACGAACATCATCCAAAGCCTGCAGCGCTGGCGCCAAATCGACGCTCGCCACCTGCTTAAGGCCGGCAAGACCGGGGGCGACATCGCATCCCTGATCATCGACCACACGCGCGCCCAGCGCCTGCAGCATGCCGGCGCCACCGTCGTTGGTGGCACTGCCGCCCAGACCAATATAGATAGTCTTTGCCCCGGCGCGAACCGCACGGAGTATCAGCTCGCCCACGCCATAGGTCGAAGCCGCAAGCGCCGCCGATTCCGTGCAGGGTGAATACCCAATACCCGCCGCCTCGGCCATCTCAATTACAGCCGAGTCGCGCTCGTCGTCCACCAGCATCCGGGCAGACACGCGGTCGCCCAAGGGACCTGCCACCTCGCAGGTCACAATCTCACCGCCGCACGCGGCAACGGCATCGAGCGTCCCCTCGCCGCCATCCGCCAGCGGCAATGCGGCCACCTGGGCATCGGACCACACACGGCGCATGCCCTCGGCAACCGCCGCCTCCGCCTGGGCACTCGACACGCTGCCCTTAAAGGAGTCGATCGCCAACAGCACACGGCGGGGTCGGCGGCACGCAGGACCAAAGTCAACCGCCGTGCCAGCATCCTCACCGGCACCTGCAAGCGCTGCGGCGTGAGCGGCGTGTGCTTCAAGATCGGCCCCACAACCGCAATCAGCGCCGCCCGCTCCGCGCAGACCGCCAAAATAGCTACTCAGCAGCTCGCGGCATTCATCCGCCAGGACCCCAGCCGTCACGTTAAACCGATGATTCAGGCGCGAGTCGGCATTCAAATCGTATAGGGATCCCAACGCGCCCGCCTTGGCGTCGCTCGCGCCATACACGCAGCGCCCCACGCGCGCGTTGACCATAAGGCCCGCGCACATGCAGCAAGGCTCGAGCGTCACGTAGACCGTGCAATCGGAAAGGCGCCAGCGACCGAGCGACCGAGCGGCAGCGCACAGGGCCGCGAACTCTGCATGAGCCGAAGGATCCTGATCGAGCTCGCGACGATTATGCGCCCGCGCGACAACCTCGCCGTCGCGCACCACTACGGCTCCGATGGGCACCTCGCCCACCGCCGCGGCGGCTCGCGCCTCGGCCAGCGCCTCGCGCATGAACTTCTCGTCGATTTCGGTGATCGTCATCGTTTGCCTTCCCTGTTGCAAATTCAAAACGATGCTATCATTACGACTCACGGAGAGATGGCAGAGCGGTTGAATGCGGCGGTCTTGAAAACCGTTGAGCGCGAGAGCGTTCCGGGGGTTCGAATCCCCCTCTCTCCGCCACTCCTAGTGATGCACCGGTGTCATGGTCCGCTCAAACAGTGCATCGACCACGTCGGCTATCTCAGGTCGACGCTCAAGATCGTGGCCCGATTCCCACCATATCGTGAAAAGTCGAATAATACCGCCGGCGACAAACTCAGACGTCGTCTCGAGTGACACGGGGGCCAGGGCATCCTCGGCAAGCACGTTCATCACACGCTCGCGGATGGAGCGGGCAATGCGGTCGCAAATAACGTTGGTCAACATGCCCGACATGCTGCTTGCCAAAATGTTATCCATGAGCCGCTCGTGCGCCAGAATCAAATCCATGGCATCGTCCAAAATCGCGTGCCGAAGCGCGCGCACGTCCTCGGCAGATACCGCGCCGGCCTCATCGGGCTGTTTTTGCGGCAAGCCCGACATGAGCTCATCGATATAAAAGGCAAAGTAATCGTTCTTGTCGCGAAAGTGCTGTAGAACGTCGTGCGGCGAATCATGGCGCGGTCGCACAGCATGGCAACCGTCAGGTCCTCAAAACGATGCTCCTCGAGAAGCTCGGTAAAGGCATCGAACAGGGCGCGGTAGGTTTTCTTGATGCGAAGGTCCACTGGTATCGCCATCCTCAGGGCAAAGACAACACTCGTCAATCTGTCGCATATCTTACACCCGTACCTCGCGCGCTTTGCCCCGGTGCCAACCCCGCCGAAAACACAACGCTTACCGGAAAGTTCGGCACGACAAAACGTTGCGGGTATACTAGTAGCGTTATACCAACGGCAGCTGGCGCATGCCGCCGCGGCCATTCGAAACGGAGACATCATGCTTCCCGTCATCATCGGCATCGTTGTTGTCATTGTGATTGCCTGCGCCATCGCCGGCATCTACAACAACATGGTCACCAAGCGTAACCGCATCGATAACGCCTGGCAGAACATCGATACGCAGCTGCAGCGTCGCAACGACCTGATCCCCAACCTGGTCGAGACCGTCAAGGGCTACGCCAAGCACGAGCAGGAGACGCTCTCCGCCGTGATCAGCGCGCGTAACACCGCCGTCAAGGCCACCACGCCCGAAGCCAAGATGGAAGCCGACAACGTGCTGACCGGTGCGCTGCGTCAGCTCTTCGCCGTAGCCGAGGCCTATCCCGATCTTAAGGCAAACACCAACTTTACGCAGCTGCAGGCATCGCTCGAGGATACCGAGAACAAGATTAGCTATGCACGCCAGAGCTACAACGATTGCGTGCTCAGCTACAACAACGCCATTCAGACGTTCCCGGCTGTCATCTTTGCCGGCATCTTCCAGTTTAAGGAGCGCCAGGGCTTCGAGGCCGCCGAAGCAGCCCGCCAGGCCCCGACCGTCAAGTTCTAGTAGTTTGACAGCGCATCCTTAATCGGCCAAATGCATAAACCGCCCCGTCGAATGCATACTTCGACGGGGCGGTTTCCTTTTTCGCGAAGGTCCCCCTCTAAGCGTCGTGCATTTTTAGGAGTATTCAACATAACCAAGAGCTTCGGGCGCCACGATAAATGCCAAAGACCGCGAATATCCCTGCAAATCAAACGCTGCCAGCCCATAACCCCGCCCATCATTCGTAGAAAACATCGAGAACTCCCGATTTTTTGCCCGAGATCGGTATGCAGGGACCTTCGACTGCAGAATACTCGCAAAAATGCACGTCGCCACCGCCCCCACATGGCGCGAAGCAAAGCAAAAGCGCAGCCTAAAAGGCCGCGCACCATCTTTATTCAGATTAATCATTGCCCGTTGTGACATCGCCGAACCCGCAGGGCAGAGAACAAGTTCCCTCCCGGCGCACTCCGCACTGATATCTTCTGAATTGAAGACGTCGATGGTGCACCCGTATACCATTGACGTCGACACCATCAGATGCGGACCGCGCGGTGACCCCACATTCCGCTGGCGCCCACAGGGCTGCCCTCGTTTCCTGACATGTCC
>DBEYUK010000058.1:0-58026 GCA_048181625.1 Collinsella sp. | reverse complement strand
GGACATCTTCAAGTACATAGAGCTCTATTACAATAGGGTGCGCATGCATTCCACCCTGGGCTACATGTCTCCAGTGGAATACGAGCGGCAATACGCTTGAGGATCCTTAAAAGAAAGTCCAGTTTATCCTTCCCACTCCAGAAAACGCCTCTATGGTACGCGCAATTTTGTGTCCGCACGCGTTGATAGCATAGAACGCGTCATGGAACACAAGTTCGTAAGAAGAGGAGGACGCCATGATGTCAGAGATTACGGGCTATCGTGAGGAAGTTCAGACCATCAAGACGGCGATATTGCGTGCGCAGTATGCTGCGGCGAAGAGCGCCAACGCTCAGCAGCTGCAGCTCTATTTCGCCGTGGGAGGCTACGTCTCCGCCAACACGCGCAATGGCACGTGGGGAACCAACGCGCTCAAAACCATCAGCGAACAATTGCGGAAGGAGCTGCCAGGACTCAGGGGCTTCTCCACAACAAGTCTCAAATATATGCGAATCTTCTTTGAAGCTTGGTCTGCTCCGGGCGATGAACAGGCGTTTCTCGATTCGTCACTCGTGAGTGACGAATCTTCAGACGGTGGCCTTCTGCAAATTCGTCACTTGCAAGTGCCGAATTCAAACACATGTTCTCTCGATGATTTTTTAGCGATTGGGTTTACCCATCATCGGTATATCCTTGCAGGTGCTAAGACCCTTGACGAGCGGCTCTTCTACATTCACAAGTGCGCATTTGAGCACTTAAGTGTGGAGGCGCTCAAACGCTCGCTGAAGGCGGACGACTTTCATCATCAAGGAGAGGTCTCCAACAACTTCCTCTCAACGCTGCCAAAGGGTCAGCAGGCGCTGCGCGCTATCGCCACGTTCAAGGACGAGTATCTGCTCGACTTTATCAATGTTGAGGAACTCGGGGTGCGCGATGCGGAGGATGTCGACGAGCGCGTGTTAGAGCAAGGCATCGTGCAGAATATCAAGCAGTTCATCATGACGTTCGGTCGAGCCTTCGCGTTTGTGGGAAACCAGTACCATCTCGACGCCTTTGGCATCGATCGGTACATCGACCTCCTGTTCTTCAACCGCGACCTCAACTGTTTAGTTGCAGTCGAGCTCAAGAGCGGCCCCTTCAAGCCGGCCTATCTCGGCCAGCTCTCTGGCTATCTACGCATCCTGGACGACTTTGAGCGTCGCGAGCACGAGAATCCCTCCATAGGCCTTGTGCTTTGCAAAGACATGGACAAGGGATTTGTTGACTATGTGATCCAAGACTTCACAAAACCCATGGGTGTGGCCACCTATAAGACGTCGAAGGATATGCCACGAGAGTTGCTCGATGCTCTGCCGCCCATCGATGATTTACGGATGTTGCTGGAGAGGTCTGATGGGTAGCGGTAGGAATTGTTCGGTGTTAGAAGCTTATTTCGCTTATGGCCTTGAGCTTTGCCGATGAGCATGGGGTGGGGAACGTATCAAGGCAGAGTTTGTCATGCAATGAGTATGACAAACTCTGCCTGGAGGAGAGGATGCTTCCATGGCAATTGTCCACCGCAATGCTCTCAAGCATGGTTTGTCTGAGAGGGAGGTTCTAGATAATGACTGAGTACAAACTAGCTGATGGATCGGTCCTGACAGACGAAGATATCGAGCGCGAGAGCGTAGAGTTTGAGCAAGAGACTTGGACGGGTCGTCTTGAGCGCATCCATGTCAGGCCTGGCGTTGTTGCTGATGAGCCGCTTGTTGCAGTTACCGTGCGCTTTCCGGCATCCATGGTGGTGGCAATCGACCGAAAGACGGGGGATCGATCCGATTTTATTCGGCGGGCCGTTTTCCCTGCGCTGTAGTAACGTTGCGTCTCCTAAATCGACCTTGGTTTCGTCGAGGAGGTAGATCTTGAGGATGAGGTGTCCTGCTTCGGTGAACCCGTTCTCGAAGACGGGCAGCACGCGCGACACGGACTACCGCGACCTCCTGACCTTCCGCGACGGGGAGTAGCGGCTTGGCGGTGTGCGGCGCCGGCACGTGACGGTGGCGGGCATGAGGCTTGGCCTTCGCGACGGCATGTTCTTTAGAGTTTGCGGTGCATGATGGCACGGCCGTTTTCAAATCGTGAAACATTGCCCGGGAATGAGTAACAGGCTTTGGTTCGTACATCCGTTATAACGGGAGTTGCAAGAAGTGACATCCGTGACGAGAGGTTGAACTCATGACTCAGCACCGGTTTCCCGAAGGTTTCCTCTGGGGTGCTTCCACCAGCGCTTTTCAGGTTGAGGGTGGGTATGATGAAGGAGGCAAAGGTCCGGCAACCACCGATCGCGGCCCGGGGCGTCCCGGCATCGCCGATAACAAGATCGCCTCGGACCACTATCATCACTGGCGTGAGGATGTCGACCTCATGGCCGAGCTCGGCATCAAGGTCTACCGGATGGGTTTCGCTTGGAGCCGCATCATGCCCGATGCCTCGGGGGATCCCAATCCTGAGGGCTTGGCGTTTTATGACCAGCTGATTGACTACCTGCTGGAGCGAGGGATCGAGCCCTTGGTCACCCTGTATCACTTCGAATGTCCGAGTGCGTTGGTCGAGGCCTTCGGCGGCTGGAAGAGCCGTAAGATGATCGACTTCTATGTGCGCTATGCCGAAATCTGCTTCACGCACTTCAAGGGGCGCGTCAAGCGCTGGGTTACCGTGAATGAACAGCTAATTGCGACCTCCGCGCCCAGCAACACGGGTGACACCGAAACCGATCCGCGCCAACGGCAGAAGAACGCCTACCAGATGAGCTATCATGTCGCTCTTGCCGAGCATCGCGCCATCGCGTGCCTGCGACAGATCGACCCCGATGCGCAGATCGGCCCCGTTGTCGCCATGCAGGTGGTCAACCCGCGGACGAGCGCTTCGGCGGATGTGCTTGCGGCCATGAACGCCGAGGAGATGATGCAGAACTACCTGCTCGACCTGAGTGTGCGCGGCGACATCTCGCCTTATGCGCGCTATTACCTGGAGCGCGAAGGTTTCTACCCTGTTGTTGAGTGCGGGGACCACGACATCCTGGTCGCGACGAGGCCCGATTTTCTTGGGGTGAACTACTATTTCAGCAATTGTGCGCATGAGCGCACGGAGCCCATTCGCTTCGACCGGTTCCCTCCGTGGTCGGGCGGGGATTTCGAACTCTGCGATAACCCTGCGATCGCGCCGACCGAGTGGATGTCGAACGGCATCGACCCCCTTGGGCTTCGCGTGGGCATGCGCAAGCTCTACGATCGCTACCAGCTTCCGATGATCGTCACGGAGAACGGCATGGCGCTTTCCGAGTCACTTGACGAGGAGAACAGGGTGCATGATGCCGTGCGCATCGAATACCTTTCACGACATTTGGGCGAGGTCGAGGAGCTCATTCGCGAAGGCTATCCCGTCTTCGGCTACTGCGTTTGGAGCCTCATGGATCTATGCTCAAGTCATCAGGGGTTCACTAAGCGCTACGGCCTTCTGTATGTCGATCGCACGGAAACCGATGCGAAGCAATGCGCTCGTTTCAGGAAGGACAGCTTCTTCTGGTATCAGGACGTGATTAGAGAAAACGGCTTACCCTGCTGAGCGTCGGTGGTCCGACGAGATTACTCGCCAGTACCGGAATCGGCTCCATAACGCCTCAGGTATTCCATGACTATCAAGTCGATGGCGGCAAGCGCACCGAACTTGCCCGTGTCGATGTTGTTGGTCACTCCGCAGCTCAGTATGCAGGAGGCATGGTTCCAGTAGGCGCTTGAGGTGTTTTGTGTGATGGCGAGAAGACGACAGCCGGAGGCGGCGAGTGCGTTGACGATTTCTGGATAACGAATGGGGTATGTTCCCCCCTATGCTGCAAATGATGGCGAGGCTGGATTTGGTGAGCGATTGCGCGCAGGCGAGCTGCGATGAATAATCGAGGTAAAGCTCGATGGGGCGGTTCATGATGGTGAGCCTGCTTTGGAAGTAGCGGCCCACGTCCCAGAGGAAGTGGTGGGAGAAGAACGCGACATGCCCGCTGTCGTGCAAATCATCGACAATGGCGGGCAGTTTCGCGATGTTTGCCGCCGAGATGGTCGTTTCGATATTGAGCAGGATCGCCTCCCGGTAGGATGCCAGAGCGCCTTCCGTGTCGTTTGACAGCTGTTCTACAAAGGCATGTGGAAACAACCCGGTTTTGAGGACGTCATGTTCAAGCTGGTTGCGCAGGTCCTTGAAATCAGCGAAACCCATAAACCGGCAGAATCGCGACACTGAAGCCTTCGAGACGAAGCACATGTCGGCGATTTCTCCAATCGAGAGCTCGCTCAGCTTGCTGTAGTTTTTCACCAGCGTGGTCGCTATCTCGTAGTTGGTGTCGTGCTGCATTGCGGTGTCGATGTAGTCAAGCAACCGTTCGGCAACCGATCCCATCGAGATGGATTTTTCCATGATGGCTGTCCCCTTTATGCTCAGTGGCCCGAATAAGAGGGCCTCATTTGACCAAACTATAGCTCAAACATGCCGGTATTCCTGCGGAGTTTCACGTTATGAAACTCGCGTAGCCATCTCGCAACCTTGTGGCACAGCATGTAACCGATTTTGGATATAGCCGGCGTCATACTTAATGCAAGAAGAGACGACGAAGCTTGCCGCCCCGCCGGAACACGGCATCGGCTCTACACAGGGCATCGCTTCGTTGCTTTGCCGCTCGACGAGATATCGGTTGAGGAGGATCGGATGAAGCGGTTATTGCTGCGCGCCGACGATTTAGGTTACAGCGACGGTGTTAATTGCGGGATAGCGGCCGCGGTCCAAGCGGGGCTCATTCGCTCGGTGGGCGTCATGACCAACATGCCGCTTGCAGAAAGCGGTTTGGCGCGCCTGCAAATCAAGGATCTCTGCTTGGGTCAGCACACCAATATCTGCACGGGTAGGCCCCTCAGCGATTCCTCGCTCATCTCGAGCATCGTTGACGATGATGGCAATTTCAAGCGGAGCTCAGCATATCGCGCCGCCGCGCGGGCTGGGGAGGACTTCGTGGTGCTTGACGAGGTCATTATCGAAATCGAGGCGCAGTATCGGCGATTCCTTGAGCTCGTCGGGCGTGAGCCCGATTACTTCGAGGGACATGCGGTCGCAAGCCCCATGTTCTTCCGCGGCCTTGAGATCGTTGCCGAGCGTCACGGCCTGCCCTATTTCGCGATGGGTGCTCCGGGCGAGCCAGTCACCTTTCGCTCGACGCCGGTGCTTTCCTATGTTCCCAAGGATTTCTCGTCATATGAAGCGGATCCCTTTGCGGCGCTTCGAGAGGCGCTTGAAACGACACCGGAAGGGATATGCCGTCTCATGGTGTTTCACCCAGGTTATATCGACGCGTACTTGCGAGATAACTCGACCATGCTCGAGGCCCGCATCCGGGAAGCCGCGATGCTTGTCGACCCTGATGTCGCCGCATGGCTTGCAGAGCAGGACGTGGGGCTCGTGACGTACGCGGACCTGACGTAAGCGTCCGCTGGGGCAATCTCGCCAATTCACGCTGAATGGCGTACTGCCTGAAGCACGTCGTTGTGATTTTGAAGAGAGGTGGATGCGCTATCTAGAGGGGAAGATGCCGCACACGGGCATCGATAGAGTTCACTGCAAAGATTGGAGCTGAAACATGGCGGTATTCGACAAGATCCAAAACATAATGGATAAGACAATCGCACCTGTGGCAAGCAAGGTTGCTGACAGCAAGATGCTCGACGCCCTCATGGGCGGCATGATGTGCACGCTGCCCATGACCCTTGGCGTCTCGGTTATCGCGATTCTCATCAACTTCCCCATTCCGGGGTTCTCCGATTGGGTGGTTTCGAGCGGTCTCATGGCGACCGGCAACTCCATCCTCACCGTTACCATGAACATGATGGGTATATACATCTCCTTCTTCATCGGTTTGAGGTGGGGTAAGGTATGCGGCCTTAGCGGTTATACCGGTGGCATCGTGAGCGGCGCGGTGTTTTTGGCATTCATGCCGCAGCAATCGTTCGAGGATATTCCCATGGCGAGTTTCATCAACACGTCGTACATGGGATCGAACGGCATCTTCGTCGCCATTCTGCTTGGCCTGATCGTGCCGAAGGTGACAGCCATTTTGATGAGCAAGCTTGAAATCAAGCTCCCCGATATGGTTCCGCCCATGGTTGCAGACTCGCTGTCGCCGATGTTTGCCGCCATCGTGCTATTCACTGCGGTGTGGTTCGCCAAGTGGGGTCTTTCTTTCACCCCGTGGGGCAACCTGTTCGATATGATCAACACCTTGATCGGCACGCCGGTCACGATGGTCGGTGCCTCTCCTTTGGCCTATATCATCGTGTGCTCGCTGCAGTCGATCTTCTGGTTCTTCGGTGTCCACCCCAACGTGATACTCAACTTCTACGCTCCGGTAATCATGGCTTGCAGCGCTGCTAACACCGAGGCCATCATCGCGGGCGAGGCACTGCCCTATGGCGCTTGGGCCGTCGTCGCGCTCGGCACCGCCATCGGTGGCCAGGCTAACGCCCTGGGCATCAGCATCTCGCTGCTCTTCACCAAGTCCGAGCGCTTCAAGGCGATTCGCGGCATCGCGCTTGTTCCGTCGCTTTTCAATATCTCCGAGCCGCTCATGTTCGGTCTGCCGGTCGTGCTGAATCCCACGTACTTCATCCCGTTCGTGCTGAACATCCCGGTCTGCGCCATCGTGGTCCAGGCGCTTTATGCCCTCGGTCTTGGGGCTGCGTTCAATCCCACGATTCAGCTTCCCTGGGTGCTTCCCCAGCCGGTCATCGCATTCATGCAGGGCGGCATCGGGTGCCTGGTGATCTCGGTTGCGGTTTTGGCGGTGTCGGTGCTCATGTATACCCCCTTCACCCTTATGGCTGATCGCCAGGCGTTGCGAGAGGAGCAGGCCGCTCTCGAGGAATCGGCCGCATAGGGATTTTCATATTCACACCATCATTTTCCATGAGGTTGGGAGCGTAGGATGAAACATATCGTACTTATGTGCGCCGCGGGCGCTTCGACGAGCATGCTGGTACAGCGCATGCAACAGGTGGCTGAAAAAGACGGTTTCGTGTGCACCATCGAGGCGCACCCTGTCAACCAAGCGGCGGAATATGCGGATAGCGACGTTATCCTGCTGGGACCGCAGGTTCGCTTTGAACTCAACAAGGTGAAGAATCAAGTGAACTGTCCGGTGGAGCCGATTGATATGACAGCGTATGGGACAATGAACGGCGAGGCCGTGCTCAAACAGGCTCGAAAGTTGCTGGGGGCATAGCCATGTCAGAGATCAAACAAGAAGCGATCGATCAGTTTGAAATGACGTGCTTCTCTATCGTCGCTCAGGTGGGGAGCGCGCGCAGCTGCTACCTCGAAGCGATAACCTGTGCCGAGAATGGTGATTTTGAGGCCGCCCGGAAACTTATCGACGAGGGCAACGTGGTGTTCAACGCAGGCCACGACGCTCACATGAAACTGCTTCAGCAAGAGGCCAGCGGCGAGGAGCTGCCGTTTCGCATCATCTTGCTGCATGCGGAGGATCAGCTCATGAGCGCTGAGGGCTTCCGTATCCTTGCCGAGCGCTTCATCACGGTCTATCAACGCATGGGTGCAAGCGCCTAACTGATTATCTGACGGGAAGCCGGGACTGCCATGCAGCCCGTCTTCCCGTTTCATGAAGATGTTTTCACGATCGAGGAGGTACCCAATGGCATTTCCGGAAGGTTTCCTGTGGGGTGGCGCCACCGCCGCCAACCAGTATGAGGGCGGCTGGGAAGAGGGCGGCAAAGGACCGAACACCTCGGACGCCATGACCAGCGGTAGCCATACGGTGCCACGGCAGATAACGTGGCGTAATACCGCGACAGGGGAAACCGGCGCGCTTCCCGTGTATGCGGTTTGCGAGGAGGGACTTCCTGAAGGGCTGGAGGTGGCGGTGGTTGATGGCTACTACTATCCCAGCCACACGGCCACCGACTTCTACCACCACTACGCCGAGGACATCGCCCTCATGGGCGAGATGGGCTTCAAGTGCTTCCGCCTGTCCATGAACTGGGCGCGCATCTTCCCCACGGGCGAGGAGGCTGAGCCCAACACCGAGGGTCTAGCGTTCTACGACGCCGTGTTTGACGAGTGCGCTAAGTACGGCATCGAACCGCTCGTGACGCTCTCGCACTACGAGACCCCGCTCGCGCTCGTGAACAAGTACGGCGGTTGGAAGAGCCGCGAGCTCATCGACCTGTTCGTGCGCTACGCCACCTGCGTCATGAAGCACTATCAGGGCAAGGTGAAGTACTGGCTCACCTTCAACGAGATCAACATGATGAGCATGGGGAGCTTCATGGCAGGCGGGCTTACGGATGGGAGCCCCCATGCGAAGGCCCAGGCGGCGCACAACCAGTTCGTGGCGTCTGCCCTTACGGTTCGGTCGGCGCACCAAATCTCCCCTAAGATCATGGTGGGTCAGATGCTCGCGTACAACCCCATCTACTCCTATTCCGCCGACCCCGCCGATCATCTGCTCGCCATGGAACGCGAGCGTGACGCGCTGTGGTATGCCGACGTGCAGGTGGGCGGCCACTATCCCGCCTATCGCTTGAGGGAGATGGAGCGCGCGGGCATCAAGCTGGAAATGGGCGAGAACGACCTCGAGCTTCTCGCAACCTATCCGGCAGATTTCCTGTCGTTCTCGTGCTACGGAGGCTCGACGGTATCGTTGCGCCAGAAGGAGCTCGAGGTCGCGTCCGGCAATCTCGCTTTCGGCATGGTGAAAAACCCCTACCTCGAGACCAACGCCTGGGGCTGGGCGACCGATCCGTACTGCCTGCGCATTGCCTTGAACGAGCTCTACGACCGCTATCACAAGCCGCTTTGGATCGTGGAGAACGGTATCGGCTGGAGCGACGAGGTGAAGGCCGACGGCTCCATCCATGACGGCTACCGCATCGACTACCTGCGCAAGAACATCCAGAGCATGGAGGATGCCGTGGAACTCGACGGCGTGGACCTCATGGGCTACACCATGTGGGGCTGCATCGACCTGGTCAGCGCCGGCACGGGCGAGATGCGCAAGCGCTACGGCTTCGTCTACGTCGACCGCGACGACGAGGGCAAGGGCACGCTCGCGCGCAGCCGCAAGGACAGCTTCTATTGGTACAAGAAGGTCATCGAGAGCAACGGCGAGGACCTGGACTAACCCTATGGGACAGGGGATAAGATTATGGACTGTTATTTCGGTATAGATGCGGGCGGCACTCAGGTGAAATGGGCGGTGGTGAACGCCGACTACCACATTGAGGAGCACGGAAGTATCCCAACATGCACCTCGCCCGCCGACCAGGTTATCGAAACGTTCCGCTCGGTGATCGAACCCCATCGCGCCCGGGTGAGGGGTGTGGGAATAAGTATGCCCGGAGTCTTTTCCGAAGGCGATTCCGATGGCGTGGTTGGGGGAGGCGGCGCCCTTCACTGTTTGGACGGATATCCGCTCGGTCGCATCTTGCGCGAGAGCACGGGGCTTCCCGTAACCATCGAGAACGATGCGATGTGCGCGGCACTGGGAGAATATGCCGTCGGCGCGCTGAAGGGGGTCTCCCTGGGGTTGATGGTGGTGATCGGTACGGGTCTCGGCGGTGCCATCGTTGTTGACGGTCACATCTTGCGAGGCGCGCACAATCTCGCCGGCACCGTGTGCTTTGTGAGCAACGATGTGCGCAAGCCCGTGACCTTTGGGTCGGTGTACGGTGATGTCACCAGCTGGCGGGCGCTCCGAGACCAGGTGTGTGCGGCGAAGGGGATTGATCCGACCGATGATATCGACGGATATCGGATTTTCTCTTGGATTGAAGAGGGGGATGAGGACGCTCGTCGCGGTCTGGATGCATACGCGTTGGTCTTCGACAACATGCTGATGGGGTTGCAGTCGGTCATCGACCCTGAGGTCATCGTGGTCGGCGGCGGAATCAGCGCCCGTCCCGAGCTGTTTGAGGCATTTGAGCGCATGATGGATCAGGCTCACGTTCTTCCCATCATACCGAGGCCCTGCATCAAGCCAGCACAGAACGGCAACGATGCCAATTTGCTTGGCGCTGTGCGCACGCTGCGCCGCTCGCTTGGCGAGTGCGATTGATTGGCGGCTGGTGGCCCGACTCGCGGCCTCCTGTCCTAAAAAAAGAGTATGGGCTCCTTCGTTCATTCGAACGAAGGAGTCCACGTTTTGTAAGGGGCCTCCTGGCGAATTTTCATTCGCCAGGAGGCCTTTTGCTGTTGATCGAGAATGTCGCTGGACAGTTAGTTCAGATACGTATTTTTCAGAGGGTGTGTAAAGGCCGACCTGAGCCCGATTGGGCTGAATTTGACTTTCTGAACCGGTGGAGACGCTCATATAAGGGGGAGAAAGGTTGTCATGGGGCTCAAAGTGACTTCAAACCACTCTATTAGCGCCAAGAAGCACGGCCAAAAAATACGTATCTGAACTAACTGTCCACAACCCTCCGCAAACCTTTCATTCCAACCCAAATCAGCCAACGTACGTCATAGCAATCCCCGGTAGGTCGAGGGGTGCTTTGCGGGCGGGACAGGCTTTATCTGAACGACTTTGCAAAGCAACCGGAGTGAAGATAAAGCCTGGCCCGCCCGCAAAGCACCACGCAGACCGCAGGGACGGGAGCAGCTATACTACTCTCAGTAGTTAAGGGTCGCGGATTGGCCGCGTCACCGCTCTCAACAGGAGGTCTTTGTTTATGGCAGATCAAAAGCCGGTTGTCGGGATCATCATGGGCTCCAAGTCCGATCTGGGCGTTATGGAAGGTTGCACCGCCGAGCTCGAGGCGCTGGGTGTGCCCTATGAGCTTGTCATTGCGAGCGCACACCGCACACCGGCGAAGGTCCACGAGTGGGCCTCGACTGCCGCCGATCGCGGTATCAAAGTGATTATCGCCGCCGCCGGCAAGGCTGCTCACCTGGGCGGTGTCGTGGCTGCGTTTACGCCGCTGCCGGTCATCGGCGTGCCTATGAAGACGAGTGACCTGGGCGGTATGGATTCGCTGCTGTCGATGGTGCAGATGCCTTCGGGCGTGCCCGTGGCCTGCGTTGCCATCAACGGCGCCAAGAACGCCGCCATCTACGCCACGCAGATTCTAGGCGCTTGCGGCCCCGAGTACCGCAAGGTTATCGAGAAGATGAAGCAGGAGATGGCCGACGCCTAGGCGTTCCGCCGTTTCACCGCAGTATAAGGAGAGCCATGTCTGACTATCAGGGAAAACGATTCAAGGCTTCTCAGATTCCCGATCCGTCGAAGCTGAGTGCTGCCCATGGGGCACAGCAGGGTCGGACATCCTCTCCTCAGCAGCCGCGCGCGCCGCGCCCCGTGACGCCGGCGACGCATCGTCGACAGGACGCGCCAGCCGCATATCGACCTTCATCTTATAGCAACGCTAAGAAGCCGCCCCGGTCTTCATCGCACGCCGCGCCGTCGGATTACACCGAGCCGCCGCGCAAAAAGCGCCGCTCCATTATTCCCATTCTGCTCATCATCATCGGCATCGGCCTGATTGTTGCCGCCGCTGCCATCTTTATCAATGCTCAGATTGGCTATAAGCAGGCAAGCGATTCGTACCAGAAAATCGAGAAGCAATATGTAAGCGATAAGGACGCCAGCGGCGTGCCGATTATCGACTTCGATGCACTTGCCCAGACAAATCCCGAGGTTGTGGGTTGGATTTACGCGCCGGGAACCAACATCAACTATCCCGTGGTGCAGACCAATAACAACTCCAAATACCTCAACACGCTGTTTGACGGTACGTCCAATGCATCGGGTGCGATCTTCTTGGACAGCGACGATACCGCGCCGGGAATGGTTGACCAGCAGACCACGATCTACGGCCACCACATGAATGACGGGTCGATGTTCAACGTGATTTCGGACACCACTGATCAGGCAACGTTCGATAGCATCGAGTTCGTGTATTACATCACACGGGATGCTACGTATAAACTGCGACCACTGGCGACCAAAGTTGTCGAGGACACGTATGCCAAGGCGCGCACGACCAATTTTGAGGGCGACGACGGGCTCAAGAACTACCTGTCCGAGATGCTCGACGGTGCCTCTGCCGTGGCGAGCGATGCCACCGATCGTGCCGCTTCGGCAACCAAGGTCGTAACGCTTGTGACCTGTCGTTCGTTATCGCTGAGCAACACACGTGCCGTCATGGTGCTCACGCCGGTCGAGGAATAGATAATGGGCTACTCAATGACGGTGAAAGGGGAAATGATGCTCGAGAATGGCAAAACGATGCCTTCGGTTGATGCTTGGCTGCGCGAGGCCAAGGCCGATGCTTCGGCGGCAGGCTGTGGGATGTATCTGACGCATAACGGCGTGGTGCGCGCGACGCCCAAGTCCGAGGTCCGCGGGATCGAAACCGATGGTGTAGCTCCCGGACGCAGGGTGGGCGGCATGGTGTTCGGCTTCGATGCTCAGAAAGTGCAGGCTGCTATCGAGGCCACGCGCGCGATGCCGGGTATCGGCTATGTGCGCGTGTGGCTGGCAAGCGGCGAGCTTGCCGTAGGTGACGACATCATGCTCGTGCTCATTGGCGGGGACATTCGCCCGCATGTGGTCGATGCGCTGCAGGCGCTCGTTGGCACCATCAAGAACGAATGTGTGAGTGAGGTCGAGCGCGAGGCGTAGAGGCTTGCGTCGATAGAAGGCTCGTTTAGAAAAATGCCCGCCGGTACGTGTGATACCGGCGGGCATTTTGCGTTTTGGGCGCGGTGGGCGCTACACGCGCGTCGCATCCTTGGGACTCATGGTCATGCTCTGGAAGCGATTCTCCATAAAGTCATTATCGAAGTACTTGCCGTAGAACTGCGCAACGGGAATATCCGGTTCCGTGCCGTTGACGCGCTGATACCAATAATCGAGCGACTGCAGCGTCATAACGCCATCGACCAGCATAATGATGGTGAAGATGACGGTAGCGGAGTAGCGGCTCTTCCAGGGAATCATATTGATGAGCTTGAGCAGCCTCGGCAGCAGCAGCTTGATCCAGATGAGTCCGCCCAGGCCCCACAGGCAGGCAAAGCCCGTGCAGGTGCGTCCGCCCGTAAGGATGGCGAGTGGGTCGGGCATGCCGAACAGCTTCATGTGCGAGTAGCTCCACGAGACCACTCCAAACGAGGTCTGCATAAACCAGCCCACGAACACCTCAAAGCTCGCGCCGAGCAGCGCGCTCACCAAAAAGATAATGATGGGGTTCTTTTTGTAGAAGCGGTTGAGCACCATGGTCATGAGTACGGCACCAAATCCGTAGATGGGGCTGAAGGGGCCAAACAGCATGCCGGCGCGGTTCTGGTAGACGCCCGGGTCGTCGACCGTCATGTGCCAGATGTCCTCGGCGATCAGGCCGAGCACGCAGCAGACAAAGAACACCCAGAACAGGTTGAAGTAGTTGAGCTTGATGTAGCCTTCGCCGGTTTCATCGCGCCCGAGCATGCCCTCGGCGGCGGCGTCGCGATCGAGCATCTCCTGCAGGCGGCGCTGCAGCTCGCGCTCCTGGCGCAGCGTGGGGTCGACGGTGGTCGAAAGCGCGACGAGGATGCCGAGCTGGATGGCAGGGCGCAGCAAGAAAGGCCCGATGCCCTGGAGCATCACGTCAACCAAAAGCTCGACGACGGTCAATGCGATAAGGATATAGGACAGACGGGCGGCATTGCGGCGCTGGTTCTTGATGAGGTCCAGGCCAAAGATGATCAGGATGACGGCGCTTGCCGCAGAGAGCATGATGCCGGCGACGATAAGGCCGACCGCGACGAGCGTGTTGTCGCCGAGCTTGGCGGCGGCGTTGCCGTTGATGAGCGCGGTGATGACCTGCCACATAAAGGCGCCGACCGAAGGGAGCGTGCCCACGCCGGACAGGATGCATAGGACGGCGTACACCTTAATGATGAGGGGGATCTTCTTGACCTCCGTGGCGCTGGGGACGCTGGGGTCGAGTTCGTTTCGATCCATACATAACCTTTCTCGTTTTGCTGTAGGTACAAGGATACGCCGCCGACCTGCCAAAAGACAGGACGAACGTCCCAATTGCAACAATGCAAGCTCCAACGGCGGGCGAGACGCGTCGCAACGGAAGTATGCGGGATCGTCGGCCCCGAGACGGCTGCCCAATAAAATGTTTGGCTGCAAAACGGATTATAAGCTCGGTGGGCTTTTAAAAAGCGCTGTTCACGCGCGGGAGTGCTTGTCTTGCCGTGCGTATAATAGGGCAGGTAACGCCAAATAACGAGGCTCTGAGGGGATGCCATGTCTCAAGAAACCATCCGCGCGGCCGAGCGTGCCGCGGGACAGGTGAAGACCATGTCGACGTATGATCCGGACTCCGACCAGCTGCATGAGGAATGCGGCATTTTTGGTGTGTGGGCACCCGATCGCGATGTGGCTCGACTGACGTACTTTGGTCTGCGCGCGCTGCAGCATCGCGGCCAGGAATCGGCGGGAATCGCCGTGGGTGATGGCGGCACGGTTATGGTCCGCAAGGATCTGGGCCTGCTCGACCGCGTGTTCTCCAACGCCGACTTGTCGACGCTCTCCGGCCAGCTGGCCGTGGGCCACGTGCGCTATGGCACTGCCGGTGCCAAGAGCTGGGAAGCCTCGCAGCCGCATCTTTCTACCATCAACAGCGTCATTATCGCGCTCGCGCACAACGGTACTCTGGTCAACACCGACGAGCTGCGCCGCCAGCTGATCGAGCTGGGCGTGCCGTTCCTCTCCAATTCGGATTCCGAGGTCGCGACCAAGCTTATCGGCTACTTTACTCAGCGTACAGGCCATCTACGCGAGGGCATTCGCAAGACCATGGAGCTCGTGCGCGGCGGCTATGCCATGACGCTCATCAACGAGCAGGCGCTCTACGCATTCCGCGATCCGCACGGCATTCGCCCGCTCGTGCTGGGCAAGCTGGTGGACGAGGGTCTGGACCAAGCCGATGCCGCATCCGTTTCGCAGCTGCCGTCGCAGGACGGCGCCGCGACGGTCGACGCCACCACCCATGTCACCCGCGCCGGCGGCTGGGTCGTTGCTTCCGAGACGTGCGCGCTCGACATTGTGGGCGCCGAGTATGTTCGTGACGTCCGTCCCGGCGAGATCTTGCGCATCAGCGCCGAGGGCCTTGTGTCCGAGCAGGGCGTGCCTGCCGCCGAAGAGCCTGCTAACTGCATCTTTGAGCAGGTCTACTTCGCTCGCCCCGACTCCATCATGAACGGCAAGAGCGTCTACGCCTGCCGTTATGACATGGGTCGTCAGCTGGCACACGAGGAGCCCGTCGAGGCCGACCTGGTCATCGGCGTGCCCGACTCCGGCCTGCCGCCCGCGGAGGGGTATTCGCACGAGAGCGGTATTCCCTTTGGCGAGGGCCTTATCAAGAACCGCTACGTGGGCCGTACGTTTATCGAACCCACGCAGGAGCTGCGCGCTATGGGCGTGCGTATGAAACTCAACCCGCTGCGCGACAACATCGAGGGCAAGCGCCTGGTCGTCATCGACGACTCCATCGTGCGCGGCACCACCATGGTGCAGCTCGTCAAGATGCTACGCAACGCCGGCGCCAAGGAGATTCATATCCGCATCAACTCGCCCGAGGTCATCTGGCCGTGCTTCTACGGCATTGATACCGATGTGCAGTCGCAGCTTATCAGCGCCAACAAGACGGTCGACGAGATTTGCGAGTACATCGGCGCCGATTCGCTGGCTTTCCTTTCGGTCGAGGGCCTGCTGAAGGTCATGCCCAAGGGCGGCTACTGCGATGCGTGCTTTACCGGCCGCTACCCCGTGGCGATTCCCGAGAGCTTTGGCCGCGATAAGTTTATGGAGGGCTTTAAGCCCCGCAACCTGGATAAGCCGCTGCACTTTGACGACGACGCCGTGGTCGAGAAATACGACGACCGCAGCTGGGAAGAGGAGCACGGCGAGGCCTAAAGCCTGCCATGTAGGGACAGGTTTATTCTGGTAGGTTTTACCTGCTGTTTTGTTGATATGACGGCGTGTGCTGTTATGGCACACGCCGAAATGAACGCAACTATGAGCACCGTTTGGCGCCCGCGCGGCGGACGGTAGTGGGAGAGGAAGGCTCAGATGAGCGACAGCAAGCATGTGACGTATGAGGATGCCGGCGTCGATACCGCTGAGGGCGGCCGCGCCGTCGACGCTATTAAGCAAATGGTTAAGGACACCAACCGTCCCGAGGTCATCGGCGGTATCGGTGGCTTTGGTGGCTTATTCTCGGCCGCCGCGCTCAAGGATATGGAAGACCCGATCCTGATCAGCGGTACTGACGGCGTGGGTACCAAGCTCGTGCTCGCCCAGATTATGGACCGTCACGAGACGGTGGGCCAGGACCTGGTCGCTATGTGCGTCAACGACATTTTGGCTTCGGGCGCCGAGCCGCTGTTCTTCCTGGACTACGTTGCCATCGGCCACATCGAGGCCGAGCACATGGCAAAGATCATCAAGGGTGTGGCCGACGGCTGTAAGCTCGCGGGCTGCGCGCTCGTGGGCGGCGAGATGGCCGAGCACCCCGGCGTCATGGCTCCTGCCGACTACGACCTTGCCGGATTTACCGTGGGCGTCGTCGACCGTCCCAAGATGCTCGACCCCGCGAACGTCCGCCCCGGCGACGTGATCCTGGGCCTGCCTTCCACCGGCGTGCACTCCAACGGCTACTCGCTCGTGCGTAAGGTCATTGGCGTCGACGGTATTAAGCCGGGCACGCCCGAGGCCGCCGCTAAGGCCGAGGAGCTGAGCCGTCCGCTCGAGGAACTCGGCGGTGCATCGCTGGCAGACGCCCTGCTGGCCCCCACGCGCATCTACGTCAAGCCGATTCTGGAGCTGCTGCGCGGCGGCGCCAACGTGCACGCTATCGCCCACATCACTGGCGGCGGCATCACCGAGAACCTCAACCGCGCGCTTGCCGACGACGTTGACGCCGTGGTCACCCGTAACGGCGCCGAGATGGGTTGGGACGTTCCGCCCGTCATCACCTACGTCTCGCGCCAGGCCGAGCTCGCGCCCAATGAGGCATGCAAGACCTTCAACATGGGCGTTGGCCTGTGCCTGATCGTCGCCCCCGAGGACGAGGACGCGGTGACCGAGGCTCTGGTCGCGCTGGGCGAGAAGCCGTTCCGCGTGGGCGAGTGCGTCGAGGGTTCCGGTAAGGTCGTGTACTCCGATGAGCGCTAACGAGCAGATGGCTGCCGTCGAGGGCCTGGGCTTTGTGCCCTACACCCGTCCGACCGGCACCGATACGGCCGAGCCGCTCAAGATCGGTGTGCTCATCAGCGGTTCGGGTACCAACCTGCAGGCGCTGATCGATTTGATCGCCGCCGGCAAGCTCAACGCTTCGATTGAGCTTGTGGTGTCGAGCCGTCCTTCGGCTAAGGGTTTGCAGCGCGCTGAGCGCGCGGGCATCCAGACGCTTACGCTGTCCAAGGATGTCTATGCCGACCCCATCGCCGCCGACGAGATCATCGCGCACGAGCTGCTCGAGCGCGGCTGCGAATATGTGGTCATGGCCGGTTACATGCGCATGGTGCACACGCCGCTGCTGGCGGCGTTTCCCAACCGCGTGGTCAACTTGCATCCGGCACTGCTGCCGAGCTTTACCGGCGCGCATGCGATCGACGATGCCTTTGCGCGCGGCGTCAAGGTAACCGGTGTGACCGTGCACTTTGCCAACGAGATCTACGACAACGGCCCCATCATCGCCCAGCGCGCGCTGGCTGTCGAGGAAGGTTGGGACGTCGACACGCTCGAGGAGCACATCCACGCGATTGAGCACGTGCTGTATCCCGAGGTCGTGCAGATGCTCGCCGACGGCCGCGTCCACGTGCTGGAGAGCGGCAAGGTCGCAATTGACGCGCCTCGCGGCTAGCGGCGCACAGTACAATTTAGCCGAGTAGTCAGGGTGGTCATTGGCGCCAAGGCGCGCGTGGCCACCTTTTGTTTTAGGTAGTCACCTGCGACGTTCTTTAACGACTAGCCATTGGGGACGTTCTTGAATGACTAGTCGTTTAAGAACGTCCCAGGTGACTAGGTGAGAGAGGTGAGCGCATGGCGGATAACGAAGCGCTGTTTACGCCTGAGTTGGTGTTTTTTGATTGGGAGTGTGCGACGCCGGATGAGGTGTTCGCGCGGCTTGAGGGCGAGCTTGCACCACGTGGCTACATTGCATCCGGTTGGCTCGACGCCGTTCGCACGCGCGAGGATGCCTATCCCACGGGTCTTGCCATGCCGGCGGCAAACATTGCCATTCCGCATACCGATCCGGGGTTTGTGGCCAAGCCCTATATCGCGGTGGTGAAGCCCGCCGCGCCCGTGACATTTAACGCTATGGCTGGCATGGGCGCTCCGGTGCCGGCGCAGATCGTCATTAATCTGGGCATCGCCGAGCCGGGAGGCCAGGTCGAGGCCCTGCAGGCGCTCATGAACATCTTTATGGACGCCGATGCCGCAGCCGACGTGCTCGGCCAGACCACGTCCCAGGGCATGGTCGACGCCATCCGCCGTCACTTCTAAGGTGGGGCTGAGTCGGCACTTGGGGACGTTCCTTTTCTGCCGGCAGTAAGGGACAGTCCCCAAGTGCCGGCATATAAAGAACGTCCCCAAGTGCCAAGTGCCACATCTGTCCCCTTTGCACCAAAATGGTGCAGATTAACCTGTCCCCAATGCACCAAGCGTGCCGCGGGGGCCGCGTTGTGACACAATGGCGTTTGTTCGATTCGTTATGCGAAAGGCCAACTATGGCAAACAAGAAAAAGAACTCCGAGGCCGCGCCGACGCCCGAGCAGCAGGCTCGCGCTGCCTCCAGCTCTCGCAAGAAGCAGCGCAAGACGTACGTGTCTAAGACCGTCAAGATCGTCCTGGTGGTCATCGGCGTGCTGGCGATGCTGCTTTCCGTCTCGGCGATGGCGTGCTCCGGCCTTATGTCGCAGGCCGAGGACACCTCGGGCTACAAGCTGACCGGCGGTGTTGCTGCAACTATCAACGGCACCAACCTCACCGAGGACACCGTGACCAAGCAGATCATGAGCATGCGTACGTCCTACGGTTACACCAAGGATAAGGACTGGGCGCAGTATCTGGTTGACAACGACCTCACGCCCAAGAAGTACCGCAAGCAACTCATCGACTCCTACACACAGCAGATTCTGCTTCAACAGGCACAGAAGGAGAACGGCGTGACGGTGTCGGACGAGGAGGTCGAGAAGGCTTGGAAGGACGCGTGCAAGAGCGCGGGCGGTGCCAAGGCCTTTAAGAAGACCCTCAAGACCTACGGCTATACCGAGGACACCTACAAGGACTCACTCAAGGAGAGCCTGGCACAGCAAAAGCTTAAGGATGCCGTCGCGCCCACGAGCAAGCCCAAGGACGGCGAGATTGTCGATTACATCAACGAGAACCTGTCTAACTACAACGACGCCCGCCGCTCGTCGAACATCCTGATCAAGGTTGATTCCGACGCTTCCGACGAGGACAAGGCTGCCGCCAAGGCCAAGGCGCAGGAGTGCCTGGACAAGATCAACTCCGGTGAGCTGAGCTTTGAGGACGCCGTTGAGCAGTACTCCGAGGACACCGGTTCCAAGGAGAAGAAGGGCGATGTGGGCTGGGATAAGCTCACCACCTTTGTTGACAGCTACCAGACGGCGCTCGAGGGGCTCAACAAGGGCGACGTGAGCGAAGTCGTCGAGTCGACCTATGGTTACCACATCATCAAGTGCACCGACTACTTCCATGTCGATAATCAGGTCGATGACATCAACCAGGTGCCCAAGGCCATCAAGAAGTACGTCTCCAACGTGGTGAAGACGCAGGCGGCCAGTACTGCATACAGCGAGTGGCTGGAGCAGTACAAGAAGGACGCCGACATCACCGTCAACCCCATGCCCAAGGACGTACCCTATAACGTGAGCCTGAAGGGCGTCACCAAGAGTTCGACCGACGATTCGTCGACGACTGAGTAATCATGGGGCGGTGCTCGCGCGAGTGCCGCCCACGCTATTAGAGAGGATTTGCAGATGACCAACGAAGAGCTGCAGAAGGAAATGATCGCGGCCATGAAGGCCAAGGACAAGGTTCGCCTGTCCATCATTCGCCAGGTCAAGGCCGAGGTGAAGAATATCGAGGTTAACGAGCGCCGCGATGTGACCGAGGAGGACGTCAACAGCATGATCAAGCGTCTGATCAAGCAGACGAGCGAGACGCTGGAGATGTCCATCAAGGCCGGCACCGACCAGGAGCGTACCGACAACCTGACCGAGCAGGTCAAGATCCTGGAGAGCCTGCTGCCCGCGCAGGTTTCGGGCGAGGAGCTCGAGGCCCTGATCGAGCAGGTTATCGCCGAGCTGGGCGCCACGTCCAAGAAGCAGATGGGCCAGGTTATGGGTGCACTCGGCAAGGCCACCGGTGGCAACTTCGATAAGCCTGCGGCTGCCAAGATTGTTGGCGCAAAGCTTGCGTAAGGGCCGAGCGGTACATAGTTGATGTTGAGGGGGCGTGGCCGTCATGGTCGCGCCCCTTTTTGCTGGGCTAGGCGCTCATTGGGGACAGACTTAAATGAGTGCTCAATGAGCAGGTACTCATTTAAGTCTGTCCCCAATGAGTGGGTTAAAGGTTGCGGGTTCTTTACGGGAATGTAGTGTGGGCTGCGGAAACGTGGTTCTTTCCGTACAATAGTGCAATTCGTGTAAGCGCAGGAAAGGGACATTCATGGCAGACATGATCGAGATCAAGCATCTCAACAAGTACTTTGGCGACCTGCATGTGCTCAAAGATATCAATCTCACCGTCAAGCGCGGCGAGAAGCTCGTAATGATCGGGCCTTCCGGTTCGGGTAAGTCGACGCTCATCCGTTGCGTCGATTATCTGGAGGAGCCCACGTCGGGCGAGGTCGTCATCGACGGTACGCCGCTCACCAAAAAGAATCACCTGGAGATGGCTCGCAAGTATAGTTCCATGGTGTTTCAGCAGTTCAACCTGTATCCCAACATGACGGTGCTCGGCAACCTGACGCTCGCGCCCATCAAGCTTCAAAAGAAGAGCAAGGAGGAGGCGACCGAGATCGCTGTTGCCGCGCTCAAGCGTGTTGGCATGGCGCATAAGGCCGGCGAGTATCCGCAGAATCTCTCGGGCGGTCAGCAGCAACGCATCGCCATCGCCCGTGCCCTGTGCACCAAGCAGCCCATCATCCTGTTTGACGAGCCGACCTCGGCGCTCGACCCCGAGATGGTCCAGGAGGTTCTGGACGTTATGATTGAGCTCGCGCAGGAGGATATCACCATGATCTGCGTGACGCATGAGATGGGCTTTGCGCGCCAGGTGGCCGACCGCGTCATCTTTATGGAGGACGGCCGCATCCTGGAGGAGGGCACGCCCGAGCACTTCTTCGATAACCCCGAGAACCCGCGCTGCCGCGAGTTCCTGTCCAAGATTTTGCACTAGGCGCGGTGATGGACATGACGGATATGACGAGGGCGGCCGTGTCGCGCCGTCACTTTTTGCAGCTGGCGGGCGCCGGCATGCTTGCGCTGACGGGGACCGCGCTTGCCGGTTGCGGCAACTCCACCAGCGGCGAGGGCTCCGACAAGGGGTCTAAGCTTGCGGCCATCAAGTCGCGTGGCCATCTGAATGCCGGCGTTAAGAAGGACGTTCCCGGCTACGGCTATTACGACACCGCCAAGGGTCGCTTTGAGGGCATGGAAGTCGATTTGTGCTACCAGATCGCGGCCGCCGTCTTTGGCGTGAGCTACAAGGAGGCCCGTGCCCAGGAGCTTGTCGAGTTTACCGACGTAACGCCCAAGACGCGCGGCCCGCTGATCGATAACGGCCAGCTCGACGTGGTCGCGGCGACCTACACCATCACCGACGAGCGCAAGAAGAGCTGGGATTTCTCGACGCCGTACCGCACCGACTACGTGGGACTCATGGTCAAGAAGCGTTCGGGCTTTACCTCGATTGAGGACCTGGACGGCAAGGTCATCGGCGTGAGTCAGGGCTCTAACACGCAGGGCCTGATCGAGCAGATGATCAAGGACAACGGCATTAGCTGTAAGCCCGAGTTTAGGGCCTTTAGCGGCTACCCCATCATCAAGAGTTCGCTCGACGCCGGCAATATCGACGTCTTTGCCATGGACCGCTCCACGCTGGCCGGTTACATGAATGAGACCGTTGAGCTGTTGCAGCCCGAGGTCAAGTTTGGCGAGCAGGGCTACGGCGTGGCGACCAAGAAGGGCTGCGACCTTTCGGCCGTGGTCGATCAGGTGATTTGCGATCGCCTGGCCGACGGCTGGCTCGACCAAGAGGTCAAGACCTGGGGTCTTGTATAGGCGCATCGTCCAAGGAAGGAATCAAATGCTCGAAGGATTATTTGACGCCGACCGTTGGTCGACGACATTTCAAAACATGGGGCCCTTCTGGGAGGGCTTTGGCGTGACGCTGCAGGTGGTCGTTGCCGGTCTGCTGCTGTCGCTAGTGCTGGGTACGCTGCTGGGCGTGTTCTCTACCACTCGTTCGCGCGTGTTGCGCGCCATAAGCCGCGTGTACGTGGAGTTTTACCAGAACACCCCGTTGCCCGTGCAGGTGCTCTTTATGTACATGGCCGGTCCGCAGTTTTTGCAGGCCATAACCGGTGCCGACCAGCCGGTGCGCATTGCGCCGTTCGTACTGGGCTTCTTGGGTGTGGGCCTGTATCACGCGGCCTACATTTCGGAGGTCATCCGCACTGGTATCGAGGCGGTTCCGCGCGGTCAGATGGAGGCGGCCCAGAGCCAGGGCTTCACCCGTGCGCAGGCGTACTGGTACATCGTGCTGCCCCAGACATTTAAGATCATTCTGCCGCCGCTGTGTAACCAGGCGCTCAACCTGGTCAAGAACACGTCGGTGCTGGCGCTTGTGGCCGGCGGTGACCTTATGTACCGTTCCGACAACTTTGTGAGCCTGTACGGTTACCTGCAGGGATACATCGTCTGCTGCCTTATGTACTTCATCATCTGCTTTCCGCTCGCCATGCTGGTGCAGTGGCTCGAGCGCCGCTCCAAGGAGCGTCCGCGCGGCGTGAGCCTGGCCGAGCTGGGGCTCGACAACGTAGAGGAGGCCTAGCGCATGGAAATCTTCAACGCGACCAACCTGCTCTACATTTGGGGCGGCTTTGTTAAGACGATCGAGATCTCGGCGCTGTCGATCTTTTTCTCGCTCATCTTTGGCACGGTGCTGGCGCTCGTTAAGAGCTATGCGCCCCGCCCGTTCCGTATTTTGGTGAGCGCCTATATCGAGCTGTTCCGTTGCACGCCGAACCTGCTGTGGATCCTGTTTATCTACTTTACGGTGCAGGGTTTGGACATTGTGATTTCGACCATCGCCTTTACGCTGTTTACCAGCGCTGTTATGGCCGAGATTGTGCGCGGCGGCCTCAACTCGATTCCACGAGGCCAGTTTGAGGCAGCGCAGAGCCAGGGCTTCGGCTTCTTTGCCACCATGCGCTACATCATTCTGCCGCAGACGTTTAAGACGATCATTCCGGCGCTGTTTAGCCAGTGCACGACCGTCATCAAGGACAGCTCGTATCTTTCGGGCATTAACGTGGCCGAGCTCATGTACACGGCCAACGTCGTGATGGCCCACGCGATCGATCTGTCGCAGGTGCTTATGCTCTACGGCCTGGTGTTTGCGATGTACTTTGTGCTCAACTTTGGTATCTCGCTGCTGGTCCGAGCGTATCAGAGGCGAATGGTGGCAGCGTAGAATGTGGCAAAGGGACAGCCCCTTTGTCACATAGAGAAAGGAATCGCGATGAGCGATCTGGAGAACAAGAAGAATCCTGTGGTCATTACCATCGCGCGCGACTTTGGCGCCGAGGGCCACGAGATTGGTCGCATGCTTGCCGACGAGTTGGGGATTCCGCTGTACGATAACGAGCTGCTGGTGCGTGCTTCGCTGCGCGCGGGCGAGTCGCTCGACAAGATGGCCGCCTACGACGAGCGCCTGGCCGTGGAGAACATGGCGTTTCTGCCCGACCGCTACGATGCGCGTTCGTACTCGGACAAGTTGTTCCAAAAGATGAGCCAGGTGATTTTGGATCTGGGCGAGACCGAGAGCTGCATTATCGAAGGGCGTCTGTCCGATTATCTGCTGCGCAACAACCCCAACCACATTGCCGTGCTGGTGACCGCACCCTTTGAGGACCGCGTCGAGATCGTGCGCAAGAAGCGTGGCCTTAATAAAAAGAAAGGCGCCAAGCTGGTCAAGCAGCAGCAGAAGGCGCGCGAGGCGTTCTATAAGCGCTATAGCGCCGGAAAGTGGAAGATGACGAGCGGCAAGGATATCGTCGTCAACCGCGCCAAGCTGGGCCGCGAGGGCTGCAAGGACGTTATCGCCGCTGCCTACCGCTACAAAGTGGCCCAGCTCGAAGGCTAACCGACCAAAACCATCACAAAGGTGCCTGTCCCCATCGTGGTGGTTGGGTGGTCGGCATAGAAAAAGTCCCCGCCGGGCGTGTGCTCGACGGGGACTTTGCCGTTTGATGGCTAGCGCTGTAGGTGATTACTCGCCCAGCAGGCTCTTGGTGATGGAGGCAGCGGCCTTCTTGCCGGCGCCCATCGCCAGAATGACCGTAGCGGCACCGGTGACGATGTCGCCGCCAGCCCAGATGCGGGGATCGGTGGTCTGGCCAGTCTCCTCGTCGGCAACGATGTAGCCCCACTTGTTGAGCTCCATCTTGCCGCCGATCTTCTTTGCGAAGGGGTTGGCGTTGGTGCCGATAGCCGAGATTGCGACGTCGCAGGGAATCTCCTCGATGGCGCCCTCGATGGGCACCGGGCGACGACGGCCGGACTCGTCAGGCTCGCCGAGCTCCATCTTCTGGACCTTGACGGCGCACACGGAGCCGTCCTCGCCAGCGACAAACTCGAGCGGGGAGACGAGCGGCAGAACCTCGACGCCCTCGGCCTTAGCATGGTGCAGCTCGGCGCGACGGCAGGGCATCTCGTCCTCGGTACGACGGTAGGCGATGATGGCGTGCTCGGCGCCCAGGCGCTTGGCGGTACGGACGGCGTCCATAGCCACGTTGCCGCCACCAAAGACAACGACGTTCTTGCCGTGCTTGGTGGGGGTGTCGTACTCGGGGAACTTGTTGGCCTTCATCAGGTTCACGCGGGTGAGGTACTCGTTAGCGAAGAAGACGTTGGGCAGGTTCTCGCCGGGGACGTTGAGGAACTTGGGCAGGCCAGCGCCGGTCGCCACGTAGATGGCGTCGAAGCCCTGCTCGAACAGCTCCTCGGCCGTGGCCATGTTGCCCACGACGGAGTTGTACTCAAACTTGACGCCCATGTCCTCCAGGCCGTCGATCTCGCGCTTGACGACTGCCTTGGGCAGACGGAACTCGGGGATGCCGTAGACCAGCACGCCGCCGCCGGTGAAGAAGGCCTCAAAGACGGTAACGTCAAAGCCGTTACGGGCGAGCTCGCCGGCGCAGGTGATGCCGGACGGGCCAGAGCCCACGACGGCGACCTTCTTGCCGTTCTTGGGGGCCATCTTGGGCGTGGAGGCGAGCTCGGGGCGGTCACCCAGGAAGCGCTCGAGCTGGCCGATGGCCACGGGCTCGGACTTCTTACCACGGATGCACTTACCCTCGCACTGGTTCTCCTGCGGGCAGACGCGACCGCAGATAGCGGGAAGCATGGAGTCCTCGCGGATGGTATCGAGGGCGCCGCCGAAGTCCTTCGCGCGGATCTGCTCGATAAAGCGGGGGATGTTGATGTTGACGGGGCAGCCCTCAACACAGAACGGCTTCTTGCAGTTGAGGCAGCGCTCGGCCTCGGCCAGCGCCATCTCCTCGGTGAAGCCCTTGTCGACGGGGCGGAAGTCGCAGGCGCGCTCGGCAGCCGGCTCCTCGTTATCGGGGGTACGGGGCGACTTCATATCGGCAACGAAACGACCGTTAACTAGTGGCATGCGCAGCTCTTTTCCTCATAGGCCTTGAGGGACTCGCCCTCTTCGGAACGGTAAGCGGCCTGGCGGGCACGAAGGTCATCCCAGTCGACCAGGGTGGCATCGAAGTCGGGGCCGTCGACGCAAGCGAACTTGGTCACGCCGCCCACCTCGACGCGGCAGCAGCCGCACATGCCGGTGCCGTCAACCATGATGGGGTTGAGGGACGCGGTGATGGGGGTGTCGTACTTCTGGGCGGTGAGGGTCGAGAACTTCATCATCGGAACGGGGCCGACGCAGAAGACCTGGCTCACGGCCTTGTCCTGCAGCAGGCGCTCCAGCGGAGCGGTTACAACGCCCTGCTCGCCGTAGGAACCGTCGTCGGTAGTGATGTGGATGTGGTCCTCGTCGAGGAGCTCGCGGAACTGGTCCTCCATGAGCAGGAGGTCCTTGGTGCGGGCGCCCATGATGGCGTGCACCTCGTGGCCGGTCTCGACCAGGTGCTTGGCGACCGGGAAGGCAATTGCCAGGCCAACGCCGCCGCCAATGACGGCGCAGGGGCCCTCGGCCATCTCGGTGGGAACGCCCAGCGGGCCCACGACGTCGCGCAGCGACTCGCCGGCCTCGTAGGTGGAAAGCATTTCGGTGGTCTTGCCGATCACCATGAAGATGAACTCGACCCAGCCCTCGTCACCGTTCCAGCCGGCCAGGGTAAACGGGACGCGCTCGCCCGTCTCGTTGGCGCGAACCATGAGGAACTGTCCAGCGTGCGCATGCTTGGCGATTGCAGGCGCCTCGATGCGGAACTTGAACACCTTCTCCGAGAACTGCGTCTTCTCCAGGATCTTATACATAGAACCCCTCTCTTGTTAGGGCCGCCGAACCGTGCCTCCACGGAAATGGACGGTAGCCCGAATAAAACCGTACGCGCACAGGCGTTGTGCAGACATACGGTGCAAATTATACCCTCATGGACATGTCACTTACGTGTGTCTTCGGCGGTTGGGAGCAGGGTTTATCCACTGTGGCCTACCAAATAGGGGCAGGTTTATTTTGGTCGGTTTTATCAGGCAAAACGGCAAAGGGGGCCGGCCTCGCACATCGGTGAGACCGGCCCCCATTGGAGCGCTGCATATGTATGGCGGCACAGGGTTTATTGCGGTGCGGCCGCTGCGGTGTTTCCGCATACAGAACCTGCCAAAATAAACCTGTCCCTAAATAGTAGGTTCTAGTGCTTGCCGTTGGCGGAAGCGGCGCCGTTTACGTGATCGCGGGCGTAGATTACGCCGTGGACGATGGCCAGACCGGCGGCATCTGCGGCGCGGGCGCAGGTGTCCTGGAAATCCTCGGCCTCGCGGGCGCGCAGCTGCTTAAGAACGTAGTCGGCGACGGCCATCTTGCCGGGAGGGTTGCCGATGCCGGTGCGGATGCGGCTGAAGTCGCGGCTGCCCATCTTGTCGATGATGGAGCGCAGGCCGTTGTGACCGGCATGGCCTCCGCCCACCTTGACGCGTACGTCACCGGCGGGAATGTCGAGCTCGTCGTGGATCACGAGCAGCTCCTCGGTCTTGATCTTGTACTCGCGGCAGAGCTTGGAGATGGGCCCGCCCGAGGTGTTCATGTACGACTGCGGCTTGACCAGCACAATCTGGCGCTTGCCACCCTCTTCCTCGGGATCGTTGATGTTGATGAGCGCGACCTCGGCGCCCGCCTGGTTTTTCCAGTACGTGACACCGGCCTGACGGGCCAGCTCGTCGATCGCCTTAAAGCCGGCGTTGTGGCGGGTCTCGGCATATTCCTCGCCAGGGTTGCCAAGCCCGGCAACCATGCGAATCTTAAGCGGCTGTGCAGCTGCCATGTTTGTCCTTCCGTTACATAAAAAGTTTAATCAACGACAAAGGCTACCACGCCCGCCGAAGGCGAGGAAAGGTTGCAGCAAAGTCATTTCAGAAAACAGCTGCCCCGAGACAGCAGGAAGCCCCGGACGCGCCGGGAGGGGTTATCAAAGCGAACATCCCGCAGCCGCAAAGCGGCGAGGACGTTCGCGTGATAACCCCGCAGGCGCGTCCGGGGCTTCCGGAGGGATGCGAGGGTCGAGCGACTACAGCGCGAAGTCGCCGCCGACGAGCGTGGAGACGGGCTCCTCGTGGTAAACGGCGGAGATGGCCTGAGCGAACTCCTCGGCGACCGAGATGGTCTTGATCTTGCCGCCGACCTCGACGGGAATGGCGTCGGTGACGAGGCACTCGACGATCGGGGCGTCGTTCAGACGCTCGATGGCCGGACCGGAGAAGATGCCGTGGGTGGCGCAGACGTAGATGTCGCCAGCGCCCATAGCCTTGAGCTCCTTGACGTTGGCGCACAGGGTACCAGCGGTGTCGATCATGTCGTCGTTGATGATGCAGGTCTTGCCCTTGATGTCACCGATGATGCCCATGACCTCGGCGGCGTTGTGGCGCGGACGGCCCTTGTGGGCGATGGCCAGGTCGCAGCCGAGCATGTCGGACAGCTTCTTGGCGGCCTTGGCGCGGCCCACGTCGGGGGAGACGACAACCAGGTTGTCGGTGTCGAAGTGCATGTCGTTGTAGTACTGGCCAAACAGCGGCAGTGCGGACAGGTGGTTGACCGGGATATCAAAGAAGCCCTGGATCTGGCCCTGGTGCAGGTCGAGGGTGATGATGCGGTTGACGCCGGCGCGCTCGAGCAGATTGGCGACGAGGCGGGCGGTGATGGGCTCACGCGGGCCGGCCTTGCGGTCCTGGCGGGCATAGCCGTAGTGGGTGATAACGGCGGTGATGGAGCGGGCGGATGCGCGCTTGGCAGCGTCGGTGGCGATGAGCAGCTCCATGAGCATGTCGTTGACGTTGCCGCCGGCCACGGACTGAATCAGGAAGACGTCGGCGCCGCGGACGGTCTCGTCGTAGCGGGCGTAAATCTCACCGTTGGCGAACTGCTTTAGCGTAAGGCCCGAAAGCTCGACCCCAAGGTACTCAGCAATCTTCTGAGCGAGGGGACGGTTGGAGGAACCGGAATACACGCGGATGGACTTGCGCATATTCTCCGACTTCTCGGGATCATTAATCGGCATTACCCTTCTCCTTTATACATCGAATGCCATATAGATGCCTTTTTGCATTGTAACCGCGCGGCGGGGTTTATCGAGTCTTGATAACGTCTTTACCGTCAACGGACACGAACCGACCACTCATCCGGTTGCGCAGGTCACGATAGAAAAAGGAGCCGCCCCCCATGGGAACAGCTCCTTTTGTGCTTGATAAAACGTTATGCTTCGTCGTCCTCGTGCAGACGGCGGCGGTAATCGGCGGCCCAGCCCTCAATGTTTACCTGGCGGGCACGACCCAGGCCAAGTGCGTCGGCCGGGACCGGCTCGGTGATGACGGAGCCGGCGGCCACGAGCGCGCCGTCGCCGATCTGGGCGGGCGCGACCATCATGGTGTCGGAACCGATGAAGGCGTCCTTGCCGATGACGGTCTTGTGCTTGTGCACGCCGTCGTAGTTGCAGGTGATGGAGCCCGCGCCCACGTTGACGCCGGAGCCCATGGTAGTGTCGCCGATGTAGGACAGGTGCGGCACCTTGGAGCCCTCGCCGATCGTGGACTTCTTGATTTCCACGTGCGTGCCGGCCTTGGAGCCGTCGAGCATGTGGGTGCCCGGGCGCAGGTAGGCGCGCGGGCCGCAGTCGACGCCGTTCTCGATGACGGCCTCGATGGCGATGGTCTCATCGATGGTGCAGCCGCTGCCGACGGTGGTGTCGGTGAGGCGACTGTTGGGGCCGAGCTGGCATTCCTCGCCCACGGTGACGTGGCCGATCAGATGCGTCTGCGGCCACACGACGGTGTCGCGGCCGATAACGGCGTCGGGGCCGATCCAGGCCTGCGTGGGGTCGATGAAAGTAACGCCCTCGGCCATCCAGTGCTCGTTGATGCGGTCGCGCGCGATGGCGGTGAGCTGCGCGAGCTGGATGCGGCTGTTGACGCCCAGGCCGTCGCGGTAGTCATCGCAGTGGAAGATGGAGACTGCCTGGCCGTGGCCTTTGAGGATCTCGAGCATGTCGGGCAGATAGTACTCGGACTGCGCGTTGTCGTTGCCGATCTCGTCGATGTGCGCGGCGAGCTGCGCGCCGTCGAAGGCGTAGCAGCCGGCGTTGCACTCGAGCAGCGTGGCGGCCTGTTCGGGCGTGCAGTCCTTCTGCTCGATGATGCGCTCGATCTGGCCGTCGGCGCCCAGCTTGATGCGGCCGTAGCCGAAGGGATCGGGCGGGGTCATGGTCATGACGGTGCAGGCGAGCTCGCCGGTGGCGACGGTCTGCGCGAACTTGGCGACGGTGTCGGCGGTGATGAGCGGCAGATCGCCGTTGAGCACGACGACGGGGCCTTGCGCGATGCCGCAGGCCTCGAGCGCGACCTTCACGGCGTGACCGGTGCCCAGGCGCTCGGTCTGCTCAACGCACTCGACCTTGGTGGCGCTGCTGGCGTAGGCGCCGTCGATCAGGGCGCGCATCTCGTCGGCGTGGCTGCCGATGACGACCACGACGCGGCTGCAGCCGGCCTTGATGGTGGCGTCGACGATCCACTGGACCATGGGCTTGCCCAGGATTTTGTGCGAAACCTTGCAGTGGTTCGACTTCATGCGGGTGCCCTCGCCGGCAGCGAGGATAATTGCGGTTGCGTCCATGTGATCTCCTGTTACGTTATAGAGACGTGTGTTTGGAAACGATACACGGCGCAATATGATACCGCAGGCATATGTTGAGCGCGTAGCGATTGGTTTGCGGCGGTTGAGGCTTGCGCCACCGGCGTGGCGTTTGCGCTGCTTGCGTGCGGCGTTGGCGGTGCTGCGGAGCTGTCGTTTGAGCGAGGGGACGGGGGTGCCCGTGGACAACATACGAGAGGAGTTTGGCGGCGAGCCCGTCGCGGCATTCTCGATGTCGCATCCGGCTGTGCCGGCACTCTATATAGTGCTGACGCTGGGGCTCACCATGTTCTCGATGCAACCGGTGCTGATCGCGCTGTCGCTTGCGGGCGGGCTGGCGTACGGGCTTGCGACGCGCGGTGCTGCGCGCACGTTGGGGGCGCTTCGCTGGCAGTTGCCGGTGATTTTGATTATCGCGCTGGTCAATCCGCTGTTTAGCGCCTCGGGCTCGACGGAGCTGTTCCGTATTGGCATGCGCGCGGTGTATCTGGAAAGCATGGTATACGGCCTGTGCATGGGCGGGCTGTTTGTGGCGAGCGTGCTGTGGTTTGAGGCCGCGGCGTCGATGCTCGAATACGACAAGGTGCTCGCACTGTTAGGCAACGCCGCGCCGGTGATCGCGCTTATGATCTCGATGTGCATGCGGCTTATCCCACAGTTTTTGTGCCGCGGCCGCACGGTGCTGGCGGTGCAGGACGCGATTGATGTACCGGGGCGTGCGCCGGCCGACCCCGTGCGCTCGCGCTTGCGGGCATCGAGTGTGTTGATGGGCTGGGGCATGGAAGATTCGCTGGAGCGCGCGGACGCGATGCGCTCGCGCGGGTGGGGTGCCGCGACGCGTCGTACGACGTATGCGCGGTATCGGCTGGGGCGCAGTGACGTTGCCGCGCTGGCCGGGCTCGTACTGTTTGGCGCCGCCGCGGTGGCGGTGGCGTGGACCGCGACGACGCAGTATTCGTTTTATCCGCAGCTCTCGGTGCCGGCGCCGTGGCTGGGCTATGTCGTGTACGCTGCCTGGATGATGCTGCCTTGCGCATTGCACGCGATTGATGAGAAGAGGTTTGGCTGATGGCTCGGTTGGATAGGGGCCCGGTGTCGGGCGCGGCGTGCGGCCCGGATATGCCGGCGATTGAGGTGCGGAGCCTGAGCTTTGCCTACCCCGATGCTGATGCTGCGGTGCTCGAGGGGCTCGACTGGTCTGTTTCCCAAGGTGCGTTTGCGCTGCTTGTTGGCGGTACCGGTTCGGGCAAGTCGACGCTGCTGTCGCTGCTCAAGCCCGAGATCGCTCCAGCGGGCGAGCGCACTGGCGAACTGCGCGTGCTGGGCGAGCCCGTCGCCGACATGGATGTGCGGGCATCGGCGGAGCGCGTGGGTTATGTGTTTCAGGATCCCGAGAACCAGATTGTGTGCGAGACCGTGTGGCACGAGATGGCGTTTGGCCTAGAGAATCTGGGTGTGTCGCGCGATGAGATGCGCCGCCGTGTTGCCGAGACCAGCTATTTCTTTGGTCTGGAGGACTGGCTTCATCGTGATACCGATACGCTTTCGGGTGGCCGCAAGCAGCTGCTGTCGCTTGCCGCCGTCCTGGCGCTGCGTCCGCGTGTGCTGCTACTCGACGAGCCCACGTCTCAGCTTGATCCGGTTGCGGAGAAGAATTTCCTGCACGCGCTGTTTCGTGTGAATCGCGAGCTGGGCTGCACGGTTGTTGTGGCGACGCATCAGCCGCGCCCAATGCTCGAATACGCGACGTGTGCGTACCGGATTGAGGACGGTCGCGTGCGCGAGGTGGCGGATATGGCTTCTTTGGGACGCCGAGAATCGCTGTTTTCCGATGACATGTTGGGGTGGGGTGCCATCCGATGTGCAAATAAAGGAGTATTCAGCAGGCGTGAGGACAATTTGGGCTCTCCAGAGCCGCCCGGGGACGTATCGAGCGCGAAAAAAAGTTCAGAATTGGACAAATCGTCAGAATTTGTGGCGCAAACGTCGCTCGAGAACGGCTCGGAAGCTTTCCCGCGCACGGATGGAAGCAGAATACTCCAAAAAATGCACGGCGGGTCGGCTACCACCCTGTCGGAAGGCTGGTTTCGCTACGATCGAGCGTCCGGCTGGGTGCTGCGCGGGCTCGATGCGTCGTTTTCGGCCGGTGCGGTGCATGCGATCGTGGGCGGCAACGGATGCGGTAAGTCGACGATACTCTCGGTGCTGGCGAAGACCGCCAAGCTGCAGCGCGGCCGCATGGTGCGCGGAGCGGCCTCGGCGGCGCTGCTGCCTCAGAATCCCAAAGCATTGCTGGTTGCCGAGACGGTTCGCGATGAGCTGATGGAATGGGCCTCGACCTGCGGATATGACGAGAACTTGGCGCGGGAGCGTGCGGCGAGCTTGGGGTTGTCGGGTCTGGATGGACGCCATCCGTACGATCTTTCGGGCGGGCAGCGTCAACTGCTTGCATTGGCAAAACTGCTGCTAATCGGCCCCGAACTGCTATTGCTCGATGAGCCCACCAAGGGTCTAGACCTGTTCAGCCGCCGCACCATCGCCCGCGCCCTGCGTGACCATGCGAAGGCTGGCGGCACCGTCATCATGGCTACGCACGATTTGGACTTTGCCGAGCAGGTAGCCGACGACGTCGCCATGATGTTTGACGGCGAGATTGCCTGCATGGAGTCCCCGGCCGACTTCTTTGCCGACAACGTGTTCTATAGGGCGTGATGGGATGACGGACTGTCGTTTCTCGCGTTTGCTTGCAAAACTGGAGATCCCGCTGTTGTTGGCGGTGCCGGCGGTGATGGCTGCCGCGTTGCTGGCGGGTGTTGAGCAGACAGCGTTGGCCATGCTGGTTGTGGTGGCGTTGGTGCTTGCGCTGTTCTTTGCGGGCTATGAGGCATCGCGTCCAGGCCTGCGTCAGATTATGCCCACGCTGGTGCTGGCGGCGCTGGCGGCGGCGGGGCGCATCCTGTTTGGACCCATTCCCGACTTTAAACCCGTGAGTGCCATCGCCATTATCGCCGGGGCGACACTCGGTCGTCGTAACGGCTTTATGGTCGGTGCGTTGGCGGCGCTGACCAGCAATTTCTTTTTTGGGCAGGGCATGTGGACGCCGTGGCAGATGTATGCCTGGGGGCTCGTGGGATACGTTGGCGGTGCGCTGGCGCATGCCGGCGCTTTTGATCGCGCCGATGGCGCCGTGCGTATGCCGGCGCTGCTGACCTACGGCTTTGCTTCGGGTTTGCTGTACGGCGTTGTGATCAACGCCTACGACATTATCGGTTTTGTTCAACCGCTCACGTGGGCGGGTGCCATGGCGCGTCTTGCCACGGCAGTGCCGTTCGATATCACACACGGTCTCGCGACCTGCGTGTTCTTGGCCGCCTTGTACAAGCCTTGGTGCCGTCGCATTAACCGTGTCGTCGTGAAATACGGGCTGTAAGGCATTTCGCGTTCCCTCACGAACTTGCGGTGGAATAGTTCTCGTTTTTGGCTATTTGCTGCCCAAACAGGAACTATTCCACCGCAACTTATAGGGGGAGAGGGGTCACATGATCTGTTTTCCTCTGTCTCCCAGGAAATTACTTGGGGCTAGAGCTCTAGCGTGAGGGTGACGGGGCAGTGGTCGCTGCCGAAGATATCGCCACGGATACCGGTGTCGCGAACGTTGGCGGCGATTGCATCGCTTACCAGGAAGTAGTCGATGCGCCAGCCTGCGTTGTTCTTACGGGCATTAAAGCGGTAGCTCCACCAGCTGTAGACGCCCTCGACGTCGGGGTTTGCCGCGCGCCAGGTATCGGTAAACCCGCCGTTGAGCAGCTCGGTAAACTTGCCGCGCTCCTCGTCCGAAAAGCCGGCGTTGCCGCGGTTGGACTTGGGGTTCTTAAGGTCGATCTCCTCGTGCGCCACGTTAAAGTCGCCGCAGGTTACGACGGGCTTACCGGTCTCGCGCTCAAGTGCGTTCAAAAAGCCGCGGTAGGCATCGTCCCAGGCCATGCGCACGTCGATGCGGGCGAGTTCGTTTTGCGCGTTGGGAGTGTAGACATCCACAAACCAGAACTTGTCGAACTCCAGCGCGCAGACGCGGCCCTCGGTCGCGGCTTGGGCGACGAGCTCGGCCGCCTCGCCCTCGCCGGCGTAGGGCAGCAGCGCATCGGCGCGCAGTACGCGCAGCGGTTCCTGGCGGCTAAAGACCGCGGTGCCCGAGTAGCCCTTGCGCTCGGCGTAGCTCCAGGTTTGGTGATAGCCGGGCAGGTCGATATCGACCTGGCCCTCCTGCAGCTTGGTCTCTTGCAGCGCCAGGATATCGACGTCGAGTTCTTGCGCGATCTGGATAAAGCTCGGGTCCTTTTTGAGCACGGCGCGCAGGCCGTTGACGTTCCACGAGGCGAAAGTGTAAGTCTGAGGCATGGTGTCCTTTCGACGGGGTTGGCAGGCTTAAGATTAACGCAACAAGAGCGGGGCGGAGTCCGCGAGTGATAGTGCGAACGCCGCCGTCCCGGAGACACGGACGGAGGACTCATATGACGCAGGCAATATCGGACCCCAGGCAGGCCTCCGCCGCGCTGGCGGATCTGTTTGACACCCACAAGCGCGTGGTCTTCTTTGGCGGCGCTGGTGTTTCCACGGCAAGTGGCATCCCCGATTTCCGCAGCGTGGACGGCCTGTATCACCAGCAGTTTGCCTATCCGCCCGAGACCATGCTGTCGCATAGCTTTTACGAGGCGCATCCGGCCGAGTTCTTCGACTTCTACCGCACCAAGATGATCGCGCTTGGCGCCAAGCCCAATCGCTGCCACACCAAGCTGGCCGAGCTGGAGCGCGCCGGCAAGCTAAATGCCGTGGTGACGCAAAATATCGACGGCCTGCATCAGATGGCCGGCTCACAGCGCGTGTTCGAGCTGCACGGATCGGTCCATCGCAACATTTGCCAGTCGTGCGGCGCGGTCTATAGCGCCGAGTGGATTTGCTCGCGCGAGCACGAGGACGCCGCGGGCGTGCCTGCGTGCCCCGCGTGCGGCGGCCGCATCAAGCCCGATGTAGTGCTCTACGAAGAGCCGCTCGATGAGCATGTGCTGACCGGTGCCGTTGCCGCCATCGCCGCGGCCGATGCCCTCATTGTGGGCGGGACCTCGCTCGTGGTGTATCCGGCGGCAGGCCTTACACGTTACTTTACCGGCGATACGCTGGCCATTTGCAATCTTGCTCCCACCGATCAGGATGCAAATGCCGACCTGCTGATTTCTTGCGACATCGCTGCCGCGTTTGCGTTCTAGCCCGCGCGCGCGGATACAATAGAAAGACTGAGTGCAAAGCGACCCCGCCGCCAGCTCCCCAAGCTCGGCGGCGTGGGCATTTTAGGAGGATGTTCATGGCGAACGACAGCAAGACATGGCGGTGCGGAAAGTATGAGCTCAGCTTTGACCGTCCGCGCATCATGGGCGTCCTCAACGTGACGCCCGATTCGTTTAGCGATGGCGGGGAGCACTTCGACCCGGATGCCGCCATCGAGTACGGCCTGGCGATGCTCGACGCCGGCGCCGACATCATCGACGTGGGCGGCGAGTCCACGCGCCCCGGCTTTACCCCGGTCAACCCCGACGAGGAGGCTCGCCGCGTGCTGCCCGTGGTGCGCGCGCTGGCCAAGGAGGGCGCCATCGTCTCGATCGACACGCGTCATGTGGCGGTTGCCAAGGCGGCCGTGCGCTGCGGCGCCTCGATCGTCAACGACGTGACCGGCTTCACCGATCCCAAGATGGTCGAGTTTGTTAAGACGAGCACCTGCGGCATCATCGTGATGCATGCCGGCGAGGTCGCCGCGCCCACCCGCACGCACGCAACGGTGCAGCTCGATACCTCGGCAGCGGCGTTTGTTGCCGAGAAGGCGCGCGAGGCGGCTGCCGAGGCCGCGCGTGAGGCCGAGAAGCCGGCTCGCCGCCGTCGCGGCAAGTTGCTGGGTGAGCCTAAGTCGGAGGCCAAGCTTCCGGGCGGCGTGGTGCAGCCCTCGTTGCCGTTTGGCGAACCGGAGCCCACGTCCGAGCCTGCAACCGAGCAGGAGACGCCCGCCGCCGAGCAGACTGCTGCCGCCGAGACCGTCGCGCCCGCGCCCGCAGCCACCGAGGCCGCATCGGAGTCCAATGACCGTCTGGCCGCCATGATGCGCCGCAGCGCCCGCCGCGAGGAAGCCTACGTGCCCACCTCGCAGCTCCGCCGCTTCACCCTGCCCGATTCGGCGCCCATCATGCGCCGCGTCATGGGCTTTCTGTCTGACCAGGCCCGCACACTCATCCATGCCGGCGTGTCGCGCGACCGCATCTGCATCGATCCTGGCCCGGGCTTTGGTAAGTCGGCTAACGAGGACATCGTCATCCAGCGCGAGACTGCCAAGATGGCGTCACTGGGCTATCCGCTCATGTGCGCCGTGTCGCGCAAGCGCTTTGTGGGCGCCGTCTCGGGCGTGACCGAGGCCGCCGAGCGCGATGCCGCTACGTTTGGCGTGTGCCTGGGCGCCATCCAGGCCGGTGCCAACATCGTGCGCGTGCACGACGCCGCGGGTTTTGCGCAGTTCCTAAACGGCTACTGGGCGGTTGCCAAGCCACAGCCGCGCCGCGCGTTTGTGGCCGTGGGCTCCAACCTGGGGCATCGCTGCGACAACATCCGCGCCGCACGCGAGATGATCGCCGAGATTCCACTCACCTGCGTGTCTAACTCCTCCAAGATTTACGAGAGCGAGCCTGCCTACGAGACGCGCCAGGACGCGTTTGCCAACGCCGTCATCGAGATCAAGACCGAGCTTGCGCCGCTGGTGCTGCTCGACGAGCTCATGAAGATCGAGGCCGAGCTGGGGCGCGACCGCTCCAAAAAGGCCAAGGCCAACGGTCCGCGCACCATCGACCTGGACCTGCTGTGGATGGACGGCGAGACCCACGGCGGCAAAAAGCTGCGCCTGCCGCATCCTCTCATTGGCGAGCGCGACTTTGTGCTGGTGCCGCTCGAGGACCTGATGCACGACCCGGCGCGGTTCTTCCGCTACAACGGTGTCGAGGTCAAGGAGCCCGAGGACCGCGTGGGCCATATCGTGGGCGAATTGGGGCGTATGTAGATGATCGAGATGAATGCTGTTGCCGCTGGCACCGAGCTCGACGCGGCGCGCGACGCGGGCCGCGAGGGCATGTCCGCGGGCTGGTGCGCGTGGAGTGCGGGCGATGCTTCGCTGACGTTTTCGCTGGTCGTGCGTCCGGATGTGAACATGCATGCCTTCCACGCCCTGCCGTTTGTGGCTGCGATGGGCATGATGGACGCGCTCGTGGGCACGGCTTCGACGCCGGGGTTGGGCCTTGCCGGTAAGGTGGGTATCCAGTGGCCGAGCGATATCGTGTGCGGTGCGCCTGCGTTTGAGACGGCGCTCGCGCGTGTTGCCGTGAACGGCGGTGCCGGTGCTGCGGGCATGTTTGCCGCGGTGACGGTGTATATTGAGCGTTCGGCGCTGAGCGAGCTTGGTGTGGATGTGGCTGACGAAGCGCTGGTCGAGAAGTTGGCCGCCGCCGTGCTGACCCGTGTGGACACCTGGGCGGTTGCCGCCAACACACCACAGGGCGCTGCCGGCCCGCTGGCTCCGGTGCTGGGCGAGTACTTTGACATGGTGCCACTGCTGGGTCGTCAGGTCGCGGCGGTGTCGCCCAACGGTTTGCCGCTTGCGGTCGGTGTGTTTGCGGGCCTGGACATCTGGGGTCGCGCCACCATCAAGACCGATGCCGGCGAGCAAGAGTTTCCGCCCGAGGCCGTGCGGATTCGCAGTCTGTAGCGCGGGGCACCTGCGCTCAAAGATAACGATGACAACGAAGCCCTCCTCGGCCTGTGCCGGGGAGGGCTCTTGCGTGACTGCAGGGCGGCATCTCGGTCCTATTCCTCAAAATCGAAAAAATTTCGATTTTGAGGAATAGGCTTGGTGAACGTTTGTGGGGGGCTGTGGCATCGGGCGTGCTCGACTTAAGTCCCCGCCTTACCCCAGCTCCTGCATGCGGCGGTAGATTTCGCAGATACCCTTGATGGTGAGCTGTCCGTCGACCACGTCGAAGGCATCGGTCGAATCGGCGACGATGCTGGCGAGACCGCCCGTGGCGATAACGGTGGCATCCTCGCGGCCCAGCTCGCGCTTCATGCGCGCGACCAGGCCCTCGGCCATGGCGGCGGCGCCCGTTACGGCGCCGACCTTGATGCACTCCTCGGTATCGCGGCCGATGGCGTGCTCGGGCGCCTCGAGCGGCACGCTGGCGAGCTTGGCGGCACGGGCGGCAAGCGCGTCCATGGAGATGCGAATGCCCGGCGCGATCGCTCCGCCAATGTAATAACCGTCCTCATCGATGACGTCGATATTGGTCGCGGTGCCAAAGTCCACCACGATTGCCGGCGCGCCGTAGAAAGTTTCGGCCGCAACGGCGTTAGCGACGCGATCGGCGCCTACGGCTTGGGGACGCGCCGCGCGCAGCTTGGTCACCGCGGCCGTCTGCGGCCCGATGACGATGGCGTCCGCGGCAATGCGGTCGGCCACGGCGTGCCATTCGCGCGAGAGCTGCGGCACCACGCCGGCAAAGGCGATCGCGTCGACCGCATCGAGCGAAAGGCCGTACATCTTAAAGAAACCCATCAGGCGCACATGGATCTCGTCGGCGGTATAGGAGCGGTCGGTGGGCATGCGCCACGACTGCACCAGCTCGTCTCCGTCAAACAGGCCCATGGCCGTCTGCGTGTTTCCCATATCGATAGCGAGCAGCATGTCTACTCCCGGTGTCGGCATAAAAGGACGCGCACCATTGTATACGTGCCGTCGACGGCGCTCGGCTGCGATTCGTTTACGGTGATAGGGGCTGAGGGGTTTAAATATGAAGGAATTATGCTCTACGAGATTTTCCTTGCCGTTTACCGAACTCCCGCGTAATATTCTTTCTTGCGCACATGAGGCGCCCAGACATTGCGGGGTGGAGCAGTCTGGTAGCTCGCCGGGCTCATAACCCGGAGGTCGTAGGTTCAAATCCTGCCCCCGCGACCAAGACTTTTAGCAGCTCAGAGGCATTGTTCCTCTGAGCTGTTTTTCTTTGGATAAAGGTTGTGGCGAAGACTTCCGAGCGGAATATGAGCAGATTGCAACGACCGCTAGGGCAAAAGGGATACCAATAAAACTAAAACCAGCTAAAAAGAAGTGAAGAACCCGTAGAATCTTTCTCAATGGAAAAGGCTATCAAGTGAGGGTCCGTATGCCGGGAAAGAAAGCCGATGCAGAAGCTTTTGCTAGCAGGTGGGCGAACAAGGGAAATGAGAACCAGGACACGCAACGGTTCTGGATCGACTTCTATCAGAACGTCCTGGGCGTTGAGGATGCAGTCTCGAGGCTCGAGTTCGAAAAGCCCGTTTCCACCGATGCGAGCACGCATGAGGGGTATATCGACGTCTTCATACCGTCGGCTAAAACCCTCGTCGAACAGAAGTCGCTTGGAATCGACCTCGCCAAGGAGGAGACGCGCCAGGGCCGCAAGGTGACGCCTGCGAAACAGGGTAACGCCTACGCCCAGGGTATGCCGCTTTCTCAACAGCCTCGCTATATCGTCGCATGCAATTTTGCCGAGTTTTGGGTCTTCGATCGCGAGCGGGACTCGCTTTGCCGCGAGCCGATCTTCAAGCTCTCGCTCGCTGAGCTCCCCAAGAACCTCGCGGCTGTGCAGTTCCTTAAGGGCGGGGCGGAGGCCCCGGCCACAATCTCACGTGCGGTCTCGGTGGAGGCCGGCAAGATCATGTCGAAGCTCCACGACCAGGCGGCCGAGGCGTTCGATGACCCCGACACACCCGAGAACCACCACGCCCTCTCCGTGCTCATGACCCGGCTCATGTTCCTCATGTTCTGCGAGGACGCTGGTCTCATGGAGCCAAATGCCTTTCGAGACTACGTCGCACACTTCCAGGCGGGTGATCTCAGGCGAGGCCTCAAGGACCTGTTCGTCTGGCTCGATACCAAAGATGAAGATCGTGACAAGTACGCCGAGGACTGGTTGAAGAAGCTACCCTATATGAATGGTGGCCTCTTTCGTGAGAGGACGGAAATCCCGCCATTGTCCGAGAGTTTCCGACATACGCTCATTGTCGAGGGCTGTCAGGAATTCGATTGGACTGGCGTGAGCCCCACGGTCTTCGGTTCCATCTTTGAGGGGGCGCTGTCGCATGACCATCGGCGTGCGAACGGCTAACACTTCACGAGCCCCGAGAACATCCATAAAGTGATTGACCCGCTTTTTCTCGACGATCTCAAGGTGGAGTTTGATGAGGCCTGTGCAAAGCCCGTCGCGGGCGGCGCGAGGACCCGTGCTCTCAAGGAGCTCCACGAGAAGATCGGTAGCATCTCTATCCTCGATCCGGCGGCAGGTTCGGGTAATTTCCTTACGGAGAGCTATCTCTGCCTGCGACAGTTAGAAAACCGTATTCTTTTTGAACTCCAAGGAGAACAAACGTCTTTCCGCTTTGAGGAGGTCGAGGCCGCCGACGTCCTTGTCAGTCTGAAGAATTTCCATGGCATCGAGCTTGAGGATTTCGCCTGCTGCGTTGCCCGCACTGCGCTCTGGATTGCCGAGAAGCAGGCGGATGCCGATACGGCAAAGGTGACGCAGCGCGTCTATCAGGAACTGCCGCTCACGGACTACGAGGGCATCGTCAACGCAAACGCGCTTCGCATCGACTGGAACGACGTGGTCCCAAGTGATGAGGTCAACTACGTTCTCGGCAATCCGCCGTTTATCGGGCAGTCCCAAAGGACCGATGAGCAGGTGGACGACCTCAAGTTTGTTTGGGGCCGGGGCTACGACGGCTATCTCGACTATGCGACATGCTGGTATAGGAAAGCGGCCGATTATTTGGTTAATACTGACGCGGAGTTTTCGTTTGTCTCGACGAACTCGATTTGCCAGGGCCAACCGGTTCCATCCCTTTTCAGGCCCCTATTCGACGCGGGATGGAGGGTCAGTTTCGCACACCGTTCTTTCGTATGGGATTCGGCGGCTGACGACGAGGCCCATGTGCACGTAGTCATCGTTGGATTCTCCCAGGGTCCCGTGGAGCCTGTTGCCTTCTCGTATCATCGGGGCAAAAGGACGATTGAGCATCCGAACAATTTGAACGGTTACTTGCTTGACGCTCCGAACGTCTTTGTTGAGAAGAAAATGAGACCACTGTTTGAGGATGTATCTCCTATGGTCATCGGAGGTAAACCGGCGGATGGGGGATACTTCCAGATTAAGACAAGAGAAGAATACGAGGACGTTATTTCCGACAGCGTCGCCGCAAAATATGTAGTCCCGTGTGTGGGAGCCCAGGAGTTGATTAACAACAAGGAAAGATGGTCTTTGTGGCTTGCGGACGCGCCTAGATCGGATATCGCGAAATCCCCAATCTTGAGGGAGAGGGTCCAGGGAGTCCGAGATTTCCGTTTGGCTTCGAAGAAAGCATCGACGAGGCGGCTTGCTGATGAGCCCTGGCGCTATGCTGAGGTGAGGAAGGCCGACGGGCCGTTCCTCTGCGTCCCGCGTCATTTTTCCGGTGGGCGAAAGTACTTCACGGTCAAACGATGTGAATCCGGGGAAATCGCTACGGACGCCTGTTTCTTCGCCGACGACCCCGATGGTCTCCTGTTCGGAATCATCTCATCAGGGGTCTTCATGGCGTGGCAGAAGGCGGTCGGAGGCGAGCTCAAGAGCGACTGCCGTTTCTCGAACACCATTGTGTGGAACAACTTCCCCCTGCCGAAATTAACCGATGAGGGACGGCGGGCCATCATCGATGCCGGTCAGGCGGTGCTTTCTGCAAGGGGGCTGTATCACGGCGCGTCCCTGGCCGACCTCTATAAACCGGCGGACGAGTTCCTGTATCCAGAGCTGTTCGAAGCCCACGGCAAGCTCGACGAGGCAATCGAATCGGCCTACGGTGTCGATTTCAATGGAGACGAGAACAAGATCGTCTCCCATCTATTTAATCTCTATGCCGAAAAGGTCGGTGAGTAGCGTGAAGGGGAACGTCATAAAGCCGAAGGGGGAGACGATACCATCCGAACCCGATTCCGTGAAGGAGAGCATTGGAGATCTAAGGGCTGAGGCTGATCGGCAGGAGGAAGAAGCCCAGAGATACGCCGTCGCCTTCCTCCAAAAGGTGATGAGACTGAAGGGCGTGGCGATCGAGCGCGACCATTTCCTCCGTTCTGAGCTCCGGAAACGAGGCGTCTCGGACGAGCGAGTGGAGCTCGCTATTTCAACGAGCCCGGCAGCCGCCGGGATGGATTCCGGCCTTGTCGACTCCATCGCCATGGACGTCATTGATTTCGAGACGAAGAAATCGAGCGTCCTTTCGTTTTCCGCGGGATTGCCCGGAGGACTCGCGATGCTCGGAACGATCCCGGCGGACGTGACGCAGTACTATGTCCACGCCTTTCGAATCATGCAGAAACTGGCGTATCTTTACGGCTGGCGGTCCTTCATCGACGATTGCGACGAGATGGACGATGAGACCTTGGCGGCTTTTGCCCTTCTCCTGGCCGTGATGGTCGGGGTGAGCGGGGCCAACTCCGCGTTGACGGCGTTTTCCAAAACGGTTCAGGCCAATGTTGCCAAGAAGGTCGCCAATAAGGCGCTTATGCAGACAAGCTACTACCCGATAATCAAAAAGGTTCTTGCCGGAATCGGCGTCAAAATCACCAAAAGCAGTTTCGGCGACGCTGTAAGCAAGGTCGTTCCGGTCGTCGGCGGCTTCGTCTCGGGCGGCCTCACGTTCGTCAGCCTCAAGGGCGGGTCTAGGAGACTTGCAGGGGAGCTCAGGTCGTTGCCGCAGGCGACAGGTCCCTTGACCGCAGAGGCGGTTGAACCTTTTACCGATTTTGCTGAAATGAAGGGGATGATGAGCGATGACGATGCCCAAATGGCATGAGACCATGCGGCCCATCCTTGAAGCGCTGGCGCATGTCGATGGATATCTGGCAGGCACCGACCTCCAGGATGCCGTGGCGATCGAATTCGACATGACCGATGACGAACGGGCCGAGCGTCTCAAGAGCGGCCAGTCGAGACTCTACAACCGCGTGTACTGGGGTATCACCGATTTGGAGAAGGCTAAGCTCCTGGAATACGGCGAGAAGAAGGGAACCTACCGTATCACCGATGCCGGCAGGACGTACCTCTCTGATTATCCCGGACCCATTACAGTCAAGGGTCTCTATGAGAACTGCACGGCATTCAAGAAGTGGAAAGACGGCTATCAGGCCGCAAGCAAGGCCAAAAACGCTTCAGAGCCCGAGGGCGTTTCGACGCTGGAGGACCAGGAGTCCCCTCAGGAGGCGATGGAGTCTGCCTACGGCGAGATTCGTGACGCGCTCGCCGACGACCTCATTTCGATCATCATGGGAAAAGATCCGTATTTCTTCGAGCACCTGGTCGGAAAGCTGCTCGTGGCGATGGGTTACGGCGAGAGCCTGGACTCCCGTGCCGACGTCACCAAAAAGAGTGGTGACGAGGGGATAGACGGCGTCGTCCGTGAGGACCGACTCGGATTCGGAACCATCTGCTACCAGGCTAAGCGGTGGGATCCGCAAAGGACGGTCGGACGGCCGGAGGTTCAGGCATTCGTCGGGGCGCTTTCCGGAAAGGGCGTATCGAAGGGCCTTTTCATCACCACGGCTCGCTTCTCCAAGGATGCCCGCAAATATGCTGAGGGCCTCCTGGGGCAGACGGTCGTGCTCGTCGACGGCCCCGCACTCGCTGGCCTCATGATCGACTACGGCGTCGGCGTGAGCACGAGACAGGTCTACGAGATCAAGGCCGTTGACACCGATTTCTTCGACGAATAGCGCGTGTCTGCAACGCGCCTCTACCGCGCGCCCTTCCGCCCGTTGCATTTCGAGCAGAGCACCTGCAGGTTGGATGGAACGGTCTTGCCGCCCTTCGCGACCGGCACGATATGGTCGACGTGCAGGCCCACGCCGTCCGGCATGTATTTCCCGCATATCTGGCAGGTGTAGTTGTCCCGGCGGGCGATCTGCTCGCGCAGCTGCTTTGTCATCAGCCTTCGCTGGTTCTTGGCGTGATAGTCCCTGAGCGTCGCCTCGTCGTTGATGGCGGCGAGGCGGTTTCGCCTGTTCACAACCCAGTCCCAGCTCACGGCCATCACGCTATCGTCCACGGACACCTTGTAGGACGTCTTCACGTAGTTCCTCTGCCTGTAGCGTGTCTGCTCACGGCACGTGACAAACTGGAACGCGTGCGCGTCGTCGAGTGTCTCGGCGTATTGCCGCTCCCGGCGCTTCCGCAGGCTGCAGGTCTTCAGGTATTCCTCCTGCTGTGCCTTCCACTCCTGGATGTAGGAGCGCTCCGCGACTATCTTTTCCCAGTTGGCGGGCTCGAGCATAAAGCGATCTATCAGGTCGTCGATCTTCACGTTGCGTCTGCCGGAGACATCGAACCGCTCGACGAAGTATGGGTAGTGAAAGGGATTCGCCAGGACTCTTCGCACCAGAGAGACGACGCAGCAGATGAGAACAATCGAGACAACGGCCGCAACGATGTAGGGAAGCAGATCGACGGCGACGAGATTTCCCCATTTATCGACATGATAGTAAGTAAACAAGATGGCTCCCATTCGCTCGTATTGGCATCAGATGATAGACCAACGCGAGCACTCGCCCTTTTACCACCCCGCCCAGACACAACCACGCAACCCCCACACCATGTTCGCTTTACAAAACCAAACGCCCGTTCGATACTGGTAGAAGCAAAACACGAACACGTGTACGGGAGGTAAGGCATATGATCATGAAGAAGCACTCCCTCGCGGGCACCTGCGGCATCCCCACGGAGGACCGCCGCATCTACATCCCGGTGGACGCCAACGGGACCGACGACCCCGACCGCGGCCCGTCCGACCCGGTCACCATCCACTGGCCCGACGGCCGCTCCTGGCAGGTCGAGTCCATCTACTTCCGCTCCGAGTTCGGCCGCGCCCTCTTCGGCAATCTCTGCGTGCGCTACGACGTCTGCATCGCAAAGCAGCGCAAGACGGTCTGGTGGGAGCACGGCGACTGGTTCGTCGAGCGTGGCAGCGGCATGGCGGTGACGCCCGCGTGACAGATCACACCAAGGACTTCGGCGGCGGCATCACGGTGCGCGCCCGCGGCGACAGGCCAGGCCGGCGCGTCCACAAGCAGTACGTCGACGTCTACGCCCGCGCAAACGCCGACGGGACCATGGTCCCCATCCGCGTCTGCTGGCCGGACGGGCGCTGCTTCACCATCGATCAGATCCTCGAGATCGAGCCCTTCGGGGCTATCGTGCAGAACGCCCAGACGGCCACCTACACCGTTCGCTTCGGCCAGTGGCGCACCCAGCTCATGCTCGAGCACTACCACGAGGAGGACGACATCCACGGGGCTGAGGACCACCTGCGCTGGTGGGTCTGGGCGTTCGACAACACCCTCACCAAGAACGACGTGGGGGTGTAGGCCCGTCGCCGGAACGTAAACGTCGTACGTCAAAAGGCCTCTGTCCTCCGAATGTCCCGTTCAAAAAAGTGACGAGCGCTCGTCAGGGTCAAAATGCTGCATATCAAAAGCGCTCAAGCAATCGGCTACAATGCGAAGTGGCGGGCAACGCATACGCGGTGCCCTTTCGCTTTAAGACCTCTTTGCGTGCTTTCCGGGCTACTTGGGGGTCTTTTATCATGTCACAGAGCAACCGCCAAACGTCAAAAACGTCCGCTAGGCGTAAGGCCATCAAGGCGCTCGTCGGAGTCGAAAGGTTTTCCTGTAATGCATGACGCGAGATTGTCGGCAAATCGGTCGATTTGGCCTGCGGCATATTCGACGATTCTGTCCGGATCCTGTAGGTCGCCGCGAGACGCCGCAAGGAGCGTTGCCGCGAGACCCCGCATCTCGTAGTAGATATCGAAGATCTGGTTCTGTTCGGCCTCTGTCACGGGCATGTTCCTCTCTGAAAACGACATCGCTCTATATTCTCCCTTCAATCCTGCCATCGGCGAGCCTTTTACCGATACTCGGCGTTCGCCGCAACAGGACCACGGCTCCGCGGCGGGGTGGCACCTCCGCTACGCCGCGTCAAGGGGGCCCATGAGACCCCGCACAAACCTCCGCTCCGCTCCGGTTGGTGGAGGTCGTCATGGACCTCCCTTGACCCGCCTTCGCTCCGGTGCGGCTTTGCAGGGAGCAAAGCCGACGACGACGCGCGGCGTCGCCATTCGGCTTTGCCCGCAGGGGCGAGATGTTGAGGGCAGGGTGCCCGGAACGGAGGAAGAGATGCAGCAGCTGATGACGAAGGAAATCGCCAAGACGGCTCCAAGGCTCTACGAGCAGGACGGAGCAGAGGACCCCACGGTCTACGCCCACTACTTCTCGTGCGTGAACGGATGGGACTGGTGGCTGCTCGAGTTCGACGGAACGGACGAGGCGTTCGGCCTCGTCGAGGGCTACGACGACGAGCTCGGCTACTTCAGCATCAAGGAGATGGAGGAGCTGAACCGCCAGATGGGGTTCGCCGCCGTCGAGCGCGACGAGCACTTCTCCCCGAAGCCGCTCAGCGCCGTCAGGAGGAGGTAGCCGCATGGTGACGGTCGAGTTCGACTCCATGGGCGAGGCGGTCCGCCTCGCCCTCGTGGCCGGGGAGTACGTGGACGGCGGCCTGGCCGTCCTCCTCCTCGACGCCACGGACCCGCGCTCCGATGGCTACATGGCCGAGTGGGGCGTGCTCACGGCGAGCGTGCCGGCGGCCGCCGAGTGGTGCCGCGGGCGGGGCAACATCGCCATAGACGCCGACGCGCCCGCGGCGCTCCTCGAGGCGCTCGAGGCCGCCGGCACGGTCCGGATGGCCGACCGCTCGGCGGCGTCCGGGATGGCCCGCTACCCGCTGGCCACGGTCGCCGGGCACGCCCTCGCCGTCATGGCCAGCCTGCCCGAGACCCTCGAGGAGGCCCTCGGCTCGACGGTCGTCGTCGAGTACGAGTCGGGCGGCGACGGCGGCGCGTTCGAGGCGGGGACCGCGCCGGCGGGCTCGGTCGAGCTCGAGCGCCTCATCGCCGCCGCGAGGTCCGAGGCTGACGCGCTGGCAGCCGCCGGCGGATGGGCGGCCGTCCGGGTCGGTTTCGGGGACGCCGAGACCATCGACTGCGAGACGGGCCGAACGGTCTACATGGCCGGGGCGGAATAGCTGCGGCCGCCACCCGCACGGGCACGCCGGCGACGGCGTGCCCCTCGCGGCGTTTCCCGGGGATGGACCGCGCCATCCCCGGACCCCTGCGCGCCAAAGGGCCGAGGCCCCTTGGGACCCGTATGACGGGCATGACGGGAATGACGGCACGGTGGATACATGCCTTCGGGCGTCACCGTGTCCCACCGGATCGGCCTTTCGGCCGATGCGTCCCCGCCGGGATGCGGGGACGCCCGCGCCGCGTTCCGCGCCGCTCTCGCTGCGGCTCCCTGGCAACGCTCCCCAGGGTCGCGTTTCGTACGCCTCCGCTCACGCCGGCCCCGGACGGTGAACGGCTGCATTCGATGGCTCCCAGAGGTCGCCATCATTCCGCCGTGGTCACCGGCCGGGGCCTCTCGCCCCGGGTCGCCGTGCGTACGGGGGATGCTCCCCAGGGTCGCGTCCCCCTGCGCGCGGCTCAGCCGGGGCTCACCTCGACGCAGCCTCGTCGGGCGGGGCCGACATGCGGTTGCCGGTCGATGCAAGATGTGTATCCGTGCGTACGCGGCGACTTGCAGCTTCCGCGTACGCACAGATATCTTGCCCTGCGGGGCCGTCCCCCGGGCTTGCGGGACGCCTGTTGCGTTCCGGTCCCGGGAGACGAGAAGAGGGGCCTTGGCCCCTCTTCAAGATGTGCCGATTAAGCTTGTTGCTCGTTCGCCCAACCGGTATCGATGTCCGTGTCGCGCACTACGAGGACGGCCGTGTGACCGGAAGCGCGGCGCACGCGGAATCCCCCGCCATCTCCATCGACGCGGCAGAGAGCGTCGAAGAAATCCTTTCCTGCTCCATCTTGGTACCAGGGAGAATCCGGAACATTGTCGGTAAGCCTCAACTCGGCTATGCCATCGCGCATTTTGAGCTTGGCATCGAGCTTGATGTTGATTTCCATAGCCATTACTCCTCTCGCCGGGCGCATCTCGCACCCTTCTACATTTCGTTGTCCCGGCCGTCGTCCATCGACCTCTCCGCCATCCGGTAGACGGCGGCACCGATGCCCAGGGCGTGCTGTATGCCGCCCCTCGTGAAGCCGCGGCCGAGCTTGCGGCCGCTGATCGCGGCCTTCCTGACGGCGTGCCCGAGCGTATCCCTGCGGTCGTATGTCGGGCGGTACTCGAAGACGAGGTCGCGCTCCCCGAGGTTTCGGTCGCGGCTGAGGCGCATGTGGACGCCCCTCCGCTCCAAGGCCTCGTTGAGCGCGCGCATCCTGTTCGGCGCGCCGGACGCCGCGACCTCGCGAACGCTCTCGCGCACGACCCGGCGCACATGGTCCTGGTCGGTCTCGAAGCCCGGGTCTGCCTTCGAGCCGATCTCGCGGGCCCGCTGCTCGCCCCTCGACTCCTGCCGGGCGTGAACGCGGCTGTTGCGCGTCCCGCGCTCCAGCTGGACGAGCCCCCAGCGCTCGTCCATGCCCCGCATCCTCTCCGCGTGAAGAGTCTTCTGGTGAGACGCCCTGCCGTCGTTGAGGCGCTTGCCGGTCTCGAGGTCGGTCCGGTTGATGGCGATATGGACGGCGTACCGGTCGGTCCCGTCCTTCGAGTGCTCCAGATGGAGCGCCCACGCCGCTTCCTGGTTCGGATAGTAGCGACCAACCCACTCCCGGGCGAACTCCATGCAGCCATCCCTGGACATCTTTCCCCCGTTGACGTCGCACTCATCGGGGTTGAACGCGATGATCTGGTGGTAGCAGTAGGTGCACTTCGATCCCTTGCGGCCGGGCTCGTTGTGCCCGTAGGCTTCGCGCGTACGGTCCATCTCCCGGGACCAGTTCTCGGGGTCGGTGAGGTTCCGTGAGTCGAAGTCGAGAACGTCGTGCTTCCCGTTCGCCCGGTCGAGATAGCCCGATAGGCTCTTCATGTGCTGGGCGCTCGTTATCGCAATCTGTTTGATGGCCGTCATGTCCACCCCCTCCTATTCGTCCCAGGCTGCCCACTCGTCCGGGAAGGTCGCGTTGTCCTCGTCGGCCTTGGCGGGGTCGTCTGGGGCGATTTCCTCTTTATCGGCGGCGTCGTCCCCGGTGCCGAATTCGGGACACCATGGGGCGGGGGCTTCATATGCGTTGCCTTCTGCAGCGACTTTCGCGCGGGCGTAGTAGGCGGCCCGCTTCGCGCGCTCGACCTGTTCGTCGCCGAGTCCGAAGAACGGGCCGGCGGGCGTCCTGTTGGCGTAGTCGAGCGGGAACTCGAACACGCCCTCGCGGCCCGGCTTCGAGTTCTCCCCGCCCTTGATGGCGATGAGGCCGTCCCGGATGGGGATGCGGTTCTGCCACTCCCATTCGTTTATCAGGGGAACGGCCGCCTCGTTGTAACTCGTGCCAGATGAGGAACGCCCTGCGCCTTTCTGGCTAGACGTTCCCATCGAGCGAACGGTCCGCTTTCCCGCGAGTGCCGTGAAGAATTTGAAGTCTTCGGGCTCGGAGAGGGACAGGGCGACCTTGGTGCCGATGGAGCCGATCAGCTTGTCGCGCCCGGCTCCGCCGTCGCCAGGATCGTTATAGGCATTGAGCTGCTTGAGATTTTGCACGAAGAGCTGCTCGTGAATACCCATCGATCGCCCGAGCGTCGCGATGGCCGGCAGGCAAGCGACCTTGACGTTGAGGTTGCCGATCTCGTCGAGCACGAGCGCCGTCTCGTGAGGCATCCGGCCGCCGTTCTCCTTGCACGCCCTCTGTGCCATCTGCCACCACTGATTGAGGAAGCAGGTGTAGACGGCCCCGTACGGATCGCCCTCGTCGAGCATTTCGATGTAGACCGCTGTCTTCTTCTCGATGAGGTCGCGGATCGACACGCCGCTCTCTGACGTCACGGCGCGGAGCGCCCCGTCCGAGAAGATACTCAGGGCGTCCTTGAGGGTGGAGACGACGTTCTTGCCGGCCGTCGTCGCCCCGCCGTCCCCGAGGAGGTCGGACGCCGGCGAGAACGCCGGGTGCGTCGGGCCGAGACCGCGGATGTAGTCCTTGAGAGGGGCCGACGGGTCTTTCGGGTCCTCGCCGGCGGTCCCGCGATCGACGAGCGCGGCGACGCTCGCGAGGTTCTTCTGCCTGCGGGGGATGTCGGCCGTGCAGACGACGAGGATGCAGGCGGCGAGCATGTTGCGCGCCGCCTTGGGGAAATACGTGTTCTTCTCCCCGCCGATCGGAATAAGGTCGACGGCGACCTGCCGGGCCGTTCTCACGGCGGTGTCGGCATCTCCCGCCTCGACGGCGTCGGCTACGAGTCCGATTGGGTTGTACGAGCTGGCGCCGGGATAGCCGGTCAGGTCGAGGACGATGGTCTCGTAGCCGAGCTCCCGCGCCTTGTCGGCGGTGAGCTCGAGGATCTCGGGCTTTCCGGTGGAGACGACGTTCCAACCGGCGGCCAGGAACATATGCATATCTTCCAGGACCTGGAATTGTGACTTACCAGACCCCGTTTTTCCAATGCTGATTGCGTGCGGAACGGATGAGTCGTACCAGTAACCGCCCTTGTTCGCTCCGAGCACGAAGCCCGCTCTGGCCGGAGTTCCAGACCCGTCCCAGAAATCGTTGCGGCGGTTGAGTTCCGCTGCGCCCCGGACGACGTGGGCGTCGCCGTAGATGCCTTCGTCGACGTTCCGGTTGCGTTCGGCGTCCTTTGCGACCGTATAGCCGAGGAGAACGAGAAACAGGAGGCAGAACGCTGCGAACATGAACGGAATATGACCGAGCCATGCCCCGGAAAGCCAGAAGACCGACCACATGTCGAAACCGATGGCGTCGAGCCAGGCGACCCAATCGATGGGGAGCGATGAGGCGGCGCAGGCGACCACGGGGGCTAGCAGGGGATAACACGCGACGGTAAGGACGATGGCGAACGAAGCCGAGAGGACTGCGTTGAACTTAAGATTGCGCATGGGATTTCCTCCTAGACGTTGCGGGCGTCGGCCAGGAAGTCCGAGACGGCGTCGGCTGCGTCTCCGACCTTTATGAGCGCGGCATCGAGGAACGGGGCGATCCGGCCGGGGTCGTGAGTGATATGGACCTCGCGCGTCAGCTGGTTCAGGTTCGACCCGGCAAGCCTGAAATCTCGATACAGGAGCTTCAGCGTCTCGGGGTCGGTGGCGATTATGGGTCGGTCACCGTCGACGAGCGAGCGTCGGCGAAGGTACTCGCTCATGCTCAGGCCAGCCGCATCGGCGCGCCGCGCGATGGCGGCGCGCTCCTGCGAGGTGACCCTGACGTAGATGCGGCCCGACCTCTGCGGGCTACTCATTGCGCCCCGCCGCGCCAGCGGGAACGAACGCATGGGACACGCCGACTCGGCAGCCGCCTCCCATGCTGTCGCAGAGCGTGAAGGCGAACGCAAACGGGGTGTCGGCAAAGGGCGTGCGGGAACGGGCTTCGAACATGAGGGCCATGAGATCGAGATAGGCGCTTTCGAGGCGGTCATAGTCCCCGCGCGTCACAGGAATCCCGCGATAGGTGACGATGGGGAGGTCGGGCTCGTCGCAATAGTAGGCGAAGAGGGTGCCGGGGACCTCCTCCTGGACGATCGCATCGATCGAGGGGATGTCGGGGTAGGCCGACGGTGCGAAGGGCCAGACGAAAAAGACGTGTTCTCGCTTACCGGCGGCCTCGGGGTTGAGTTCGATGGTAAATTCCGGGGCGACCTCAAGCCGACCGCCCGACAGCTTCAGTGGTTTGAATTCCATAATGGTTCCTTTTGTTTGGGAACGGGGCCGGAGGCCGGCCCCGCTGGTTGCTTTAATTGCGAATATGGACGAGGGTTATCAGCCTTGCGGTCGCGGTGCGATGGAACCCGTACTCGACGCCTCGTTCGGCGAGGAACGCACGGTGCTCGTTGAGGCGCTTGGCGAGGACGGCGGGCGTCGCATCCACGAGCCCGGCAGCCTCAATGAGCTGCGTCGCGGTGCCCTCCCACGCGCCGGGGCATGTCGCCATGAAGTCGAGGACGCTGAGCACGCAGGCCGGAACCTCGCGCTCGCGTAGTTCCTCGCGGCTGGTCTGCTCGATGAGGTGCCAGCGGCAGTCGCGAAACGCGAGCTTGTATTCAGCGAGGTCGACGTCACGGCCGGTTACGGAGAGAGTTGCCTTATCATCGAACATGGCATCCTTGGTCAGCATCAGGCACTCGTCGGCCGCACCGATGATTCCGTTTGACCCGCTGATGGTGTTGAAGATGTTCGCGTCGTCGCCCATCTTGCGCGTGTGGTGCACTAGCAGGACACAGATACCGTGCTTGTCGGCGAAACTTTTAAGAAGACCGACATCCTGATAATCGGCTGCATAGACGCTGTCGCCGGATGCGACGCGGACTTTCTGCAGGGTGTCGACGATGATCAGCTTGGTCCTCGGATAAGTCTCCAAGTATTTCTCAAGTTGAAGGATGAGTCCGCTATTCAACTTGTCAGCCATGATCGCGAAACGAAGGTTGTCGTTGGCCACATCGACGAGATGGAACAGGCGGCTTTGGATGCGGCCGTATTGATCCTCAAGGCAGAGATAGAGGACATCGGCGCATTCCGTCGCGTGGTCGAGAAACGTCGTGCCGAGGCTGACGCACAGTCCGAGGCACAGACAGAACCAACTCTTCCCGACCTTCGGGGTTCCCGCGAGAACCACGAGACCGGTCGTGATCAGCTCCTCGACGAGCCATGCGACCCCTTCGAGGGGACTCACGAGGAGGTCCTGTGCTGAGCGCACCTCAAGCTCGCCGGGCATCTAGGCCACCTCCGCGGGCAGTGCGTAGAAACGGCCGCGATAGTCGGCGACGATCTTGACGCCAAGCGCGTCGCAGAGTGCGTCGAGTCGGTCGGCCTGCTCGATTGCGAAGGCGAGGACGTCCTCGTCGGTGGGGTTGCGCGGGAGGCCGTGAGCCTCCAGCGTACGCGCTACGCGCTCGGCGTGCGCAAAGTAGGCGGAATAGTCCATTTACACTCCTTGCACGAAATGTCCGCGCGGTGCATGTAATATGGACCGTGCGGCTTACTGGTCGCGAGCGGGTGCTGCTTCTTGCCGGGAGGGCACCCGTTTTTCTTTTTCTGGCTAGCCAACGCCGGCTACTTCCTTTCGTCCGTCGGGGTATTCGAGCCCGAGCTCGCGGTAAAGCGCGGAGCGGGCGATATACCACGTTTTACCGAGTTTGCGAAACGGGAGCTCGCCGGCCTTGGCGAGCTTCTGCGCTTTCGAGTAACTCACGTGCATGATCTCGCTTGCTTCTGCGAGGGAAAGCAATTCGTCCATAGGAACCTCCTCTCTTGCTGACTCTAGTTTATCATAATTAACGATTAACGACCAACAAAAATAAAAACCAACTTGATATTATTTAGAACGCGCCAATATAATTGCTTTAGATAGCGGAGATAAACTTTTCAATGAAGGTTGATTAAATAATGAGCAGAAGCGTATTCATCGCAAGGAACCAGAGCACCGGTTTCCACTCCTTGTTTGAGGTAGTAGGATCCGGAGGCAAGGCAGCTGCGACGGCACCTATGGACTTCGAGCTCGCTGAACGCCTGCTTCGCTGGGGTACGCTTGATGAGCTCGTCGCGGCAATCTCGGAATCGGGCCCACTTATCGATCGCAGCATTTTTAAGGAAGAGAGAAGGAGGCTCTCCATCGCCGAGGCTGTCGAGATCGCCGAGGAGTCCGTTGGCGGGGGACGAGGCTTCACGCGTTGCGATGAGGAGTTTCTCTATCTTCAATTGTGTCTTGAGGGGATGTCGACGACGGACAGCTCCTCGTCGCTCTATCCATCCCAGGCCTCCATCTCGCGCGATATCAAGAGGCACGGCCTTATCGAATCCGACGGCCTTGCTGAGTTGAGGAAGTGGCAGGAGGAGGACCCGGACTGCACCGTCGTGGTTGAGCCCCTGAGGGATATCGTCCTGTGCCGAAATCTCGGCTCGGTTCTGCTTAGGCTGATAGCGAATATCAAGGCCGGACACGATGACGTTCTCGAAAGAAGTGGGTTTAAGCGATTCGAGAAAAAACGTCGCTGGTGGATCACCGGGGAGCTCAAGGACTCCTATTACGTCTTGCCGTTTCAACATAACTCGTCTTTCGACATGACCCTCAACTACTCGACGAAGTGGTTCAAGAACGTCTTCAGCTATATGGTCATCAACCCGCTGGAGACGCGAATTCTCGACCTGAGGCCGAAGAAGGACAAGGTTCTATTCGGATCGGTCCCCAACGCGGTTCTAATAACCGCGCAGATAAAGACCGGCGAGGGCGTACCCTTTTTCGATATCGGATGGAAGCCGGAGGTCGAGAAGACCCAGCTGTATCTCGGTATTGATGACGGGGGTACCCAGAGAGACGAGGCAGTCGCCTTCGTGGAGTCTGTCGCTCGCATGTTGTCTGGACTGACGACGAAGGATGGCGATCCGCTTGGGTGGGCCGTGGGTGAGCCTTCGGTTTTCGACGACGAGCCGTCACCCAGATACCATTTCCACTCGACAGCGGCGTCGATGTTCGGGGCCGTCTTCTACCGATACGGCTGTGTCCCCGCGACGTGCAAGAATTGCGGCAACGGCATTTTGGTGAAAACCAGGGGGAAGAGGCGCGAGTTCTGTTCCCCGTCGTGCAGGACGCAGTATTCGAACCGGAAGGCGGGGCTCTAGATGAATCCGTTTGTCATCGCAGGCGCGGTGTGGGTGGCGGTCGCAGCCGTGACCTTGCTGTATCAAGTGGTACGCAGGAAGCTCGGGGATCGGGGCTCGATGGTCGAGGCGTCTTGGCTCGACTTGGCTATGTCGTCGATCGGATTTGGCTTGCTGTTCGCAGCCCTCGCGTTTGCCGTCGCCGGCATCGTAACTATCTTTCGCTGATGGGGGCGCGGTAGCATGGCGACTGTGCCTCGCAATAAGGGGAGTTACACTCCCAGGGCGGGCGGCAGCTCCTGGCAGGTAAAGTATCCGCTCGGCTGGAATGGGCGCAAAAGGCGTTACGACGAGTACCGCGAAGAGGTCGCTTCGGAGGCCGAGGCCATTGCGCTGATCAAGGCCATCAACGACTACGTCTATCACGGGGGCCTTCCACAAGACGTACCCGAGTGGAGGCGCAGGGCCAAGGGGCGTTCCGAGGGTGATGCCCTCACGCTCGACAAATTTGCCAAGTCCTATATCTCGAAGAGGAGGAAACGTAAGAAGATCCAGCAGAGGACCGCGGACAGCTATCTTGAAGCGTGGGCGAGGTTGCGCCCCTATCTCGGAGACTTGCCGTTAAGGAGGGTAACCCCCTTCGCGATCGACGAGGCGTATGCATGTATGGGGAGCCCGGGCGATGACAACCTCGCCGGTCGGGTTTACTCCGGAACGACAATCGAGAAGAGCCATGCGTTCCTAAGGCAGCTGCTCAAGGAGGCCGTCGAAAGGGGCTATATCGACAGGAACCCCTGCGATTTGGTCGATTCGCCCAAGAGGGATACGGAGGAGAAGGTCGCCCTGACGGTTTTCCAGGCTCAGTCCCTGTTCAACTACATCACGAGTCGACCACTGGAGGCGCACGCTATAGGGGTCCTGTTGGCGCTGAACTGCGGTCTCAGGCTTTCCGAAATGCTTGCGCTGACTTGGCGAGACTACGAGGGCGGGGTTTTGTCGATAACCAAGGCGCTGGACAAGGAGAAACAGACGTGCAAGAAGCCCAAGAACGAGGAGAGCAGAAGGGTTCCCGTACCGATGCCGCTTATACCGGTCCTCGATGAGTGGAGGGGCGTGCAGCAGCGGATTTACGCGGATGATTTGGGCCTTCGGTGGAGCGAAGAGGCCCCCATCGTGAACAGCAGGAATGCGAAGCATGTCCTGCAGAGATCCTTTACTCGCTGGTTTGACTCGGCGAGGCTCGAATACCCGATACCCGATGATTTCAAGTTTCACGGGCTCAGGCACACGTACGTGACCCTTCTAAGCCGAGATTGCGGCGTAGATCGGCGGACTGCAAAGAGCATGAGCGGCCACAAGAACGATCAGGCTTTCGATATCTATACCCATACAAACGATGAATGGACGCGGAAGGCCGCCAACGAGCTCGGCGATATTTTGCAGCCCAACGACGGTACCAGAAAATGCTACAACTGCGCCTATTGGGGCGTATCTCCCCTAGACGCCAATCGTGGTGCCTGCTGGAACAACCCCGCCGGGCTAATCGAAGCAAAAGCAGGCGACTCGTGTGGCAAGGGGCTGTTCATCGCCAAAACTGCGAAAGCGTGACGGCGTCGGGCGTATCTTTCCAACACCGTCACTCTCGTCATTAGCGTCATGTACTCGCCGTTTGGAGAACGGAGCCAACCTTTGGGCCTTGTTGCTCAACATCTGGACAAAGCGTAGAGGTAGGATGAGCGCAGCTGCCTGGTACGGTGATATGGGAGGTCAGCATGAAAACTTGCACATGGTGCGGCAAGGAATACGACGAGGACGAGGCCGATCTGATTTTCGACGATTGCCGCCTGAGCTACTGGAACCTCAGGATTCCCCTGTGCGGACAATGCGCGAATGAGGCTGTCGATAATGCGGTCGACGGCGTGTTCGAGGAATGCTGCGAAAAGTGCGGAACGGAGTTCGACCCGTTTCTCGACAGCTCGAAATACGACTCCGCCTTCTCCGAATGCAACGGAGTTTCCTTTATGGACTCTTGGGATTTTGCCGGCCAGGTTCTGTGCGCCGATTGCGCGATAGAGGCCATGGAGCACTTGCCGCGCGCTTGATTGGGGTAGCAATAATCGCGTCCAATTAGGCGGCGATGGCGTGAGCAAAAACTGCTCAGAATTATGGCCAGAGCAGAAATTGAGCAGATGGTTTTACCCGATGACGGGCGTTAAATATAGCCATTTACCTGCAAGGATGCGAAATACGCTCTAATAAGAAGGAGCCGCCCCGCCCTCATAACCCGGAGGTCGTAGGTTCAAATCCTGCCCCCGCGACCAAGAACTTACAGCTCGTCGGCCTAGCCGGCGAGCTTTTTTGTTCAAGACTTTAGTCCGCTGGCCGCGCAGCGGCCAGCTTTAAACCACCCGCTACGCGGGTGGAGACAAACGGCTTTACAAAGCCACCCCTCCGACCGATATTGACGATTGTTCAGGCCGTCAAGAATTCGAGTCG
>DBEYUK010000057.1:0-40397 GCA_048181625.1 Collinsella sp. | reverse complement strand
CCCGGATGCGACACTTGAAGTGTCCATCCTCGCAGTATCCGGTTCTCAAGGTGCACGCCTGCGCTGGTTCCCGGTTCCACCGGGCCGCGCGGCAAGGAGATATATTGCCAGACCGGAGGGCCCCCGCGGGCGGGAATCTGGCACTCCATATTTTGTTCACAAATGAATAGAACCCTCAGTTGCTTCACTGAGGCCGTATTCGAAGCAGCAGCTTCTGATATTGGCGATGACCAGCTGGTTTAAAGGTGTTAAGGCATCGGTCATCTCTGGAGCGCCACTTTACTCCAAAAGCATCAGCTATTTGTTTCCCGTCGGTAAAAGGCAGATTTTGTTCGCCAAGCGTTCTTATATATAGAGAAGTTCGGGTTCGAACCCGTGCCGCGGCAACAAAAAAGCGACCAACCGGAGTCGATCGCTTTCTATTCTATGGTGGGCCGTCAGGGGTTCGAACCCTGGACCTTGGGATTAAAAGTCCCCTGCTCTGCCAGCTGAGCTAACGGCCCGCGGGTGGCATTGTACCACGGTCTGGGACTATTCCCAACTCCATTGGCCGTTCTGGAAAATCACAACTTCACGTCCATCAGGCGTAATGCCCTTAATATCGATGTCGTCCGTGCCGATCATAAAATCGACGTGCGCGCTCGAGACGTTAACGCCATGCTCCAGGAGCTCTTCCTTGGACATGTCGTACCCACCCTCGATGCATTCGGGGAAACCGACACCTAGCGCGAGATGGCAGCTAGCGTTCTCGTCATAGAGCGTGTCATAGAACAGAACGCCGCTTTCGCGGATCGGAGTGTTCTTGGAAATGAGCGCGACCTCGCCCAGATGAGCGGCACCTTCATCGGTGTCAATAATGCTCGCAAGCGTCGCCTTGCCCACACGGGCATCGTAGTCCACTACGCGGCCGGCCTTGAACTTAATCCAAAAATCGTCAACCTTGTTACCGTGGTGAATGAGCGGCATAGCCGAATACACGATACCGTCGGCACGCATACGATCAGGCGAGGTGAAGACCTCCTCGGTGGGGATGTTGGGGAAGAAGGGGTGTCCATCGGGCGTCTTACCCTTGCCGCCGGCCCACTCGTGACCCTTCGTCATGCCAATCGTCAGATCGGTTCCATTTGCCGCGGTGTAATGTAGGCGGTCAAAACGATTGTCGTTCAGGAAACGCAGGTTCTTTTCGAATGCCGCGTCATGAAGCTCCCAGTCGCTCTCCGGGTCCTGGCCATCGGCACGAGCGGTGTGCAGAATCGCATTCCACAGCTTATAGATTGCAACCTCATCGGCGTCTCCCGGGAACACCTCGCGCGCCCATGCCACGACCGGAGCGCCAGCGATGCACCACGGGTTGATGTTGTAGTCCAGTCCACGACGGAAGACCTTGCACTGCGTATTCCTTGCCTTAGAAGCTGCAGCAGGCTTGGCGGGATCGATGCCCTTAAGGGCGGCAGGGTCCGCACCCTCGATAAAGATAAAGCAGGCGCCGTCCTGGGCCAGGGAATCCAGCTGCAGGCGCTTCCACTCGGGCGTCTGCTCAAAATAGCTTTTATCGACATGCTCGTACGTGAGCCTCGTCACGGCATCATCGGCCCAAATGACCGTCACGTGACCAGCGCCGGCGGCATAAGCCTCCGCGACCACCACGCGGGCAAAGGGCGCGCACTCGACCGGAGACTGAACGACAACCTCCTGGCCGGGCTTGACGTTTACGCCCTTGCGGACAACCAGGCGCGCATAGTTTTTAATCTTGGGCTCCAGGGCCTTCATGCCCTCCAGAGCTTCTTCGACCGTCAGGGCAGCTCGAATCATGTGCCACTCCATCTATCTATAGAACAGTAAAAAGGCGCGCCGCTAAAACGACGCGCCTTATATCTTAGCGATATGTATGAATACAAACGCTACTTCTTCTTGGAGTCCTTCTTGTCCTCCTCGGCAGCCGCGCGCTCAATAAGAGCGTTGAGCTTGTTCTCGGACATGCCCTCGGCCTGCGTGCGGTACATGTTGCGCAGGGGACGGATACGAACGAAGTCGTAGATAAAGTCACCCAGGATGATGACATAGGACAAAACGATGCCGACCATCTGGACGGGGCTGGACACCGTGCCGCCGGGAGCGAAGTAGAGCGAAGCCCAAATTGCCACGACGAGTACCATGCCGATGGCGAGCACGGCCCACCAGATACGACGGCGCTTGGTGTAGTCCTCATCCTGCTTGAGGAGGATATTCGACACCGTGTAGATGCGATCCTCGCGGGCACGCTGTTTGGCCTTGCGGGCGCGCTTTTCCTCCTTGGAAAGACCTTCCAGGTTTTCGCCCTTCTCGAGCTCCTTGCGGCGTGCCTTGGATGATGCCGGCACGACGCGAACGGAGCTCGCTGCCTGGCGGGCGGGCTTAGCAGATGCGGCGGACTTGCGCGCAACCCCGGTAACTTCGTGGGATTGCGTGCGCTTGTTCGTGGCGCTACGGGTACTCACTTATGCGTTCTCCTTCATGCTTGTGAACTGGGAGCCCGTGATGATCTGGAAGGCCTCGCGATAGCGCTCGGACGTGCCATCGATGACCTCGGCGGGCAGGTGCGGGGTCTCCCCCGTCATATCCCAGTTGGCTTTGAGCCAATTGCGGACGAATTGTTTGTCGTAGCTAGGCTGAATCTTGCCCTCCTCGTAGCTGGCGGCGGGCCAGAAACGGCTGGAGTCGGGCGTTAGGCACTCGTCGATCAGCGTAACCTTGCCATCGATGACACCAAACTCGAACTTGGTGTCGGCGATGATGATGCCACGGGTCGCGGCGTACTCGGCAGCGGCCTTGTAGATCTTGAGGGACAGGTCGCGAATCTGCGTGGCGATGTCCTCACCCACGATCTCGCAGCAACGCTCGAACGAAATGTTCTCGTCGTGGTCGCCGATCTCGGCCTTCGTGGACGGCGTGAACAGCGGCTCGGGGAGCTTGGAGGCCTCGGTCAGACCCTCGGGCAGCTGAATGCCGCAGACGGTGCCGTTCTCGTCATAGGTCTTCTTGCCCGAACCGGTCAGATAACCGCGGACGATGCACTCGATAGGAATCGTCTGGGCCTTCTTGACCAGCATGGCGCGGCCTGCGAGGTAGTCACGATACTCGGCAAACTCCTCGGGGAAATCCGCCGGGTCGATGGAGACGAGGTGGTTGGGAACGATGTCGGCAAACTTATCGAACCAGAATGCCGAGATGCGGTTGAGCACCTCTCCCTTAAACGGAATCTCGTCGGGGAGAATAAAGTCGAACGCAGAAATGCGGTCGGTGGCGACCATCAGCAGGTTTTCACCGGCATCATAGATATCACGAACCTTGCCACGGGAATCCGGACGACGCTCCATCGTTGTCACGTGAGTCACTCCTTACCAAAATACGACAGTAATGCGGGTTCTTTCCCGCACGTTTTCGCAAACTCGGAGCGGCAGGGACGAAACCCCTCCTTCACCGAATAGCGAAAAGCTAGTGCTCCATTGTAGTAGATGCCGCGTCCACCGTGTGCTCGCGAGGCAGATGAATCGTAAAAGTCGTACCCTTTCCAAGCTCCGACTCCACGGATATGTAGCCGTGATGACGCTCGACAATCTGCTTGGTCACGGCGAGGCCCACGCCCAGGCCACCCGCCTCGCGGGCGCGACTGGCGTCGGCACGCCAAAAACGACCGAAGATGCGCGACAAATCATCCTTGGCGATACCGATGCCCGTATCCGAAACCGCGATATCGACGTGCTTGCGGTCGCTGAGCACCGACACCACGACCCAACCCCCCTCGGGGGTATAGCGCATGGCGTTACTCAAGAGGTTGATGACGCATTGCGTGATCATGTCGGGATCTGCCTCGACAACGTCATCGTGACCCTGCGTCTCATCTGCAAAGCGCAAACGCAGGTCACGGTCGGCAAAAAGGCGCTCCTGGCCGTTCACAATCGATCGTACGAACGGAACCATGTCCACCGGTTCCAGGTTGAGCGGCGCGGTGCTGTTTTCCATGCGCGACAGGTCGAGCATCTGCTGCACCAGACGGGCCAGACGACGCGTCTCGGATGCGACCGTTTCCAGGTGTTCGTCATCGGTGGGATACACACCGTCTTGCATGGCCTCGACCGTTGCAAGCATGGCCATGAGCGGCGTGCGCAGCTCGTGGGCAACATCAGAGGTCAGGCGCTTCTCGTGCTTCATATCCTTTTCGAGTGAGGTGGCCATCTCGTCGAAGGTCTCTCCCAGCTGATCGATCTCATCATCGCCGCGCAAGCCCGTACGAGCGGACAGGTCTCCATCGCGAATCTGCTTGGCGGTGCTGGTAATACGATGAATCGGCTTGGTGAGCATGCGCGACATGAGCGCTCCGATAACGACCGAGATGCAGACGGCCACAACCGCGGCAAGGGCCATGGCGTTAAAGGTCTTCTCTCTGAATGCCGAGTCTGCCCTGGTGAGCAGGGCATCGGAGCCAACCGCCCACAATTTGACCTGACCCACGTGCTCGCCGGAGGACGTCACGATCTCAACGTTGGCAACACTATTGGAATCGGTGGGAGCAGACGAGACTGGGCTGTGCGATGCCTTCTTTCCGCTCGTACCGTCGGTCGTCGCCTGATTTTCGCGTACATCGGCAGTAGCGCTTGCCGAGGGCCACGAGTCGTCGTAGACGATGACGCCCTTTTTATTGACAACCTGCATACCAAGATCGTCGGACACCAAGCTCGATGTCGCGACCGTACGCAGCTCCCCCGCGGTCCAAGAACCGTTTTCCTCATATGACGTTGCCAACTTTTCGGCAGCGGAATTGGCGATTTCGACAATATTGGAGCGCGTGTAATCCGTAAAAACCGTGCCCCATACAACGGAGACTACGCCCACCAACACCAATACCGTCATGAGCGATGTCAGGGCAAAAGCCAGGGCCATGCGCGAGGGATAGCTCATCGTTGGCCGTGAATCGGAACGAGGCGTGTTCCAACTAGCCTTGGAACCCGCCTCGTTCTCCTGCTTATGCTTTTGCCCGATTTCAAAGCGCGCAGGTGTCATATGTGATTTCCTTTATTTCTCGTCCGACTTATCAGTCTTGGTCGGAGCCTCGAAGCGGTAGCCGACACCGTGGACGGTGTAGAGCCACTTGGGCTTCTTGGGGTCGTCGCCCAGCTTGGCGCGAAGGTTCTTCACGTGGCTGTCGATGGTGCGCTCGTAACCCTCAAAGTCGTAGCCGAGCACCTTCTCGACCAGCTCCATGCGGTTGTAGACGCGGCCGGGGTGACGGGCAAGCGTGGTGAGCAGCTTGAACTCGGAAGCCGTCAGGTCAACTTCCTTGCCCTCGACCAAAATCTTGTGGCCCGAGATGTCAATGACCAGATCGCCAAAGTCGAGCACCTCGACGGCCGGCTCATCGGCCTGGTGGGCACGGCGGAACAAGGCGCGCACGCGCGCGACAAGCTCGCGCGGCGAGAACGGCTTGATCAGATAGTCGTCGGCACCGAGCTCGAGGCCGATAATACGGTCCTCGATCTCGCCCTTGGCCGTCAGCATAATGATGGGGACATCCGAGGTGTCGCGAATGGTGCGGCAAACGCGCTCGCCGGGAATCTTGGGGAGCATGAGGTCGAGCACGACCAGGTCGAACTGATGCTTCTCGAACTCCTCGATAGCGGACTGGCCGTCGCCCACGCCCACAACCCAATAGCCCTCGCGCTCGAGATAGGCAGCGACAGCGTCACGGATTGCCTTCTCATCCTCGACCAGCAGAATCTTTTTTGCATCTGAAGCCATAACACGGCCCCCCTGTCTCAATTAGCTAAGAACAAGCTCATTTTAACGCACCTGAGCCCACCGGGTATCGCATGGGTGCGATAGCTCGGCGGGCGGTACTCATAGTCACAACGCGCTTATTCCCCTGTCGAGCCCTTTTTAACCCCTCGGAGACTAAAGAGAGAACAAGCGAGCGGTAACCGTCTCGGGAATTCCCTGGCTGTTACGCACCGTTGCGTACGTTAAGAACGAGTTCGATTTACCCGCCGTAGCAGGATAATCGCCATACTCCAAAGCTCGGTCGGGTGACAGAAGCGAGCCGTAGGTCTTAGCCGAAGTGTCAATCAAAAAATGCGACGCCTGAACCTTAACCAGGTATTTGTTTTTCCTTCCCGCAGCGCACGCGAGCGGCTCACGCGAAAGGAAGAGATACGGCCCGCCCTCGTTACCGATATAGGTGCCCATATTGCCCAGGCTACCCACACCGCTATACGTCGCCTCAATGGAGAACACGAAGGTGTCGCCCATATACACGGCCTCGAAAGGCGAAACCGACGAAGGAAGCACCAGCTGAGCTCGCTTCGTGTTGTTGCCGTCAGTCAGGTCGATCGCCGTCATACCGTAATAGACGCCCTCATCATTGTGCACGCGGGGCGAGATGGTCAGGATGCCGTCGCTCACACGCGGGGCGGATGCGAAGCGGCCCGTCGACTTCCAAATAACCTCAGGCTTGGACTCGCTGGGCGACTGACGGTAGCAGTACGAATCGTTACTCGTCTTGGTGCCGCCGGACGAAGGCATCTTATACCAGATGACCGACGACCCATACGCTGTGAAGAGCGGCGGATCGTAGTTTTCGCCACCGCGGTCGAGCTCGACAGCGTTGCCGGTAAGGGAGGAGCCTGCAAGGTTTTGCGCATAGAGTTTCCAGGACGCATTGGCAAAGTTCATCTCGACCCACGCGAACACGCCATCACCCGCGCGAACGTCGTAAAACGCATAACCGGTTCCCTCAATGGGATCCTCGATAAGTGTGGTAAGCGAGCCATCGCCCAGGTTGAGCACACCAAGCGTATTGGCATGCAGGGCAGAAGCAGGCGCCATCATCGCGGCAGCGTAGTCGCCATCGCAGTAGTACAGCAGCGTGCCCAGCGGCAGCGTCCACGAGGCTGCGGGCTCAAGATCGATATCGACAGCTTCGTACTCATCGGTGATCGAGACAATCTTCGAATCGTCCTTGATAACCTGCGGCTCGCCAGCGGCATCATCACTCGTGCCCGTTTTTTTCGAGCAACCGGCCAGTACGGCAGCAGCACCGGTAGCGGCGCCACCCAGCACAAAACCTCGACGCGTTATTCCATTCTTAAAGCGATCAGCGATGCTCATTAGGCGATCTCTGCGCGAGCGGCCTCGATAGCGCGCGTAAGCTGATCGGCGCAAGAGGTCTTTTTCATACCGCAGGTATTACCGGCGAGAACCTCGATTACGCGATCGGCGGGAGCGCCCTCGACCAGCTTGGAGATAGCCTTGAGATTGCCGTCGCAGCCGCCGGTAAACTCAACGCCCACCACCTTGTTGCCGTCATCGGAAAGGTCAAGGTGAATATTGCGAGCACACACGCCCTGAGGCTTGTAATCAAACGAAATCATGCGATCCCCTCTCAGAATGTTATTCGAGACGACTATTATCCCCGTCTTTCCCTAAATGCAACGAGGCGCTTTGCCGGCAACACACATTACCAGCAAAGCGCCCTAAAAAGCTAACGTTATGCCCGAACCTACTCGAAGCTCAGCTGCTCCAGACGATCAAAGACCGTGTCGATACGGGTGAGGAAGTCCCACGGATCAAAGATCTCGTCGAGCTTCTCCTGACTGACGGTGCAGCGCGGGTCGGCCTCGAGACGCTCCTTAAAGGTGGGGCCGGAGACACAATCCTGTACCTCGTGCCAGGTTGCCATAGCGTTCTCCTGCACAATGGCGTACGCGTCCTCGCGGGTGATGCCCGTGTCGACGAGGGCGAGCAGTACCTTGGAAGAGAAGATGAGGCCGCGGGTCTTATTGAGGTTGGCCATCATGCGGGCGGGATACAGCTGCAGGCCGTCGATAACGCGGATGAGGCACTGGAACATGTGGTCGAGGGCGATGAAGCTATCGGCCTGGGCGACGCGCTCGGCAGAGGAGTGCGAAATGTCACGCTCGTGCCACAGGGCGACGTTATCGAAGGCAACCTGGGCGTTGGACTTCACGACGCGCGACAGACCGCAGACTTTCTCCATGGTGATGGGGTTGCGCTTGTGCGGCATGGCTGAGCTGCCCTTTTGGCCCTTACGGAACGGCTCCTCGGCCTCGAGCGTATCGGTCTTCTGTAGATTGCGAACCTCGGTAGCGATGCGCTCACAGGTGGCCGCTGTAGTGGCAAGTACGCCGGCAAGGTAGGCATGGTGATCGCGGCTGATGACCTGCGTGGACAGGGGATCGTGGACCAGGCCCAGGTGCTCGCAGACGTACTCCTCGACGAACGGCTCGATGGAGCTGTACGTGCCGACAGCGCCCGAGATAGCACCGAAGGCAACATTCTTGCGGGCGTCCTCAAGACGATCCAGATCGCGCTTGAGCTCCCAGGCCCAAGAGCCAAACTTCATGCCGAAGGTCATCGGCTCGGCATGGATGCCATGAGTACGGCCGGCGCAGAGCGTGTTGCGCTCCTCAAAGGCGCGACGCTTGCAGATCTCGCCGAGTTTTTTGACGTCCTCGATGATCAGGTCGCAGGCCTGGGTGAGCTGGTAGCACAGGGCCGTGTCGCCCAGATCGGAGCTGGTCATGCCATAGTGAACCCAGCGGCTGGGCTTGGGGTCGCCCTCGGGAACATCGGCATCGATGTACTCCTTCATGTTGGTCAGGAAGGCAATGACGTCGTGGCGCGTGACTTCCTCGATCTCATCGACCTTCGCCTTCTCAAAGTTGGCATGGTCGCGGATCCACTGGGCCTCGTCTTTGGAAATACCGATCTTGCCGAGCTCCGCCTGGGCCTCGCAGGCCAAGACCTCGATCTCCTGCCAAATGGCGTACTTGTTCTCGAGGGAGAAAATGTGTCCCATCTCCGGGCGGGTATAGCGATCGATCATAGCGGCTCCTTTTTGGTTATTGGCACGTTGGTCGTAACCCATCCATTGTACCGTGCGCAGGTGCAAGTATGGGCAGCAGGCATTAACCTAACATTTTGGAATTGGAGCGAGCAACGGGACATCTGCGCATTTGCTTCGCAAATCCGCACCGGCTTCAGGCGAGCCCCTCAGCCTCACGAAGCCGCGGGGGAAGACTTTGTTGAATTGGCCGTCCCCATGTCTCCCGCACTCGATGGAGCGGGCAACGGGACATCCGCGTATTTGCTTCGCAAATCCGCACCGGCTTCAGGCGCCTGTCGGCGCCTTCGCCTGCTCGCTACAAACGCTTCGCGTTTGCTTTACGCTCGCACCCTGTCGGGTTCGAGTCCCGGCGCTTTATTAAAAAAAGCACGGCACCGTAATGGTGCCGTGCTTGTGCTTCTAGCTGGAGCGGGCAACGGGACTCGAACCCGCGAGTGTCAGCTTGGGAAGCTGATGCCTTACCACTTGGCGATGCCCGCATATGTGGGGGATAGTATAACGCGGTTGTCTTGTTCGATACAAGGGTGGCGATGCTTGTTTTAGCTGTGGAGATTCGTTTGAAAATCGCGTCAATTGTGGAGACGAGGACCTTTGACTTCCTGTTCTCCTTATCTTCTACCTGCGCTTTTGCTTGATTGTTGTATTTGAGCTCAATTTGTCAGGAATTGGGCAAGCTTTTGGTCAGGCTCCGGTACTTACCCGCATGAACCTCGGGGGTAGCCTCATCCTACGCGTCGCAGCCTCCCCGTGCGGCGCACGAGGGATAAGGAGCAGCCATGTCCAACGCACCCACGCACTCTGTCCACAGCGCAATTGCAACAGGTCCGCTGCTCCTGCTCCTCTTCCTGCTTTTCGGCTGCCTGGCACCGGGAGCCGCATTTGCCGTCGATGGCTACGACCAGCTCGGCTTCCGCACTATTAGCGATGATTGTGGGCCCTTCTTCATCGGCAAGTATGAAGCTCAAGACACCTCGATTGCCTACTGCATGAACCAGGAGCGCCCCGGCCCCACCAAACCGGGTGGCCCATGGCTCAACTTTGATCAAGGCTGGGTGTGGCTCGACGACGAGTTCGCGGCAATCGTTTGTCACGGATATCCCACCACCACGTCGTTTGGCGGTTACCATCTTTCACCCGATCGCGCCCGCGCCGCCACCCAGCTTGCCGTATGGATGCTCAACGGCACTACCCATGTCGACGGCACCTACTCCTACACGACCGCTCAGGGTAAAACCAAGAGCGGACACTTTACCGCCGACAATGAAGTCGTGGCGGCTGCGCGGTGGCTCCACGACAGCGCAAAATCAGGAAGCATCAAAGCCGCTCCGCACCGCTCGCGACGCTATCTAGGGGCCGTATCGGGCGGCAGCAAACGTCAAGACATGCTCTATGTACTGCCGGCGGTCTCTGTTTCCTTCCAAAAGCAGTCTGCTAACACCGTTATTACCAGCGGAAACAATACTTATCAGTTTACCGGGGCAACATTCGATATTTTTGAGAGCGCCAGCGGCGCGCGTGTCGGCACCATCAAGATGGACAGCAACGGTCGAGCGCAAGCAACACTTCTGCCCAACACGGCATACTACCTAGTTGAAACGAAGGCGCCGGCCGGCTATGTCCCCCGCCACGATCGTATTGCCTTTACCACGGGGAATGACGGCGGGCGGGTCGCCATTGATGAACAGCCCGGCACCATCAACCTGCGTATCGTAAAACTCGATGCCGCGACGAATGCCGGCCCCCAGGTGGGATCTTCACTCGCAGGAGCAGAGTTCACGTGTGTGTCGCAATCAACCCCTGGATGGGCGCAAATCCTCACGACCGACGAAAGCGGTCGGGCCACCCTCGCCGATGTCCCCTTAGGAACCTTTACCATCTACGAATCAAAAGCCCCCGAGGGCTACCTGCCATCCAACGACAGCTGGACCTATACCGTTGGAGCCGACCAGCTCGGCGATTCAGGCGTGGTCGAGATCGAATCTCGCGTTTCCGATATCCCCATTGCGTTTAACCTTGAGATTTCCAAATTCAAGGATTACGGCAATAGCGACCAATCCGGCCTGGAGCAGCCGGCGGGTGGTGTCGTCTTTGAGGTTGTCAGCAACAGCTCTCAGCAGGTTGTTGGCACACTGACCACAAACATCTATGGCTTTACCTCCACCAAAGCTCAGCCCGAAGCATGGTTCGGCACAGGCAAGCGACCCGCCGGTGTCCACGGAGCCGTCCCATACGACCGTGCCGGCTACACGGTTCGCGAGGTTCCGGAAACCGTCCCCGAGGGTTTTAAACGTGCAGGGGAATGGACCGTCGGGGCCAATCAGATTTCCGACGGCGCCGAGCTTCAATATATCGTGGACAACCACGCGCTGTCGACGCATCTCCAGATTGTAAAACGCGATGCCCAAACAGGCGCTTCTGTTCCACTGGCCGGATTCACCTTCCAACTCCTCGACAGCAATCACGAACCTGTCTCACAAACTTGCTGGTATCCAGCACATAACGTAATGGACACCTTTACGACTGACGCGACCGGGACCGTCACACTGCCCGAATCGCTCGTGCCGGGCACCTATTATGTACGCGAAACCTCGGCCAAAGAGCCCTATCTTGTCGGCGAAGAGATCGAGGTAAACATACCCGCCGACATGAACCTAACGCCCGTTGCAATCGCCTCGTATTATGACCACGCCGCGACCGGAAACATCAGGATCGTTAAAACCGATGCCATAGACGGCAGCAGCCTCGCGGGCGCCGCCTTTGAGATCCGTGCCTCGGGTGATATCGTGCGCCCCGACGGTAGCATTGCCGCGCTCGACGGTGAGACTGTCGCGACCGTCACGACGGATGAAACTGGAGAAGCACGCGCGGACAACCTCCCACTGGGATCTGGCACCGCGCGCTACGAGGTTGTCGAGACTCAAGCGCCGGCAGGCTTCTTGCTCGATCGGACAACCCATATTGTCGACCTTACTTATGCCGACCAGAAAACACCCGTTGTAGAAGCACGGCTTAACGTATCCGACGATTACACCAAGGTTGATATCTCCAAGGTCGATGCAAGCGGCGAGCAGGAAGTGGAAGGCGCACAGCTCACCTTATATGGTCCCGATAAAACTGAAATAGACTCCTGGACCTCATCCGACAAGCCGCACCGCGTCGAACATCTTGCACCCGGCACCTACTCGTTGCGCGAAATGATGTCTCCGCGGACCTATGACCTTGCCGAGGAGATAACGTTTGAAATAAAGGATACGGGAGAAGTCCAATCCGTCGCGATGAAGGATGCTCCCATCGAGATCAAGGGGCAGGTCGACAAGCGTCAGGAACTTGTTCAACCTATCGAAAAGGGCCTGTTGGCTAACGGCGATGGTAAAAACCGCGCCACGACGCAAACCAATAGTGATGGGCTTTTCTCCTATGCCATCGATGCTCGAAACGATTCCGCTACTTGGGTTGATGAGTTTACGATTACCGATGATCTTGAGTGCGCCAAAGACGGCGCAGCGAGATTCGTCTCAATCGAAACCCCCGTCGCCATCGGCGACCTCAACGGTCTGTGCAACGTGTGGTATCGCGCGGCGCCGTTGGACTCGACAGACGTCGATGAGCCGGCAAATGCGACACTTGACGATGGGCACGAAAATCCTTGGCTTGAGTCCGACGAAGTAAGGGAGAGTCTGGGTGAGGATTGCCGCCTCGTCGAGTATGACGGCTGGCACCTCTGGAAGGCGGATGTCTCGACCACGGAATCCACCACACTCGAGGCGAAAGAACTCGACCTTGCGTCCAATACCGTCGTAACGGGCATTCGAATTGAATACGGTGCTGTAGCCGCCGACTTTACGACTCGAAGCGATGCTGATTCTTGGACCCGCGATGATCTTAAAGATGAGCACGACGACCTTGACGATGCCAAAGCAATCCTTGGCACAGACGCTCGGGGCGCAGTCGTACACATGCAGGCAACGTCGGCTTATACGCCCCAAACCGCACTCACCAACAGCGCGCGCGTCGATCTTTGCCGCAACGGTGGCGGCGATAAACTTGAGTCACATGACGAGGACAACGTCATTCAACGCTGTACCCTACCGCAGGACCTACCGGCAACAGGATCAGTTCCCATCGCCGCTTGCATCACCGCGCTCCTGACCTCGGGTGCCGCAGCCCTATGGTTCGCTCGCCTTAGGTCGATCCCAAAGAAGCGCTAGCGCGATGAAAAAGCGGGCGAGCCAGTCCCCTGGTTCGCCCGCTTTCAATCATGTAAATCGCCGTATCTACTCTGCAGACGAAGATCCACCATCAACGATTGCCTGCTCGGACTCAGGAATCCCATCGGCACCCGTACTCTGTTCTTGCTCCACCTCTTCGCTGATTGCGGAGGCGGGGGTCGAGCCCTTTGCACCCACGATGTAGGCAGCCCCAAATCCCAACGCAATGGCAATCAAGGTCAAAATCACGTAGACAGGCCAATGGCGCTTAATATACGAAAACACGTTGACTCCTTAGAGCTCCGTCTACGAACGGCGGATAACCTCGGTCACGACCTCGGATACCGTGGCAACGTTCGTCGGGTTGACATTGTGGGGCAGGTCGTCCTCGGTACGAGCGCAAGCCAGACGCGTGCCGTCCACGCCGGCGATGGTGAGGGCTCGGCGGCTCGCCTCGAGCGCGGCATAGGCATCGGTCTTGGCATAGGGCATCTCGAGCGCGCCACAATCGACATGGAACGACTTGCACACCTTGCTGACCAGGTTCATGATGCGGCGATCGCCCTTGAGCAGCTGCTGTTCGCCCTCGACCGTCACCACCGAAAGCCTACCGGCGCCGACGGATTCAAGATTGATGAAGAATACGCCGCGGAGCTTGTCGCGATGCGAAGCCAAGAAGGCCTTCATGCCGGCGCCATCACAATCCGAGGCGCCCGTTGCCACAAACCAGATATCGTGACCGAGCAGCTCATCATCGCCCATAGAGGCGACAGCCGAGAGCATATCTTCGGAAGAAGCGCCGTCGGAAGACGTAGCGCCGCCCTTCCAGCCATCGTTATCGTCCTCGAAATTATCCCACGAACCGATGCCGCGACCGGACTTCTTGGCATCGTAATCGTCTTCGACGCCCAGCCAGTCACTCATGCTGTCCTGCTCGTTTTTCTTTTTACGACCGAACAGGCCACCCAGGCCGCGCTTGCGAGACTTGGGTGCCGCCGGGGCGGGAGCCGAAATGGTCTCGATCGGCTGCGCGCCCGACGCAACGGGCATAGGAGGCGCAACGGGTGCCGATGTGGGTTCGGGACCCTGGGCAGTAGCAAAGGGGTCGTTGACCTGGGCAGAGGGATCGGGAAGGTCGAACAGCGACGTGCGAGACGCAACGTTTGCCTGCTTCATGGACGGCAGCGACGGATCGGGGACCGAAGCCAGCGGAGACGAAGAGGGCGCAGGCGACGGTGCCGACGCCGGATCGGGAACATTCATCTGCGGACGCGGTGATGCCTGGGAGGAAATCTGGGCCATAAGGGAATCGACCGTTTCGTCCTGGGTGGGAGCAACATTGGCAACCGTGGCACCGGAACCACTCGGGGTCGGCATGGTGAAAATCTGCGTGGAGTAAGGCCTCGACTCATCCGTCTCGGGAGTCTCGGAAACCGCAGACACTTCCTCCTGCTCGACCTCGGTCGAATCATCTTGCTCGGCTGCCGCGTACTGCTCTTCGTCAGAGTTGGCCTCGACGGGCTCGCCCTCAGCAGCATCCTGAATTTCGGCAGCATCAATGGGCTCGTCATCGTCTGCCACGTCGTCCTGCTCATCGGAAGCAGGAAGGGGCTCGGCAATCGCGGTGCCTTGCTTTTCAAACGTTATCGTGGAATCGAACTGCGCGGCATCAAACGACATGGTGCTATCGACGTGCTGCTGGGCCTCGAAAGACGTTGTAGCTTCGGCGGCGTCGACGGGCACGGACTGCATAGCCTCGTTCTGCTCGAACTCTTGCGCCGCGAGCTCACGTGCCGCCTCGGCTGCCTGCTGCTGAGCGATAGCCTCCTGCTCGGCAGCCTCGCGTGCGGCAGCGCGCTTCTCCTCGAAATCGTCGACAAATTTCTTGCCCTTTGCAAGCGCACCCTTAAAGAAGTTGGAAGCGCTGGCGCCAATCGACGAGAACGCCGATGCAATGTCGGCATGGGGCGTTGCCGCGGGAATCTCGGCCGAGAAATCAGTATCGCTCTCGTAAGACACGCGCCTCGGCTGTTCAACGTAATCGTCGTCAGACTCGTCCGCAACGTCTTGCGCCGGCGCGGCGGGAGCCAAAATGTCCAGTCCTGCCGCGGGATCGAGCGCGGACACTGCCTCGGGCTCGGCAACGGCAGCGGTAACCGCGGCAGACTCATCATCCGCAGTGACAACGGGCGCAGGCTCGGGCTCAAACGTCGGCTCCTCGCCCTCCTCGTAATCGAGCGTGCAGGACTCGGGAAGCATTCCGAGCGCACGGATGGCATCCGAACCAAAGCGGATATTGCCGGCGGCGTTGCGATAGAGCTTGGGCTCGGGCTCGGCAGGCTCCTCCGCCGGCTCGGCAGCGGGAACCCCGTCATTGAACTCTTCGGCCTGGACAGCCTGATTCTGATCCTCGGGCACGATGACGCCAATCAGCGTCTCGTCGGCAGACGCACCCTCAAAGCCCTCGATCTGCTCGTCGAAAGCCTCATCCTGTTCGGGCTCGGCCTGAGCGTCGGGAGCAATCGACTGACCGAACTCGTCCTCGGCGTAGGTAGGCTCTTCATACTCGATGGTGTTACCGTAGTCGTTTTGCTGCTGGGCCGCGGCATACTCCGCCGCTGCGCGCGCCATTTCCTCGGCACGACGCTTCTGCTCCCCAAAATAGGTGTCGAACGGAACATCGTCGGGAAACTCGTTTTCGCCCTGGAAGGGAGCAACGTTGTCCATAACGCCGAGCATAGCGGCGACAGAAGACTTGTTGCACACCGCGCCGGACGTATAGGGAAGAATATGGCGGTTAGAGATGATATTTGCCGCGTTGGCAAGTGCAACGAGGGAAGCGAGGATCGCGACAATCCACAGCAGAACCTTGAGCGCGCCGGGGAGCGGCAGGATACGCAGGATGGCAACGGCAGCGGGGGCAACCGTGGCAACGGGCAACAGCTTGGCGATGAGCGCACGATACGAAGCATAGGGCTCGCGGGCGAGCAGCTCAGCACGGGGAGAGTCGTAGTGTGCGACAACGACCACCGGGCGGTTACGCGGGGACGCGAGCGGGCCCGAGGCCTTGTGGTAGGCGATGACATTTTGGCTCACGCCCGTCTTGCCCAGGCGCGAAACCACGGGGTGCCCTGTGCGTTCGAGCACGTAAAGAACGGCGCCGACAATGGCCAGCAAGGTGCCGACCAAGCCGATACCGCCACCGATGCCCATCAGCAGGGCACCGGCAAACGCAAGAATACCGGTAACGGCAAATGCCAACCTACTGGGCGCCGGGGCATTGAACTCCTGAACCTCGGGATCAAAGCCGTGGTTGCGGAAGATCTGAGCGATATCCTCGGCCGCCAAGCGCTCTTCTTCGCTGCATGCCGGCGTAATGCCGGTGTTCTGCAGCAGGTGGTTAATATAGTTCTGGGTGTTCGCCATGTGCGCTCCACATCCATAATCCGACAAATAGGCCCAATGCATGCACATTAGAACCGTATATAGTCGAAAGTATACCCCGAGCGAGCGCAAACGACCGAATTCGGGCCATCTTAACGCCCCGAGCGGACAAGGATATAGCCTAATCTCCATATCGGACTAAAATCATGGCAGCAAACCACCTTCTCATGCGAGGACTCTATGACGGCAAGCGACACGACCGCGACAATTAAAAAGGGGAATTCGGAGCCCAGTTTCGATAAAACGGCTCAGCGCATCCTCAATCTTTTCTTTGTGCTCAACAGCTCCCCCGAACCGCTGACGACCGAGCAGATCGTCTTGGATTCCGACCTGGGATATGGCTCCGGCAACATCGACTCGGATAAGCGCAAGTTTCGGCGCGATCGTGACAAACTGCTCGAGCGTGGCATCTTAATCAAGGAGGTTCGCCCCGCCGGTGCGCAGGAGACCGAGGAAAGCTCGTGGACAATCGACCGCGAGCACACCTTTGCAGCAGGCGGCCTCATCACCGCAGACGACGCCGATATCCTGCTCAACGCCATCGACCAGACACTAGCGGCCGGCTCATCCACTTTTGCCGCACCGCTTGCCGATATTCGCTCCAAGATTGCCTATCTCACCGGTAGGACGACGGTGGACGAAGCACCAATCCGCCGCTCTCCCACCGTCGATGCGGTATGGAGCGCCTTTGCCGAGCGATGCGCGCTGCGATTTTTATATCAGAACGGACGCGGCGAGCAGAAAGAACGTACCGTCTGCGTCTACGGCATGTTCGAACGCGAGGGCGTGGCGTACTTCTGCGGCCTCGACAATGTCACCGACGGCATCAGGACATTCCGCTGCGACCGTATCGTTCGCGCTTGGCGTCCTTCGAAGGCCTACGCCATCCCTGCGGACTTCAATCTCAACGACTATCTGTTCTTTGAATTCGATTTTGCCGACCGACCGCCCGTTGCAGCCACGTTCTCGTTCGCCCCTCAGACGCAGATCGATATGATCAACGGCCTCACGCGCGGGCGAGGTGAGCTCGCACACACCGATGCGGGATGGACCTGGACCGTTGACGTGCGTGACCTTGAAGCCGCCGCCTCATTTTGCATGGCCCACGCCGTGGACGGCATGAGGCCCGTGGCCCCCAAATCGCTCAAGCAGGCGTGGAACCGCCTCATTGAAAGGACGGTGCACGAGCATGCCCGTGCGTAAACTCACCAGTGAGCAGAGACTCTCGCGCGCCATCGACATCATGGAGGCCCTCTACGCCGCCGGCGAGAGCGGCATGACACGAGCCGAGATTTGCAGCCGCTTTGACATCACAGGGGTGTCGCTCGACGAGATTCTCGAGATCGTCTCGACGCTCGCGGACCGAGAATCGGGCGCGCGCATCATCTGCGAATGCCGCGGCGAGCGTGTGGTCCTCACCGGCGACGCCGGGCGTGTTCTACCGTTGCGCCTGAGTGCCGCCGAGGGCGCTGTGCTCAACCATGAACTTGAATCGTTGGGGATCGAGCCACAGACGGCAGCCCGGATTCGGCATGCTCTTCTACCCGAAGAGCTCGGCTATAACCAGCGCGTCTTTGACACCGTCAACCACGGGTCGCACTGGCAGCAGCTGAGCTGCGCCATTCAGGACGGCGTTCGCTGCCGCATCTCGTATCGCTCGATGGACGATGCACGGCCACGCGAGCGTCTGGTCGACCCCTTGCGCATTACGGCAAACGGCGACCAAACATACTTGATTGCCTGGGACATCGCAGTCGATGAGCAGCGCACCTATCGCATGGATAAAATCGAGGGACTCACCTTGACGGAAGACTCCGTCGTGTCTCACGCACCGGACGTCGCATCCCTCCACGATTCCCTTGCCCGGACGCAGCATAGCGCAAAGCTCCTGATGCCATTCGATATGGCGGAGCATCTGGACTGGGCCGGCATCACCCTAATCGAGCGCAGCGGGACAGACACGGCAACGGTAACCGTGCATTACGGCTCCGAGCGTTGGCTACTGAGCCAGATAATCGCAGCGGGCGGAGCCATCCGCATCTTGGATGACCCCGCCCTGTCAAAGCGTCTGTGCGATATGGCAAAAACCCTCGTCTGTCCGCTTTAGCGCCGCCGCTCGTGGCGTGCGCGCCACAGTTGCAGATAGTGCCCGATCTGCGCCGATTCGATGCGCTGGTAGGAGCTCGTGGGCAGCGACGTTAAGAACTTCTTTCCGTAGCCCTTCGTCACCAGGCGCGGGTCGGCCAGAATCAGCACGCCGCAATCGGTCGACGAGCGGATAAGGCGGCCGGCCGCCTGCTTGACCTCGAGCACCGCCTCGGGCAGCGAATAGCGCGCCCAAGCGCGGTCTTCGCGCAAGTTGCGCTCGCACGAGAGCGGGTCCGTGGGGCTCGAGAACGGCAGCTTGGGAATGATGACGCAGCGCAGCGTCTCGCCGCTGGCGTCGAATCCCTCCCAGAAGGCCTTAAGCGCAAAAAGCGACGAGGTCGGCTCGTTGATAAACCGGTCGCGCAGGCGACGAGGAGATGAGTTGCGCTGCTGGCAGTTGAGTTCCAGACCCGCACGGGCCATCTTGGGCTCAACGCGGGTGTACAGGTCTTCCATGTCGCGCCGATTGGTGAACAGCGTGAGCACCGATCCGCCCATGGCAAGATGGGCGTCGACCAGCACGCGCTCGAGCGCCGTAAGATAGCTCTCACGATCGCGCGGATCGGGTATATCGCCCGCAACGACTACAGCCATGTTCGAATCAAAGTCGTAGCTCGAGTCCAAGTGCAGCGATGAGGATGTCGAAGCACCGATGCGATCGAGGCCGACCGCGTGGTTAAAGTGTTCAAAGCTTTTGGACACCGTCATGGTCGCCGAGGCAAAGATAGCCGTGTGAACCTCGGGCAGCCACTCGGTTGCCAAGGCCTCGCCAATGTCGATGCGCTCTGCGGTCATTGACTCTCCGCCAGCACGCAACCTGCGATTGACCTGCAGCGAATACACGTAGTGTTCATCGGTGCCGTCGATGATGAGCTTGAGGTTCTCGGCCAGCTCGTGCAGGCGGCGCGAGATATCGCCCAAGTCGACAACAACCTCGGGCTTGTCGGCGGCGACGGCCTGCACCAGCGCGTCGACGCACTTGTCAGCTTGTTCCAATGCATCGATGGCAGCGTAGGCCGACTGTAAGAAATCATGCCAGTCGTCAGATTCGCGCAGCTCGGGGCCAATCCATAGATTGGCATTGTCATAACCCCCACGGGCACGGCGGCCGAGCTCGCGAACACCATCGAACACGTCGGCGATTGCCATGCTCGCGCGCGCAACCGTCGACGTCGCCTTGGCAGTAAGGCCCAGATAGAGCGTAGAGCCCTCGGAGGTTGCCAAATCACGGGAAACCTGGCTTAGCGCACCGGTGCTCGAGCCACCCAGGCGCTCAAACAGAACGCGTGATTCGTCCGCCGACACCACGCGCGCCCACTGACGGCGCGCCTCGCGCTCGATGGAATGGGCCTCGTCGATTACCCAATGACGAATCGGAGGTAAAATCCTGCCCTCGGCCGCGACATTGCGGAACAGCAGGGAATGGTTGGTGACCACCACGTCGGCATGCGCCGCACGACGACGAGCGCCGTGGACCAAACATTTATCAGGGAAAAACGGGCAGAGGCGACGAGCACACTCGCGCGAGGCCGTCGTAAAGTCGGGGCGGTTGACGCTGCGCCACCGAATGCCGAGCGAGTCGAGGTCGCCATCGGCTGATTGGCAGACGTACGCCATAATGACCGCGACCGCCGTGAGCGTGTCCGCCGGATCGCGCTTGGTGGTAATCTCGACCTGGCCGCGGCTCATGCGCTCAAGCTTGCGCAGGCACGGATAGTGGTCATAGCCCTTGAGAGCGCAAAATGACAGGCCACCGTCCAGTTGCTCGGCAAGTTTTGGCAGCTCATGGTACATGAGCTGGTCGGCAAGATTGTTCGATTTGGTCGCAATACCAACCGTGATGTTGTTGCGGCGTGCTGCCTCGGCAAAAGGCACCAGATAGGCCATCGATTTGCCGACGCCCGTGCCCGCCTCAATTACACGATGAGTGCCCGTGACCAGCGCATCGCGGACCTCGAGCGCCATCGCGATCTGCTCATCACGCGGCTCGTAGGTGGGATACATGCGATTGACCAGGCCACCTGGCGCATAGTCTGCCTCAATCTCCTCACGACTCGGCATCTTGAGTACCGGCAGTTCGTCGGCGTCCACCCGATCGTCGGCGCGATCGGCCTTGAGAACGTCAGCACGAGCGGCGCTGAGAGAGAAGATAGAACCAGGGTTCTGCCCCGCCAAGAATGAGAAGATTGGACGATAGGACCAAGGCACGTCCGGATGCATGTCGGCTAGGCGCGCCATGAGGCCCTGGGGCAAGTCGGTGAGTGCCACGAGCAACACGCGCCATACGCCACACAGGGCGTCGACGTCGGCATTGGCACGGTGTGATACCGAGTCACAGCCAAACAGATCGGCCATAAAAGACAGCTTGTGCGAGGCCAGGCGCGGAAGCGCGATGCGCGACAGCGCCAGCGAATCGATCCAGATATCGCTCACGTTGACGCCGCCTTTGACCGACTCGATAAACGAGCGGTCGAACGTGGCGTTATGTGCGATTACCGGGCAACCACCGACAAAATCGGCGAGAGCGGCTATGGCCTCAACGGCCGACGGGGCATCTGCCACATCGGCATTTGTAATGCTCGTGAGCTCGGTAATCTCGGCGGGAATCAGCTGCTTGGGATGCACGAAGGTATCGAAGCGGTCGACGATCTCGCGGCCCGAAAGACGGGCCGCCGAGATCTCGATCAGCTCGTTGTCCTGCACCGAAAGACCTGTGGTCTCGGTATCGAGGACAATTACATCTTCCTCGATAAGGCCGAAGGACTGCGTTTTGGCGCGTTCGGCAAGCGTGGCATAGGAGTCGATGACAAACTGCGGCGTTCCTGACGAAACCGCGTCCTCGATTAGCATGCAATGCCCGCTCGACGAAGGCCCATACGGATCAGGCTGTCACAGACCTGCGGGAACGTCATGTCGTCGGTGTGGCGGATCTCATCCGGATACAGCGACGTATCGGTCATGCCGGGAATGGTATTGGTCTCGAGGATGACGGGGCCGTCCTCACTCACAATAAAGTCGCTGCGCGAGATACCCAGGCAACCGAGGGCCTTGTGAGCAGCGCAGGCAAGCTCCTGAGCGCGAGTGTAATTCTCGGGTGAAATCTGCGCCGGAATGCGATGGATGTCCGTAGGGTCGACATACTTCACGTCCAGATCGTAGAACTCGCAGTCCTTGGGCTTACGAATCTCGACAATCGGCAGAGCGCGCACGTCGTCCTCGCCGTACACGCCGACGGTGATCTCGGTACCCTCGATGCACTTCTCGACCAGCACTTTGTCGCCGTACTCAAATGCCTTGGCGATTGCCGCGGGCAGCTCGGAGGGCTCATGGACCAGGGAAATGCCATAGCTGGAACCGTTGACGGCCGGCTTCACAAAGCAGCGCTCGCCACAAACCTCGACGATATGATCGATATCGACTTCATCGCCCACCTCGAGCGCGAGGCCGGGGGCAATGGGGATGCCCGCCTTGGCGTACAAGAGCTTAGAGACCTCCTTGTCGGCACCGCAGGCGCTGGCAAGCACGCCCGAGGCCGTGTAGGGGATACCCAGGGTCTCCATGGCGCCCTGCATGGCACCATCCTCGCCGCCGGCACCGTGCATGGCGATAAACGCCACGTCAAAGCCGCCGGTCGCCATGGTTACCATAAAATCATCGGCAGCCGTGTCGAGCAGCTCCACCGAAGTGTAGCCGGCCTCCTTCAAGGCAACCACGACGTTCTTTCCCGAATTGAGCGAGATCTCGCGCTCAGCGGAATGACCGCCCGCCAAGACCGCTACGTGCATGTTCTCTAGGCTTTTACCCGGCATGGTCAGACTCCTCCTCTATAATTTCTGCAGCTGATACCATATTGTAGCGATACCCTCTACGTTTCCCCAAAATCGAAAGGCTTCCATGAATCCCAGGACTAAATCTCAGGACATTCGCGACTTGAGCCAAAACGATATTCGCGAGCTCGTGGCCGAACTTGGCCAGCCCGCCTTCCGCGCGAAGCAGCTCATCGAATGGGTCTTTGAGAAGAACGTTTGTTCGTTTGATGATATGACCAACCTTCCCAAGGCTTTCCGCCAGCAGCTTAAAGAGGCTTTTGCCTTTGACACGCCGACTGAACTCACCAAGCAGGTTTCCAAAGATGGCTCTCGCAAGTATCTGCTCGAGTACCACGACGGCATTTCCGTCGAGACTGTCGGTATGCCCCGTCGCAACAAGCTTTCCGTCTGCGTTTCCACCCAGGCAGGCTGTGGCATGGGCTGCGCCTTTTGCGCTACCGGTCTCAACGGCCTCAAGCGCTCTCTGACCGCTCAAGAGATCGTCGACCAGGTACTTCATGTATCCAACGACTTTGGCGAGCGTGCCACGAGCGTTGTCTTCATGGGCCAGGGCGAGCCGTTTGCCAACTACGACGAGGTTCTCAAGGCGCTGCGCATCCTCAACGACCCCGAAGGCATCGGTATCGGCGCTCGTCACCTCACCGTCTCTACCAGCGGCGTTATTCCCGGTGTTCGCAAATTTGCCGACATCCCCGAGCAGTTCACGCTTGCCGTTTCCCTGCATTCCGCCATCCAGTCGACGCGCAATAAGCTTATGCCCGGTGTTAAGAAGTACACGCTACTTCGCCTTCACGAGGCGCTTCAGCTCTACACCGAGAAGACTGGCCGCCGCCCGACCTATGAGTATGCCATGATTGAAGGCGTCAACGATACGAATCCCGAGATGCAGGCGCTCTGCGACTTCTGCGAGGGAACGTTGTGCCACGTTAACCTGATTCAGCTTAACGACATCGAGGGCAGCCCGCTCAAGCCGTCGCCGATTCATAAGGTTGAGGATCTTCAGCGTCGCCTTGAGTCCCGTGGCATCGAGACAACGATTCGTAACTCCCGTGGTAACGATATTGACGCCGCTTGCGGACAGCTGAAGCAGCGCTTCAAAGTTCAGAAAAAAGCATAGGGGAGTCGCACCCCAAAACGTTTCATGTGAAACATCGAACGACCCCGGTTGCAGGATATGCAACCGGGGTCGTTTCATTTATTGACCTTAATTTTGAATCAGCTGCTACTGGTCCCATTTTTACGGCCAAAATAAGGGGTCCTTGTCTCGTGAATCAGACAAGGACCCATCACAATATGCTAAGTAATTGTTAGGTACCTAATAGCCTACATTTTCCCATTGGTTGCTAACCCAACCTTGATTAATCTTGGGATTCTTTGTTACTTGAGCTGTACGCATGGCAACATCTTCTGTCATAACATCCATTTTCTTCTTGGATGTATCGACAATATCTTGCGCACTACGAAGCAAACGACCTCGAAGTTCATCGTCTGTCGCGATCTTATAGCCAGCAAAGGCAGCAGCCGCGACAGTCGTCGCCAATGCAATCGCAGTTAAAATTCTATTCCTCATCTTGGCCTCCTTGATCAAACTGTATCATTTCGCCAAGAATACGAGAGAGCTCTTCCTCGTCTTTAAACTCAATCTCAATCTTATTCTTTCCACGCGAGCTCTTCACACGCACGTTGGTATTAAATACCTGACGAAGCACACGGGCAGCCTTTTTAAAGGACTGAGGCGTTGCAGGCCTTGGCGTCTTAGGTGTCTCTCCGGCAGAAAACAACGGGGCAAGATTTTCTGTCGCTCTTACGGAAAGGCCCTCTGTAACAACTTTCTCTGCAAGTCGAATACGCGCGTCCTCATAGGGAACTGCAAGAATCGCACGTGCATGACCAGCAGTAAGTTTGCCCTCAAAAATCATCTGCTGAACCACTTCGGGGAGATCGAGAAGACGCAGCGAGTTTGTAATTGCAGAGCGTGACTTGCTTACTGCCTTCGACAATGCCTCCTGGGTCATCCCGCTGGCATCAATGAGTTGGCGATAGCCCTTAGCCTCTTCGATGGGATTCAGATCAGAACGCTGAAGGTTTTCGATAAGAGCAAGAGCCAGCATCTCTTCATCATTTACCTCTTTAATGATGACTGGCAATTCTTCAAGGCCAGCAAGCTTTGACGCCTGGTAACGACGCTCACCAGCGATGATCTCATAGCCGTTTCCATGCTTGCGAACCAAAAGCGGCTGCAAAACGCCATGTTCTTGGATTGACTCGCTCAACTCGCGAAGTTCAGTTTCGTTAAAGTGAATTCGCGGCTGATTAGGGTTGGGAACGATATCCTCAATAGGTAGTTTTGTTTCAGATGCGGCATTTGAAGCCGATGCAGCTGAACCGCCGGTCTCATACTCGGCCTCTGAGACCAAAGCATTGAGTCCACGTCCCAATCCGCCACGTTTCTTTACACTAGGCACGCTTGATCACCTCTTTTGCAAGGTTCATATATGCTTTTGCACCCTTATTTTGAGGTGCATAGGTAATTACCGGTTCTCCAAAAGACGGAGCTTCGGAGATTTTAACCGTACGGGGGATTAGCGTCTTAAACGCCTTATCACCAAAGTACGATTGAACCTCCTCAACAACCTGATTCGATAGTGAAGTACGCGAGTCATACATGGTCATAAGCACACCATAGGTGTCTAAGCCCTTGTTCAGCCGTGATTTGACCATCTTCATTGACTCAAGCAACTTCGTAACGCCCTCGAGTGCGTAATATTCGCACTGGATCGGAATCAAAACGCTGTCTGCTGCGGTCAAAGCGTTGATAGTAAGCAGGCCGAGCGAAGGAGGACAGTCAATAAAAATAAAGTCAAACTCGTCCTGAATCGGCTCAAGCAAATCTTTGAGGCGGGTTTCACGAGCAATTGCGCTTACGAGCTCAATTTCCGCGCCTGCAAGTTGAATTGTAGCCGGAATAACGAATACCTTTTTACAATTTGTATCAAGAACAAGCGATTCTGCCGGCACATCATTCAACAATGCATCATAGATGCAGTGATCAAGGTCTTCTTTTTCAATTCCGAATCCACTGGTGCTGTTTCCCTGCGGATCAAAATCGACAATCAGTGTCTTACGACCCTGCTCACCCAGTGCTGCTGCAAGGTTTACAGCCGTCGTTGACTTACCGACGCCGCCTTTTTGATTGATGATTGCAATGATACGCGTGTCTTTTGCGCTCTTAGAACGCTTAACGTCGCGAAATCCCACGGTCCCTCCTGGTGTGTATTAAAGATGTCAAACGGAGGATGTTTCACGTGAAACATTCCGAATCGATATCAACCGCCATGTTTCACGTGAAACACTGCAAGTTGTTAGTATCCATTATGTTTCACGTGAAACATCTAGGCAAGCGGATTCTTCTTTGCCACGCCATTTGCACGAGGCAATGAGACGGATGCTGGATGACTCTTCTTAAGAACAATGAACTCCCTGTGACCCAAGCCTTCAGGCAAATCAATTGCGTCATTCAGAAGCAAAGTGAAGCCGCAAATCTTAGCTGCTGACATGCCAGAAGCAAGCTCCTCATCCAAAGGATTGCCCTTGGTTATAACAAATAGCCCTCCATCCTTCAGATACGGAGCCGCATACTCAACAAGAATCGGTAGAGGGGCCAGTGCACGGGCGGTTACAACAGAGAACTGCTTCTTATGGCTTCGAGCATATTCTTCAAGACGATCATGAACCGCATGAGCATGTTTCAATCCAAGAGCATGGACAAAGGAATTAACCGCATCAACCTTCTTGCCAACAGAGTCAATATAAGTAGCTTTACGATGCGTGGTTATGGTTAATGGAATACCAGGGAAGCCCGCACCTGTTCCCATATCGAGCAAAGCTCCCTCAGGAGCCTTGTTGATATAGGGGAGCAAAACAAGTGAGTCGAGGATATGAAGTACTGCAGCATCTTCTATGTTAAGAATACGGGTGAGATTGGTTGTCTTATTTGTTTCTAGAACCAAATCCAAATGCTGAATACATTTCCTCAGCTCAACATCAGTTACGCTCAAGGAATACTCTTTGCAATAGGAAGTTAGACGACTCAACATCTCGTCAGCCTGCTGATCAGTAAGTACTAACAACGAAAGCTCCTTTCTGACAAAAATCAGTGTATCGAGAACTTTTGACAAAAAAAGGGGACGTGGAAACCACGTCCCCTTAGCATAAGCTCGAGAAGATTATCGAGCAACAATCACCACATGGCGATCAGGGTCAGAACCCTCAGAATGAGTATCGACGGCATCATTGCCACGAAGTGCAATGTGAACCAGTCGACGCTCGTAGGCATTCATGGGCGGAAGCGAAACACTCTTATGAGTGCGGATGGCACGCTCGGCAGCAGACTGAGCCATGGAAGCAACCTTGTCCTGACGGCGACTCTTGTATCCCTCTACGTCCACTACAACCGGATACCTAAAGCCAAGTTTGCGGCTCACCAGCAAAGAGAACATAACCTGAAGGGCATCAAGGGTGCGACCATGACGGCCAATGAGAACAGCAAGGTCGGGAGCCGTTACATCCAAAATCAGCTCACCCTCGTCGCCCTCATATTCATCGATAGGAGAGTTGGCGGCATCGAAGTGCGAAAGGATAGAACGCAGGATGGAAATCGCAACATCGGCAATGGTGTCGAGCTCCTCATCGGTCAGCTCTTCACCAGCCTTGTAGCGCTGTGCAATCTCGGGATAATCGCCCGCGACCTGCGGGGCAACCTCCTCAAGCATATCCTCGATGATCTCTTCAGACATAACGTACTCCAAAGGTTAGGTACCTAAATAAGATTGATATCCCACTACTTCTTCTTGTGCGGGCGCGGCTTCTTCTCTCGACGAGTGACCTCAACCTGCAGCGGAGCGTTCTTAAGACGCTCCTCCTCATCGGCCTTCGCCTTGTCGATGACCTTCTGCGTCACAAAAATCTGCTGGATAACCTGCCAAGCAGACGAGACGTCGTAGTACAGCAGAACACCAACGGGAAGGCTCCAGCCCATCCAAAGCATCATGACCGTCATGACAACGGCCATCATACGCATGCTCTGAGCCTGCTGGCCGGTCTGGTTGCGCGACATATAGAGCTGCGGAATCAGGGTCAGGACGGCGAACAGGATCAGGCAAACCAGCGCAGGCAGTGCAACCATAAAGCCATCGGCAAAGGAAGCGCTCGGCGTGGTGGTCAGGTCGGGCAGGATGTTGAAGAACGAGAACGTGCCGTCGTTAAAGTACTGCGGCAGGTTGCGCAGCAATGTATACAGGGCGAACAGGATAGGCATCTGAATCAGCAGCGGCAGACAGCCAGCCATGGGGTTGAACTTGTTCTCGCTGTAGAACTTCTGCATCTCCTCGGCCTGACGCTGGGGATCGTCGGCATAGCGCTCCTGGATCTCGAGCATCTTGGGCTGCAGCACCTGCATGCGAGCCGTCGACTTGGTCGACTTGAGCATGAGCGGCGTCAGCAGCAGACGGATGATGACCACCAGGATGATGATGGACAGGCCCCAGTCGACCGCAAAGGTCTGGATGAGCTTGAGCAGCTCGAAAAGGATGTTAACGATCCAATCCCACATGTAAGTTTTCCTCCGATAGCGAGTGCCCGCTAGGGCACAGGGTCATAACCGCCGACGTGCAGGGGATTGCAGCGAGCGATGCGCCTCACGGCAAGCCAGCAGCCTCTCAAAACACCGTGCTTCTCAATCGCCTGGACGGCGTATTGCGAGCACGTTGGGTAATAAATGCAGGCGTCAGGCAATAAGGGCGAAATAACCTGTTGATATATGCGAATAGGAGTGATGGCAACACGTCGCAAAACGTGATTGCTCATCGCTCCTCCCCGGCAACGCCGGCGCGCTTCATAAGCGAACGCAACGCCTTGTCCATCTCCTGCGGCGAGGAAACCCTCGTCTTGGGAGTTGCAAACAAGATGATGTCATAACCCGCAACGGGAAATCCGCAGCTGCGGGCGGCCTCGCGCATCACACGCTTAGATCGGTTGCGCACGACGGCACAACCGAGTCGCTTAGCACCAACGAAGGCGACCCTTCCGGAGTCGCCTTCGCCAACCGATTCACATATGGTCATTCGAATCAGAGGGTGATTGAAACGACGCCCCTGACTGAACACATGCTCGAAATCTTGCCGAGACTTAATAGTCTTCATGCGAGATGTGTGTATCGCTGCTAGACAGTGAGACGCTTGCGGCCCTTGGCGCGACGACGGGCGAGCACGGCACGACCACCCTTAGTGGCCATACGGGCACGGAAGCCATGGGTCTTGGCACGCTTACGCTTATTAGGCTGATACGTACGCTTCATCTTAAGTTCCTCCTGCTGCATTTCGAGTGTCCGCGGGGACGCGGACGCAGATATAGACACGTGAGCTTGAAGATTGTAGGGAAATCAATGTTCAAATGTCAAGAAATCAAAGGTAAAAGGTTGCGCAGTTCACACGGTTCCCCCATAAGCCAAGCTCGATTTAGCGGTGCATGGCAACTTTTCACGATATTTCATCCAGTTTTCAACAGGTCATGTTGGCAATGTTGAGAACTTTTCGTCGGTTTTCCAAGGTTTTCAACAGGTTTTGAAAAGTTGTCGAAAGATGAGAAACGTTGCACGGTGAGCTACTATTTGTTCGAAACCTTTTGGAAGATTGCGAGCGGCATGTCTGACGACTTTTACACCATGGTCGATTCCGGAGACCCGGCACCCGACAACGAGCACATCACCGGCGTGCACGAAGAGCGTGCGGAAGGCGAGCAGACGACCACGCAGGCGCCAAAAGCCATGTACGCCGCGCGCATCGCCGTCTATGACGACATGCTGTCGACACCGCGTGTGATCGTCATTGATCCGCAAGATGTCCGCACGTATTTGGAAGAGACGACCAACACCGTCTACCAGTGCATGAAAGAACAAGGTGGCCATATCTCGCTCATGGTCATCCGCGAGATTGTCGAAAACTTTATCCACGCGCACTTTGCCGAGCCCATCATCTCGATTCTGGACGACGGAGACACCATCCGCTTTGCTGATCAAGGACCCGGCATCGACGACAAGGAACGCGCTTTCGACTTTGGCGTTACCAGCGCAAACAGCAAGATGAAGCGCTATATCCGTGGAACCGGAGCAGGGTTTCCCATGGTGCAGGAGTATTTGGAAAACGCCGGCGGTGCCGTATCCATCGAGGACAACATGGGCAACGGCACCGTGGTTACGGTAAGCCTGAACCCTAAACGCGTGCAGGAAATCGAGCGTGCCGGCGGACGCGGTGCTGCCGTGCGGCCCGAGACGGAGCAGCCCACATATCCCCTGCCGGGAGCTTTCGCGCAGCAGCCCATGACAACGCAGCAGATGCAGCCCACCGTGGGACAGATGCAGCAGCCCGGAATGCTTCCTACACAAGAGCCCCAGGCGGCATCGATGTCGATGCCGCCAAACATGCCAGAGGCCATGCCGCTGGCGGATCAGGATGCAGCAGCAATGCAGCAGGCGGCGGGGGCACCGGGTGGCCAGCAAATGGGCTATCAGCCGTACCAACAGGGATATCCATATCAGCAGATGCCGCCACTGGGGTATGGCCAGCAGTTCCCGCAGCAGTACCAGCAGGGATATCAGCAGCCGTACCAGCAGATGCCGCAGCAGCAGTACAACCCCTGGGCCCAGCAGATGCCTCCGCAGCCTTACCAACAGTGGCCTCAAAGTTTTCAACAGCAAATGCCGCCGATGCAGAGTTCTCAACAACCAGCAGCTCAAATGATGTATCCTAATGCAGCAAATCAGTATGCGCAGCCACAACCGGACGTGTTCGTAAGCGATCGCGGCAACGCCGCGCTGGGCTATCTGGCGCAAAATCAAGCGTGCGGTGCAACCGATCTGGCGAGGGCGTTTGGAAACTCGGCCCCCACTTGGTCACGCACGCTCAATGACTTGGCGCAGGCCGGCTTGGTCATCAAGCATGGCCAGAAATACCATCTGACCGAACTCGGCGCCACTCGCGTGCGAGCTCAGAGCTAAAGAACGGGAGAGACAGTGGACGAGGAAGCAAGCATCATCCTGGGGGATGCCATCGCCTTTTGCCAGCGCGACGGCCAAGATGCACGCCTCATCAACATGCTGGGGCAATCGCGCGCCATAAGCCTGACCGAAGATACGCTCACGATCGAGGCCCCCTCGCGCTTTGCCATCGCGCAGCTCAAAAAGCATCAGCCGACTATTGAGGCCTATCTGGAAGAAATCGCCTTTGCACCGATTGCGCTCGACATCGTGGCACCGCAAGGCGCCGCGACGGAATCCGCTGCCGCGACGGCGCCGACCACGGCTCCCGCTGCTTCCCCGGCGGCGCCGGCCTCCGCAGGCGACGTGCCGACAATCGAGCACCAGCACAGCGATGTTTCCCGTGAAACCATGGCACCGTTGCCGGCCGCGGCGGCGACGTCAACGAACGCACCCGTCACGCACATGCCCATCGCTCACGACGCAGCGGCGGGCGCGGATTCGGGCATTGCAATCAAGAACACGCTCTCGGCCGATGATTTTCGTCGCATGATGAACCAGATGAAGGGCGGAGCGCCGACTAAATCCACGCAAGCTGCGACCCCCGCCTCATCCATGCCAGCACCGACCGTGCCGGCCGAGCAGAATACGGATGGAGCCCCGCTCGCCGCGAACTCAAAATTTACCTTTGAGAACTTTGTCTACGGCCCAGAGAACAGCCATGCCTATCGCTCGGCACTCAAGTTTGCCGCCCTCGCGGACGAGCGCGGCACGTGCACATCACTGTTCATCTACGGCAAATCGGGCCTGGGCAAGACGCACCTGCTGCTTGCCATCAAAAACGAGCTCGCCGAGAAGTCGCCCGAGATCAAGGTCAAGTATGCCAACTCCCAGGCATATCTGGACGACCTGATGACCGAGTTCGACCGCCAAAAGAAGAGCAACGCCCCCATCATGCAGGCGTACCACGGTGTGGACGTGCTCATCATCGATGACATCCAAAACATCATCGGCAAGCGCGCGAGCGTGGACTACTTTTTCCAGCTCATGGACGAGTTCATCCGCAACAACAAGAAGGTCGTCATCGCGGCAGACCGTGCCCCCAAGGACCTGAGCATGGACGAGCGTTTGACCAGCCGGTTCAACGCCGGCATGCTCTGCCTGGTCGCAGAGCCCAGCTACGAGATGAAATACAAGATCTTGCAGCGCTATTACGAGAACACCATCGTCGCCGCTCCCGAGGCAGGCGACGACTCGCTGCTGGCGGCCTATGGGGGCGACGGCGGACACCTGACCGACAAGCACTTTAAACACATGGCCGAGGTCTCGGGCACCAACATCCGCGAACTCGAGAGCTTTTGCGAGCGCTGCGCCGGCGAGGCGGGCGACCGCGAGCGCGAGGGCGGAGAGCTCACCTTTGACGATATCGACGCCATCGCCAGCCAGTACTTCGACACATCGGCCAAAAAGATCAACGTCCAGACGGTTCAGTCCGTCATCGAAGAGCAGTACGGCGTGACGCACGAGGAGCTCATCGGCCCGCGCCGCAACGCCAATATCGCCAAAGCACGCCATATCGCTATCTACCTGGCCATCGAGATGTGCGAAATGACGACCACGGCGGTGGGCGCCGAATTTGGCAACCGCAACCACTCGACCGTCAGCACGAGCTACAAAAAGGTCCAGAAGATGATCCAGGAAGACCGCACCGTCACCGAAGACCTCAAGTCGCTGCGCGATAAAATTACACTGCGCTCGTAGGGAAATAGAGACACCTGTTGAAAACTTGTCGAAACCACGGGCATAAGGTGTTTAAAACCCAACCCGCGGTGATGAAAAGTTTTGCGCAGGTTTTGAACGTGGAAAACCACCCCCGTTGCACACAGGTTGCTGTCGATTCTCTTTCTGGGTCTGACCTGCGTCTTTGGGAGTAATCAACAGTTTCGTCAGCGCTATTACTATTATTAAGATATTTATATCTATAGAAAGGTATTAAAAGATGAAGTTCACCGTCAGCCAGAGCTCGCTCACACAAGCCATCGGCGTCGTTATGAAGGGTGTCGCTTCGGCATCCACCCTTCCCATCCTGTCGGGCGTGCTCGTTAAGGCGCAAGACGGCATCTTGGAATTCCAGACCTCTAACTACACCATCTCGATCCGTCATCGCATCGCGGCGCATGTCGAAGAAGAGGGCGAGATGGTTATCCCCTGTAAGATGCTCTCCAATATCACCAAGACCCTCCCCGATGCCCCGGTCACCTTTGAGCTGTCCGAGCGCCAAGTGCTGATCAGTTGCGAGAAGAGCTCTTTTAGGCTGAACACGCTCGATGCCAATGACTTCCCCGAGTTTCCGGCCTATGCCATCGAGAGCGCCGTGGAACTGCCGACCGATATCTTGTCCGAGATGGTCGGCCGCGTGTGGCGCGTCACCTCGACCGACAAGGCCCGCCCCATCCTGGGTGGCGTGCACATGAAAGTCGAGAACAACACCGTGCGCCTGGTGGCGACCGATTCCTTCCGTTTGGCCGTGTGCGATACGCAGGTCGAGACCTCGACCCTCGAAGGCTCCTTTGAGCTCAACGTTCCGGCTGACGCCTTTAACGACGCACTGAACATCATGGCCAGCCAGGCGACCATCATGATCGGGGCTACCGACACCCAGGTCGTCTTCGAGGCCGGCAACACCACCTACGTGTCGCGCCGCATCGAGGGCGTGTACCCCAACTACAAGCAGCTCATCCCCGATTCGTGCGTGACGAGCGTCAAGATCGACGTCGCCGCCTTTAACGCCGCCCTCAAGCGCGTGGCCGTTATCGCGAGCGCCAACCCCGCCGTCAAGTTCGAGATCGATGTCGAGAACGGGCAGATGGGCCTGTCCTCCATCTCCAATGACCAGGACCTTGCGCAGGAGACGATCGATGTCGAGGCCGAGGGCGAGTCGGGCACCATCGCCTTCAACTACCACTACATCTTCGGCTGCCTCAATGCCCTATCCAAGGAGAAGGAGATCACGCTGGAGCTCAAGAGCTACTCGCAGGCGGGCATCTTCAAGTCCTACGACAAGATCAACTACCTGTACCTGGTCATGCCGGTCCGCATCTAGCGCTGCGCCATGACCATGTTCGCCCGCGATCTTTCCGTCGCGCACTACCGCAGCTTCGATAGCTATCGCCTTGCCCTGGACGAGGGCGTGACGATACTTGCGGGACCCAACGCGGCGGGAAAGACCAATCTCATAGAGGCGCTGCAGCTGCTGACGAGCGGCGCCTCGTTTAGGCATCCGACCGCAGCCGAGCTCGTCCATGATGGCGTGGGCTCGTGCAAGGTCGAGCTGAGGCTCGAGGGCGACGGCCGCGTGCTTGATATGGGATTGAGCGCGGAGGACGGTAAGCGCTCGTTTAGCCGCAACGGCAAGAGATGCTCTGCCGCCGGTGTGCGCGGGGTTCTGCCGAGCGTGCTGTTTTGCCCCGACCATCTGGACATGGTTAAGCGAGGCGCCAGTGTGCGCCGCGCCGCCCTCGATGACTTTGGCATGCAACTGAGCGCACGCTATGCCGATCTTGCGAGCACCTATGGGCGCTGCGTGACCCAGCGTAACGCCTTGCTCAAGGAGACCTGGTGCTGCCGTGAGATGCTCGGCGCGTGGAACGATTCGATTGCCCGCGCGGGCTCGGCCCTGCTCGTGCACCGGTTGGCCCTAATCGACCGGCTGGCGGGCCATGTGCGCACTGCCTACGGGCAAGTGGCGTCCGGCGAGGCTGCCAACGTGACCTATACGTCCACGCTGGGGGATTTGCCCCAGGTCGAGGATCGCGAAGAGCTGAAGGGCTGGGCGTACGAGCGCATGCTGGCCGCCCTTGATGAGCACGCCGACGAGGAAATTCGCCGCGGCGTGACGCTGGTGGGGCCGCACCGCGACGAGATTGAATTTACCGTGGCGGGTCGCTCCGCTCGTTCATTTGCCAGCCAAGGACAGCAGCGAACGTTGGTACTGTCCTGGAAGGTGGCCGAGGTGGCCGTGGCTCGCGATGTTCTGGGTACTGCTCCGCTGTTGCTTCTGGACGACGTGATGAGCGAGCTCGACGGCGAGCGTCGCGGTGCTTTTCTGCGGCTGATCGGCGATGATATCCAGACGGTCATAACCACGACCAACCTGGGGTACTTTACCGATGACCTGCTTGATCGAGCCAAGGTGGTGAGCATGGGTGAGACGTGCTAATTACGAGCGCGAGAGCGAAACGGTCGCCTTCAGTGGCTTTTTGAACGCAGAGCGCCAGCGCATCCTGGCAGCCGCAACGCCTGAGCGCCGCGCGCAGATGGAGGCTGCCGAGGAGTCGCGCGCGGTCTATCGCGCGTGGAACGCGGTGTGCTCGGGCACGCGCGAGGGGCGGCATGTGACGGGTCTGCGCTACCTGCCCGAGTCCAATGAGCTGCTGGTATATCTCGATTCGCCCTCGTGGACGCAGGAAATGACGCTGTTGCGCGAGATCATCCGCGCGCGCATGGAGCGCGCCGGTGCTCATGTGGACGGCCTGGTGTTCAAAACCACCGCACTCGGTCACACGCCGCCCGCCGCCAAGGAGCGCCTGCGCCCGGCGACGACCGAGCGCCCGCCGGCCCCGCACGCCGACCTAAGCGAGGCCGAGCGCACCGAGATTGAGCGCCAAGTGGCACCCATCGAAGACCAAAAACTGCGCGAGGCCCTCGAGAATGCCATGAGAGCCAGTGCCGAGTGGGCCAAGGGCGTGCAAAGCAAAAAAGAGCCTTAAATCGCATCTGGTGGCCTTGTAGAGCCAAATACCCTCGTTCCCGAGGGTATTTTTTTACGATAAACTAGTAAGGCTGTACACATTTTCTTGACTGAAGGAGGACGTGTGGCAAACGAAAACGATTACGATGGCGGCGAGATTAAGATTCTCGAAGGTCTCGAGGCCGTTCGTAAGCGCCCGGGCATGTATATCGGCTCGACGAGCGCCAGCGGTCTGCATCACCTGGTGTGGGAGATCGTTGACAACTCCGTCGACGAGGCCATGGCCGGTTTCTGCACCGAGATCCAGGTGACGGTCCACGCCGACAACTCCATCACGGTCGTCGACAACGGGCGCGGTATCCCCGTCGACGAGCACCCTGTTAAAAAGATCCCGACGCTCGAGGTCGTCATGACGATTTTGCACGCCGGCGGTAAGTTCGATAATTCGGCCTATAAGGTCTCGGGCGGCCTGCACGGCGTTGGCATCTCCGTCGTCAACGCACTGTCCAAGCGCGTGGTCGTTCAGGTTCGTCGCGACGGCAACACCTACGAGATGGAGTTCTCGCGCGGCAAGACCGTCAAGAAGATGGAGGTCGTGGGCACCTCGGATTCGACGGGCACCACCGTCACCTTCTGGCCCGACGACGAGATCTTCGAGACCTGCATTTACGATTTCGATACGCTGCACAACCGTCTGCAGGAGACGGCGTTCCTCAATAAGAACCTCAAAATCGTGCTGACTGACGAGCGCGAGTCTACTCCCCACGTGGAGGAGTTTTGCTACGAGGGCGGCATCATCGACTTCGTCAAGTTCCTTAACGAGGGCAAGGACGTCCCCGAGGCCTTTAAGGAGCCTATCTACATCGAGGGCAAATCGGACCCGGACGCACCTGTGGCCAAGATGGGCGAGGTTGAGGTTTCCCTGCAGTGGAATAGCGGCTACGGCGAGAACGTCATGTCGTTTGCCAACGACATCTACACCCCCGAGGGCGGCATGCACCTTGAGGGCTTCCGCACCGCGCTCACCCGCGTGATCAACGACTATGCGCGCAAGCAGAACCTGCTCAAGGAAAAAGACGCCAATCTGACCGGCGACGATGTGCGCGAGGGCCTTTCGGCCGTTATCTCGGTCAAGCTGCCCGATCCGCAGTTTGAGGGCCAGACCAAGGCCAAGCTCGGCAGCTCCTATATGCGCGCGCTGACGCTCAAGATCGTGACCGACGGCCTTGCCGATTACCTCGAGGAGCACCCTAAGCCCGCTCGCGAGATTGTCAAGAAGGCGCAGCAGGCCTGCAAGGCGCGCAATGCCGCCCGCAAGGCGCGCGAGGCGACCCGCCGCAAGAGCCTGCTCGAGACGGCGTCCCTGCCCGGTAAGCTCGCCGACTGCTCGGTGCGCGATGCCGAGCTGACCGAGCTCTTCATCGTAGAGGGCGACTCGGCAGGCGGTTCGGCCAAGGACGGCCGTCGCCGAGACATCCAGGCGATTCTGCCCCTGCGCGGCAAGATTTTGAACGTCGAGCGCGTTGGTGACCATCGCGCGTTCTCGAGTGACACCATCCAGTCGCTGATTACCGCGATCGGCTGCGGCGTCACGACGAGTGCCGGCGACGGCGGCGATTTCGATATCACCAAGGCGCGCTACCACAAGATCATCATCATGACCGATGCAGACGTCGACGGCGCGCATATCCGCATCCTGCTGCTGACGTTCTTCTACAAGTACATGCGTCCGCTGATCGATGCCGGCTACGTCTATGTTGCCTGCCCGCCCATCTTTGGCATTAAGGTGCGCAACAAGATCCACTACGTGTATCCCAACGGCCGCCAGCCCGAAGACGAGATCCTGCGCGATACCATCCAGAGTCTGGGCCTGAACCCCGATGATAACGACGAGGACGGCAAGGCCAAGGACGGCAAGATCACCAAAAAGCGCAAGGGCTATACCGTCCAGCGCTACAAGGGCCTGGGCGAGATGGACCCCAAACAGCTTGCCTCGACGACGATGGACCCAAAGACCCGCATTCTGCAGCGTGTGTCGATCGAGGACGCCGTGGTGGCGGACCGCGCCGTGCGCGAGCTGATGGGTTCCGAGGTCGGCTATCGCCGCGAGTACATCGAGAAGCATGCACATGATGCACGATTCCTTGACGCTTAAGAGGAGGTAACGTGGCAGACGATATCAACAATAACGAGGGTATGGACGAGGCCGGCGATGCCGGTATGCCCGATGATCTGAAGCGCCTGCTTGCCCGTGCTGAGCAGGGCGAGGACGGCGATCCGGACGCCTATAACCCCGATGCCGATGATGATGAGGAAGAGGACGACGACGGTGAGCTCGAGGAGAGCTTTGGCGAAGTCGATCGTGGCGCCTCGGCCGGCGAGGACATCAACGGCGGCCAGCTCCAGATTTCGGAGTTCGGTCGCGAGATGAAGCAGTCGTTCATCGAGTATTCGATGTCGGTTATCACAGCGCGTGCCCTGCCGGACGTGCGCGACGGCTTAAAGCCGGTACACCGCCGCATTCTGTACGCGATGAACGAGAGCGGCATCTACCCCAACCGCCCACACAAAAAGTCGGCCTGGACGGTCGGCGAAGTTATCGGTAAGTACCACCCGCACGGTGACTCCGCGGTCTACGAGGCCATGGTCCGCCTGGCGCAGTGGTTCTCCATGCGCACGCCGCTCATCGACGGTCACGGCAACTTCGGCAACATCGATGGCGACGGCGCGGCGGCCATGCGTTACACCGAGAGCCGCCTGGCCAAGCCCGCCATGGAACTGCTGCGTGACTTGCAGAAGGATACCGTCGACTGGCAGCCCAACTACGACGAATCGCTCGCCGAGCCCGTGGCACTGCCTGCGCGCTTCCCCAACCTGCTGGTCAACGGCAGCCAGGGCATCGCCGTCGGCATGGCCACCAACATCGCCCCGCATAACCTCACCGAGGCGATCGAGGCCACCTGCTACCTGATCGACAACCCCGACGCCACCGTCGACGAGCTCATGCAGATCATGCCCGGTCCGGACTTCCCCACCGGCGCCATCATCATGGGCAGCGCCGGCATTAAGCAGAGCTACGAGACCGGCCGCGGCTCCATTACCGTGCGTGCCAAGGCACATGTGGAGTCCACCAAGACCGGCCGCAGCCGCCTGGTCTTTACCGAGATTCCCTACATGGTCAACAAGGGCACCCTGCAGGAGAAGATCGCCCAACTCGTCAACGACAAGCGCATTGAGGGCATCTCGGATATGCGCGATGAGTCCAACCAGAAGGGCATCCGTCTGGTCATCGAGCTCAAGAAGGGCGTCATTCCGCAGGTCGTGCTCAACAACCTGTATAAGTACACCTCGCTGCAGACGACCTTTGGCGCCAACAACCTGGCACTCGTCAACGGCGTTCCCAAATGCCTGAACCTGCGCGAGATGCTGCAGCACTACATCGACCACCAGGTCGACGTCGTCACTCGCCGCACCCGCTTCGACCTTAAAAAGGCCCAGGCCCGCGCGCATATCCTTGAGGGCTACTTGATGGCCCTTGACCATATCGACGAGGTCATCAGCATCATCCGCTCCTCGCAGACCGACTCCGAGGCCAGCAGCCGACTGATCGAACGCTTTGGCTTTACGCCCGAGCAGACCACGGCCATCCTCGAGATGAAGCTGCGCCGCCTGACCGGCCTGGAGCGCGACAAGATCCAAGAAGAGTTGGACGGCCTGCGCCGCGCCATCGCCTACTACGAGGACCTGCTGGCGCACGAGGAGAAGATTCTGGGCGTCATCAAGGAAGAGATGCGCGAGATCTCCAAGAAGTTTGGCGACAAGCGCCGTACCGAAATCAGCCAGGTTGAGAAGGACCTGGATGTCGAGGACCTCATCGCCGACGAGGATATGGTCGTGACCATCACCCACACCGGCTACGTTAAGCGTATCCCAGTGGCTGCCTACCGTGCCCAGAAGCGCGGTGGCAAGGGCGTGTCGGGCGTCAACCTCAAAGAGGACGACGTTATCGATGAGATGTTCATCGCGTCCACGCACGAGTACGTGCTGTTCTTCTCGAGCAAGGGCAAGGTCTATCGCCTGAAGGTGCACGAGCTGCCGGTGGGTACGCGCCAGGCGCGCGGTACCGCGATCGTCAACCTGCTGCCCTTCGAGGAAGGCGAGAAGATCGCGAGCGTCATCAGCTGCCGCGAGTTCCCGGCCGACGAGTACCTGATGTTTGCCACCAAGAGCGGCATGGTCAAAAAGACCGTGATGAGCGCATATGACCGCAGCCGTCGCGACGGCCTGATCGCTATCAACCTGCGTGACGACGACGCGCTGCTGAACGTGCGCCGCGTGCGCGAGGGCGACAAGATTATCCTGGCCACCACTGCGGGCAAGGCGATCATGTTCTCCGAGGAGCAGGTGCGCGCCACCGGCCGCGATACCAGCGGCGTTCGCGGTATCGGTCTGAAGGACGGCGTGAGCGTTCTGGGCATGGAAGTCACTAACGGCAACGGCGATCTGTTCGTCATCACCGAGCGCGGCTACGGCAAGCGCACGCCGGTCGCGGACTACCCGGAGCAGAATCGTGGCGGCCAGGGCGTCTACACCATTCAAATGACCGAACGTAAGGGTAACCTCGCGGCCATGAAGACGGTGGGCCCGCAGCACGAGCTGTTCATCGTGACGGAGGGCGCGACGGTCATTCGCGTCAAGACCGACGAGATCAGCCAGACCGGCCGCGCCACCCAGGGCGTCAAGATGATGACCGTCGACGACAACGACCGCATCTGCGCCGTGGCCCGCATGACGGCCGCCAAAGAGAGGCCCGAAGGCGAAGCCACAGAAAACGGCTCTGCTTCCGAAGAAACCCCTGTCGATCTAGGCGACGGCAACGACATGCCAGAAGATCTCCTCGACGAGTAAGAGGAACTAGCTGATAGAAAATATCAGACCCCATATATCGGCGGTCGGCGCACTGCGCGCCGACCGCTTTTTTGAAAATCTTTGAACCTCACGTCGGCCCCGGCTGCCCGGCGGCATGCGAAGTCGATCGCGAGTTCCGCACGAGCCGGAGGCCACTTAATGTGGCCTCCGTGCGAGC
>DBEYUK010000056.1:0-2225 GCA_048181625.1 Collinsella sp. | reverse complement strand
GTCGATGCCGATGATGATGGCGATCAGGGCGACGCCCAGGACGGGCACGTTGGCGTAGGAGCACAGCAGGAAGCCCAGGAAGTAGAAGGGCACGAGCTGCTTGGTGAGCACCAGGCGGCCGAGCATGGCGAAGCCCATGGCCGGCAGGATGTTGGCGGCAACGCCAAAGCCGGCAAGGACAAAGTCGGGGATAAAGTCGAGCACGCCCTGGATAGCGTCAGCACCCAGATAGAACGACAGCGAGCACAGCAGGAACGCCATGATGATACCGGTGGAACCGATCAGGAAGTGCATCGCATAGACGCCCTTAAGGTTGCCCTGGGCAGAGAAAACATCGGCGCGGTCAACCAAAATCGGCAGGGCGGCGTTGAGGATGTTCTTGATGGCAAGGCACAGCGTGGCGATGGGCATAGCGAGCGCGATGGCTGCCTCGGTACCCTGACCGAGCTGAATGGCAAACGCGCAGGCGAGCACGCCGCCGATCGTCTCATCAGGCGGCACGTAGGCGCCGATGGAGATCGAGCCCATGAACAGCAGCTCCAGGCTGGCGCCAACGGCAAGGCCAGTCTGCAGGTCCCCCAGGACCAGGCCCACGAGCGGGCACAGGACGATGGGGCGGAACGCGTAGAGCGTACCGAGCTGGCAGTCGAACTTACCAAATGCGGCGATAAGTCCGATGAGGATTGCTTGGGTAAGCATACATCCCCCTTTCCATATAGGACACTACGAAGAACCCGAAGGCTCTTCGAAATTGAACGCCTAGAGCACGCTGGCGCAGTCAACCTTGGGGTCAGCGGCCAGGGGTCGAATCTCGACCTCAACGCCACGATCTAGCATCTCGCGCACATCGGCTTCCTCAGCCGCGGTCAGGAAGATCTGACGAGAGACCTGACGAGCATCGGGGCGCTTCTCGTCCTTGGGCTTGGTGTTGCCCAAGTTGACCGACTTAATCTGCGGGCAGCCCTCAACAAGCTGCTTTGCCTCAGCGATAGTAGCGACGCAGATGATCATCTTGTATTTGTCAGTCACGCCCGAGTTAATGGCCTCGATGGCATTCGCCATATCCTTGATGACGAGCTTGCAGCCGGCAGGCTTGCCCATCTTGAGCGTCGTCTTCCACACCGGGTCGTTGGCGACCTTATCGCCCACGCAGAAGATGCAGTTGGAGCCGAGGCCCTGAACCCAGGAAACTGCGACCTGGCCGTGAAGCAGGCGATGGTCAACGCGAAGTAGCTGAATCATAATGTGACCCCCCAAAGGTCTTGTGCCGTCTTACGGCGTGTCAGTAGGTGCTGCGGATTAGAACTCTTCTTCCTCTTCGTCATCGACCAACAGGTCGTTGACAAACTTCACGCGCGTATCGTCCGCAGCGACGATGGCGCGAATCGCCTCCTCAACCGGCACCGACTCGTCAGAAAACAGCAGCTGGATGAGCAGAGGAAGGTTCATGTTGGTAACGAGGTACGTGCGGGGACGCGTCTGGACGATCTTGGTGAACTCGTTGTTGACGCTGCCGCCAAAGAGGTCGGTGCACACGACGACATCATCGTCGGCAGCCATGCCTGCCAGCAGTTTTTGGGCCTCCTCGGCCACGTCCATGCGGTCATCGACGAACATCGAAAGATCGTGGACGTTGTCGCGAGCGCCCGAGAGCAGCTCGACACTCTCCTTGATGCCGGTAGCGAAGTGCGCATGGCTGGCGATGATGTACTGTCTCATTCTGTGTTCCTCTCAATAGCCCGGCGCGTTCCCGCACCCGTTTTCTTTAGTAGTCGAACTGGTGATAGTAGCGACGATACTTGAGGTTGTGCTTGGTGACCGTCTCGTAGTAGCGAGCCAGGCGGTCGGTAACGAGCACCGTCAGAATCCACGGAGACACGATGACGCGGAACTCGTCGTCAAGCCCGGGGATCGCGAACTCGGCGGTGTCGATGATGTTGATGTCGGTGTCGCCGGTCACGCCGCGGGTCAGGAACGCGCGGACGCGCTCGTCGAGCTTGCGGTTCTCGTCCTCGCCCATGAACAGGAACACGGGGACGCCCGGCTCCACGAGCTCGAGGGTGCCGTGGAAGAAGTCGGCCGAGGTGATGTAGCGGGTGCGCTTCCACTGCATCTCCTCGAGGATGCACATCGAGAACAGGATCGTCTCGCCCCACAGGGCGCCGGAGCCGATGAACATGGTGTAGGGGGCCAGGGCGTACTTCTTGGCGAGCTCCTCGGCGCGC
>DBEYUK010000055.1:0-164265 GCA_048181625.1 Collinsella sp. | reverse complement strand
TAGTATCGAGCATGGGAGCCCCTTCCATGAATGCGGCGTGGCCGCCGCGGCTGAATTAGACACTCACCATTGTCGGCCTAATCCGCGGTCTTTCATGCAGCAGGGGCTCTCAATGTTTTTATGTCCTGCTCATATCGTCTGGTCGGTGCGAAATGGGTAATACTAAAGAGTTATCCGACCAGATGGGAACCGATCGATGGCCTATATCGAATTCAAAGACGTCATCAAAGCATACGGCGAGGGCGATGCCCGCATCCACGCTCTCGACGGCGCGAGCTTTACGGTCGAGCGCGGCGAGCTCGCCATCATTCTGGGTGCTTCGGGTGCCGGCAAGACCACGGCGCTCAACATTCTGGGCGGCATGGATACGGCGACCTCCGGCACCGTGACGGTGGACGGGCGCGACGTGAGCTCCGCCAACGAGGCTCAGCTCGTGGAATACCGCCGCGCCGATGTCGGCTTTGTCTTCCAGTTCTACAATCTGGTCCCCAACCTGACGGCGCTCGAAAATGTTGAGCTTGCGGCGCAAATCTGCCCCGATTCGCTCGATGCCGAGCAAACGCTTTGCCAGGTTGGCTTGGGTGAGCGCCTCGCCAACTTCCCCGCGCAGCTTTCGGGCGGCGAGCAGCAGCGCGTGTCCATTGCCCGCGCACTGGCAAAGAACCCCAAGCTGCTTTTGTGCGACGAGCCCACGGGCGCACTTGACTATAAAACCGGCAAGCAGATCTTGCAGCTGCTGCAGGACACTTGCCGCAAGCAGGGCATTACGGTCATCATCATCACCCACAACTCCGCGCTGGCGCCCATGGCCGATCGCCTGATCCGCTTTAAGAACGGTCGCGTGGAGAGCGAGACGGTCCAGCAAAATCCCGTGCCTATCGAGACGATCGAGTGGTAGCGCCCATGGACCAAGACCGCCAAAACAGCCTACGCCGCGACGCGCAGAACACGGAGCGCGAGCAGGATTTTACGACCTACCGCACTGCCCAAAGCTCAAACGATATGGTGCCGACGGTTTTTCGCCGTGGCATCTACCGCACAATCCGAGGCAGTCTTAAGCGCTTCTTGTCAATCGTGGTCATCACCGCGCTTGGCGTGAGCGTGATGTGCGGCCTTAAGGCGGGTTGCGAGGACCTGTGTGATTCGGTTGATGCCTACTTCGACCAGCAAAATGTCTATGACATTAACGTGCAGTCGACCTATGGCCTGACTGACGATGATCTCGACGCCATACAAGAGGTCGATGGCGTCGAAACGGCCGAGGGCATCTACACCGAGACCGCCTACACCGCCGTGGGTACAACGCGTGAGCGCGTGGTCGTGCAGAGTCTCTCCAAGGAGAACATCGATCAGCCGGTGCTCGTGAACGGCGATTTGCCCGAGAGCGCTGATGAAGTCGCGGTGACTTCGAAGTTCCTGAAGGCATCGGGCAAGAAAATCGGCGATACGGTGAGTTTTGCCGCCAATGACGCGAGCTCGTCCAATCAAAGCGCCAAGGACCAGTTTGCCGCGGGCGATTACACCATTACGGCCGAGGTCCTCGACCCCACTGATGTGAGCTCCGACTCGACAGTCAACGCCTTTCGCGCTGCTTCGACTGCGGACTATAAGTTCTACGTGAGCGAGGACGCTGCGACATCTTCTTCCTACTCCGCGGTCCACGTGATCGTCGAGGGAGCCAAAAGCCTCAATTCCTATTCGGATGCCTACGCGGCAAAGATCAATGAGGTCAAGGGCAATATCGAGAAGATCCGCGAGGAGCGTGAGAAGGCGCGCGCTCAGGAGCTGACGGTCGACACGCCGGCAAGCTTGGATGCGGCCGAGCGCCAGGCGAATATGCTTTTTGGGATTGAACAGGAAAACATCGACCGTATGGCCGAGGGCAGCGAGGAGCGCGTCCAGGCTCAGGCCGAGTTGGACCAGCGCCGCGCCACCGCTGACCAGCATTTTGCCGATGCCCGCGCCGAGCTTTCCGATCTGGGCGAATGCACTTGGTACATCCAGGACCGCGGTAACATCGCAAGCTACTCGAGCGTCGAGAGCGACAGTTCTTCGATCGAGGCCATCGCCACGGTTTTCCCATTCATCTTCTTTATCGTCGCCGTGCTCATCAGCCTTACCACCGCCACGCGCATGGTTGAGGAGGAACGCACGCTCATTGGCCTGTACAAGGCGCTCGGCTATTCACGCGGACGTATCCTGTCCAAATACGTGGACTATGCGCTGTGGGCCTGCCTGGTGGGTGGCGTGCTCGGCAACATCATCGGCTTTGTGGGGCTACCGCTGTTCCTGTTTACGGTGTTCGATGATATGTACTCACTGCCCCAGATGCTGCTTTCGTACGATATCGTGTCCTCGATTGTCTCGGTGGCGCTGTTTGCCGTGGGCGTGGTGGGCGCTACGATTATCGCCTGCCGCCACGAGATGGCCGAGACGCCTGCTTCGCTCATGCGCCCCAAGGCCCCGCGTGCCGGCTCGCGCATCTTGCTCGAGCGCATCGGCTTTATCTGGCGCCGCATGGGCTTTTTGAACAAGGTGGCAGCGCGTAACCTGTTCCGCTACAAAAAGCGCGCCTTTATGACCGTCTTCGGTATCGCCGGCTGCACGGCGCTCGTGATCTGCGGCATGGGCATTCGTGATACGTCGGTCGCGCTGTCGCCCAAGCAGTACGGGCATATCACGCGCTACGACCTGCTGGCAGTCGCCAATCCCGACGATTTTACGCAGACATGTGTGGCGCTAGAGGAACGCAGCACGGCCAAAGATTCCAACGTGACGGTGACCTCGACGCTACCGATTATGACCGACAACGTCACCTTTACGTTTGGCGGCAAAAGCGAGACCGTGCAGCTCATCGTGATTCCTGACGACCGCACGGGTGACTTGGGCGATTACGTGCGCCTGGAGGATGAGTCCAAAGACCCGCTCGCCCTGCGTGACGGGGACGTGTATTTAAGCAAGAGCTCGCAGCTGGTGCTGGGGATTCAGCCGGGCGATACGGCTCACGTCCAGGATTCGTCGCTCAAAGTTGCCAAGGTCAAAGTCAGCGACATCTCGCTTAACTATCTGGGCAACACGCTTTACATGACGCAGGGCACCTATGAGCGCACGTTCGGCCGAAGCGCGCGTCTTAACGGCATCTTTGCGCTGCTCAAGGGTTCGTCAGCAGATCAAATTGCGTTTAGCAAGAAGCTTAAGAGCGACGGTTGGCTCACCATTTCGAGCACGGCCGAACATTGGGAGAACTACGAGGCCAACTTTACGATTATCAACTCTGTGGTGGTGCTCGTGACTTTTATGGCAGCGTGCCTGTCGTTTGTCGTGGTGTTTACGCTGTCTAATACGAATATTTCGGAGCGCGAACGCGAGCTGGCGACTATCAAGGTGCTGGGCTTCCGTCGCGGCGAGGTGCACCATTACGTCAACAAGGAGACGTTAATCCTCACGGCGATTGGCGCCGCACTGGGCGTGCCGCTGGGCGGCTTGCTGGCCGAGAGCTTTACGTACATCCTGCAGATGCCGTCACTGTACTTTGACGTTGAAGTCGAGCCGCTGAGCTATGTGCTTGCCGTGGTGCTTTCCTTTGGCTTTACGTTTATCGTCAACCTCGCCACCAATCGTACCCTCAACAAGATCGATATGGTCGGCGCCCTCAAGAGCGCCGAGTAATCTGTTTCGGGATTCAAGCTGTAGCGAGCTGCCGATGCGCCCACAGCCACTAAATTGCATAAACAGCCCCGCCGATTGCATATTTCGGCGGGGCGGTCGCTTTTTGCCTACGGGTTTCCCAGGGGGCGGCGTGCAAATTCCGGAGTTTTCAGCATCCCGGAGTCCGCGGGTGCGGGAGCGGGCGCACAAAACAGCGCTGGAAACCCTGATTCCGAGCCTCCAGCGCCTCGAGAACCGATCATTTTTTGCAGAATGCGGCCCATGGCACCTGCCTTTCGCCCAAAATCCAGTATGCAGGTACCCCCGGATGCTGAAAACTCCCAAAAATGCACGCCGCTCCCTACCCTAGGCACCCGCAGCAAGAAGACGAATAGCCTCGGCGAGTATGTAAACGCAGGGCCCTCCGACCCCGCCCGACGATTTCGATTGGCGACCTTTGACGGAGTCAAGGGAGGAGCCAAATCGAAATACGTCGGGCGGGGTCGGAGGGCCCGATGGAATGAATTTCGGCCGAGGCTATTCGTCGCCGAAGCTGATGCCCAACGCCTTGGCCTCACGTACCAGATCGCTCTGGGGATCGACGTACTTGAGCTTGCCGGCGACATCCTCGAGCGGCATGTGACACATCTTGCCGTCACGCAGGGCGATCATGTAGCCAAACTCGCCGCGCAGACAGCCGAGCGCTGCCTCGACGCCGCACTGGGTCGCAAAGATGCGGTCCTGGGCGTCGGGCTGGCCGCCGCGCTGCGTGTGGCCGGGGATGGCGACGCGGGTCTCGCGACCAGTCTTGGCTTCGATCTCCTTGGCGATGTCGTAGACAATCGAGGGGCTCGTACGCTCGGCGAGCTTCTTCTTGTACTCCTTCTTGGACAGCGCCGCATCCTCCTTGGAGATGGCGCCCTCGGCGACGGCCACGATGGTAAAGCGGCTGCCGGTCTCCATGCGATGCTCGATGGTCTTGATGACGTTATCCATGTCGTAGGGGATCTCGGGAATCAAGATGACATCCGCACCGCCTGCGACGCCGGCGTACAGCGGGATCCAGCCAACCTTGTGGCCCATGATCTCGATAACGAACACGCGCCCGTGACTCGACGCGGTGGTGTGGATGTCGTCGATGCACTTGGTGGCGACGTCGATGGCGCTCGTAAAGCCAAATGTCAGCTCGGTGCCCCAGGTGTCGTTATCGATGGTCTTGGGCAGGGCGATAACGTTGAGGCCCTCTTCGCGCAGGCGGTTGGCGGTCTTGGTGGAGCCGTTGCCGCCCAGCATAAACAGGCAGTCGAGCTGCAGCTTATGATAGGTGTGGACCATCGCCGGCACCTTCTCGACACCATCGGCCTCGGGAATGTCCAGACGCTTGAACGGTGTGCGGCTCGTGCCCAGGATGGTGCCGCCGCGGGTGAGGATGCCGCTAAAATCGGCGGGCGTCATGACGCGGAACCTGCTGTAGATAAGGCCCTGGTAGCCGTCCTCAAAACCGTAGATCTCGATAGGTTCTTTGCTATTGGTCATGAGCGTTTTGACGATGCCGCGCATGGTGGCGTTGAGCGCCTGGCAGTCGCCGCCACTAGTAAGAAGACCGATCCTAAGCATGGTGAATCCTTCCGGGCAAGTTATAACATGCGCATAAGTTTACCCCCGCACACTGTTGATGCGGGGGTAAAACGTATTAGCTCAAGCGTATGGAAATGTAAGCAACGTCAGGCGAGCGTAAGGTCGACGGGCCTGGCTCCTTACAGTGCGAAGGCGTCGACGTCGCCCCAGTGGCGGCGCAGCGTGATGGCGGCAGCGGGTTCGGTATTGTCAAAGACGACCGACCATTGCGTATTGCTGGTGATGTCTTCCGGATTGGGCTCTTGCGCTGCGACGCGCAGGGCTTTCCAGGCAATCGTTTTGTCTTGGGCACCGACATGGGCGTCGAGGACATCGGCGATTGCGATGCCGCGCTCTTTACCATGGCCCAGCTCGCCATTCTTTTGGTTGGGCAGCACTTCGTCGCCATAGCAGGCGTAGAAGTTCGTAACCTGGCGTACAGGAGTCGCTTTGAAAGCGCGGTCCGGATCGCGCGGATCCCACTCTACTACGCGCGCGTCACCGGCGGCGTCGTTGATAAAGAAGTGGTAATCGCGTCCTGCCATAGCGTGCATGTCGTAGGCGGAAAGCAGGTCGACAGCTTCTTGCGTGGTGGCGGCACGGTCGAGCACCAGGCGGATGGCGAGCGAGGTATTGATGGCGGGGCGTTGCGTGTCCTGGTCACAGGGCTTGGAATCCAGGGTGAGTACGGCAATGGACACGCCGCATTCGTTAACACCGTCGAGCTGGGCAAACGGGCCCATCAACGCCGCGGCGCGTCCGGTGATGGAGTCAAGCGGAGTGTTGGCGCCCAGGTTATTGAGGGCGGCAAACCCGATGGAAGCATAGCCGCCGCGTGGGTGATTGCGCACCAGCAGCGCCGAGGTGTCGTCTTTAAAGTCGTAATTGCGACCGGTGCGCACGCGGCCTTCGGCATCTACGGCGACAAAAGCGCTGCAGGCAAACTGGGGCGCCTGGACATGTACCGGCACACCGGGCAGCACCTGCGCCACCACGGCATCGATGTAGGCCTGGTCGTCGCGCACGCCAGCGGCGATGATGCGATCAAGATCGTAGTCGTAGGCGATGTCGATTGCGTACAGGTCATAGCCATCCGCGTAGCCGGTCAAGCGTTTGAGCGACGCGGCGGACTTGATTTGCTTGTGATAAACGATACCGGTGGCAGCGGCAAGGCCGACGGCGACTCCCGCGACACCGCAGGCGATGGCAATGTTACGTGGCTTCATGACGACTCCTCTCGTCCTGTTAGCGTAATTGTCGCAAAAGGTGCACGGGCATGATGGCTCAAGTTGGTGAGTGGCGCGGAATTAAGCACGGAATGAAGAGTGCGGCACTGGCGTGGCGGGGTATGCTGGAGGGGACCATCAACCCAGCGAAAGGGGAGAGCATGACGGATCAGGAAACGCTCGAGCGCGCACATGTGACGGCCGACGATATCGAGGCCGCCAACGACCTTATCGACTTTATCGAGGCATGCCCCAGCATGTTCCATACGGCGGCGACCATTATGGCCGAGCTCGACGAGGCGGGCTTTACCTACCTGCCCGAGAACGCGGCGTGGGACATCGAGCCGGGCGGGCGTTATTACACGCAGCGCAACACCTCGAGCGTTGTTGCCTTTAAGGTGGGCGAGGACCTGGCCGCGACGTGGGGCGAGGACGGCGTTGCCGGTGACTATCATTTTCAGCTCACGGCGTCGCACAGCGATTCTCCGACGTTTAAGGTCAAGGCCGTGCCCGAGCTCGACGGCGCAGGCGAGACGCTGCGCCTGAACACCGAGGCCTACGGCGGCATGATTGACTACACCTGGTTCGACCGTCCGCTGGCGCTCGCGGGTCGCGTGCTGGTGCGCGAAGGCGACCGTATTGAGAGCCGTCTGCTTGCCACCGAGCGCGAGGTCGCTAGCATTCCGAGCCTTGCCATCCACATGAACCGCGGCGTTAACGAGGGCTTTGCTCCCAACCGAGCCGTCGACCTGTGCCCGCTCATCAGCGCTGGCGAGCTTAAGCAGGGCGACTTTGATGCTCTGATCGCCGACGAGCTGGACGTTGAGCCCGATCAGATTCTGGGCCGCGATCTGTTCCTGGTCAATCGTCAGGATGCGCGCATTTGGGGCTGGGCCGACGAGTTTATCTCGACGCCCAAGCTCGACGACCTGGCCTGCGCCTATACCTCGCTGCAGGCATTTTTGGGTGCCGAGAACGCGCACGACGTTTCGGTCTTTTGCTGCTTTGATAATGAGGAGGTTGGCTCCGAGACCAAGCAGGGCGCCATGTCGACGTTCTTGGCCGACGCGCTGCGCCGCATTAACGGATTGCTGGGCTTTGACGACGAGTCGTATCATCGCGCCCTTGCCGCATCGATGCTCGTGAGCTGCGACAACGCGCATGCCGTGCACCCCAACCACGCCGAGAAGTGCGACGCCCGCAGCCAGGTGGTGCTCAACGGCGGTATCGTCATCAAGGAGGCAGCCAACCAGCACTATTGTACCGATGCCTTTAGCCGCGCGGTGTTCCAAGCTATTTGCGATGACGCCGACGTGCCCACGCAGGCCTTCGCCAACAAGAGCGATATGGCCGGCGGATCCACGCTCGGCAATCTGTCCAATATGCAGGCGAGCATGCATGCCGTGGACGTGGGCCTGCCGCAGCTGGCCATGCACTCGAGCTACGAGACCGGCGGCGTGCGCGACGTGATGTACGCCATCCGCGCCCTCACGGCTTTCTACGAGCGAAACCTAACCATCAACGGCGCCGAAAGCGTGGAGCTCTAAAACCTGCTAAAAGGGACAGGTTTATTTTGCAGGTTTTATCTGGGCAAATGCAAAGGGTGAAACCGAGCTAGATCGGTGGTACGTGGCCGCCGAGGTGCAGTGCACCTCGGCGGCTTTTTGTGCACAGAGTGCGGCTAATGCTAATAAATGCTATACGTGCTTTACGTATCTACCATAGAGTTTTATGATGATTTTAAAGTATTAAGGAGGGGTCATGACCACAACAGCCGCTCAGATCAACGTACGTCTCGATGCCGATCTTAAAAGGAGCGGGGACGCCGCTCTCTCCAGGGCCGGTATGACGCCGAGCCAAGCGGTGCGAGCGCTCTGGCAGCTTGCAGCGTCGCTGGCCGATCGTCCCGGTGCGCTCGAGGATATCCTGCTGCCCAGTCGTGTCCGGGCGGAACAGCGCGAGCGCGAAAAGGCCGCTAAACGTAAGCTCGAGCTCATGGATCAGGGGTCGAAGCTGTTCGCTGCCGCTTGCCGTGAGTCGGGAATCGATATGGTCAAGGCTCAGCCCTCGGGCGATGAAGAACTCAAACGGAACGCCTACGCGGATCGCTACGGCGAGGAGATGAGCTGGCTCTATGAGTGAGGCTCCAAGGCGCATCTTGGTTGACACCAACGTGTGGCTCGATTACTTCATTCCCTCACGACGTGGTCGTTCGGTGGCGATTGAGTTTTTACGCGATGCATGCACGGCGCAGGTGGATTTGCTGTATGCGGCGACATCGTCCAAAGATCTGTTCTATTTGATTTCGAGCGAACATAAGGCGTGGTATCGGCGCGAGCATGGCTCGCTATCCCAAGATGCCGCCGTGGCGGCGACATCACTTGCATGGGATTGCCTCGACGTGTTGTCGCAACTTGCCACGCCGGTACCCTGCGACCTGAGTGACATATGGATGGCGAGCAAGCAGCGTAAGCTCCATAGCGATTACGAAGACGATTTAATCATTGCGGCAGCAATGCGCGCAAAGGCAGACCTTCTGGTCACCAACGATGCCAAACTCTGTTCACACGCACCCGTCGCAGCAATGAGTGTAGTAGACGCAAGAAACTACCTGACGTCCTTCTAGTGTTCGATCCAACAACGTAAAGTTTCGCCGGCTTGCAGGTGACGCAGATTCTCTGCGGCAATGTCGACCACATTATTGAGCGTGGCTGCCAGGTGGAACCAGCCGGAGACGTGCGGCGTGATGAGCATGTTGGGCGCATCCCACAGGGGGCTTGTCTCAGGCAGCGGCTCGGGGTCGGTGACGTCGACCGCGGCGCCGGCGAGATGTCCCGACTCCAGGGCGGCAACCAAGTCGTCGGCGACCACAAGGTCGCCGCGGCCGCCGTTGGCAAAGAAGGCGCCCGGTTTCATCGCGGCGAAGAACTCGGCGTTCGCCAGGCCGCGGGTCTCGGGTGTGCTGGGCATAAAGGATGCGACGATGTCAGCCTCGGCCAGGCGCTCGGACAGGGCGTCCATGCCGTCCATGTCCTCAAACACAATGGGGTAGACGAGTGGATGGCGCTTGATGCCGCGGACGTGCGCGCCCATGTTGCGGCAGAGCGTGGCGAAGTGGCCGCCGATATCGCCCGCGCCCAGCACCAGCACATTGGCGTTTTTGAGCGAGGTGACCGGCCCCAAATCCTCCCAGCGATGCTCGCGCTGCAAGTCGTGATAGCCGGGCAGGCGCTTCATCATGGAAAGGACCATGGCAAACATGTGCTCGCTTACGGCCTGGCCGTAGGCGCCCACCGAGCAAGACAATTTGGCGTCGGCCGGCACGGTGCCGGCGGCCAAGTAATCGTCATAGCCGGCGGTCTGCAATTGCAACAGCTGGAGATGTTCGCATGCCGTGAGCATGTCAGGGTCGATGTTGCCCAAGATCACGTCGGCATCGGCGACCTGCTCGCGCGTGGCGGCGTCGGAGCTCGTGTAGATAAAGTCATCGCCCGGAGCGCTCGACTCGAGGATCGCGCGGTGACGGTCGTTGACGGGCAGCAAAACCAGGATGTTCACAAGCAGTCCTCTCCGCTCGACCTGCCAAAAAGGGACAGGTTTATTTTGGCAGGTTTTATCAGGCAAAACGTTCAAATAAAAACGCCGGGCTACGCGATGGTTAACATATCCATCGCGTAGCCCGGCGCATCCATGGCTACCAGCTCAGCAGCTCGTAGCCGTCCTCGGTCACCACGAGCTGCACCTCGCACTGGGCCGAATCGCTGCCGTCCTTGGTGCGCACGCACCAACCGTCACCCTTGCTAATCTTGATGTCGGGCGCTCCGGCGTTGACCATGGGTTCGATGGTAAAGACCATGCCCGGCACCATGATGGTGTCCACATCGGGCGCCTCGGTGGTAAAGCCCACAAACGGGTCCTCGTGGAATTCCTTACCGATGCCGTGTCCGCCGTACTCGCGCACCACGCTAAAGCCGGCGTCCTCGACCGTTTTTTGCACGGCCTCGGCCATAACGGACAGCGGCAGCCATGGCTTGACGGCCGCCAGGCCCGCCTCCACGCTGGCGCGGGTGACGTCGATCAGGCGCTGGCGCTCGGCCGAGACCTCGCCGATGCGGAACATGCGGCTCGAGTCGCTAAAGTAGCCGTCCAGGATCGTGGAACAGTCCACGTTGATGATGTCGCCATCGTGCAGCACATCCGTATCGCAGGGGATACCGTGGCAGACGACGTCGTTGATCGAGGTGCACACGCTCTTGGGATAGCCCTCGTAGTTGAGGTCGGCCGGCGTGCCGCCGTGCTCGACGGTGTAGTCGTAGATCATCTGGTCGAGCTGGTTGGTGGTCATGCCTGCGGCGATATGCTCGCCCACATAATCGAGCACGCCCACGTTGATGGCGGCCGAGCGCTTAATGCCCTCGATATCGGCGGGCGTCTTATAGAGCGTGCGGGGCAGAACCTCCCAGCCCTCTTCCCACAAGCGCTCGAGGCGCTCATCAAAGGCGCTATGGCATTTCTTGTATTTCTTGCCGCTGCCGCACCAGCAAGCGTCGTTGCGGCCAGGCACGGGTCCTTTGTCATACATGGCTAACTTCCTTTCATCCGCAGCTAGTATAGCCCACCTTCAGAGCAGCTGCGCGCTAGTAGCTCACCTGGCAGGGAATACCGAGGGCGCGCACGCGTGCGGCAATGGTATCGAGCACCTCGGGCGCTGCTTTGGCAAGGCCGGCGATCGGTGTCTCGCGCGCCACCGTGTAGATGGTCGCTTCTTGTGGGCGAATACGCTCAAGCGCCGCGAGCCAGGGGGCAACGTACTCCTCGCCGGTGTTGTCGATGGGCTTGCCCTGATACTCGCCGGTCAAAAAGATCGTCTGGATAATAACGTGACCGTCAAAGCTTGCGAACGTCTCGATCTGGTGCTCGACGTCGTAGGGGCCAACGGGCTGGTCGAGCAGCTGGATAAACGCCGGGTCGGCGGTATCGAGCTTAAGAATGTTGTCGTCGACCATCATGAGCGCGTCGTGCACCTCGGGGCGGTCGGCGCGCGTGCCGTTGGAGAGCACGGCGATCTTGGAGTTTGGGGCAAGCTCGTCGCGCAGCGCGACGGCGCCGGCAATGGCCTGCGGAAACTCCGGTGCGGCGGTGGGCTCGCCGTTGCCTGCGAAGGTGATCACATCGGGGAGCTCGCCCTCGGCTGCCATCTCGCGCAGCTTTGCCTCGAGCGCGTCGAGTACCACGGCGGCCGTGTTGTACGGCTCATGGCAGGGGCGCTCGGCGTTGAGGCCGTTTTCGCAGTAAATGCAGTCGAACGTGCAGATTTTGCCGCTGGCCGGCATCATGTTGACGCCGAGCGAGAGACCAAGGCGACGGCTGCGAACGGGCCCAAAGATGGGGCTGGCATTCAAAAACGTAGACATAGGCTTATGCTCCTCAAGACAATTGTGCCTAAGCATAGCATCGGCTCCGAAGCAGGGTGTGGGCTCTTGCTTTACAAGTTTCGTTTTTTCACGTCGCTCATGATGCCGTGCCATGAAAAGCCTCGGGTCGGGTACAGTTAATCTGTTAACAAGTCGTAAGGCAATGCGGGTCCATCCAACCGTACTGACGTGCAGCTGGATGGGCATTGATGATGGGGGCACAACATGGATTTTACGGTCGAGAATGCGGGCACCACGATTGCCTGTCGCGAATATGCCGGCCCGGATGTGTCGCCTGATACTCCTGCTTTGGTGTGCGTGCACGGCGCTTGTGTCGACGGCACATTTTTCGACGGCATCGCTTGTGAGCTCAGCCGCAACTACCGTGTAATTGCCTACGACCGCCGCGGCTGTGGTGACAGCAGCGAAGCGGCAGACGGCAGCTATGATCTTGCCGCTCAGGCCGCCGACCTACAGGCCGTGATCGAACACGTTGGCGCTCCGACAAATGTGCTTGCGCACAGCGCCGGTACGTTGGTGGCGCTGGAGCTTCTTCGCGCCGAACCCCATCTCGTCGCCCGTGCGATTCTGCACGAGCCGGCTGTGTCGGCCGAAGGCGTCGGCATGGGCGCAGCTCCGGTTTTGCTCGATATGATTGCGGCTGGAAAGGTTTCAAGGGCGCTCCGGCTTTTCTTGGGAGCCCTCGGCGACTTGGACCCCGAGGCTCCTGGGACGACTAAGGCGGAAGCCAAACATGCCCTGCGCAATGGTCGTTGCTTCATGGCCAATGAATACGGAACAAATATGACATATGCTCCCGACTGGGAGCGCGCCTGCGCGTCAAAGGCGGTGTCGGCTGTGTTTTTGGGCGAGCTTTCGGTCGATACGCCCCGCGAGGCTGGCACGCGAGCGGCTGCCGAATATCTCGATTGCCCCCTTGTGACGATCCCGGGCGCGCATAACGGTCTGCGCGATCGTCCCGTTACGGCGGCAAACGCCGTTCGCGATATCTTGGAGCGTTAGCACGCTCGATGACCTGCGGGGGAGGGGGGACTGTTAGCGTTTCGTCATTGTTAACGAATGCGCCCATAACCGCGCGCCCGCGGCTTCATTACCGCCGTTTGCCAGGTCATAAAAATGTAACGATAATCGCGCGTTTGCCTGCAGTTGTTAGATGTTACCCTTGTACCATTTGATATGCACCGTTGCCGTGCGTAACGATAGAAAGGGCCCCATATGCTCAATAATCACGAGGTCAATCTAACCGACGAGGAGGCCGCCGCCGAGGTCGCCCGCGTCGCGAAGACCTACCCCGTGGTGCGTTTGCTGTCGGCCGATCAGATTAAGAGCGAGCCTAACTGCTTGCTCGCCGGCGATCGCTGCCCTTGTCTGCGTCAGTCGAGTCTTGAGGCCTTGGCGGATTCGGATGAGGTGTCGGAGCAGCTACTCAATGATGGTACCGAGTACCGCGCTCGCCTGCGCCCTCTGAAAGTCGAGGGCGAGCCTCACGTCTTGTTGATGGTGCGTCCGATTGATGAGCAAGAGGCTGCAGAAGAGGACCTTGTCTACACCGACGTGCTGACGAATGTGCACAATCGCCGATATTACGAGGAAAAGCTCCGTAGCGCCCGCATGAAGGCCGGCGTTGCGGTGATTGACCTTGATGATTTTAAGGTCTTCAACGATACGTGTGGCCGTCATTCCGGTGACCTTGCGCTCGGTGCTGTGGCGACAGCCATACGCAGCGGAATTCGTTCGACTGACGAGCTTGTGCGCTATGGCTGCGACAAGTTTGTGGCTGTCATGTCCAATATCTCCTCCGATGACTTCGCCCGTCGCCTGCGTCAGGTATCCGATGCCGTTCATTCCACGATTGTTCCGGGCTATGAGTACGCGAGCCTGACGGCGTGCGTTGGTGGCGCTCGCATTCATGGCGAGACGGTTGATGAGGGCGTTGGCCGCGCCGTCCAGTTACTGAGCCGCGCTAAGGCAAAAGCTGGTACGGTCGTGACCGATGCCGATTCCATCGAGGCCTTCCAAAGCGAAAAGCCTTTGGTGCTTATTGTCGATGACTCCGAGATGAACCGAGCCATTCTCAGCGAGATGCTCAAGGACGAGTATTGCATCCTCGAGGCCGACCACGGTCGTGCGGCGCTCGACATGGTCGACCGCTATGGCGATGAGTTGTCGCTCGTGCTGCTGGATATTGTCATGCCGGGCGTAAGCGGCTTTGAGGTGCTGGCCGATCTGTCGCGCCGATCGGTTAGTGACAATCTGCCCGTCATCATGATTTCGAGCAAAGATTCCGATGATATGGTTCTGCGCGCGTACGAGTTGGGCGCCTCGGACTATATCAACCGCCCGTTTGACTCCCGTGTCGTGCGCCGCCGTGTAAGCAACACCATCCGCCTATACGCCAAGCAGCGCCGCCTGACGAACCTGCTGTCCCAGCAGTACAACGAGCGCGTCAAGAACAGTCGCATGCTCATCGACATCATGGCCGGCGTCATGGAGCTTCGTAACGGCGAGAGCGGCAGGCACGTTACGAATATCGAAAAGCTGACCGAGCTGCTGCTTGGCTGTCTGGTCCAGCGTAGCGGCACGATCTCCCTCGACAATGAGGAACGCTCCACGATCGCCCTGGCTTCGGCGCTGCACGATATCGGCAAGATGTCGATTGACGATGCGATTCTCAACAAGCCCGGACGCCTTACGCCCGAGGAGTTCGAGATTATGAAGACGCATACCACGATCGGCGCCGACATGCTGCGTGAGCTGGGTAGCCATCACGCCGGCAATGCGCTTATGGAATATGCGTACCAGATTGCGCGTTGGCACCACGAGCGCTGGGACGGCAAGGGTTATCCCGATGGCCTTAAGGGCGACGAAATTCCCATTGCCGCACAGGTGGTTTCGGTGGCCGACGTGTACGATGCCCTGACGAGCGTGCGCGTGTACAAGGACGCTATCCCGCACGAGGAAGCGATCAAGATGATTCTGGACGGTAAGTGCGGCACCTTTAACCCGTTGCTGCTCGACTGTTTGCTCGAGGTGCAAGACCAAATTGCCGAGACATTGGCACGCCCCGCCGATGTCGTCGCGTTTCCTACGATTTAGTTTGACCAAAGGAGTTTTTAATCCATGATTTCCATGCGTGAGGCGTATGAGAAGATCGGCGCTAATTATGATGACGCGTGCGCTCGGCTGATGGGCGGGGAAATGCTTGCCCGCTTTGCCCTCAAGTTTTTGGATGACGAGAGCATGGACAAGCTGGAGGCCGCCATGGCGGCGGGAGACGCCGAAGGTGCGTTTATGGCAGCGCACACGCTCAAGGGCGTGAGCCAGAACCTGGGATTCGATAATCTGTACGAGCCGGCGGTCGTGGTGACCGAGGCGTTGCGCGGCGCCGATGCCGTTGACGGTGCTCGCGAGGGAATGCATGCGTTGCAGCAGCAATATGCGGCAACGATGTCAGCCCTGCGCGAGGCGGCCGAATAAGAGCTTGCGGGCCTTGATGACTATGAGAGTGGATAATCTCCCGTTTTAGGCCCGGTGGTGGCCTCAAAGTGGGAGATTATCCACTCTCGTTCGATACGTGTCCAAAAATCCACGCTCACCCCTTCTGATTAGTGAATGGCCTATGCACACTGTCGGGCTTTCCGCATGCAATCCATATCGTTGTTCGATAAACTGTTCGAATAACGATAGAGTCGATGAGGGTGAGTGTATGTCCAACAGCGTTCAGCGTATGGCCAAGGCGGGCGAAAATATCAGGAAGCTTGGTTTTTGCATGGCAGCCGTTTTTGCAGGGATGCTCGTCGCTTTTGCCGCGTTGGTTGTTTACGTGATCTGGTATGCGGTTGCAAACGTTGCCTCTGTCGATTCTTTCGGCGTCGCGACGCTTCTCGATGGCGGGTGCATCGTTATCCCAAGCGGACTGTGCCTGGCACTCGTCGTGGGTATTTCGCTTGTCGTTCTGTGTGGGATCAGCCGTAACATCTCGCGAGGCGTCTCGCCCTTTACCAAGACGCATGTGCGGCTTATCCGTGTTCTTGCGCTTGCCTTTGCTGTTAACGCCGCGGTTTCGCTTATTGGTGCCTACGGATCGGTCAATCTTACCATTGGTGGGCTGGAGCTTTACGTCGTGCCTCATTCCTTCGTTATTGAGATTTGCCAAGGCGTTGCCTTTGATGCGGGGTCGCTTATCGGCGCGGCTGTCTGTCTGTGTATCTCGGTGATCTGGAGTTATGCCTCGCTGCTCCAAGAGCAGTCTGACGAGCTTGTGTAGGAGGAAGCATGAGCTATCTCATCATCGAGCTTGAGACGCAGCTACTTAAGACCGGAAAGACCAGTGCTGATCTGATTCGTGCCACGGGGCATACTCCGGCTAATATTTCTAAGCTAAGAAACGGAAAAATTAAAGCTATTCGCCTTAAGACGCTTCTCGATATTTGCGATGAACTTGACTGTCAACCGGGAGATATTATTCGGCGGGTGAGTGAGAAAGAGCTTGAGGAGCTTATTGTTGAGCGTGCAAAAAATGTCGTGAGGCAGATGCGGAATGGTGGAGGCAATGAGGCGTCGCTTCCGACATCAGTCTTTGCTGTAGATTTGAGCGACGAGTAGCATATAGCGAGCAGCTAAAACGAGATATTGGTGTGATGGGGCCCGTGTCTAGCGCGGGCCCCATCTCTTTAAATTATCTTGACAAATATAAGTTATCGATAAACAATAACACAAAGTAAAAGCGATAATAGAAAGGAGGAACGATATGAGCTGGATTGTCAAACCGAGTTATGTGGACCCCGGTGGTGGGTGCAACGGTTACTGCAAGACATTCTGTGGAGCACGCACTTGCGTCAATAACTGCAGCAAAACTTCTGTTTAGTTAATCTCTAGCAGTTGCGGCTGCTGCCAGGCGACAGTCTGGCAGCAGCGGTTTTGCTATCAAGCAGAACGGGAGGCCAATGAGTGCATCAGCGATAAAGCTATCAAAGGTGTCAAAGCGCTACGGGAAACGGCGCGTTTTGCATGACGTTTCCTTCGAGGTGCATCAGTCTGAGCTCTGTGCCCTTGTCGGTGCAAACGGTGCGGGCAAAAGCACGCTTATTAAAATCGTCTTGGGCCTCTGCGAGCCATCGTCGGGGAGCGTGGAGCTCTTTGGAGGCAAATCAAAGAGAGAGCTTAGCCTGATGCGGACGCGTGTCGGTTATGTGCCAGATTCCAGCGGAGCATACCAGTCCCTCAGTGCGGTTGAGAATCTTCGGATCCGATGTGCGGAATGGGGGCTTGATGAGAAACGTGAGGTTCCTCGCGTTTTGAGTCTAGTTGGACTGGACGTCGAAGAGAAAAAGAGCGTAAGCAGTTTTTCTCTGGGAATGAAACGGCGGCTGGATATAGCTACGGCTTTGTTGGGTGACACTGACCTGCTTATTTTTGATGAGCCAGCAAACGGTTTGGACCCGCTGGGCATCGAGAGTATATGGGCCCTTATCGGTCGATTGAATCGAGAACAGGGTAAGACCATGCTCATCTCTAGCCATGATTTGGATGAGTTGGCGTCAGTTGCAACAAGTTGCGTGTTTATTCATGACGGCGAACTGCTGAAAAAGGAATCGATGGACGTCATAAGGGATGAGGCGTCGTCCCTAAAAGAGTATTACAGGCGCTTGATGAAGGTGGTCTCGCTATGAAGCGGGCGATCCATCCCATAAAGGCAGATATGATGCGTTTGCACAGGATGTTTCCGGCGAAGTTTGGTCTTGCGCTTATTCTGGCGTTCGGCCTTCTCTTCGGTGTCTTTCTAAAAAACGGAACAACGTTGCTCGCCTTTGGCAATAGCGTTTTTGGGGAGGATATTGGTTTCTGCTGGAATGTAATCGATCCTTCTGCACCCGATGAGTCCCTTGTGCGCAGTGCTTTTGCCGGCACGTCTCTGTTCGTTCCGCTCATCGTTTGCCTGGCGATTTTACAGGAGCGCGGCTATGAAGAGGGACACCGAATTTCTTCAGCAAGAGGTCTTACTCGCTTTAATGGGGTCCTAGCACATGTGCTTTCGTCTGCTTTAATAATTGGCGCAGCATATAGTGCGCTTTGCCTTCTTCTTTTTGCAATAGCGATAACACGTGGAGGGCAAAACTATGCGCATAGTATGCTGGCTGCATTTTTGCCCGCAATGATAATCAACGCCGTATTGGTGATATCGGTTGCGTTGGAGACGGTAACCATCTATCGGATTACAAGCAGCGCTGTATTTAGCGGGGCTGTGATAATAATCGGATTTGTCATGAGCTTGACGCTCTACGGAACTTACCTTCAGGCGCCCATACCGTCCTTGCGATGGATTTTCCTTCTTCCGGGGCCGTATCTTGGAGTCGGAAGTGCTCTTGGGTATAGCGATATGGGGCAGCTGACGCTTCTGGGATATGGCGTGGCAGCCAGCTGTCTATCGGTATTGATTTACGCTCTCGTGAGCTTTCGCGCTGGGGGTGTGTTCAATGGCTCGTCAGATTAAAAGACTTCTCCAGTCAGAATGGAAGCATGCGAGCAAATGGGCGTACGCCTTAATCCTGGTAATTTATGCGTGCATGGTGGTATTGCAGCTTAATTCTTTCCCGATGTGGTTCTGTAGCCTCCGTGAGAACAGTTTCTTGGGCTTTTTCCCAGACCCGACGCTTCGGCTATCGGCAGAGGATGTCCTTCTATTTGGTAATGCAGGGGTTTTTCGCGGTCTGCTTTTCAACGTAGCCCCGTTGGCTCATGCATTGTTCTTTCCGTTCATCGCGGCTTGCATTGTGCCGCGCTTTGTCAGTTCGGGCTTTATTGAGGAACCGTGGGGGTTGTCGGAGGCTCGGGGAGGGAAGCGTGTGTGCGCTATCGTTGCTCGAGTGGTGCTGTCTTCTTTTGCCCTTTTGGACGCGTTTATCCTGTCGAGTGTCGTTTTGTACTGTCTTAACTGCGTAATCGTTCTGGATGCTCAGCAGTATTTCAACCTGCATGTATTTTGCTATCGACTTGTTCTTGCTGCCGCTGCCTGCCTTGCATACGTGGTCTCTTGCGTGATCGCTGTTTCCTATTTTGGGTCCGGCTTCGGTCCGATTGGCATGCTGTTGCTTGTCAACGTTGTAGCGATCTACATACAGATCGGGGCCAATTCCATGCTTCCGCTTCCAGCCTCGATGCTCATGTGGATTTGTGGCGTGACCCCGTTGGGGAATAGTCAATGCATTTCGATTCTAATTGACTGCCTAATAAACGTAGCAAGCGTTTTTGCCATTTGCTTTACCGTCGACCGATTGCGGTCGAGATTTCTTTGATTGCTTGTGAGGGATAAACATATGAGACCGTCTCAATACAACCTGATTGAAAACCGTGGCGAAAGGACGCTGGTGATGAATGCGAAGACCGGTGCGATCCTTTCGTTAGATAAGCAGCATGCAGAAAGAATGTGCCGCATGGTATCGGGAAGCGAATGGGAGCCAGATGAATTGTGCGAAGCGTTGCTTCAAGGAGGGATGCTGTTAGAAGATGATCGTGACGAAAAGGAGGAAATGAAGGCGATAGGCCGTCTTGTTCGGTTTTCTGATCGCTCTCTCGGCATGACGATAGCCCCGACATTGGAGTGCAACTTCTGTTGCCCATACTGTTATGAAAAGGGGCAACGCAAAACGACAATGACTCCGGAGGTCGAAGACCGACTTGTTTCATTCGTGAAAGAGCGTTCACGGGGGCTGAGCGAGTTTGACATCAGTTGGTATGGTGGAGATCCGCTGCTACAAGTCGATAGAATTCAGCGACTCACAGAGCGTATAAAGGGGGGTCCTTAATCCGGAGTGTTCCTATGCAGCATCCATTGTCACAAATGGGTATCTTCTGACGCCAGAAGTGGCTGCGGCTCTCGCGGCTTGTGACGTCAAGATGGCTCAGGTGACTTTGGACGGTTCTCGACAAGATCATGATTCCCGGCGAATCTTGAGGAACGGACAGCCGACATACGATGCGATTCTAGACAACGTTTCTAAAGTCACCCATCTGTTAGATATTTCTATCAGGTGCAATGTCGATGCCCATAACATTGTCGGTGCCGGCGATTTGCTGGATGCGCTCGAGGAAAAGGGCCTTAAAAACAAGGTGGGATTCTACCTAGCGCCTGTCGACAATATCAATGATACGTGCCCAAGCGACAGTAGTTGTTTTTCGATGGAGGCATTTTCTCAGGAAGAGCTGGACTTTTATAGCCATGCCGTTGATAGGGGGTTCTACGTTGACCTGACGGTGCGCTTTAATCCGGCTATATGTGGCGCTGTTTGTGCAGGGTCATTTGTAGTGGATCCGGAGGGCTACCTTTATAAATGTTGGGATGAAATCGGGATGCGTGAACGCTCCGTCGGCACACTTGCCGAAGGGCCGAGGATGAATGCTCAGCTGGTCCAATGGCTAAACTATGAGCCGAGCGATCATGAGTGTGAAGAGTGTTTTGCCTATCCCTCATGCATGGGAGGTTGCCCTAATCACGCTCTTCATGGAGGGTCAAAACAGTGCGTATCTCAAAGGTATCAGGTGCGCCAACGAATGATTTTGACCGAGAAAGCTCAGCGATTGCTTTCGGAACTGGATTCAGCTCATGTTTAATCTCTGCGCAAGAACAATAATCAAGAATCCAAAGTATATAACCTATCTTCTAATGTGCCTGCTCTCGCTTGTGGTTGGTCTCGCAATTCCTTTTCTGACGGGGCAACTGGTCAACAACTTTGTCGGTGTCGCGCGAGATGGGGAAAGCGCAATCGCCATCGGCGCTGAGATAGCAGCGCTGGGTATTGTGCGAGCCGGTTTGAATTGCGTCAGTGAGCTGGTCTATGTCGATCTGCAAACACATGTGGGATTTGCATTGAATGAAGAGGTGATAAGTCACGTTCAAAGGCTACCACGGGCCTTCTTTTCTAATTTTGATGCCTCATATTACAACCAACAGATTAATCATGACGCTAACGATTTGGTGATATTTGTTATAAACGCAAGTGTCCAAAGCGTGAGCAATATAGTGACGTTGCTTGTGGTGTTTGTTGTCCTGGCGACCATAAACGGTCACCTGGCAATGCTGTGTATGGCTCTGGGCATAATAGGTGGCGCGGTCTATTCGCTTTTCAAAAAGTGTTTGTTCGCAAGAAGTTTCGAGGCTCAAGAGCAGGAGGCTCGATTCTTTTCCGATCTGGAGAAGCAGCTTAGCAACGCACAATTTATCCGCAGACATGTTCTATTCGAGGTTTTCAAGCAAAGGCTTGAGCACTCTTTTGCAGAGCTATATCGTTTCGTTTATCAGAACCAGCAAATTAATGCGACCTTTACGTTTGCCAACACTGCCGTCACATCTTTGGCGCAGGGTGGAATCTTGATCCTGGGCGCAAAGGAAGTTCTCGACGGCAATTTGCTGCCCGGCTATCTTATGACGGCGCTAAGCTATTACTCCTATTATTCTTCGGCTATTGAATTCTTCCTTGCGCTGGGCAAGGACTATCAGACGTCAAAGGTATCCTACGAGCGTTTGCGGCGCTTGCTGGACATGCCCGAGGACTCAAACGGGGACATTATCCTCGATGATGTTTACGAGGTGAACTGTTCCGAGCTGGCATATAGCTATCCGGGGTCTGTAAAGACCGCGTTCGGAGACATTCGGGCTTCTTTAGAAAAAGGAAAGGTATACGCAATCGTTGGGTCGAACGGTTCCGGTAAGAGCACGCTGCTGGATGTGATAAGCGGTTGCGATCCAGAAAACTGCAAGGGTGATATTTGGATTAACAGCAAGCCCCTGAGCTCTCTGGACCGTTATGCGCTGCGAAAGCGCAATATCGGGATTACGGAGCAGGAGCCGCCCCTGACCGAAGGGTCGATACGGGACAATTTAACTCTTTGCTGCAGAAGCGCTGAAGAGCGTGACCTTGAGAGCCTCATTGAGAGAATGGGGCTTAAAAAGATGGTCGATTCAAGTGGTGGACTTGATGTCGAGCTGGACGATAGACAGAACAATATTTCAGGAGGGGAAAAACAGAAAATAGCGATTATTCGCCAGCTGCTGAAAAACCCGGACGTGATGATGTTTGATGAGCCGACATCTGCACTTGACAGCCAAAGCAAGCAGGCGTTTATCGAAATCCTTAAGGAAAGAAAGGGGCGACATATCACGGTCATCGCTACGCACGACCCTGTGCTTATTTCGGCATGCGATGAAGTGATTGAAATTGCCTGACGGGTTAGTGGACCGCGCATATCAAATTCAGGGGGGCGGGCACCGTAGCTGGTGTCCGCCCCCCCTGGCTTAGGAGGCTATAACCTGTGTGGCTTGCGAGCTAACGGGCCTGCTTAACCTTTGCCGCTGCCTCGACAAACGACTTCCACAGGTTAAAGTCGGTCTCGAGCGTCTGCCAGGTGTACTCGGGATGCCATTGCACGCCCAGGCAGAAAGGCTGGCCTTCGACTTCGATGCACTCAGGAACGCCGTCGGTTGCCTTGGCGACCAAGCGCGTGCTCTTACCCAGACGGTCGACGCAGCAGTGGTGTGCGGAGTTGGTCTGGATAAGCCTGTGCCCGCCAACCGCGCGTTCCAGCAGCGAGCCCGGCACGACCTCGACGGGGTGCACGGGATCGTTGAGCACGTGAGTGTGACGCCACTGCGTGCGACCCTCGCGCGCACCCAGGCTCGGCACGTCCATGCACAGGGTGCCGCCGGTGGCGACGTTGAGCAGCTGTGTGCCGCGGCAGGTGGTAAAGAGCGGCTTTTTGGCGCGGAGCACCTCGCCGACCAGCTTAAACTCAAAGCTATCGCGGATCTCGCAGCAGAGGGTGGGGTCGTAGGGTCGATTATCGCCCCAGCGTTTGGGATTGACATCGGGGCCGCCGGGAATGGCGATGCCGTCGGCGATATCGACGTAATGACGGATGACCTCAATGTCCTCGGTGATGGACATCTGCAGCGGCAGGCCGCCAGCGGCAAGGATGGCATCGACAAAGACACTTGCGATTTCCTCGTTGGGGGAGAGCATCTCGGTTAAAAACGGCTCTGCCTCTTCCCAGCGCGGTGCGACGAGGATGAGTGGGCGGTCGGCGGGGGCGACGTCGACGTGCGGGGTGTAGGACGATGAAGTGCGAGTTCCGATCATAGGTGTAACTTTCGAGTTTGGATGGGCATGGCGGGCGGGTGGGCGGTCTGGTTAGTGGCCCTTGATGGAGTTGAGGAAGTCCTGGGCGCGCTTGGTCTGGGGGTGGTCGAAGAACTCGTCGGGCGTGCCGGTTTCCACGATCTGGCCGTCGGCCATAAACACGACGCGGTCGGCCACACGGCGGGCGAAGTTCATCTCGTGCGTGATGACGATCATCGTCATGCCCTGCTGGGCCAGACGGACCATGACCTCGAGCACCTCGTTGATCATTTCGGGATCGAGGGCGCTTGTGGGCTCGTCAAAAAGCATGGCCTTGGGTTGCATGGCAAGCGAGCGGGCGATGGCCACGCGCTGCTGCTGGCCGCCCGAGAGCTGTGCGGGCACCTTATCGGCTTGCTCGGCAACGCCTACGCGGCTCAGCAGGTCCATGGCGCGCTCACGGGCCTCATCCTTGGAGACGCCCAACACGTCGACCGGCCCCAGCATGACGTTCTGCAGTACGGTCATATGTGCGAACAGGTTGAACTGCTGAAACACCATGCCCAGTTCGGCGCGCATGCGGGCAAGATCCTTGCCTTCTTGCGGCAGGGGCTCGCCCTCGATGAGGATCTCGCCCGAGTCGATGGTTTCCAGGCGGTTGATGGTGCGGCACATGGTCGACTTGCCCGAGCCCGAGGGACCGATCACAACGACGACCTCGCCGCGGTCGACCGAGAGATTGATGTCGTTGAGGACGTGTAGATCGCCATAGTGCTTATCGACGTGTCTGAGCTCGATCAGCGGCTGATTGCCGGTGGAAGAGGTGCTCTGTGCCATGGTGCTCGGCTCCTTATGACTCAAAATGGTAAAGCGTTAGCGGATGATGGTCGCGCCGGTCTTGTGCGAAACATAGACAGCGGCCTTGTTGATCGCGACGTTGATGAGGATGTAGATGACCGCGATAACCAGGTAGACCGACACGAGGGCGTCGTAGTTGGTAATGAGCACGCGGGCATTTTGCATGAGGTCGGGGTAGCTCACAACGTAGGCGACGGTGGTGTCCTTGACCACGACCACAAGCTGCGAAATCAAGGACGGAATAATAAACCGAATAGCCTGCGGCAACACGATTTTAAAGGTGATTTTAGCTTTGGAGAGACCGAGTGCCTGGGCGGCTTCGACCTGGCCGCGCGGCACGGCGTTGACGCCGGCACGGAAGATCTCGGCGAGTACGCCGGCGGCAGCGAGCGCGACGGGAAGCGTGAGCATCCAAAACGACGGCAGCGAGATCTTGTACTGGGGCAGCACCAAAAAGAAGAAGTAGATAAACAGCAGGCTCGGCACACCGCGGAAGAAGTCGGTAAGCACGCGGCAGACCAGCTGCAGCGGCTTAATGTCGCTGGTGCGGCCGAGCATAAGGGCTAAGCCCAGCACCAGCGCGATGGCGCCAGCGGTGAGTGCGACTTTAACGGTGCCCTCAAAGCCGGCAAGCAAGAACTTCCAGGTGGTGAGGTGCGTAAAGAAATACCAATAGTGGACCGAAAGCTGGCCGGTCACATAAAAGCGCTGCAGTACCAGGGCGACGAGCGCGGCGACGGCGACGAGTGAGATGGCGGTGCCGATGCGAATCTTGGCGCGCATCTTGGGGCCGGGAGCCTCGTAGAGCGCATCGCGCATGGTAAGCGCAGGGGAGGAGTGCTTGCTCATCGAAGGATCCTCACCTTCTTATCGATGTAGTTGCCAATGTGGCTCACCACAAAGGCCGTGCCCAGGTAGCCGAGCGCCGAGATAAAGAACGCGGCGACGCCGCCGAGCGAGCGCGTGTTGATGTAGCTCACCACGCCGGTGAGCTCTTGCGGCTTAAGCGGCACCTGACTGCCGAGCGCAGTGGTGAGCATGACGGCGATAAAGAGGTTGGTCATGGGCAGCACGCTCGAGCGCAGCGCCTGCGGAATCACGATTTTGGCGAGGATACGGTTAAAGCTCATGCCGAGAGAACGTGCTGCTTCCACCTGGCCGACGCCGACGGTGTTGATGCCGCTCATAAAGTTCTCGGAACCAAAGGCAGAACCCAAGAGCACCGTAGCGACGATAACGCAGGTGCGGTAGGGCAGGACGACCTTGAGCGGTGGCAGCGCGTAGACGACGATAATGAGCAGCGCGATGCCGGGGATGTTACGAAAGACCTGGACATACAGGTCGCCAAAGACGCGCAGTGGCTTGAGTGGCGACACGCGCATCACGGTGACGGCGACGGCCAGCACCATGGCGATGGCAAACGACTCAAGAGTCATGCCCCAGGTCGCTAGAAGCGCGTCGATATAGTTCTGGCCATAGAGCGACCAGAGCTCGGAGAGACTCATGCGGACCTCCCGCCGGTAAGGAAAGGGGCCCCCGTGTGTACGGAAGCCCCGACAACTCAGTGAGGAAACAGTTTACCGCAATAAAGCGCATCATGCGTTTCCATATGGTTTCGTTGCGGCCGTTACCAGGCTCGTTGCCTAGGCGCCGATCTCGGGCAGCTCGGGAACGTTGGTGTCGCCCGTACGGTCGCCGATGCAGATCTGCCACAGCTCGGTCCAGGTGCCATCGTCCTCGATCTTCTTAAGGAAGTCGTTGACAAAGGCGACGCCGTCGGAATCGAGCGGCAGGCCGATGCCGTAGGGCTCCTTGCTGCCGAAGGGCTTGCCGGCGATCTTGTACTTACCGGGCTCGCGGACCAGGGCGCTCTGCTGCATGTTGTTATCGATGACGTAGGCGTCAACGCGGGCCTGCTGGAGTGCCTGGCGGGCCTCCTCGTCGGTCTTGAACTCCTGCTGGCTGGCCTTGGGGGCGAACTCCTCCAGGATGGCGGGGCCGTTGGAGCCGGACTGGACGGCGACGTTCTTGTCGGCCAGGTCGTCGACGCTCTTGATGTCGTCGTTATCGGCGAGCACCAGAATGGCCTGCTGCGTGTAGTAGTAGGGGCCGGCGAAGGAGACGAGCTTCTTGCGCTCGTCAGTGATGGTGTAGGTGGCAAAGACGGCATCGACCTGGCCGTTCTGCAGGACGGACTCGCGCGTGTCCGAGGTCACCTGGGTGATCTCGACCTTGTTCTCGCCCAAGATGTAGTTGGACAGAAGCTGCGCGATGCCGGCATCGAAGCCGCGGGTCTGGCCGTCTTTCTCGTTGAGGAGGGAGAAGAGTGTGGAAGTCTGAACGCCACCGATCTTAAAGACGCCGGCGTCCTTGACGGCCGTGGCCCAGGTGCTGGCGGCGATGGCGTCGTCATCGGCCTTGGGGCCGTTGTCGACGAGCTTGTCGAATGCCTTGGCGTCGAGCGTGGTGGAAGCTTCGGTATCATTGGAGCTCTTGGAAGAGCCGGCGGCGGAACCCTTGTCGGCCTCGGCGCTGGTGTCGGAGCAGCCGGCAAGACCAAGGCCGGCGACGGTTGCGAAGGTGGCGGCAACGAAGCCGCGGCGGTCGAGAACGACCTGCTGGGAGAGGTTCTTGCTCATGGTAGAACACCTTTCTCAATAAAATCCCTAGCGGTTGAGTAGAGTTATACCCTATCGCGCTCAAATGGGTCAACACGAAATAACTCAGAAACATACTTACCTTATGGGTAATTCTACCTACCAAAAAGGGACAGGCACCTTTGTGGTGGTTTTGGCCGATGCGGCGGCATGCCTTGTTGCTTTGTCTCGATCTGTAACATCTGCAGCCGTTTTTGCCGAGTAACTGTTACAGATTGAGATTTTCTCTTCAGGGGAATTCGAATGTCTCGATCTGTAACATCTGGACGGCTAAAAGGTCTCTATCTGTTACAGATTGAGATAATCGCGTCGCGAAAATAAAAACCTCCGCAGGGATGCTTTCCTTGCGGAGGTTTTTTACTCGTTGAGTAGCCTTACGGCTTCGGCGGCCATGTTCTCGACCGTCATGCCGTTCTGCGCGAGCAGTTCGTTGGGGTCGTAGCGGTCGGGGAAGCCCTTGGCGATGCCGAAGGTGCGCGTACGTAACGGCGTGCATGCCAGATAGCACGCCACGCGCTCGCCCCAGCCGCCGTCCAAGATGCCGTCCTCGAGGGTGACGACAACGCGATACTCGGCGGCAAGGCTGTCGAGGAACTCGTGGTCGAGCTCGGTTGCAAAGCGCGGGTTGACGAGCGTGGCCTCGATGCCGTACTCGGCAGTCAGACGGTTTGCCACGCGCTCACCCAGCTCAAAGAAATCGCCAAGCGCGAGCACGGCAACGTCGCGGCCCTGACGCACCACGTTGTAGCGAACGGCGCTGTAGTCGGTGTCTTCGGCGGGCGCAAGGTCGGGGCGGCTTACCAGGCCGATGCCCGGTACGCGGATTGCCACGGGATGCTCGCGGTGGTCGAGCGACCAGCTCAGCATGGACAGATATTCCTCCATGCAGGCCGGCGCCAAGTAGTGCATGTTGGGAAGACCGCCCAGCATGGAAATATCAAAGAACGAAAGATGCGTCTCGGACGTGGTGCCATAGATTGACGCACCAAACACCAAAATGGTTGCGGGGGCGTCGTTGAGGCACAGGTCGTGCCACAGCTCGTCGTAGGCGCGCTGCAAAAACGTACCGTACACACCAAAGACTGGCTTGGCGCCCGAGCGCGCAAGCGCGGTGGCAAAGGTCACGGCGTGCTCCTCGGCAATGCCCACATCGACGAACTGTTTGCCGGCGGCAGCGCGAAGCTCGGGTGTAAAGCCCATAATGTAGGGCGTGGCGGCCGTGATGCCAACGACCTGTGGATCGCGCTCGATGGCGGCGCTGAGCGCCTCGCCCGTAATGTCGGCATAGGTGCGCGGCGCGGGCTCGCTCGGATGGCCCGGGCAAAGCTTGCGCCCAGTCGCCATGTCAAACGGACCCACGTGGTGCCAGCGTTCGGGGTCGCTCTGGGCCGGCTCAAAGCCCTTGCCCTTGGCGGTGGAGACGTGCAGCACGATGGGATGATCGATATTGCGCAGTTCCTGCAGCGTGTCGACCAGGGCCAACACGTCGTTGCCGGCGTCCAAATAACGGTAGTCGAGTCCCATCGCGCGGAAAACGTTGCGCTCACAGGTGCCGTTGCTGGTGCGCAGCTCGGCCAGATTGCGATAGAGGCCACCGTGGTTCTCGGCGATGGACTGGTCGTTATCGTTGACGATGATGATCAGGTTGCTGTCGAGTTCGGCGGCATTGTTGAAGCCCTCAAACGCCAAGCCGCCCGAAAGCGAGCCGTCGCCAATGATGGTGATGACGTTGTAGCTGTCGCCCGCCAGATCGCGGGCGTGTGCCAAGCCGCAGCCCAGGCTCACCGATGTGGAGGTGTGGCCCATGGCGAACAGGTCGTGCTCGGACTCGTCGGGATTGGCAAAGCCAGAAGCCTCGCCAAAACGTTCCGGATCGATATAGGTATACGCGCGCCCGGTCAGCGCCTTGTGGGCGTAGGTCTGGTGCGAAACGTCAAAGACAATCTTGTCGATAGGGGAGTTAAACACGCGATGAAGCGCAACCGTAAGCTCAACGACGCCCAGGTTGGGGGCAACGTGTCCGCCGACAGCGGCGGAGCTTTCGAGGATGGCGTGGCGAATCTCGCCGCAGAGCAGCGGAAGCTCGGCGCGGTCGAGAGCCTTGACGTCCTCGGGCGTTGTCGTTTGCGTAAGCAGCATCGTTGTGGGTTACTCCATGCGAATCGAGCGCCGGCGCTCCCTCGGCCGACACAATTGCACAAGACAGTCTCGCACATTTTGGCGTTTGATATGTGACGGCGGCGCGGTAATTCGCCAACTGGTGGGGCAAAACGTTTTGTCCGATGCCATACTGATGTGTTCCATGATGTTTTTATCGATTGTGCACGGGCCGTGGCTTGCCGCCGTGAGCCGCTGGAAGGAGGCAGCATGTCCGATGCCGTTCGTGCCGAGAAAATCGCGCACGAGGTCGACGATGCCGCCCGCCAGCTCGCCCAGGCGGGCCGCTTGGACCTGACGCGCGAGTTTATCCAGCATGGCGACGTGACGGTCTATGCACATGTGACCTCGGTGGCACGGGCAAGTCTGTCCTTTGCCGAGCACTTGGGCCGTGCTGGCATTTCGATCGACCGTGCCTCGCTGCTGCGCGGAGCCTTGTTACACGATTACTTTCTCTATGACTGGCACGATCCCGATCCGAGCCATCGCCTGCACGGATTTCGGCATCCGTTTTTTGCCCTGGCGCGTGCCGAGGAAGATTTTGAGCTGACGTTGCGCGAGCGGAATATCATCGTGCGGCATATGTTTCCGCTGGTGCCCGTGCCGCCGACGTGTCGCGAGGCGTGGATTGTTTGCCTGGCGGATAAATGGTGTGCTCTGCGTGAGACGGTCGCAGGCCGCCTGCCGCGCAAGGACGAGACGGACGATAGCGTGAGTAAAGAATCGAGCGAGAAGAGGAGAGGGTAGACGGTGGGGACCGCGATCGACATGGCATTTGACGGCGCGACGCTTGCCGCCTGCCCACTCTCGGCACTGGTGCTCTCGTTTGCCTTTTACGGGTTTTGCGGTTGGGCATGGGAGTCGACAGTATGCGCCATGCTCAATCACGGACGATTTGCCAACAGTGGCTTTTTGCTGGGGCCGTGTTGTCCTATCTATGGTGTGGGCGGCATTGCCTGCTGGCTGCTGTTGCGCGGGATTCCGGATGCCTCGAGCCAGTTTGTCGCTGCAGCGCTCGTATGCAGCGTGATTGAGTACAGCGTAGGCGTGCTGTTGGAAAAAACAACGGGCGCTCGCTTTTGGGACTATTCGCATCTGCCGTTTAACCTGCACGGACGTATCTGTCTGTACTGGGCCTGCGCGTTTGGCCTGGGTGCGTTGTGCATTTGCCGTTTAGTGGAGCCGGCATTGCTGGGGCTGCTTGGCCATCTGCCGGTGCTGATTGTGCGGTTGTCCGCCTTTATCGTCGCGGTCGCGATGATGGTCGACGCGTTGTGCTCATTGGCGAGCTGGCGGCGTCTGTCTGATCAGCTGGAGCGCGTCCGGGCCGACCTTGCCGACCGCATCAACGAGTCGCTTGCCGATGCCTCGGACTCAGTGCTCGAACGTATTCCCGATTCTACGATTGACTCGGTAGCACAGACGCACATCCGTAGCCGTGCCGTTAACGCGTGGCTGGCCGAGCTGGGTGACGCCGCGCTCGATGCCCTGCGCGAGAAGGCTTCGATGCCGACGTTTATCGCGGATGGTGCTCGCGGCCTGGCGCTTGCCGCCCGCCGCGTGGCCGATGCCGCGCCGAACATGCCGCGTCCGTCGCTCAGTCGTCGCCTTGCCGGCAAGCGCATGAGCCGTCCGGTGCCAAGCGTGTCACTCAGCCGACGCGACCTGCGCTTCTTCAATGCCTTCCCGCGCTTGCGCATCAACCGCTACGAGGGCGTCATCCGAGCTACCGACCTCCGCGACCGAGCCCGCGAGCTGTTCCGCCGCTAGCCGGGACGGGCGCGCTCACGGCTTCCTTGCTCGCGTATTTCCCGTTCGTTTCGCGTCCGTTGCCGCGCCGTTTCCAAGATTGCGGCACCGTTTCCATTCGACAACGCCGCGTTTAACAACGCCGTATCTGGTCTACACCAGTTGCCCCTCGGCCGCATTATGGGCGCCGACAACGTTCATGCGACCAAGGGAGAGCGAATGTACGATACGGGATCGACAACGTTTATGCTCGTCTGCACCATGCTCGTGTTTTTAATGACACCGGGTCTGGCGTTTTTCTATGGCGGCCTGTCCAGGCGCAAAAATGTCATCAACACCATGCTTATGTGCTTTGGTGCCATTGGCCTGGTTGGTGTGCTGTGGATTGTTGCCGGCTGGTCTCTGGCCTATGGCGGCGACGGTTCCAGCCCGTTTATTGGAGGCCTTGACCAGCTGCTGTGCCTGCCGGTACTCAACCAGGTGCTGCAGGCGGCCGAGGGCATCGCGTCGGACGGCGCCGTCTACCCGGAGATCATCAACATCGCCTTCCAGATGGCGTTTGCCATGATCACTGCCGCTATCGTCACGGGCAGCCTGGCCGGCCGCGTTAAGTTTGGTGCCATGGCGGCCTTCCTGGGCATTTGGCTGCTCGTGGTCTATGCGCCGCTTGCCCACATGGTGTGGGGCGGCGAGGGCTCCTTTATCGGCGATATCATCGGAGCGCTCGACTTTGCCGGCGGCGACGTGGTACACATTTCGTCCGGTCTCACGGGTCTGATTCTCTGTTTAATGCTCGGCCGTCGTCGCGGCTTTGGCATGGTGAGCTACCGTCCGCATAACGTGCCGTTTGTGGCGCTGGGCGCCGGTCTGCTTTGGTTTGGCTGGTTTGGCTTTAACGGCGGCAGCGAGTTTAAGGCCGACGCCGTGGCGGCACTTGCCATCCTCAACACCGTGACGGCCAGCGCGGCGGGCATGGTTTCGTGGCTTGCCGTCGAGCGCGTGCATACCGGCCGCCCCACGCTGGTGGGTGCCAGCACCGGTCTGGTTGCGGGTCTTGTGGTGGTCACGCCCGGGGCAGGCTTTGTCGAGCCGTGGGCAGCGCTGGTCATGGGCCTGATCGTCTCGCCCGTCTGCTACTTGGCCATCAGCCATCTTAAGACCAAGTTCGGCTACGACGATGCGCTCGACGCGTTCGGTTGCCACGGCATTGGCGGCATCTTGGGCGGCGTGCTCACGGGCCTGTTCTGCGTGCCGGAGCTCTCGTGGACCGGTAAGGGCGGCCTGTTCTACACGGGCGACGCGTCGCTGCTCATCTCGCAGATCTTGGGCATTGTGGTGACGGTCGCTATTGTGCTGGTGCTCGATTTGCTGATCGCCGCGGTGGTCAAGGTGCTGTTCCACGGCAGCCTGCGTGTGGACGAGGCCGACGAGGCGCTGGGCTTGGATGCAAGTCAGCACGGCGAGAGCGCCTACCCTTCGTTCTCCGGACTCGATTAGCAGCTTCCCCAGGCTCCGCACCTTGCCCTTCAAACCGTCGCGCGGCTTCCCCAGGCACCGCACCTTGGGTTTCAAACCGTCGCTTGCGTACAAAAGTACGCGGCGCTCCTCTTTCAACCCAATCTGCGGCACCTGGGAAACCCGCGTCATTGAATGGCAATTCATTTATTTGATAAAGAGAGGAATTCATTATGAAAAAGATCACGGCGATTGTTCGTGCCGAGAAGCTTGAGGTTCTTAAAGACGCGCTGTTTGCTGCTGATGTTCGCGGTATGACTATCAACCAGGTGCAGGGCTGCGGTGCGCAACATGGCTGGAAGGAATACGTGCGCGGCAACGAGTTGCTTGTCAACACGATCCCTAAGGTACAGTTCACCCTTATTTGCGCCGACGAGCATGTCGACGGCATTGTCGAGATTATCTGCAACGCCGCACGCACCGGAGCCGTCGGCGATGGCAAGATCTGGGTCGAGCCGGTCGAGGAAGTCATCCGCATCCGTACCGGCGAACACGGCCCCGCCGCGGTGTAGGACAATCTTTCGCCTGACGGGCGCGCCTCTCTCGGGGCGCGCCCGTTCTCGTCTACAATATCGTGCAGACGAAGGAGAGGCATGCCCATGATCAAGATGTTTGCGAGTGACTTAGACGGAACGCTGTTGAATGCCCTGCACGAGGCAGACGGGACCATTCGCCGTGTCATTCGCGAGCTGACCGAGGCTGGCCTGCATGTGGTTCCCGCGACCGGGCGCTCGACGCTGCCGGTCGGCGAGCATGGCTTTACGGGCCTGACGCTTGACGCCTGCTGCTCTAACGGCTCCATCGTGCGCGACAGTCATGGCGAGGTGCTCAAGACCTGGACCATCGACCCGCAGGTTACCGAGGAACTGCTCAAGGCGTTCCCGGACATTTGCTTCGACTGCTCCACGCCCGACGGCATGTTTTCGAGCGGATCGTTCGAGATGCACCAGGCGGGCTTTAAAAAGGACAGTCCTATCAAGCGCATCGTGATGCGCGGCATGCGTGCACGTGGCGGCTATCACGAGGAGCAGTATTTCGACCAGTCGATCGGCGACATCCTGCGCCACGATGTGTGTAAGATCAACTGCCGCGTGACTTCGCCCGAGCTGGAGCGCGACCTTAAATCATATTTGGCCGAGCGATCGGACCGCGTGGTCAACGCGCCGTTCGATCCGGTGATGTTCGAGATCACGGACGTGACGTGCAACAAAAGCGAGAGTGTGGCCTGGCTGGCGGGCTACTACGGCATTGCCGAGGACGAGGTCGCGGTTTACGGAGACGGCGGCAACGACATTGCCATGCTCAAGCGTTTCCGCCACAGCTACGCGACCAAAAACGCTAGCGATGCAGCTAAGGCCGCCGCGAGCGCGACCATCGGCAGCTGCATGGTCCACGCCGTCCCCAAACACATGCTTGCCACCATGCATAAGCAAAACTCTCGCACCGTCATCGAATAATGTGACAAAGGGACAGCCCCTTTGTCACATCCCAAATATTGCCTTTACGTGTTGATGCACACGGTGTGCAATAATACTCGCACTGTGCAATAGCGCACAGGCTGAGTAACAAGGAGGACGCTTGTCCCAGCTCGAGAAATGCGATCGCCGGTCCCTTCGCTCGCAGCGTGCCCTTCGCCAGGCACTTGCCAGCGAACTTGCCGAAAGCGGCGACCTTTCGCGCATTAGCGTCGCGTCGCTCACCGAGCGTGCTGGCCTTACGCGCCGCACGTTCTATTCGCACTACCGTGATATCCCTGACTTTATCAATCAAATCGAGGACGGCTTACTGGCCGAGATCCGTGAGCGCATTGAGCTCATCACCGCAGCTCAGCTGCCCGATCTCTATCACAACATCGACGAGCTCGAGCCGGCACCCGGTTCGGTTGAGCTGCTTCGCTATCTTGCGGCTAATCGCGACCTTATCGGGGCCCTACTGGGCCCGGGCGGCGACCCCGCCTTTATTAAAAAGATCATCGATACCGCACGCGAGGCCGTGGTGCCGCGTGCACAGACGGGCATCTTGGGCCTGGCACTGGGCACCTTCTTTGACTACTACGTTACCTATGTCGTGAGTGCCGAGGTCGGCCTGATTCAGCGCTGGTTTGAGCGTGGGCTCACCGAATCGCCCGAGACCATGGCGCGCATTATGACGGTTATCGCCTTTGTGCGCCCCGGCGACCTGTATGGCCAACCCATCGATATCAACGTGCCGGAATACGGCATGAAGCTATTGAATCTGCAGCTCGAGGACGCGGTCGACACCACCGCAACCGTCGAGTCCAACAACTAAGAGGAGAGACAATGAGCAAACTCGTCGAGGGCATCAAGGACCGCATGGTCGCTGCCGCACGCGAGGCCGCGCCCGCCGTGGTGGACGCCGCGCAGAAGGCCGCGACCGCAGCTGCCGAGAAAGTTGCCGAGGCAGTTGCCGATGCCAAGAACGCGGCAGGGGAGACGTCCGTCGCTAGCGAGCTCGCCACTGCCGCTGAGCCCGTAGCCGCCGCCCACGCCCCCGAAGGCGCGATCTTCAACCCCGAGAACGCTCGCGGCAACCTGCACCTGGGCATCGACGTGGGCTCCACCACCGTTAAACTTGCCGTGCTCAACGACGACAACCAGATCGTCTACGCCAAGTACCAGCGCCACCACACCGACGTCCGTGCCTGCGCCCGCGATCTGTTCGAGGGTGCCGCGACCGTGCTGCCGACGGCTCAGATGACCTGCGCCATCACCGGCTCGGGCGGTCTGCTGCTGTCCCAGTGGCTCGACCTGGAGTTTGTCCAGGAGGTCATCGCCAGCAAGCGTGCCGTCGAGACCCTCATCCCGGCCACCGATGTCGCCATCGAGCTGGGCGGCGAGGACGCCAAGATCATCTACTTCGACAACGGCATCGAGCAGCGCATGAACGGCACCTGCGCCGGTGGCACGGGCGCGTTCATCGATCAGATGGCCACTCTGCTGCACACCGATGCCAGCGGCCTTAACGAGCTCGCGGCCAACGCCACCACCATCTATCCCATCGCCAGCCGCTGCGGCGTTTTTGCCAAGACCGACGTCCAGCCGCTGCTCAACGAGGGCGCCCGCCCCGAGGACGTGGCCGCCTCCATCTTCCAGGCCGTCGTGACCCAGACCATCTCGGGCCTGGCGTGCGGCCGTCCCATCCGCGGCAACGTCGCCTTCCTGGGTGGCCCGCTGCAGTACCTCTCCGAGCTGCGCCACCGCTTCTACCTCACGCTCAACCTGGACGAGGCACACCGTATCGTGCCCCAAAACGCTCACCTGTTTGTGGCGAGCGGCGCTGCCATGGCGCACGAGTCCAACAAGCTCAGCACGTTCCCGCAGCTCATCGAGGCCATCGATGCCCTGGGTGACACGCAGGGTGCCGAGGTCGAGCGTCTGGACCCGCTCTTTGCCACCGACGAGGACTTTGCCGAGTTCAAGACCCGCCACGACCAGGAAGTCGTCCCCAAGGGCAAGCTCGACGGCTACACCGGACGCGTGTTCATCGGCATCGACGCCGGCTCCACCACCATGAAGGCCGCGCTCGTGGGCGAGGACGGTCAGCTGCTGCACACCTGGTACGGCAACAACAACGGCGACATCCTAGGCACGGCCAAGGTCATCATGGCCGATTTCTACAACCACATTCCCGCCGGCTGCACCATCGGCCACGTGACCACCACGGGCTACGGCGAGGCGCTGCTCATCGAGGCCCTCAAGGCCGACTCCGGCGAGATTGAGACCGTCGCGCACCTGCGCGGCGCCAAGGCATTCCTGCCCGGCGTCGAGTTCATCCTGGACATCGGCGGCCAGGACATGAAGTGCCTGCGCGTCAAGGACGGTGTTATCGAGCACATCATGCTCAACGAGGCCTGCTCGTCGGGTTGCGGCAGCTTTATCGAGAGTTTCGCCGTGTCAATGAACATGGATGTGTGCGCGTTCGCCGATGCCGCCATCCATGCTAAGGCCCCCGTCGACCTGGGCAGCCGCTGTACGGTCTTTATGAACTCGCGCGTCAAGCAGGCGCAAAAGGAAGGCGCCACGGTGGGCGACATCGCGGCCGGCCTGTCCTATTCCGTCATCAAGAACGCTCTGTTCAAGGTCATTAAGCTGCGTGACCCCAAGGAGATCGGCAGCCAGGTGATCGTCCAGGGCGGCACCTTTATGTCCGATGCCACGCTGCGCGCGTTTGAGCAGCTCACCGGCGTTCACGCCGTGCGCCCCGACATCGCCGGTTGCATGGGTGCCTATGGTGCTGCCCTGCTCGCCCGCGATCGCGCCGGCGCCGATGGCACCTCGACCATCCTTTCGGCCGAGGACATCGCGCACCTCACCGTGACGCAAAAGCACGTCCGCTGCGGCCGTTGCTCCAACAACTGCCAGCTCACCGTCAACGACTTTGGCGGCGGCAGGCGCTTCATTACCGGCAACCGCTGCGAGAAGGGCGCCGGCCACAAAAAGCAGAAGACCGAGGCCCCCAACCTCTTCAAAAAGAAAAACGAGCTGCTCTTTAACCGCGAGGCGCTGAGTCCCGACGAGGCCCCGCGCGGCACCGTCGGCATCCCGCGCGCACTCAACATGTACGAGAACTACCCCTTCTGGCACGCGTTCTTTACGCGCCTGGGCTTTAGCGTGCAGCTGTCCGACCAGTCGAGCAAAAAGACCTACCAGGCGGGCATCGAGTCCATGCCGTCCGAGAGCGTGTGCTATCCGGCCAAGATGAGCCACGGCCACGTGATGAACCTCATCGACCGTGACGTCGACTTTATCTGGATGCCGTGCGTGCGCTGGGAGCGCAAGGAGGATCCGACCGCCGGTAACTGCTACAACTGCCCCATCGTCATGAGCTACCCCACGGCGCTGGCGCTCAACATCGACGAGATTCGCGAGCAGAACATCGAGTTCCTGTATCCGTTTGTGCCGTATCACGACAAGACCGAGCTCAAGCGCCGCCTGTACCAGGTGCTCGCCGTCGACCGTGTGGCCGATGCTGAGGCCGGTCGCGGTCGCGTGCGCGGTCCTAAAATCACGCGCTCCGAGGTTGATGCCGCCGTCAACGCTGCTTTTGAGGCCGACGCGCGCTTCCACGAGGATATCCAGACCATGGGCGAGGAGGCTCTCAAGTGGGTCGAGGACCACGGCGGTCACGGCATCGTGCTCGCCGGTCGTCCCTACCATAACGACCCCGAGATCAACCATGCCCTGCCCGAGCTTATCTCGAGCTTTGGCTTTGCGGTCTTTACCGAGGATTCGCTCGCGCATCTGGTGAAGCCCGAGCGTCCGATTCGCGTCGTCGATCAGTGGATGTATCACAGCCGCCTGTACGCCGTCGCCCGTTTTGTGACGATGCGCAACGACCTGGACCTGATCCAGCTCAATTCCTTCGGCTGCGGCCTGGACGCTCTGACCACTGATCAGGTGCAGGAGATCCTGGAGGCCAGCGGCAAGATTTACACCGTGCTCAAGATTGACGAGGTGTCCAACTTGGGCGCCGCGCGTATCCGTATTCGCTCGCTCATGGCGGCGCTCAAGGACCAGGAGGCCGAGCGCTTGGCCGAGGCTACGGCCGCGGGCGAGACTTACGAGCAGGGCGATGCCGCGCCGGTGGCGCCCTCCACGGATGCCCCCGCGTTCGCGAGCCGTAAGTACACGTTCGAGGCGCAGCGCGAGAGTGCTTCGACCGCGTGGCCCAAGGTGCCCTTTACCGAGCAGATGCGCGAGGAGGGCTACACCATCCTGTGCCCGCAGATGGCGCCGATCCACTTTGACCTGGTCAAAGAGGTGTTCCGTGGTGCTGGCTACAACTTGGAGCTGCTGCCCTCGACCGATCACGATGCCGTCGAGGCCGGCCTGCGCTATGTGAACAATGATATTTGCTATCCGTCGATCCTGGTAACGGGCCAGATTATGGAGGCCATCGAGAGCGGTCGATACGACCTGTCCAAGACAGCCGTGGTTATCAGCCAGACCGGTGGCGGCTGCCGTGCCACCAACTACATCGCACTCATCCGCAAGGCCCTGCGCGAGAGCGGCCACCCCGAGATCCCGGTGATCTCGCTTTCGGCCGTGGCGCTGGGCGAGGACAACCCTGGCTTTAAGATTACGCCGGCGCTGCTTAAGCAGGCAGTCTACGCGGTGCTCTTTGGCGACGTGATGATGCAGATGCTCTATCGCTGCCGCCCGTACGAGGCTACGCCCGGTGCCGCCAACGCGCTCTACGAGGAGTACATGGCGCGCGCTCGCAAGCTGGCGCCCAAATTCAACCGCCACAACTACACCAAGCTGTGCCGCGAGGCCATCCGCGCGTTCGACACCATGCCGCTCGTGGGCGAGGGCACCAAGCCGCGCGTGGGCGTGGTCGGTGAGATCTTGGTCAAGTTCCACCCCACAGCCAACAACCACGTGGTCGATGTCATCGAGCGCGAGGGCTGCGAGGCCGTGGTGCCGGGCCTGCTCGACTTCTTCCTGTACTCCATGAGCAACGCCGAGCTGCAGAAGGACGAGCTGGGTAGCTCTGCTACCACGCGTGCGGGCATGCAGGCGCTCATCAAGCTCGTGGACTGGATGCGTACGCCGGTGGAGGAGATGCTCGAGAAGTCCCGTCGCTTTGAGGCGCCCGAGCGCATCGGTACCATGGCCGACAAGGCCCGTACGGTGCTTTCGGTGTGCAACAACATGGGCGAGGGCTGGTTGCTCACGGCCGAGATGCTCGACCTGATCGACCACGGCGCGCCCAACATCATCTGCACGCAGCCCTTCGCGTGCCTGCCCAACCACGTGGTGGGCAAGGCCGTGATCAAGGAGCTGCGCCGTCAGCATCCCGAGAGCAACATCGTCGCGGTGGACTACGACCCCGGCGCGTCCGAGGTCAACCAGCTCAACCGTATTAAGCTCATGATCAGCGTGGCAAAGGAGAACATGCGCGCCGGCAAGGGCTTTAAGCTCGAGAAGGTTGCACCGCTCGCGATGGACGAGGTCACCGGCCAGATGCGTGCCCACGACGGCTGTGTTAGCTGCGGCTCGGTCGACGAGAGTGCCGTGGCGTCGGTCGCTGAGCGCCTGGGACGCGGTGTGAAGTAGCTAAATTATTCCGACGCTAACAGCGGCTTGCCGAAATAATGTGTGAGGCGCGGTGGCGGCCATCTGGCTGTCGCCGCGCCATCTTTCTCTGGCTTGGTCTGGGGCGGTGCTGACAATGAATAGTGCGGTCAGTGCTCGGCTCAACCCGCTGAGAAGGTGGGGCTGAGCCATATAGTTCGGAAGTGGGGCACAGGCTTGCGGGTGGTGAGTGGGTCACTGATTTGGCAAGAGTCTGTCAGGCCCTCGTTGTTTTCTCTCGGAATACTTCAAAATACATGGGCTGACCCACGCTTCTGTTCTGGCGGAATACATTGCTGTTTTGCATGGAATTAGCATGCCCGTCATATTCAGCTGGAAAGGTCTCCTCTTTCAGCGCTTTTTAAACATCGAGAGAGCTGGCGTGCCTCAAGTTGAATGCAGCTTATCGCATGATGAGTCTGCGCTTGGGTATCGTTTGAATTTGAAACGCAGTAAAAAGGGATTGATATTCTGTCTTGTTCGCTTAGGCAAACGATTTTTGCTGGATAGCCTATCCTGAATTGAGACGCTTGTGAGGCTATGGTCAGAATAATCCCATGCTCATGAATCAGAAAATCGGACAAATTTTGCTGGTCTGCTAAGTTAATATTCTCGTAGGAAGGGGAAAGGCCCAGATGGTTAAATACTGAGTTTATTCTCTTTCGACAATATCGAATGTCACAGGTGTTTGCAATTGGATATCGAGCCACCGCGTTTAGATTTGCCGTTGCGCGACTGGCTAATGGGTGACTGCTTTCAACTAAGAGGTTGACTTCGGCATTCAATAAAAAATGTGATTCAAAAAGATTGGTGTCTACTTGTCCAGCGACAATTGCAATGTCGATTTGTCTGTCAAGTAGAAGGGATAAACACGTTCCGCCGTCGTCATATCTGGAAACAGTAAACTTACCGCCCTTATACTTTTTCGAAAGCCTGTTCAGTGTGGGCTGGTTGAACCAGCTTGCGAGTATTGGTGCTAGTCCGACTGCAACGCGTGTCAAACGTGTCTGGGTTATTTTTATCTTTTCACGCGTGATTTGCGCATACGCTTGAATTCCCTCAACTGAAGCTAGTACATCTAATGCTATAGGAAGGATTTCCTCTCCATAGTTTGTTAGATGTAGAATACTGCCTCTTTTTTCGAACAGCTTCAGACCAAGTTCAGATTCCAATGCTCGAATGCCTTTTGAAACAGCTTGCGGCGAAACGCTTAATATAGTTGCTGCATCCGAGTAATTCTGATAATCAAATACCTTTATGAAATACTGCAGCTGAACAACATTCACCAGAATTTCCTTAGGTTGAATTTTAAATCAGTCTAAGTGTAAATTAAATAATGTTAAACAAGGCAAACAAATTGTTTCATCTAGTACAAAAAGTTATCAAACAGCTTTTGACTTTTTGACCAAAGTATAACTAGGCCTAGAACGAGAAAGGAGCCATTGTGGATTGGATACAACCAACTCAAACACCTAACGATATTGCTTTGCTATCAAGTTGGTGTCCTTGTCAGGGCGCAAAATGTCAAGGGCGCTGTAATCCCTGGGGGATGTGTGCCGTGTACACGGGCGGGAATTGCCGCGCATTTCAACATTGCGGTATACACGTTAGCTAGGAGCTCCGATGGAATATATTCAAAAGCCAGTGAATACTCAGATGCCTGCTTCGTCTCGAGATATTTCTACGTGTGTGTCCTGTGCAGCACATATTTGCTGGAGTTATTCAGGGGGAGGACCGTGTGGCCTGAGGATCTGCATTACCAAATTTTGTGGCTGGAATTACTCCTAATGGCAGGTTGAAATATTGAAATATGCAACGGAGTAGAAATGAAACAGTCTCGCTTTAATGTAATCGATAAAGGGAATCAACCTACGCTGGCATATAACTCGTACTCTGGTGCAATCGTTGCGTTGGATGCAGAATACGAGAAGGGGCTTTTTGAGAATGGAGCTAATTGCCCTTCGGAAATTGTCGATAATTTGACGGACGCGGGGTTGTTGGTTCCCGACGGACTTGACGAGATCGAACATTTAAAAGAGATATCGTTGGCCTGTCGCATGCAATCAAAATCACTTTCATTTACGATAGCCCCGACATTGAATTGTAACTTCAGATGTCCGTATTGTTATGAGAACGGCAAGCGTTATGGCTCAATGAGCGACCGATGCGTCGATCAGGTAATAAAGCATATCAATGGCATGGTTATAGACAATCAGGCGGAAAGTTTGCAGATTGCCTGGTATGGCGGCGAGCCTTTATTGGCGATTGAGACTGTGGAGAAGATTACGCGCGGAATCCGAAGTGATGAAATCTTATTTAACGCCAGCATGGTGACCAATGGCTATTTCTTAGATGGGAAAACGGCGGAGTTGCTTGCAAAAAATGGGGTTACGCACGTTCAGGTAACTGTCGATGGTCCGCCTGAGATACACAATCGAAGAAGATGTCTTCCTTCTGGCGGCGATACGTTCAACCGTATTATTGATAACGTAAAAAGGGCTAGTGCGTACTTTGATGTCATCTTAAGAGTCAATGTTGATCCGTCGAACGGTGATCAGATTGATCGTTTGGTTGATTCGCTTGATCGTAAAGGTCTTCGTAATAAAGTAAAACTATATTTAGCGGCAGTAGATGATATAAATGGGACGTGCGCTAACTCTCCATGCTATTCAGAGGATGAATTTGCTTCGATTGAAGCATCCTGTCTGTCTCGCTACAAAATGACAGGGTACATGGATCCATTTCTTCCAGGCTTTAATCCGACCATATGCGGAGCCGTCAATAAATATTCAGAAGTTATTGGACCAGACGGTTCCTTATATAAATGCTGGAATGAAATAGGATATTCCGACAGAAGCTATGGGAGCATCTTTGAAAATGTAACGAGTAGCGCATCCGAAGTTTCCATATGGAATGCTTACGACTTTTGTTCAGATTCAGAATGCCTTAACTGCTCACTTCTTCCTATGTGCATGGGTGGCTGTCCCTTCACCAGGCTGTATGAAAATAAGACAAGCTGTGTATCCGCAAGAAAGAACTGTATAAAAGTAATGAGGGCGGCCTATGATCTCAAGCATAAGAAGTGATGCGGATTCAACGGCGATCTTCGACTATCTGCCATATTTCAGACTTGGGTTTTCTTCCCAATTGCTTCTGGTTATAGCCTTAACGTTGTGCTTAATAATATCTGGAATGATGACCTCTGTATCCCCGCTGCTCACGAGCGCTCTGGTTGATAATATATCTAAAAAAGCTCCTTATGGTGCTATTATGATTGACAGTGCGTTAATTGGTTTCGCGGCATTAATCGATATTGTTGTCAGCTATTTAAGCACCCTTCTTTCAATGCGGATAACGACCGTGGCTGCATTCTCGATTGCTCGAAGAAAAATCGATGAGCTCGTGCGGATGCCTTTTGAGTTGTTTTTTGAGCAGGAGTCTGCTGAAAAAACTCAACAGATTTGTTCAGATGCCAATACTGTGGCGTCCTTCGGATTGTCGATGCTCCAGACGGTACTCCTTGCGCTTGTCCAGCTAGGTATCAGTTTATTTTTTCTCTATGGATGTTCCACAGCGCTCTTTTGGGTTTCCGTGACATTTTGCATCTTGTATACAATTGCATATGCTTCATTTAAAAAACCGCTTTTTGTTTCAGGTCTGACCTTTAAGGAAGAGCAGTCCCTGTATTTCGGAAAAGTGGAGTCCCTACTTGCGCATCAGAGATTTTTGTATGTTAATGCGCTGTTCGAAAGAGCATTGAAATCCATAGATAGCTATTTTTCGTCTTTGCTGCACGCCGGAGTCGCCTATCAAAGTGTCGTTTCGAAATTTCAGGCAACTGATTCCTTTGCTGCGGCTGCGTCCCAGGTGACCATTCTTTTGATTTCGGCTTTTTATGTAATGCATGGAAGCATGAGTGTAGGCCAACTTGTTGCTGTTTCGAGCTACATGGCTTTAATGCTATCTGCCGTGAGGTCAATCTACGGTATAGGTAGCAGCGCACAAGACTGCTTCTCATCGATATCCCGTCTAAATGCCTCTAAATTGCCTTCGGCTGCTGCTGGAGAGGAGCTCTTGGAGATCGATTACATCGAACTGCATAATTTCGGCTTTACATTAAATGGAAAGTGTCTCTACAGCAACTTGAATGTCAGGTTTGAAAAAGGAAAGCTCTATGCTCTTGTAGGGATTAATGGCTCGGGCAAAACGACCCTTGCGTACTTATTGATGGGTTGTTTCAATTCGGATTACGTTGGGACTATTTCCTACAACGGTAAGGCCCAAGAAGAAATCAACTGTGAGCTCCTTAGGCAGAAGCTAGTTTCGTTTGCTGAACAAACTCCGATATCAGTAAAGGATATTCTTTGCGATAGAAACTTTCCTTCTATCGAAAGGAAGAGGTGCGGAGGAATGTCTCCCGGGGAACTGGAACAACTGGAAATTAGGCGGGTCTTAGAAAAGAAGGCAGACGTCTATTTATTCGATGAGCCAACAGCATCACTCGATATTGCTCATAAAGAAGCTCTGATAAAAGCTATGAAGGAAATGCGAAAGCACAAGATTGTCATTGCAATTACACACGATATGGACCTAATAGATGCTAGTGATGAGGTGGTAGAGCTTGGGAAAAGCGACTGAAATAATGCGCCTGGGGGCACGTTATCTACTGGGCACGATGGTTGCTAGCGTGCCGTGGGCTATTTGGGTTATTGCAAAAGGATCCCCCGCTTGGCTGTGCTCTACAGGGGCGCTCTTTTGTGCGTTGGAAGTCTATCTTTTTGCAACTCGGGGCGCTGTTTCTTGTGATAAGCCCAAACGGCGTGGGATTCTTTTGGGATGGCAGTTCATTTTCATCGTATTTATTATTATGGCCTCTATGCTCGATATAGGTGGAAAATCAATATCCAGATGGGTATTGGTCTGTTCGGTTTCAGTTTTGCATGAGCTGTTATTTAGGTACATATTTTTATTTGAATACACAATCGTCGGAATAGTTCGGCCGTTTTGCATAAGGGCATTTATACAATCGATGCTATGGTCATTGCTTCTCGTGACTCAACAGTGTTTAATTGGGGCGCCCACAAATTACATCATTGCAATGATGGGGGGCTATCTTTGTCTGGGCCTTATTTTTGCGCTGCTCGTGCGAAAAACAGGGACAGTGTGTCCGTCTCTTTTAGCCATGATGTCTCTAGATTTTATCAACATCCTAGCTCTTTGAGTTACGGACAAAATCTTCAAAATCTTCAGGTGTTGGCACCATGGCAGATAAAGCCCGCACGGTGCTTTCGGTATGCAACAACATGGGCGAGGGCTGGCTGCTCACGGCCGAGATGCTCGACCTAATCGATCACGGTGCGCCCAACATCATCTGCACGCAGCCCTTCGCCTGCCTGCGATTCGGTTAGCGAGGATGCCGTGGCATCGGTCGCCGAGCGTCTGGGGGCGGCATTAAGAAGTAACATGCCCGCTTTAGGCTGGTATGAGAAAAACGGGTGGCAGCCATACCGGCTGCCACCCGTTTTTACTGGATACATGTTGCGTAATTGGCCTTGCCGGCGCCTTTCGCGGACTCGGATTTCGGAAGTGCGGGGAAAAACTCTGAATCTCCGAGCACACTGCTCTTTTGCACCCTTGTGACCTGCAGTTTTGTTGCTAAAAAAGTCGGTCTGGTCGGCGGGGCTCAGTTTTTCACCGCACTTCCGAAAACCGCGGTCTCGCAATATGAAAAACGGCCTCCATAACTCTGGGTTAATGGATAAGTGTGGCCTTTCGCCGTATATCACTGTCCGTTTATGGAACCTATTTCCAACGAGTCGTAGCCATATGGTTTAATGTTAGAAACACATATTTGCCGGCGGGCCGCGGGTGACGTTTGCTTTGATATCGGAGGTACCAAGTATGTTTTGCACTCCGTTCAACAAGTATTGGTCTGGCTAACATGGGTTGCCGTGCTACTTCGATAACCCTTGCAGTGGTCTGCCTGGCTGTGCTCCTGGGCGCTACAGGGCTGTTTGCTATAAGCCGAGAAACGTCCTATATGCAGGAATGCGCTTCCGAAGGGTTTGCCATTGACGGTTACTATCGGGACGACAAGACGAGTCTGGAAACCCTGGCCTTTCTTGAAGAGGATAACCATCGGTGGCAACTGGTCGACAAAGACGGCAGCTGCGTTGACGGGCAGTTTAAGCGTACGGATGACCCCAACATCCTGATATTAAAGAAGGAAAACGGCGAAGAATTCGGTACGGTCCACGTGGCGTATAGGTCACGCCGACATGAGCGGGGCCAGCTCTATCTATTTAGAGATAGCAAAGTGACCCGATTTTATCTGGTGAGCACCAAACCTGCGTTTACGGTGGAGTCGGGCGATGTCGATCTGGACAGTTGATTCACGGCAATAAAGCAGCGAGCGGGGCGCGAGTGTGAACTGCACCCCGTTATTTGCTCGTGTCCGTATCGCGTCTGCGCCTCGTCGTAACTTGCGTCTGTGCGAGCATTCATCCCGCGCCGGCATCACTTTACGTCAAATTCCACGCGATCGAGCTCGGGCACGTTGAGGTCGATGAGCTTGCGGGCGATACGGCGGTCGTGTGCCCCAAGCGCCTCGCTCGTTGTCACATGGGCGACAATCTCGCGCTCGACGATGCCTTCCTCATCGCCTTCGGTGGCCGAGGCCTCGACGGCGACGGTGTAATCCTTAAAGCCTGGCAGCACCGCCGCAAGCTCGCGCGTGGTTTCGGTCACGCCGTAGCCGTCCTGCACGCCGGCCTGCGCCGAGCCAATGGAACCCGCCGTCATAACGATGCAGGGGATGGCAAAGACTACCGTGCCCACAATGATGCGGCGGCGCACCTTGCGTGATAGCTCGTCGACCTCGGCATCTTCCTCGGCAGTCACAATGCCGTCGCCGTTGAGGTCGCGCTTGAGCGGTACACGCAAAAGAAGCAATACGGCTTCGGCCGCCAGCGCGATAAAGACGACGTTGATGCCAAACTCGTAGAGGGCCGAGAGGAACAACGACCCGCTCGCGATGGCAATGCCGCAACCCGCCGCGCACAGGGGCGGCATGAGTGCGGTCGCCACGGCTACGCCGGCAATGAGCGTCGAAGGCTCCTGGTCGCGCGAGTTACCCAGCCCGCCCGCAAAGCCGCCCGCGAGCGCGACGGCAAGGTCCCATACGGTGGGTGTCGAGTTATCGATGATGGCGGCCGTGGTGGTGCCAAGGGGCGAAAGCTTAAAATACAGCGTGGACGTGATCAGGCAAAAGACCATCTGCAGCGCGAGGCCGGCAATGGCCTCGACGGCAATCTCGCGGTCGAGCGTGGCGATGCCGTATGCCATGGCAAGGACCGAGCCCATGAGCGGGCAGATGAGCATGGCGCCCACAATGGCGATGTCCGAGTCGATATCGAGGCCGATGCTCGCGATGAGCATGGCGATGATGAGGATGCACAGGTGCGAGCCGGTCAGGCGCGCCCCGTTTACAAAGCGCTTGCGAATCACGTGATAGGGCGCGCGTCCCTCGCGAATGTTGAATGCCCGCTTTAGAAAGCGGCTTGCGTTCTCCATGGCCTCGCTGTGGGCGGGGCGGATGCCATGGCGCCGATGATGGCGCTCGCGCAGTCGCTTTAGCTGTTGTTTATCGAGTTCCATGTCCACCTCGTATTGCCGCAGGAACGCGGGTGCGTTCGCAGCATGTACTCTACACCGTGACGGGCGGGGCAGTCATCTTGACATGGAACTTAGGCGAGCAGGCAAAGGAAGACACGCTACATGCGAGTACTGCTGAGGGTTTCGGCAGATACAAAGAGCGCGGGGCCGGATGGTCTCCGACCCCGCGCTCTGCACGGGTGCGTTGTTATTGGGTTTATCCCAGCAGGCTCAAACCAACGGAGACAAACGCCAGGATAACGCCGACGATGGACTCGCCACCGAGCAGGCCGCTGGCGACGACCAGGCCCTGCTCCTGGAAGGCGGCATCCTTGGCGGCCTTCTCCTCGTCCGAAAGACCGGCAGCGGCGTCGCGGTGTGCGGCCCACTTGTCGTAGGCGAGCTTAACGCAGGAGCCCAGGAAAGCCGTGAGCGACATATAGAACGGCAGGTACACGCCCAGGCCGATCATCATGGCCGGAATGCTGAGCCAGTACATGACGATGCCGGCGATAAAGCCGCCCGCAAACCACGGCACGCTCGGGATGCCCGAGACCATGGTGGCGACCACGCTTGCCTGCGCGGCAACGAAGCTCTTGTCGGGGCCGAAGGCGTCCGGACCATAGGCGGTGACGAGCGCGACCATGACGGCGGCGGCGACCAGGGCGCCCACGATGCCGCCAATGGCCTGGCCGACCCACTGCGCGCGCGGGTTGGTGCCCAGCACGGCGCCGGCCTTAAAGTCGTTCATGACGTCGCCCGCAAGGCCGCACGCTACGGCCACGATGCCGGCGATAAAGAACAGCTTGACCTGAGCGAGCTGCGCGAAGGCGGCAACGATGAGCATGACGATGAGTCCAAAGATCTCCATGGGGTCGATACCCGTCTGACCGCAGCTCTGCGCGCTCATGATGGTGGTGACAAAGGTGAGCAGGGTGACGATGACGGCCGGAACGGGGCCAAGGTCGAGCACGATGGCGATGATCACGGCGATGGCGGCAGCGCCCAGGCCGATGATACCGGCGTCGAGCTTAAGGGAGCCCGAGATGAGCGACTGCTCGTCGGTGTCGGTGGAGCTGTCGGCGGCGAGGCCACGGACGATGCCGGCGACCTGCGGCAGGATGTCCTTGAGGACGACGGCGACGCCAAAGCCCATCATAAGGCCCATACCCAGGGACTTGACGATACCCTGCGCGGTCGCAACGTCGAACAGGCCGGCAGCGGTGCCGCCGACGATGATGCCAAAATTGCCCAGCAGCGCGCCGGCAAACCAGAACGCGACGGGGGCGAAGCCCACCAAAAAGCCGATGGACAGCAACATGGGCGAGTTGTAGATGGCAAAGGTCACGCCGGGGATATTGAGCGTGCACAGCATGCTGGGCACCACGCCCAGAGCGTCGCGCAGCACGCTGTAGATGCCGGCGATGGCCATGGAGCCAAAGAGCTGCTTGCCGGTCTTGCCGCCGGCCTCGGTCGCGCGCAGGGTCTGAGCTGCGGCGTTGCCGGTGGGGAACTCAAGCGCGGCGTCTACGATAAAGTGACGGTGGATGAGTGCCGTGGCCAGAAGGCCCAAGATGGTGCCGGCGAGTGCCACGATAAACATGTCGAGCCAGCTGATCTGATCGGCATAGCCCAGCATCCAGGCGCCCGGGATGGTAAACGCCAGACCGCCGGCGACCATGGCGCCTGCGGACATGATGGTGTGGGTGACGTTTGCCTCGTTGAGGCTGGCGTTGCCCATGAGCTTCAGGAAGAACAGCGAGATGACGGCAGCGAAAATGATCGGCCAGGGGAGTGCGCCCATCTTGAGGGCCGTGTAGGCCGAGCTCGCCGTGATGATCACGCAGCCAAGGACGCCGATGACGACGCCGCGCAGCGTGAGTTGCCCGCGCATCGAGGCACGGTTCGAGGGATTGCTCATATAAAACTCCTTTGCGTATATCCGCTTCCCCCGGGAGCGCCGTTACGGATACGGCGCGGGAAGTCGGGTTACCAAGGGCCGCCGCGTGAGCTCGCGCGCGACCGCGCACCAGTATAGCCGCACGGCAGCTCATTTGGGACGGGGCTTTTTTAGCTACCCCGGGCTCGGCCAAAGGATGATTATTCTGGGACGGGGATTTAAAAATCATTAGGTACGCAATGATTTTTAAATCCCCGTCCCAGAATAATCATCGGGATATACTGCTGGGCAGACGAAAGGAGCGCCGATGATGCTTAATGGGTGCGCATATATATTGACGGTCGACGTGGGCAACACGTTCATTCGCTTTGGCCTGTTTGCCGAGGATTCGGCCGCGGCACAGGAATGCCCGCTTGCGACGTGCGAGATCACCACGCCGTCGAGCATCACAGCAGACGAGGCACGCATGCGTCTCGTGCAGGTCATGGCCGCACTGGCGGCCGATGCGGGCATGCCGGGTGCGCTTGTGCCCGCGGCTGCTGTGCTGAGCTGCGTGGTCCCGGCGCTCGAGCGCCCGTGGAAGGCGGCACTTTCCCGTACCTGCACGGGGCGCGTGCTCACGGTGGGGCCGGGCCTCAAGACCGGCATACCCGTGCACTACGATGACCCGGCCGAGATCGGTCCCGACCGCATCGCCGACGCCGTGGCAGCCCGTGCCGTCTACGGCTCGCCGTGCATTGTGATCGACCTGGGCACCACGACCAATATCGAGGTCATCGACGCGCACGGTACCTTTGTCGGCGGCGTTATCGCGCCGGGGCTGGCGCTCGGCGCCCGTTCGCTCTCGGCCGCTGCGGCGCGCCTGCCTCAGGTTGAGCCCTCGGCGCCGACACACGTCATCGGCCGCAACACGCGTGAGGCCATGCGCTCGGGCGTGGTCTTGGGCGAGGTTGCCCGCATCGACGGCATGCTCGACATGGTGCTTGCCGAGATGCGCGCGACCAAGGCCGCGGGGGAGGGCGATGTGCCCATCGTCATTACTGGCGACGATGCCGAGGCGCTTGCGGCGCTGGTCGGCCATAGCCTGACGGTCGACGATGCGCTGACGCTGCGGGGTCTCGCCGAGCTCTACCACATCAATCAAAAGCCCCGTCGCGCGTAGCGATGGGGGCGATGGGACAAAAACGTCTCCGCCTTCCACCTGCTACAATAGGTCAAACTATTGCGATTTCGGAGGTGTCTGCCATGTCGGACGATCTTCATCAAACTGCGTCGGGCAAGCGCCGCGACGTTATTAGCTGGGATGAGTTCTTTATGAGCGTGGCCATCGCCGCGCAGCGCCGCAGTAAGGACCCCAACACGCAGGTGGGCGCGTGCATCGCCAACACCAACCACCGCATCCTTTCGGTGGGCTACAACGGTACGCCCTCGGCACTCAACGATGACTTTTTCCCGTGGGGCACGAGCGATGACCCGTTGCAGGACAAGCACAACTACGTGGTGCATGCCGAGGCAAACGCCGTGCTCAACTACCGCGGCTCGCTCAAAGACCTCGAGGGTTCCACGGTCTACGTCACGCTGTTCCCGTGCCACGACTGCGCCAAGATCCTGGCGCAGGTGGGCGTGGGCGAGGTCGTCTACCTGGACAACAAGTATGCCGACACCGATGACGGCCGTATCAGCCGCCGCATTCTCGACTCCTGCGGCATCAGCTACCGCCAGGTCATCGTCGATGTCCAGATTGGTACCGGGGGACAGGCTCAGCAGTAGCGCGTGCCAACGCCAGCTGGCGGCAAAACAGCCAAAAGAGCCCCGTCCCAAATTGACTACTCGTGAAAGTCGCGTCTGCGCGCATGGACGGCTCGTGAGCGGGTACATGGCTGTAGTAACATAGCTTCTGTCCGCGGGCGTGCCCGCGTTGTTGTGAGAAAGGAGCCCCTGTGGCTGTTAACGAAGAGCTGCTTAAGAAGGTTCTTGAAGAGATTCGCCCCAACCTGCAGGCCGACGGTGGCGATATGGAGTATGTGGGCGTCGACGACGAGGGCGTCGTCAAGCTGGAGCTGCAGGGCGCCTGTGCCGGCTGCCCCATGAGCTCGCTAACCCTTTCCATGGGCATCGAGCGCATCCTGAAGGAGCACGTGCCCGGCGTTACCCGCGTTGAGCAGGTCAATGCTTCCGGCGAGGCCGAGGACCTGTACGACGAGTACGCACCGTTCTAAGATGCGAAAGCTGCGGACGGTACGCTCCGCATAGACGTTACGCCCAAATATGCGGCTGCGAGCGTAAGGCCCGCGGCCGCATTTGTATGTAGGGAGCAGGGGATCGATATGCTCAACGACCTCTACCATATGCTTGATCCCGTCGCGATCTCGGCGGGCCCCATCACCATCTACTGGTACGGTCTGGCCTACGTGGTCGGCGCTCTGCTCACGGCGGTCGTTATGTACCGCACGCAACGTCGTTGGGGCTTCGACATTACGATTGATGACCTGACGAGCGTCGTGGTCGGCGCGGTCTTTGGCCTTATTATCGGCGCGCGCCTGTTTTACGTCGTCTTTTACGGTGATGGCTACTATTTGGCCCACCCGCTCGAGATCTTTGCCACCAACGAGGGAGGCATGAGCTTCCACGGTGGCCTGGTGGGCGGCATCTTGGGCGGCATCATCGTGTGCCGCATGTACAAGCTCGACGCCTGGACTTTGGCAGACCTCGCGGTCATCGGTGCTCCGCTGGCCCTGTGCCTGGGGCGCTGCGCCAACTTTGTCAACGGCGAGCTGTGGGGCAAGCCGACCGATCTGCCCTGGGGCGTGATCTTTGGCGGCACCGCGGGCGATATGCCGCGCCATCCCTCCCAGCTCTACGAGGCATTTCTCGAGGGCATTGTGCTCTTTTGCATTCTGCAGGTGCTCAGCCGCAAAAAACCGCTGCTACCCCAGGGCACGTTTATGGGCGTGTTTGTGATGGGTTACGGCATCGTCCGCTTCCTCATTGAGTTTGTGCGCGTGCCCGATGCCCAGCTGGGTTATCTGCTGGGAGGCGTTATCACCATGGGTCAGCTGCTGAGTTTGCCGCTCGTGATCGCCGGCCTGGCGCTCATCATTTTCGCCCGTCGCCGCAACCAGCCCCAGCGCGTCTACCTGGACGCCTAACCACCAAAACCACCACAAAGGGGACAGGCACCTTTGTGGTGGTCTTGCCGAGTTTGATAGGTTTCTAGAAAGGCTTTCGGACTGTGAAGGATTCCGACCTCTCCACAACGGCTGCGCGCGACGCTGCCCGCATCGTCTGGTTTAAGCGCTACCCCGCCAAGCAGACGCTCATCGCATTTTTGCTCGCGCTGTTGGCGACCACGGCGTTTTCCATCGATCCCGCCCCGGTGTCGAGCAACGCAGTCTTGGCAATTGACCCCAAAGCCTCGGGCATGCTGTACGTGTGCTACGAGGTGCTCCTCTCGTTTGCCGGCCATACCGACGCGGTCATGCTGCTTGCGCTTGCCTGCCTGCTCACGCTGCCGTTTCGCTACGTATTCTTTGGCCGCGGCGACGCCTGGCGTCCCTCGGTGATCCTTCCGTCGCTGTTCTTTGCCGTCTGCATGGTGTTTGGCCGCAGCTACGACCTCACCGATTCGGCCGAGATCGTGCTCGGCGACAAGGCCCGCATTATCTGTGCCTGGATAGGCGGTGCGGGCTGGATGCTCTTGGCGGTCGTTGCCTTCTATCTGGCTTTTGAGTGTCTAGATTGGCTGAGCTCTCGGCGCATTCCGTTTTCTGAAGCGCACTTTGGCCGCGTATGGCGTGTGGCTCACGCCGTGCTCTCGGTCCATCCCTTTGCCGGGCCCTTCCTGGTGCTTATGGTCGCCTGGGCGCCCACGCTCATCGCTTCGCTGCCCGGCCTTTTTATGGGAGATACGGGTGCGCAGATTCGCCAGTGGTTCAACTACCCCAACGGCACGAGTGACTACCTGCGTCTGCTCAATCCCAATGTGCTGCTCAACGGACATCACCCCGTGGTGCATACGGCTATCATCGGTTCGTGCGTCCAGCTGGGGCTTTCACTGTTCAACAGCGCCAACGCAGGTCTTGCCATCTACACCTGCGCTCAGTTCGTCATTACGGCCGCCTGCATGGCCTATTCCATCTCGTCGCTGCGCAAGCTGGGCGTGAGCCTGCCGGTCCGCGGCGTAATCCTGCTGTTCTTTGTGTTTATGCCCATGTTCTCCAACTACGCGGCCTTGCTTACCAAAGACGTGCTGTTTGCCGACGCGTTTTTGGTGCTGTTGGTGCAGACCGTGAAGCTCGTGGCCTGCGGCCTGCCCCGTCGCGATGCCAATGTCGAGCGTGCAGGCGAACAGAGGCCTGTGCTCTTTGCGCGCCACGACTGGCTGCTGCTCGCTCTGGGCGCCATGGGTTCCACGTTTCTGCGCAATGGCGGCCTGGTGTTTTCCCTGGCGGCATGCGTGATCGCGGCGGCGTTTTGCGCGTGGGACGCGCATGTGGCTCATCGTGCAGCCAAGCAGGCTGGTGCTGCGACTTCGGGCGCCACGCCGCGTTTCCGCTGGGTGGGAGTTCTTGCGGTGCTTGCGCTCTGCCTTGCCTCTAATATGTACTTCACTAAGGTCTTTATGCCGGTGCACGACATCACGCCTGGTTCCAAGCGCGAAATCCTCTCGATTCCGTTCCAGCAGACGGCTCGTTTCGTCCAAAAGCACGATGGCCTCAACTCGGGCGTCAATCCCACGGTTAAGGAGGACGGCACCGTCGTGGAGGCTCCTTGCGACGGCTTGGTGACCGACGAAGAGCGCGCCGTGATCGACCGTGTGCTCAAGTACGAGAATCTGGGCCGCCGTTACAACCCAGATAAGTCCGATGCCGTCAAGAACTGCTTTAACGAGTACGCCTCGCAGGAGGACATCAAGGCCTATTTTGAGGTGTGGGCCCAGATGTTCAAAAAGGATCCCGAGTGCTATATCTCGGCGCTCATCAATAACTACTACGGCTACTTTTATCCGAGTGCCCGCGATGCGTGGGTCTACAGCACGGCGCGCAGTGCCGAGATAATGGCAAAGCCCGATAACCTCAAGTACTTCGACTTCCATCCGGTCGATAGCAAGGTTGTGCGCTGGTGCGACCACCTGATCAACCTGTACCGCGTGGCGGTGCAGCGCATCCCGTTTATCTCGCTCACCATGAGCTCGGCCACCTATGTGTGGATCATGATCGCCGTGGTGGTCTACCTGCTGCGTCGTCATTCATGGCGTGCGCTGGCGATCTGGGTGCCGCTGTTGGGCGTGCTTGCCGTGTGCCTGATTGGTCCGTGTAACGGATCGACCTACATGCGCTACCTGTATCCGGTCATCGCCTGCATGCCCTTCGCCATCGGCGCCACCGTCACCCGCAGCGACTTCCTCTGGTTCTAACTTGGTGCATTGGGGTCAGGTTTCTTTGCGCCAAAGGGGCCATCATCACGACGCCTTCATTTTGGGGTTTATCTCGCAGGCCAGTAGGTATATCATAACGACGTTTGTTTATATTGCCCGAGCATCTGCGCTGGGCTTTAGGTCGAAACCGATAGGAGACACGTATGTCCGGACACTCTAAGTGGGCCACAACCAAGCATCGTAAGGGCGCGCAGGACGCCAAGCGTTCCGCCCTCTTCTCCAAGCTCAGCCGCAACATCACCGTTGCTGCCCGTCTCGGCGGTGACCCGCTGCCCGAGAACAACGCCAGCCTCGCCGCTGCCGTTGCCAAGGCCAAGGCTCAGTCCATGCCTAAGGACAAGATCAAGTCCGCTATCGACAAGGCATTTGGTTCGGGTGCCGACGCTGCCGTCTACGAGAACATCGTGTACGAGGGCTACGGTCCCGCCGGTGTCGCCGTCTACGTCGACTGCCTGACCGACAACCGCAACCGTACCGCCGCTGATGTCCGTTCCGCCTTCTCCCACGCTGGTGGCAACCTGGGCACCTCCGGCTCCGTCGCCTTCCAGTTTGAGCGCAAGGGCCAGATCGTCGTCGCCAAGGAGATCCTGGACGAGAACGCCAAGAAGGAGACCATGATCGCCAACGGTGCTGCCGGTGACGAGGATGAGTTCATGATGGCCATCGCCGAGGCCGGTGGCGAGGACTACGAGGACGCCGGCGAGGAGTGGATCGTCTGGACTACTGCCAACGAGGTCATGGCTGTCTCCAAGGCGCTCGAGGAGCAGGGCGTCCAGGTCAAGGGTTCCGAGACCACCATGGTCCCGACCACCCCGACCGAGGTCTCCGGCGCCGACGCCAAGAAGGTTCAGCGCCTCATCGACCGTCTTGAGGAGCTCGACGACGTCCAGGATGTTTACAGCACCATGGACATGACCGACGAGGTCATTGCTGCCCTCGAGGAGGAGTAGCGCCCGCACGGGTTAAGCCGTGCATATCTGGGCATAATGAAGCGAGCATGCAAGCCTCGTGGAATAGATGAGCCGGATCCGCGTGCGTAGAGCACCGGACCCGGCTCTTTTATAATGATGCGAACCGTTTTGCATTTCGAGAGCCGAGATTTGAAGGGAGCGCCGCGTGCGCGTACTCAAACGAGCCCTAGCGATCGTGTATCTTGCCGCCACCATCGTGGCGCTGGGTACGCTTGTCTGCCAGTTTTGGGGGCCGTATACGTATCGCTTTATGCTGCTGATGCGCGACCCCATGCCGCGCATTGTTGTGACGGCATGCGGCGGAGTTGTGGCGATTGGCGTGCTGGTAAGCTTCTTCCGCCTGATGTTTGCTCGTCGCGAGCCGTCCTGCGTGCATCCGGCGGGGGAGCGCAATATCGAGGTCACGCTCGCGGCGCTTTCTTCGTGCGCCAGGGCTGCTGCAGAGCGCGACGATCGCGTGATGATCGAGCATGTCGAGGCCCGCGTCCAAGGTTCCGACGATTCGCACGTCCGTTTTAAGGTCGAGGCTATCGCGCTTGACGATAAGGACGTGGCATCTCTGGCTACCGCGATGCAGCAGCGCATCGAGGAAGCTTGCGACACCATGCTTGGCACGCCGGGTACGACCACGCGCGTCCGTTTTTTGCCGTCCAAGACTACCGTCCAGACCGTGGAGGTTTCCGGTGAGTGATACCAATCAAGATAAGACCGCTCGTACGCCGCGCCTGACGATTGACCAGAGCGCCACGCCGGCGAGCGAACCTGTTGATTCCAAAGCAGAGGCAACTGAGTTACAAGACGCGGCAGCCGCGGATTTTGACGAGGCTATGGGTCTCATCAAGGGTACGGGCGCTGCCATCTGGAGCTATGCTGTGCGTCATCCCAACACCACGCTCGGTGCCGTCGCTGGCTTTATCCTCGCCGTGTTGGTGCTCACGCTCGGCCTGTGGGACACGCTCGTCATTGCATTCTTCGTGCTGATCGGCGCCGTGATCGGCCAAATTCGCGACGGCGAGAACGGGATCGTCAACTTCTTCGGCCGTCTGTTTAGCGGCCGCTAATATGTATTCGACTGTCGCATCCGCGGCAGGCATAAGGAGGAACCATGGCTTATAATACGAAGGTCGATGTAGCCGATACCGAGCTCGAGGAGAACGAGGCGGTCGTCGCCGAAGCCGAGGATGTGACGCTCGAGGACGAGGCTCTTGTCGAGGTCGAGTCCGATGAGGATGAGGACGACGAGGAAGCGGACGAGTCCGAGGACTCGCTGACCTATTCCAACGGTGTGATCGAGAAGATCGTCGCCATGGCCACCCGCGAAGTTCCGCACGTTCTGGGCATGAAAGGTAACCTCATGCACTTTGTGCAGGAGCAGTTTGGTGCCGAGAATCTGACCAAGGGCGTGACGGTCGAGGTCACCGATGACAATCGTGTGGTCGTCAACATCTCCGTCATTATCGAGTACGGCGCCTATGCGCCCGCGATCTTCGACGATGTCAAGGCACGTGTCACCGAGCGCCTTGCCGCGATGACCGGCCTTGAGGTGGCGGGCGTCAACCTGCGCATCGAGGACGTCATCACCCCCGAGGAGTACGAGCACCGCACCAGCCAGCACGAATAACCTTCCAAAAAGGGACAAGTTTGTTTTGGCAGGTTTTATCTGCGAAAACGTTAAACGGTCGACCGCGTAAGCAAAAGCGTGGCCGGCCGTTATTTGTATGCCCCCCGATGTAGGCATACCGCTCGTCTAACTAGGGGTTGCAATCGTCGCGTTCCGCGTTACCCTAATGGGCGCATTGTTTCCAAATTGTTAACGAGGGGTTGCCGTAATGGCCGACGAGCACGAAACAGAAAGCAAGGCATGGGCGATTGAGGCCGCCGCGGCAGAGGCGGCATCGCGTGCTGCCGAGGAGATGCATCGTCCTCCCGTGGTGCCGATGGAGCGCGTGGTCGATCGCACCGATATCGAGCGCGGCGAGCGTGCCGGTCAAAAGCGCAGCCAGGAGCCGGGCTTCCCGCGCTTTTTTGTCGAGCTCAATCTGGGCCTGATTCTTACGGCCTTCGCCATCGTTGCGTTTAAAACCCCTAATCACTTTGCTTTTGGCGGCACCTCGGGCGTGTCGGTCATTCTGTCCACGCTGTTCCCGACCCTGCCCGTCGGCGTCTTTATGTGGATTATTAACGCGGTTCTCGTCGTTTTGGGCTTTATCTTTTTGGAGCGCAAGGCAATCCTGTGGAGCGTCTTCGCCTCGTTTGCGCTGTCCGCCTATGTTTCGCTGTTTGAGCTCTTTATCCCGACTGATGTCTCGATGACGGGCGATATGTGGCTTGACCTGTGCTTTGCCGTGATCCTGCCGGCGCTCGGCAGCGCCATTGTCTTTGATATTGGCGCCTCGACGGGCGGCACGGACATTCTCGCTATGATCCTCAAACGCCGCACCACGCTCGAGATTGGTCGCGCACTGCTGTTGGTCGATATCGGCATCGTGGCCATCGCGGCCTTTTTGTATGGCCCGCGTGTCGGTCTGTATTGCGTGCTCGGCCTGTTTGCCAAGACGCTTGTGGTCGACAAAGCCATCGAGAGCATTCATCTGCGCAAAGTCTGCACGGTCATTTGTTCCGAGCCCCTTAAGGTCGAGGAGTTTATCGTCAAGCATCTCAACCGCACAGCGACCATCAGTCGCGGCTACGGTGCCTTCTCGGGCAAGTGCGTGACGGTGATCATGAGCGTGCTGAGCCGTCGCGAGGCCGTGCAGCTGCGTCGCTATGCTCGCGAGATTGATCCGGGTGCCTTTATCACTATCGTCGATAGCTCCGAGATCGTCGGCAAGGGTTTCCGCGGCACGAACTAGCGCGGACACACTCATCAAACAATCGAAAAGCGCCTCGCGCGTTGCAAATACGTCATCTAAGAGTATTTGTCCTCACATTGGGTGATAATGATGCCAAAGACATCGTTTGCGATCTAGGTGATTCGCTCTAGATACGAAGGGATGATTTCGATGTTCTGTTCGCAGTGTGGCGCCCCCATGGGCGATAACGACAAGTTCTGCGGCGCGTGCGGTGCTCCTAATACCGAGGCCAAGGCCGCCGGTCCCGCTCCGCAAGCTCAACCTCAGCCGCAGGGTCAGCCGTTTGCCCAGCCGCAGCCGCAGCCGTTCGTTGCGCCCCAGCCGGCTATGAACGCGCCCAAGGGTTGCATGGCTCAGGCCTTCAACGACATGCTTAAGGTTCCCGGCGCCTTGGTTCGCGTATGCCAAATCGCCTTTTTGCCGGCGCTGATCTGTGTTGTCTCGGTGCTGGTGCTGTTTATCCCCGTTATCGGTGGCATCGCGGCGGCCATTGGCTTTTTGCTCGCTTACGTGGCAAGCGTGTGCGGCGCTGGCTTTGCTATCGAGTGGGGTCGCGACCTGTCGCTCAAGGACGATAACGGCATGGAGCGTCCGCTGCTGCGCTCGACCTCCTTTGGGCTGGGCATCTTCTCGTCTGTCATTACGAACGTGCTCGGGTTCGTGGCCATTATTCCGGTGATTGGCGTGGTGTTCTCGGTGCTTGAGAGCGCTGTGATCGGTGCCGTTGGTTCGTACTATTACTTCGGTTCGAGCGGCCTCGAGGGCGCACTCATCGGGTCGATGGGTCTGCTTGTCTTTGCCATGATCGTATCGGCGGTGTTGGGCATTTTCTTTAAGATGTTTGGTGACGCTGCCGTGATGCACTTTGCAGTCGCCGGCCGCGTGGAAAGCGCGTTTTCGCTCGAGAAGGTCTGGAAGTCCTATAAGGCCAACCTGGGCAAGCTGTTCTGCGCCTCGATTCTCCCCGAGTTTTTGACGGGCATTGTTTCCAATATCATCACCTGGATTTTCACCGCCATCTTTGGCTTTGTTGCCGCGCTGGGCATTAGCAGCTATGGCTACTACGGCTACTATTCTCGTCCTTCGGGTCTTGAGGCTATCATCGAGGGTGGCGGCATTACGCTCATCCTGTTCCTGATGATCATCGCCTTTGTCACCGTGTTCCTGAATGTGTTTGGCACGATGCTCAAATATCGTGCCGTTGGCTACTGGGCCGCGCGCCATGCCAGCGAGTGGGCCGATGAGGATACCGACGATGTCCTGACGTTCGTGCTCCCGGGTGAGAAGAAGCCTGCTCCTGCGGAGTTCAATCCCACGGCCGCCACTGGTGCTGCCCCTGCGCCTGCCCCTGCCCCGGCACCCGCGCCTGCACCTGCTCCGGCACCTGCCCCGGCACCCGCGCCTGCACCTGCTCCGGCACCTGCCCCGGCACCCGCGCCTGCGCCCGAGGCGACGCCTGCGGAACCCGATTGGAATGCCGTTGCCACGCCGGCGGATGAGCCGGGCGATAATCCTGCTGCCGAAAACAATCAAACCGAATAGTCGGTCGAGGCGCCCTGGGCAACTGAGCCCGGGGTGCCTTTTTCTACTGCGAAAGCAAGAAAATGCCTGGGAAAACGGTTGCAGCAAAATTTCTCGGAAATTGGTCAATGTTGCGCAACAACGTCGCGGCTATTGTTGAGAACATAGTCATGTAAGGTTTGAAGGCGTGCAACGCCTTAGGAAAAGGAGAAGCTTATGTTCTGTCCCACTTGTGGTTCTCCCATTTCGGATGATGCCAAATTCTGCCCCGTCTGCGGTTCTGCCGTCGGTGCGGCTTCCGCTGCTCCTGCTCCGCAGCCCGCGCCGCAGCCTGTACCTCAGCCCCAGCCTGCTCCGCAGCCCACGCAGATTCAGCCCACTCCGGTTCAGGCAGTTCAGCCTCAGCCTCAGCCGCAGTACACCGGCCAGCAGCAGTACACCGGTCAGCAGCAGTATGCTCAGCAGCCTGCACCTGCCCCGATGGGCTATGCTCCGATTAAAACCGACCGTGGCGTGATCGGCTGGCTCCTGCTTTCCATCGTGACCTGCGGCATCTATTCATATTACTTCCTCTATTGCCTCGCTCGCGACATCAATGTCATGTGCCAGGACGACGGCGATTCCACGCCGGGTCTGGCAGCATTTATCCTGCTGTCGTTCGTGACCTGCGGCTTCTACGCACTCTACTGGTACTACAAGATCGGCAACCGCCTGCAGGCTAATGCTCCTCGCTATGGCCTGATGTTCCAGGAGAACGGTACCACCGTTCTTATGTGGCAGATCGTCGGCGCGCTGCTGTGCGGCCTTGGCCCCATCTTTGCCATGAACATCATCATCAAGAATACCAATGCCATGGCAACGGCTTACAACGTCCGTCTTGGCGCTCGTGCCTAACGATAAGATCGGCGTGAACAGCTCCCAGGGACATAAGGGCGCGGCGGAACTCATTCGCCGCGCCCTTTCTTGCATCGGTGTGCTCTTTGTCGCCTGGCTCGCACTCTACCTGCTCGATATTGGCTGCGTGTTTCGCCTGATGACGGGCATCCCTTGTCCGGGATGTGGCATGACGAGGGCCTGGCTGGCAGCACTGCGCCTCGATTTTGCGGCGGCCTTCGCTTATCATCCACTGTTTTGGGTGGTGCCGATTGCGTTTGTGCTCGCGTTCGTGCGCGAGGAGGTGACGTCGAGCAAGCTAAAGCGCGGCATCGACATTGCGGTTATTGTTCTGTGCGTGCTGGTCGTTGCCGTATGGATCGTGCGCCTTATCAACCCGGCAGACGCGGGCCTGCTCTTTGGTGGTCACGCTCCCGCCGGAGTTCCCACCGATATCATCCACTTCGAAACCCCACGCTGGCTCACCATTCTTCACTCTTACCTGTCGTGACGGAGGACGCGCTAGAAAAGCGGTCGACACATAAGCGGGGGCGAACGTTGAGATAACGTTCGCCCCCGCTTTGCTCTAGCCAGGTTGTTATGGGTGGGCGTGACGGCTACTCGCCATGCTTCTCCTCGTGGCGAGCGGCAGCCCGCGCATCGTGGATGCCCTTGATTGCGGCATGGCGGGCGGTACGGGCATCGTGCATGGCGTCGCGGGCCTCGGCGGCCGTTGCCTTGGCAGAGCGCAGCTTGGCTGCCAGGTCGGGATTGGTCTCGGCAACCGCGGCGATCGTGGGGCCGTCGAGCTCTTCTTGCGTGGGCTCGGCCAAAAAGTCGATGGCATACTGAGCGGCTACCATGGAGCCCTTGGCGAGCACGCTCTCGTCGATCTTATAGAAGCAGGAGTGCTGGGCATAGGTGGCGCCGATCTGGGGATTGCGCGCGCCGACAAAGGCGAGCACACCTGGCACGCGACGCAGGTACTCCGAGAAGTCCTCGCCCGAAAGCGTGCCGCGGTAATGGCCCTCGCCTGCGGGGCCCAGGCACTTGAGCACAGCTTGGCGGCAGCGCTCGCTCGAGGCGGCATCGTTTTCGACCTTGTAGTTGGCGATGGTGTAGTCGGTAAGTTCGGCCTCTGCGCCCAGGGCTGCCGCGGTGTGCTCCACGATGCGGCGCATAAGCTCGGGCATCTCCTCATGCGTTTTGTCGCCATAGGTGCGCACCGTGCCGGCGAGGTACGCCGTGCCGGCGATAACGTTGCGCGCGGTGCCGCCGTGCAGCTCGCCGACGGTGATGACGGCGGGTTCGTAGGGGCTAATCTCGCGCGAGACGATGGTCTGCAGGGCGTTGACGATCTCTGCCGCAACCATAACGGCGTCGTGGCCGCGCTGGGGCATGGCGCCATGGCACGAGGTGCCGCGGACGTCGATGCGGAACCAGTCGGTGTTTGCCATGCGTGGGCCGGGCTCGCAGCTTACGGTACCGGCGTCGACCTCGCTCCAGATGTGCGCGGCGTAGGCGCCATCGACGCCGTCGAGCACACCCGTGCCAATCATGAGTTTGGCGCCCTGGCCGTTTTCCTCGCTGGGCTGGAATACGATGCGAATCTCGCCGTGGATGTCATCGGTCATGTGGCGCAGAATCTGCAACGTGCCGAGCATCATGGCGATATGGCAGTCGTGACCGCAGGCGTGCATGCAGCCCTCATTGACGCTGGCGAACTCCTCGCCGGTCTGCTCAGTGACGGGCAGGGCGTCGATATCGGCGCGCAGCAGGATGCGGCGGCGCGGCGTGCCGTCCTCGCGGTAGGCATCCGGCGCGGTGCCGCGAAGCGTCGCCACCAGGCCCGTCTTGAGCGGACGCTCGTAGGGGATATTCATGGCGTCGAGCTGGTTGGCGATGTCGGAAGTCGTGCGCTCCTCGGCAAGGCTCAACTCCGGGTGCTTATGGAAGTGCCGGCGCTGCTTGATGATGTAGGGTTCAAACTCGGCGGCGATATCCTGGATGGCCGCGGTGACGTCGTCTGCTGCGCGAACCTCGGTTGCCGCCATAATTTGCTGTGCCTTGGTCTTCGTCATGGTCGATTTGCTCCTTGCTGGGTTGATCGCAAAATCGTACAGGCTTTCTCCAGTATGCCACCTGCCGCTAGGGCTGGTAAAGTTGCCGTTTGCCGCTTGGGGTTTTGTTACAAGGGCGGGGGAGTACACTCGGGGGTGTTGAATTACCTGCCAGAGATGGGGATGCCCATGCGACATATCGATCGGATTATTCGCTCCAAGAACGTCTTTACCGCGCAAGACGGCATCGATACCGCCCGCGAGTTGGCGATCGCCATCGCGGGCGATCGCATCGTCGCTGTCGGCGCGCCCGATGACGTGATTGCCGCCGCACCTGCCGCCACGCCGGTGGTCGATTACGGCGAGCAGTTTGTCTGCCCCGGTTTCCATGACGCTCATCTGCACTTCTTCCATACCTCGGTCGGTTCCTCGCCGTATATGCTCATGGATATGGGCACGTCCGAGGCGGCACTGGTGCAGCAAGCGCTCGAGTTTTCCCAGGGCCTGCCCGACGACGCCTGGGTCGTGACCCAGGGCTGGCGCGATTACCGCTGGGATCCGCCCGAGCATCCTACCAAGGCCTCCCTCGACGCCGCCTTCCCCGGTCGCCCCTGTGTTATGTATTCGGGCGATGGGCATACGCTGTGGCTCAACAGCCGCGCACTCGAAGCCCTCGGCGTGACGCGTGACAGCGAGCCTCCGGCGGGTGGCAGTTACGACAAAGACTCAAACGGTGAGCTTACGGGTATTGCCCACGAGGCAGCTGCTATGCAGCTGCTGCCGCGCTGCCTGGAATGGCTGGGCGAGGACCGCATCGCGAGCGCTTACGGCGACCAGATGAAGCGTATGGCCGAGCAAGGCATCACCTCAATCTGTGATATGTCGCTCATGCCCATGCCGGGCTGCGACTTTATTCGCGACGATGTTTACGACAGGCTGCAGGCCGCCGGCAAGCTGGGCATCCGCGCCCATCTGTTTCCCACGCTGCTGGATGACCAATCGCGCTTGGAAGAACTCCAGACCCGCTACGCAAACAACGCGCTGCTCTCGGCGCCAGGATTTAAACAGTTCTTCGACGGCGTGTCGAGCGAGCATACCGCATACCTCACTGAGCCCTATACTAACCCGCGCTTCCCGGGTGACCAGGGGCGCCTGACGGTTCCTGTCGAGCGCATGCGCAAGTTGGTTCTGGCGGCAGCCGAGCGCGGCCACACCGTGCGCATCCACGTTATCGGCGACGGTGCCATCCATGCCGCACTCGATATCTTTGAGGAGGCGGCAGAGCTCTACGGCCTGCCCCAGCACGGTCATAATACGCTTGAGCATTTGGAGAATCTGCTGCCTCAGGACATCGATCGTCTGCGCAAGCTCAACGTCATTGCCTCGAGCCAGCCTTGCCACATCACGCTCGACCCGGGTGGCCCGGAGCGCGACCTGGGCCTGGAACGCAGCCGCATCATGTGGCCGTTTGCGACCTATAAGCAGCGCGGCATCCGCCAAGCTTTTGGTACCGACAGCCCCATCACGGCCGTTACCAGCATGAACGTGCTCTACACGGCTATTACGCGCCAAGACCCTCGCAGCCACTGGCCCGAGGGCGGCTGGCTCCCCAGCGAGCGCATCGATGCGGCAACGGCCCTGCGCAACTACACGCTTGGTAGCGCGTACGCAGCGGGCGACGAGCAAAACCTCGGCAGCCTAGAGCCCGGCAAATACGCCGACTTGGTAGTCCTGGACCAAAACCCGCTCACCATTGACCCCCAAGAGCTCCAAGACACCAAAGTTCAGGCAACCTACCTGGCAGGCAACTTGATTTACGAGCGCTAATAATCATGCCGTACCGTTAAACGCGGCTCGGGCAGCCTATTTTGGGATGGCGCTCGAGCCGCGTTTGTATATCGGTGGGGACTCGCTATGAGCGTCCCTGCTCTGCTTGATTTGAGCGTGGGGTGGGGTGCCGCTGCCCCCACGCGCTCAATTTGGACATCAGCAATGAGGTCTCTTGGTGTTTTGCATACTTTCCATTACAGATTGCATAAATGGGCTGGGATGTTCTTTCTGGTCCTGATGTACCCCCGCCTGGGCCGTGCAAAAAACGGAGTATTCAGCATCGCAAGCCCCGCCGGCGCCGCTGCAGTCAGGTAGTATCGCGGAGCTCGATGACATTTTGTGGTCTGGTACGGCGCGAAGTACGCCTATTTGCCCCAACGGGGTCTGCCCACCGACCAAAACCGCCCGCTGAAAGCATCCTTGGGACCAATAAGGAATGTCCGGTGCGTATGCAATCGTCCTGGTCTGCTGAATACTCCCAAAAATGTACGGTGCTCCCTGGGGGACCCGTGCGCGCGACGAAAACCATGCCCATGCCGCTATCCGCATCGCCATTTTGCTGCACTGACTTTTCTGAATGCCGGGCCCGAATTAGTTAACCCGTCTCCCGTGTGGCGCGCACAAGTTATCCCCCGGCATTCAGAAAATCTAAGTGCCAAAAAATAAGATTTTTTGACTCTGTGTTGTATAACCCGCCATTCGTGGGTACCATTCAACGCGTACGCAAACAAAAAGGGTTAACCCGCGCGGCATGACCGCGCGGCCCACAAAGGAGGAAACAAGCATGTCGTCTTTGAAGCCGCTTGCAGATCGCGTCCTGGTCAAGCCCGACGAGGCCGAGCAGAAGACCGCTTCTGGTCTGTACATCGCCAGCAACGCTCAGGAGAAGCCGCAGCGCGGCACCATCGTTGCCGTTGGCGCCGGTAAGGTCAACGACAAGGGCGAGCGCATCCCCATGGACGTTCAGGTCGGCGACGTTGTCATCTACGGTAAGTTCGGTGGCAACGAGGTCAAGGTCGACGGCGAGAAGTATCTGCTGATGCGCGCCGACGACATCTATGCTGTCGTCGAGGCCTAGTCTCGTCAGAATCTCTGATTCGTCTTTGAACGCGCCCGCCGCATAGGACTCGGTAGCGGCGGCGCGAGTCACATTTCTTTTGGAGGATTACCTACCATGGCAAAGAACATTACGTTCAACACCGATGCCCGCGCTAAGCTTGCCAAGGGCGTCAACACTCTGGCCGACGCCGTTACCGTCACCATGGGCCCCAAGGGTCGCTACGTTGCGCTGCAGCGCACGTTCGGTGCCCCGACCATCACCAACGACGGCGTTTCCGTCGCCAAGGAGATCGAGCTCGAGGATAACATCGAGAACATGGGTGCTCAGCTGGTGAAGGAGGTCGCTACCAAGACCAACGACACCGTGGGTGACGGCACCACCACCGCAACCCTGCTCGCTCAGGCCATCGTCAACGACGGTCTGCGCAACGTCGCCGCTGGCGCTAACCCGCTGGCCATCCGTCGCGGCATCGACAAGGCCGTCAACGCCGCCGTCGCCGAGATGAAGAAGCAGGCCAAGCCGGTCGAGACCAAGGAGCAGATCGCTTCCGTCGGTACCATCTCCGCCGGTGACCCCGAGGTCGGCGAGAAGATCGCCGAGGCCATGGAGGTCGTGGGCAAGGACGGCGTCATCACCGTCGAGGATTCCCAGACGTTCGACATCACCATCGACACCGTCGAGGGCATGCAGTTCGACAAGGGCTATGTCTCCGCTTACTTCGTCACGGACAACGACCGCATGGAGGCCGTGATGAAGGATCCGTACATCCTCATCACCGACCAGAAGATTTCCAGCGTTCAAGACATCATGCCCGTTCTCGAGGCTGTCCAGCGCGCTGGCCGTGGCCTGCTCATCATCGCTGAGGACATCGACGGCGAGGCTCTGCCTACCCTGGTCCTCAACAAGATCCGTGGCGCTCTCAACGTCTGCGCCGTCAAGGCCCCGGGCTACGGCGATCGCCGCAAGCGCATCCTCGAGGACATCGCCGTCCTCACCGGTGGCCAGGCTGCCCTGGACGAGCTGGGCGTGAAGGTCGCTGACATCACCGCTGATATGCTCGGTACCGCTAAGTCCGTCACCATCTCCAAGGACAACACCGTCGTCGTCGGTGGCGCTGGCTCCAAGGGGGCCATCGACGCTCGTATCGCTCAGATCAAGGGTGAGATGGAGAACACCACCTCTGACTTCGACCGCGAGAAGCTCCAGGAGCGCCTGGCCAAGCTCTCCGGTGGCGTTGCCGTCATCAAGGTCGGCGCTGCTACCGAGTCCGAGCTCAAGGAGATCAAGCACCGCGTCGAGGACGCCCTGCAGGCAACCCGCGCTGCTGTCGAGGAGGGCATTGTCGCCGGTGGCGGTGTCGCCTTCATGGATGCTGCTCCTGCGCTCGACGCCGTTGAGCTCGACGACCCCGAGGAGAAGATCGGTGTCGACATCGTCAAGAAGGCTCTGACCGCTCCGGTCGCTACCATCGCCAAGAACGCTGGCTTTGAGGGCGCTGTCGTGGTCGACAAGGTTGCCGAGCTGCCCGCCGGCCAGGGTCTCAACTCTGCCAACGGCGAGTGGGGCGACATGATTGAGATGGGCGTCCTCGACCCCGTCAAGGTCAGCCGCGTCACCCTGCAGAACGCTGCTTCCGTCGCCAGCCTGATCCTCATCACCGAGGCTACCGTCTCCGATGTGCCCAAGAACACTCAGCTTGAGGACGCTATCGCTGCTGCTACCGCTGGTCAGCAGGGCGGCGGTATGTACTAAGGCCGACAAGGTCTAGAACTCCCACCGGGAATCCGGGGGCGTGACGGGGGCTTCTCTCCGGAACGTCCTCGGACATGCAAAGAGGCTCCGCATCGCGCTTCGCGCTGCGGAGCCTCTTTGCGTCCTGCGGAATATTCCGGAGAGAAGCCCCCGTCACGCCCCCGGATTCCCTGCGTTTACGGCCTTGAGGTCGGCGGGCGTAGAAGGACGTGGTCGATAGGAGTACGTGTCCCTTCGCTGTTTCGCGCTTTGCGCGAAAGGCGCGCTACTTTGGGATGGGTGGGGAACGTGGTTGTTGCGGCAACTGATCCCCGCCACAAATTACCCCTGGCATACTTGCGCGAAAGCCTACTGGTGCTACACTTGCAAGTGCTGTTTCAGGGCGGGGTGAAATTCCCCACTGGCGGTAAATCGGGCGGTGCCAAAGGGGTGCCGTGGCGCAGGCGAGGCGTCTGCGACCGAGCCGATGAGTCCGCGACCCGTGCGTGTGTTGGTTCGCATGCCGGCTGAACTGGTGAGATCCCAGTACCAACGGTTAGAGTCCGGATGAAAGAGGCAGGTGATCTAAATGTCTGAACAGTCGCAGCATATCCATTTTGAGAACACGAATAGGTGGAGCACCAAACAGCTCGTTACCATGGCGTTGATGTGTGCCTTGGGAGCACTGTTTATGTATGTGCAGCTGCCTATTCTTCCCTCGGCGCCGTTTTTGACGTATGACCCGTCGCTGGTGCCGGCGATGGTGTGTGGATTTGCGTATGGCCCTGGTGCCGGCACAGCTGTTGCCGCCATGGCGATCGTCATTCATGCGCTCACCACGGGCGACTGGGTCGGCGCGCTTATGAACCTGGTCGCTACGCTGGGCTATATTCTGCCTGCGGCGATCGTCTACCAAAAGATGCACACCTACAAGGGTGCCGTGATTGGTCTGGTGCTCGGCGTCATTGCCGCTACGGTGCTGTCCATGGTCGCGAACCTTACCATTGGCGTATGGTTCTGGTATGGCTCGGTCGATGTGATCGCCCCGCTCATGATTCCTGCCGTGCTGCCGTTCAACCTTATCAAGACCGTGCTTAACTCGGTGTTGACACTGGCGGTGTATAAAGCGGTCTCCAACCTCATCACGCCTAAAAAGGACCAGGTCAAAGGCCGCGCATGATTGAGTGTCGGGGCGTTTCCTTTAGCTATGACGGTGCCGTGTCGGCACTCGACAGTGTCGATCTGAACATCGAGGACGGGGAGTTTTTCTGCATCCTCGGTGGCAATGGGTCGGGCAAGTCGACGTTTGCCAAGCATCTGAATGCGCTGCTGCAGCCCGATGCGGGCACGGTACGTATCAACGGTATGGATGCGTCCGATCCCGAGCTGGTCTACGACATTCGTTCGACCGCAGGCATGGTGTTCCAGAATCCCGACGACCAGCTGGTGGCAACGCTTGTCGAAGATGACGTTGCGTTCGGTCCCGAAAACCTTGGCGTGCCATCGGCGCAAATTGCGCAGCGCGTACGCGAGGCGCTGAAGGGCGTGGGCCTGGTGGGCTTTGAGCGCCACGAGACCCATGCGCTTTCGGGCGGCCAAAAGCAGCGCGTGGCGCTTGCCGGCGTGCTCGCCATGGAACCGCGCGTGCTCATATTGGACGAGGCTTCCTCGATGCTCGATCCGCGTGGACGCAAGGGCCTCATGAAGGCTTGCCGCGCGTTGCACGCTCGCGGTATGACCATCGTGATGATTACGCACTTTATGGAAGAAGCCGCCGAGGCCGATCGTGTCGCGGTGTTTCGGGCGGGGCACGTTGCCATGCTCGGTACGCCCGAGGAAATTTTGACGCGGGCGGATGAGCTTGCGCAGCTCAACCTGGATATGCCGGAGTCGTGTCGTTTGGGCGTGGCGCTTCGTGCGAAGGGCGTGCCCGTTTATGCGCAGGTGCGCGAGGCGGATATGGTCGCCGGTATAGCGCAGGCTTATGCCGAGCGGAGTAGGACAGGCATCGCCGGGCGGCCTTTCGCATTCGATCCTCGTATTCCCGACAACGTTTCCTCTGCGCTCGATGGCGCAGACGCGCTGGAGCCCGTTATCGAGATTTCGCACCTTTCGTTTAGCTATTCGCTGAGCGCCCGCGAGCGCCGCCGCTGGCATAAGCGCTCGACCACTGCGGGCAAATCGAGCAAACAGGCTCTCTGGGGAAACGACCCAAGCAGCCCGTGGGCGCTGCGCGATGTATCGCTGACGGTGCGTCGCGGCGAGTTCCTGGGCTTGGCAGGTCATACCGGTTCGGGTAAGTCGACGCTGGTCCAGCATCTCAACGGTTTGATTCGCCCCCAGGAGGGATCCGTTCGCGCGCTGGGGCTCGATCTGTCAAACAAGAAAGACGCCGCCGCGGTTAAGGCCAAGGTCGGCGTGGTGTTTCAATATCCTGAGCGTCAGCTGTTTGCCGAAACCGTGGCGCAGGACGTGGCGTTTGGTCCGCATAACCTTGGCTTGCCGCAAGATGAAGTCGACCGTCGTGTCGAGTCATCGCTCTCACGCGTGGGCCTCGACCTTTCCACGGTCGGCGACAAGAGTCCCTTTGAGCTTTCGGGCGGTCAGCAACGGCGTGTGGCATTCGCCGGCGTGCTCGCCATGGAGCCCGAAGTCCTGGTGCTCGATGAGCCCATGGCGGGGCTCGATCCGGCTGCGCGCAGGGATTTCCTAGGGCTCATCGATCGACTTCACCGCGATGGCCTGACCGTTGTCATGGTTTCGCATAGTATGGATGACCTGGCCAATTGCTGCGACCGTATTGTCGTGATGAACGAGGGCGCGGTGTTTGCCGAGGGCACGCCCGCTCAGGTTTTTGCGCATGCCGATGAGCTCAAGTCGATCGGCTTGGGCGTACCTGCTGCTCAGCGCATGGCGTTGGCGCTCGCGGAAGCGGGCGTGCCGCTGCGTCGCGGCGGGCTCTATACGGTTGAGTCGTTGGCCGACGAGTTGGTAGATTTGCTGATCGGTCGCTCGGACGGTCCTTCTAACGTCGCGGACATTGCTAAATCCAAGACGGTCTCGCGAGAGGAGGGCTGCTGATGGAGGCGTTTTCGTTTGGCAGTTACTATCCCGGCGATAGTGCAATCCACCGCCTGGACCCGCGAACCAAGTTGCTCTTGGGCTTTGTGTTTCTGACCACGACGCTCACGGTCAGTGGCTTCCGCGGACTGGCCCCGGTCGCAATTTTCGTTGTGCTGACCTATGCCGTGTCTCGGGTGCCGGTTCGTCGCGTTCTGTCGTCGATGGCGCCGCTGCTGGCAATCGTCGTCGTGGTCGCGGTGCTCAACTTGTTTACCGATCAGAGTGGGCGCATCCTGTGGCAGCTCGGCTTTCTGCAGATAAGCGAGGGCTCACTGCGTTCTGCCGCCTTTATGGCGTGCCGCCTGACGTTGATGATGGCCGGCATGAGCGCCATTACACTCACCACGCCGACGCTCGACCTCACCGCGGGCTTTGAGCGCCTGCTCGCGCCGTTTGCGCGTGTGGGACTTCCTGCGCACGAGCTCGGCATGATCATGGGTATCGCGCTACGCTTTATGCCGCAGTTTGCCGCTGAGATGAAGCAGACGGCCGATGCACAGGCAAGCCGCGGCGCGCGCGTGACGGGCGGTCCGCTCGGCGGCGTGCGTATGCTCGGCAGTGTGGCGATTCCGCTGTTCACGGGCGTGTTCCGCCATGCCGAGACGCTGTCTGCCGCCATGGATGCACGCTGCTATCACGGCGAGCAGGGCCGCACGCGCCTGCATGCGCTTGCATTTGGCCGCGGCGATGCGTTGGCGGCGGTGGTGACGGCGTTGCTGCTCATCTGCGTCATCGTCATCAATCTTCAACTTGTTTAGGCGCGATTCGGGCGCAAGAAAGGGGTCCCTATGACCGACAACGACCGCACGGCTCAGCTTGAGCGCGCCTGTTCGTATCTCAGGCGCATTCCGGCGTGGTATCTGGCCACGACCGATGTAGCCGACGGGCATCAGCCTCGCGTGAGGCCGTTTTCGTTTGCCATGGTCGATGACGGTAAACTGTGGTTTTGTACGTCGCGCGACAAAGATGTGTGGGCGGAGCTGAGCGCGAATCCCAAGTTTGAGCTCTCGGGCTGGAAGCCGGGGGAATGTTGGATCGTATTGACCGGCGAAGCCGCACTTGAGGACGACGCAGTTGCGAGCGACAAGGTGCGTCAAGCGGGTTTTAAGCACATGGTGGGCATTGGCGAGGAACACGAGAGTGCCAACGACGGCCGCCTTGCTTTCTTTTCGGTCCGCAACATTGCCGCGCGCTTCTGTGATATCGACGGCAGCGAGGAGCGCCTGGAGCTCTAGCGCGTCTCAAATTAACTACCCGTTCTGAATTAGCTAGTGCCAGGAGGACACATGGACGGATTGAATACGGTTTTGGAGTATCTGACGTCAGTGCCGGCATGGTATTTGGCGACGAGCGTTGACGGACAGCCGCATGTGCGTCCGTTTTCGTTTGCGCAGATCCAGGACGGCAAGCTGTGGTTTGTAACGGCGCGCACCAAAGATGTGTGGCAGGAGCTGCTGCAAAACCAGCGCTTTGAGGCCACGAGTTGGTGGCCGGGCCATGGCTGGCTCATCTTGCGCGGGCGTGCCGGCTTGGATGACCGGGCTTTAGACGAAATGCGCGAAGCCGGGTGGAAGCATCTAGAGCACCTGGGCGAGCACTATGAGGGGCCTAACGACCCCACGCTCGTCTTCTTTAGCGTCGAGGATCCCGAGGCTTTTATCTGCAATCACGACGAATGGGTGCCGGTCGAGCTCTAGCCGGCTGGCTCATCCTAACAACTTGGTTTTCGCATGGGCGGGCCCCGTATTGCCCGGTGCCGTTAGGAGCGCCGGTCAATACGGGGCCCGCTCCATTTGTCAATTCCTTCAAGCGAATGTGTCGGGATTGTTTCAATGCATGAATATGCAAGCCATTTACGTGTTCATGCATCTTTTGGTGCTAAAGTTTCAACCCACTTCATAACAACCACTGCGAAATGCGCATCGGTGCATAAATCGCAGACAAGGAGTCTGATATGTCTTTGAAGGTTGGAATCGTCGGCGCGGCTGGATATGCCGGCGCCGAGCTCATTCGCCTCGTGCTCGGCCATCCCGAGTTTGAACTTGTTGCCATTACGTCCAACGCCGATGCCGGCCAGCCGCTGTCCGCGGTGTATCCGAGCTTTGCTGGCGTGAGCGATCTGGTTTTCACCACGCATGACGCCCCCGAGCTTAAATCCTGCGACGCCGTCTTCTTGGCCGTGCCGCACACGGCTGCCATGGCACAGGTGCCCGCACTGCTTGCATCTGGCGTCTCCTGCTTTGATCTTTCGGCCGATTACCGTCTGAGCGACGCGTCCGTCTTTGAGACATGGTATGCCGCCGAGCACACGAGCCCCGAGCTGCTCAAGACCCGCGCTTTTGGCCTGCCCGAGCTGTTCTGCCAGGACTTGGAGACCGCCGCATCCGATTATGCTGACGGCAAGTCCGTGCTGGTCGCCTGCGCCGGCTGCTATCCCACCGCAACGAGCCTTGCTGCCGCCCCTGCCGAGCGTGCCGGCTGGGTTGCCCAGAGTGGCCCTGTGATCGTCGATGCCATCAGCGGTGTGACGGGTGCCGGCAAGTCCTGCAACGCCCGCACCCACTTTTGCAGCGCGGACGAGAACCTGGAAGCCTATGGCGTGGGTAAACATCGCCACACGCCCGAGATTGAGCAAATCCTTGGCTTAACCGATCGCGTCGTCTTTACCCCGCATCTGGCACCGCTCAAGCGCGGCCTGCTCTCCACGGTGACGATGCCGCTTACGCCGCAGGCTATCGATACCTTGACCCTTGAGGACGTTGTCGACTATTACAAGCAGTTCTACGCTGGTCGCACCTTCGTGCGCGTGCTCGATGCCGGTCAGCAGCCCAAGACGGCTTCGGTCGTCGGCACCAACGCCGCCCAGATTGGCCTCGCGCTCAACAAGCGCGCGGGCGTTCTGGTGGCGACGGGCGCCATCGACAATCTGTGCAAGGGCGCTGCGGGCCAAGCAGTCCAGTGCGCCAATATCGTCTTTGGCTTTGACGAGCGACGAGGCTTGCCCACAGTGGCGTGCCCGGTGTAGCACATTCGATTGTTAACGATTTGGTAGTCGGGCATCGAGTGGGGCGCCACTCTTGAGCTGGTCTCATGATTACGACTGGCATGGCGCACCAACCGATGTCCGTTTTTTGTTTGACATAAGGAGTCATAAAGACGATGAATACCGAGCTGTTTGATATCAAGATTCGCGCTGTCGAGGGTGGCGTTACGGCTGCGGCTGGTTTTAAGGCTGCAGGCATCCACGCTGGGTTCCGCAAGAACCCCGAGCGTCTGGATTACGCGCTCGTCGTGCCCGATAAACCCTGTCCCGGCGCCGGCGTGTTTACCACCAATCGCTTTTGCGCGGCACCCGTGCAGGTGAGCCGTGCCAACCTGGGCGGTGCCGACAAGGGCTACGGAATTATCGCCGGCGTTTCGGTCAACTCTGGCAATGCCAACGCCGCCACGGGTGAGACCGGCCTTGCATGCGCGCGCGAGACGTGCAGCATCGCATCGCAGGTCATCGGCTGCGAGCCCCAGCAGATTCTGGTTGCCTCCACGGGCGTGATTGGCCAGATTCTGCCGATCGACACGTTTGAGACCGCCATTCCTGCTGCCTACGAGGCGCTCTCCGCCCACGGTGGCGCCGATGCCGCTCGCGCCATCATGACGACTGACACGCACTCCAAGGAGTACGCCGTGTCCTATGTCAGTGAGGCTGCGGGTCATGCGGGCAATGTCTATACGGTAGGCGGAATGTGCAAGGGCTCGGGCATGATCATGCCCAACATGGCCACCATGATTGCAGTTATCACCACCGATGCCCCCGTCGAGCCTGCGGCACTTCATGCCCTGCTGCTCTCGACCGTCAAGCAGACCTTTAACAAGGTAACGGTCGATTCCGACACCTCGACCAACGACACCTGCATCATGCTTGCCTCCGGCGCCGCTGCCGCAGATGCCGAGCCCATCGTCAAGGGTTCCGATGCCTTTGACGAGCTGGCATTTGCCGTGCACGAGGTGTGCGAGAGCCTGGCGCGCAACATCGCCGCCGATGGTGAGGGCGCATCCAAGCTTGTTACGGTCAACGTTACCGGAGCCGCCAACGACGAGGAAGCCGATATCGCCGCCCGTGCCGTTGCCAACTCGCCGCTCGTTAAGACCTGCATCGCCGGCCACGACTGCAACTGGGGTCGCGTTGCTATGGCGCTTGGCAAGTGCGGCGTTAAGTTTAATCAGGAAGACGTTTCCATCGACATGATGGGCATGCCCGTCTGTCGCGACGGTCTGACTGTTCCCTTTGACGAGGACGAGGCTCTACGACGTTTCGAGGCGCCCGAGATCGTGATCTCGGCCGACTTGGGCGCAGGCGACGCGGCAACGACCGTGTGGACCTGCGACCTCACACATGAGTACATCTCCATCAACGGCGACTACCGTTCCTAGATTCCAGGCACGCTGCGCATCTTGCCGCGATTGCGGACAGCGGAGCGCGGCGCGATAACGATACGAAAGACGAGGCAGATTATGAAATTCGCACGCGATTGTCGTTCGAGCGAATCCAACGAAGCAACCGCGCAGCTGCTGTTCGAAGCGCTGCCGTGGATTAAGAACCTGACCGGCAAGACGGTTGTTATCAAATATGGCGGAGCCGCCATGGTTGATGAGCAGCTGCGCCGCGACGTGATGAGCGACATCGTTTTGCTCAAGATCATCGGTATGCGCCCCGTCATCGTGCACGGCGGCGGCAAGGCTATCAACGAGGCGCTCAGCCACTACGACATCCCCGTCGAGTTTAAGAACGGCCAGCGCGTGACTACGCCTGCCACCATGGACATCGTGCGCGAGGTACTGGGCGGCAAGGTCAATCAGGAGCTGGTCGCGGCGCTCAACCACCACGGCAACCTGGCCGTGGGCGTGTCCGGCAGCGACGCCGGTACCCTTATCGCCGAGCCACTCGACCCAGAGCTCGGCCGCGTAGGCAAGGTCACGCACGTCAACACCGACTATATCGAGCGTTTGCTCGACAGCGAGTACATTCCCGTTATCGCCACGGTCGCTGCGGGGGAGGACGGTGGCTTCTTCAACATCAACGCCGATACCGCCGCCGGCGCCGTTGCGGCGGCGCTTCATGCGCACAAGGTGATCTTCCTTACCGACGTCGATGGCCTGTATAAGGACTTTAGCGACAAGGATTCGCTTATCTCCAACCTAACGCTCGACGAGGTTAATGAGATGCTCTACGGCGGCGAGGTCGACAAGGGCATGATTCCAAAGCTGCGCGCCGCTGTCGATGCGCTTGCCGCTGGCGTGTTCCGAGCCCACATCATCAACGGCACGACGCCGCACTCACTGCTCCTGGAGCTGCTGACCGATGCTGGCGTGGGCACCGTGATCCACTCCACCGAGACGGCCTACGAATTCGATACGCATCCGCACCCGCTTTCGACGTTTGCGGCGCGCCTGACCGAGAACCTCGACGAGGTCGAGAAGCTCCAGACGGTCTAGCTGACCCGCGGTCGTCGCGTCCCTGCACCCATAGCCCTGCGCCGTACGGCGCCCAACGAAAGGCATCCCATGTCACTTGCAACTCAACAATCGCTCGAATCCCATTACGTTATGCATACCTTTGGCCGCTCGCCGGTTGAGTTTGTCGAAGGTCACGGTATGAAGCTCGTCGGCGATGACGGCCGTGAGTATCTTGATTTTCTTGCCGGTATCGGTGTGTGCAGCCTTGGCCACGGCAACGCTGCAGTGCTCTCGGCGCTCGAGGCGCAGACCAAAAAGCTCATGCATGTCTCCAACTACTTCTTCATCGAGCAGCGTGGCCAGGTCGCGGCGCTGCTGTCCAAGCTCGCTAACGACGACGTAGATGGTGCGTGCGTGCTGGCCGATGCCATTGCCGCCGGCGATGAGACCACGGCCGCTGCGCTCGGTGCCCCGGCTGCGGACGAGCAGGTGTGGGAGACGTTCTTTGCCAATTCTGGTGCCGAAGCCAACGAGGGCTCGATGAAGCTCGCGCGTCTGTACGCCAAGCGTGCTGGTAACGGCGGCAACACCATCGTATGCATGCGCGGCGGCTTCCACGGCCGTACGCTCGAGACCATTGCCGCCACCATGCAGGATTGGCTGCAGGATAGCTTCCGCCCGCTGCCGGGCGGCTTTGTGGCCTGCACACCCAACGATGTCGATGAGCTGCGTGCAATCTTTAAGCAGCTGGGAAGCGAGATTTGCGCCGTCATGCTCGAGCCGATTCAGGGCGAGAGCGGTGTGCACCCCATGACCGAGGAGTTTATGGCGGCAGCGCGCGACTTGGCACACGAGGTGGGTGCCGTTCTTATCGCCGACGAGGTCCAGTGTGGCATCTTCCGCTCCGGCAAGCCGTTTGCATTCCAGACCTATGGCGTGGAGCCCGACATCATGAGTCTTGCCAAGGGCATCGCCGACGGCGTCCCCATGGGTGCCGTGGTGGCAAAGAAGGAGATCGCCGACGTGTTTAAGCCGGGCGACCACGGCTCGACCTTTGGCGGTAGTTGCTTGGCTGTCGCGGCGTGCGCCGCGACGCTCTCCGCGCTTGTGCGCGGCGACTACGCTGAGCATGCCGCCAAGGTGGGTGCTTATATGGAGCAGGCGCTGGCCAAGCTTCCGCACGTTACCGAGGTACGCGGTCGCGGCTTAATGCTCGGCTGCGATCTGGATGACGCTGCGGGCGATGCGCATGATATTGTTGCCCGCGCGCTGGCCGCCGGCGCCGTGATTAACGCTACTGGTGCCCACACGCTGCGTTTCCTGCCGCCGCTTGTCTGCGAAGAAGCCGACGTGGACAGCCTGATCGAGATTTTGTCGGACGTTTTGGCCTAACACAGCGCAATAACTCAATTTGGACCGGGTTCCGGACTGCGGACGTGCCATATGCGGCACGATTCAGCGGTCTGGAGCCCGTTTTGCCTTAGATTTGCTAAGGCGGGGAGACCTGCTGGTCAAAAAACATCAAATATGAGTACTGTTACCGATTTGGTAGCAGCAATTTTGGACTAATAAGGCTAGATAGCAAGACGAAATGGCGATGAATACACGATTTTAATCCAACTGTTAGTCCTTATAATGGACATATGTTGCGTAACTTAAGCAAATGCTATCTTTTTATATGTTGCAAGCAAAGTAGCAGTACTCATTTTTGCCATTTTTTGACCACAGCCTTTGTGGCAGACGCGCTGATGGGTTCGCATCCCATGAAATGGGCCCGAAAAAGGAAAGGCCTCCATCGCTGGAGGCCTAACAATTCTATGGTGGGCGATGAGGGATGTCGCGTGCGGCTGGCGCCGCCCGCTTTCGCTTCGTCGCTTCGCTCCTCGCGTGCTGCGCTGGAAAACGCTTCGCGTTTCCTCAGCTCCGCACCCTTGCGGGTTCGAATCCCATGCGCTGGGCCCGAAAAAGGAAAGGCCTCCATCGCTGGAGGCCTAACAATTCAGTGGTGGGCGATGAGGGATTCGAACCCCCAGCCTTGTGCGTGTAAAGCACCTGCGCTAACCGTTGCGCCAATCGCCCGTGCGGAGAGAGTATAGCAAAACAATCGCCCCATTCACCTCATATCCATTAAAGGTAACCGGCGCGTGTCGGCGCGGAGCTGATTCAGTTGAGATTGCCTGAACATTCCATCCCTCTTTACACCCTCGGGTATACTCAAAAGCTACTGATTCGATTTGATACCCAGCAACAGCAGAGGGGATAGTATATGTGCGGTTTTGTCGGTTTTGTCGGTGGGACGGATAACCAATCCGAGGTGCTCACCAAGATGATGGACCGCATCGTCCATCGTGGTCCCGACATGGGCGGCCAGTTTATCGACGGCCGCGTTGCCCTGGGCTTCCGCCGCCTGTCGATCCTCGACCTGACCGAGGCTGGCGCTCAGCCCATGGCCAATGAGGACGGCAGTGTCGTCATCGTATTCAACGGCGAGATCTACAACTTCCAGGAGCTTCGCTCCGAGCTCGAGGCCAAGGGCTATAAGTTCCACTGCGGCGCCGACACCGAGAGCCTCCTGCACGGCTACGAAGAGTGGGGCGAGGCCGTACTCGATCGCTTGCGCGGTATGTACGCCTTCGTCATCTGGGACAAGAAGAAGAACAAGCTCTTTGGCGCCCGCGATATCTTTGGCATCAAGCCGCTCTACTACTATCCCATGGCCGATGCGGGCGACGGCGCGCCGGGTGTACTCTTTGGCTCCGAGATCAAGAGCTTCCTGGACTATCCGCACTTCCACAAGGCGGTCAACAAAAAGGCCCTGCGTCCGTACATGACGCTGCAGTATTCGGCAACCGAGGAGACCTTCTTCGAGGGCGTCTACAAGCTGCCGCCGGCGCATTACTTTACCGTAGACATCCCGACCGGCAAGATGAACATCGAGCGCTATTGGGATTGCGATTACTCCGCCGTCGAGAAGCCGTTCGAGGAGTACGTCGACGAGCTGGATGCGGTTGTGCACGAGAGCGTCGAGGCCCATCGCATCGCTGATGTTAAGGTCGCTTCCTTCCTCTCCGGCGGCGTCGACTCCAGCTATATTGCCGCTTGTCTCATGCCCGACAAGACCTTCTCGGTGGGCTTTGACTACAAGAATTTCAACGAGACTAACTACGCCAAGGAGCTTTCCGATAAGCTCGGCGTCGAAAACGTTCGCAAGATGATTACCGCCGACGAGTTCTTCGGTGCGCTCGAGGACATCCAGTATCACATGGACGAGCCGCAGTCTAACCTGTCGTCTGTACCGCTGTGGTTCTTGGCCGAGATGGCGCGCAAGGACGTCACCGTCGTGCTTTCGGGCGAAGGCGCCGACGAGCTCTTTGGCGGCTACGCCTACTACGAGGACACGGTTCCGGTGCGCAAGTACAAAAAGATGGTGCCGCTGCCCATTCGCCGCGCGCTCGGTAACCTGGCGCTGCATATGCCGTACTTCAAGGGACATAACTTCCTGGTCAAGGGTGCCGAGATTCCCGAGAAGTCGTTCCTGGGCCAGGCTTTGGTATGGCCTGAGCGCGAGGTCGACGGCGTACTCAAGCCCGAGTACAACACCGGCGATGGCGCCTTCGAGCTCGCTGCACCCATCTATGCGCGCGTGAAGGGTCAGCCCGAGCTGGTCAAGAAGCAGTACCTGGACATGAACATGTGGCTCCCGGGCGACATTCTGCTCAAGGCCGACAAGATGTGCATGGCACACTCGCTGGAGCTGCGCGTGCCCTTCCTGGACCGCAAAGTCATGGAGTTCGCCGAGCACATTCCCGACCGCTACCGCATCAACGAGAACGGCAACAAACAGGTACTCCGCCACGCTGCCAACAAGTCGCTGCCCGATGAGTGGGCCACCCGTCCCAAGGTGGGCTTCCCAGTACCGATCGTCTACTGGCTGCGCGAGCAAAAGTGGTACGACTACGTCAAGGAGTACTTCACCGCGCCGTGGGCAAGCGAGTTTTTCGACACCGACGAGCTCATGCATCTGCTCGACCTTCACTTTGCGGGCAAGGGTAATTTCCAGCGCAAGATCTATACGCCACTCGTGTTCCTGGTGTGGTACAAGCGTTTCTTTATCGACGAGGGCCAGCCTTCTGTTAAGGCTGCCTAGTCTCGGCTTACGAATGCCTGTGCGTAACGGCTCCTCCGGGAGCCGTTTTTGCGCGAGCACGTTTCAGTTACTATGAAAACCGTCCCTGCCAAATGGCTGAGAAAGGTGAAAGATGCACCATTCGGATTCCGCGACCGTGACCACGGTCGATACGCTTGCCAAGCTGCTCGATGTGTGCGGCGAGCTGCGTGCTTCGGAGCAGGTTGACGAGCGCGCCGTGACCGGCTGTTCGTTTGATTCGCGCGCGGTTTCGGCGGGTGACGTGTTCTTTTGCAAGGGCGCTGCCTTTAAGCCCGCGTTTTTGAGCATGGCGCTCGATGCGGGCGCCGTCGCATTTGTGTGCGAAGAGTCGCTGGTCGAGTCTCTGGAGCCGCTGGCGCAGGAGAGCGGTGCTGCAATGTTGGTTGTTGATAGCGTACGCACGGCGATGGCGCTGTTGCCGCCCGAGGTCTACGACCGTCCCGACCATGACGTCAAGATCGTGGGCATCACCGGTACCAAGGGAAAGACCACGGCCGCTTTTATGCTCCAGTCCATCATCAAGGCGGCGGGCGAGTCCTGCGGCATGATCGGCTCGGTGAACACCGACGATGGTATCGAGTGCTACGAGAGCACCAACACCACGCCCGAGGCCCCCGAGGTCTGGCGCCATATCGCCAACTGTCGCGCGTCTGGTCGCCAGTCCATGGTCATGGAGGTCTCAAGCCAGGCGCTCAAGTACCAGCGCGTCGAGAACCTGCCGTTTGACGTAGCGTGCTTCCTCAACATCGGGCGTGACCACATCTCGCCGATCGAGCACCCGACCTTCGAGGATTATTTTAAGAGCAAGCTCAGGATCTTTGATCAGGCTAAGACCGCCGTAGTGAATCTGGGCACCGATGAAGTCGAACGCGTGCTGGAGGCCGCGTCGACGGCCGAGCGCTTGGTGACCGTTGGCGTCGAGCATCCCGAGGCGAGCCTGTGGGCAAGCGATGTCCGCATGGTCGGCTTCAACATCGAGTTTAACCTGCATGGCATGAGCGCTGACGAGCCCGAGGAGGGGGAGAAGGTCCTGCTGGGTATCGCGGGAGACTTTAACGTGGAAAACGCGCTGGTCGCTATCGCCGCCGCGCGCGAGATTGGTATCGGTATCGATGCCATCAAGAAGGGCCTCTCCAAGCTGCGTGTGCCGGGCCGCATGGAGGTCGTGGAGTCGAAGGATTGCCGTGTGGTTTGTGTTGTTGACTACGCTCACAACCAACTTTCGTTCCGCTCGCTCTTTTCGTCGGTCAAGCGCGCGTTTCCCGCCAGCCCGGTCATTGCGCTGTTTGGTGCCGCTGGAGGCAAGGCACAGGAGCGCCGTGAGCAGCTTCCGCGCGAGGCCGCACCATATTCTGATCTGCTGATCTTTACCAACGAGGATCCGGCTCACGAGGACCCGATGAAGGTCTGTCGCGAGCTTGCCGAGCATGTTCCCGACGATACCCCAAACAAGATCATCCTCGATCGCGAGGCTGCTGTACACGAGGCGTTCAAGGCGGCGCGTGAGGAATACGTCAGCCCCGATGCGCCCACCATCGTCTTGCTGTTGGCAAAGGGCGACGAGGAGCTCATGCACGTGGGCGATGAGTTCGTGCCCATCGAGAGCGATCTTTCGCTTGCCAACCGTTTAATCGATGTTACCCAGTTTGACTAATGAACTGCGATGAGGGCGGCGTCCTGAGCGCGCTGCCGTTGCAAGCGCGTTTCCCCTCAAGCGAGGCGCGCCGCCTAAGACCAGAAGCCCCTTCTACGTAATGGAGTGACCATGTCCCACAATACCCTGCCGACCGTCGCTGAGCTTTCGGGCGAGATGCGCGAGCGTCTTGCCAAGGTTAAGTACGTCTTTACCGACCTGGACGCCACCATGCTCGCGCCCGGCTCGTGCGTGCTGCGCGACAACGACGGCAACCCCTCGACCAAGCTCGTCGAGGCTGTCGTGGCACTTGCCCGCGCCGGCATCCAGGTGGTCCCCACCTCGGGCCGCAACCGCACCATGATCCACGAGGATGCGCGCGTGCTCGGCCTCAACTCCTACATCGGCGAGATGGGTGGCCTGGTCATGTACGACCTCAAGGCCAACGATTGGGAGTACCTGACCGGCGATATGCCCTACGACCCCGCCTGCGGCCTCACGCCGCATCAGGTGATCGAGCAGACCGGCGTGTGCGAGAAGATTCTCGCCCGCTGGCCGCATAAGATCGAGTACCACAACGACATGTCGACTGGCTACAAGTACCGCGAGGTCACCGTCGGCATGCGCGGCGATGTGCCCGACGACGAGGTCCAGGCCATTCTTGATGAGGCTGGCTGCGGCCTGGTCTGGGCCTGCAACGGCCATCTGACCCATCTGTCCAAACCGACGACGCTCGAGCTCGAACGCGTCGAGGATGGCCGCGCCTTTAACATCAATCCCGCCGGTCTCAACAAGGGCGTTGCCATCGCACGTTTCTGCGAGCACCTGGGTATCGAGCGCGGGGAGACGCTGGCGCTCGGCGATTCCGAGTCCGACTTCTACATGGCTGACCACGTGGGTACGTTCTGCCTGGTCGAGAACGGTTTGACCAGCGCCGGCGCGCCCGAGTTCCTGGATGCTTGCGATAACGCCTACGTCACGCGCGGCAAGATTGTCGATGGCTGGGCGGCAACGGCAGAGCTGCTCGTCGCGGCCCGTTCGTAGTGCGGTCCTATCGCGCTGAGCCATATCTTTTCGAGAGAGAATCTGGTGAGGTAATGTCCGATATCGAGAATCTGGCTGGCGACACACGTCCCATTGGCGTATTCGACTCGGGTCTGGGCGGTCTGACGGTTGCGCGCGCCATCGCGACGGCGCTGCCGCACGAGTCCGTCTACTACTTTGGCGACACCAAGCGCTGTCCCTACGGCACGCGTACCGAGGATGAGGTGCGCTCGTTTGCGTTGCAGGCGGGTCGTTGGCTTTCGAAGCACGACGTCAAGATTATGGTCATCGCCTGCAACACGGCGACCGCTGCGGCCTTGCGTCTGGCCCAGCAGGTGCTCGACGTTCCCGTCATCGGTGTGATCGCGCCGGGTGCCCGTGCAGCAATCAACAGCACCCGCTCGCGTCGCGTGGGCGTGCTCGCCACCAACCTCACCATTCGCTCGGGCGCCTACACGCGCGCCATTCAGGACCTGGATGCCGGTGTCGATGTATACGGCTGTCCTGCCTCGAGCTTTGTCGAGGTTGTCGAACACGAGCTCGCCTCGGGTGCACATCTGCAGGAACAGTGGCTTGAGAACGAGGACATCTTCGATACGCCTGCTGTGCGTGCGCTGGTGGGTGCCACGGTTGAGCCGCTACGCGACCGCGGTATCGATACCGTGGTGCTCGGCTGTACGCATTTCCCGCTGTTGGTGGGACCTATCCGCCATGCGCTGGGGCCTGGGGTGCGCGTCGTGAGTTCCGCCGAGGAGACCACACGCGAGCTGACCGATATCCTCACGCGCCGCGAGCAGCTGGCGGGCGACGCCGCCGAGCCGCAGCATCGTTTTGCCACGACGGCCGATAACATTGCCGAGTTTGCGGTGGCGGGCAGCTTTATCTTTGGTCAGCCGCTCAAGAGCATCGAACATATCGATATCGATGAGCTGAAATAGATGTAAGGCAGCCGCCAAAGCCTTCGCCACATCTTTTGCCGAAAGGAAATTTCTATGGAGTACATGCAGGTCAACCGAGCCAACGGTCGCGCCGCCAACGAGTTGCGCCCCGTTAAGCTCACCCGTGGCGTCATGAAGCACGCCCACGGCTCGTGTTTGGCCGAGTTCGGTGACACGCGCGTGCTGTGCGCCGCCACTATCGAGGAGGGCGTGCCGGGCTGGCGAAAGGGAGCTAAGGCCGGCTGGGTGACCGCGGAATACGCCATGCTGCCGGCGTCGACCGGCAAGCGCTGCAAGCGCGAACACGCCAACCGCAAGGGTCGCTCCATGGAGATCGAGCGCCTCATTGGCCGCAGCCTGCGTACCGTCGTCAACATGAAGGCGCTCGGCGAGTACACCGTCACCGTCGACTGCGATGTGATTCAGGCCGATGGCGGCACGCGTACAGCGAGCATCACCGGCGCCTGGGTGGCGCTGCACGACGCCCTTGCCATGTGGGTCGAGGCGGGCAAGATCGAGCGCATCCCGCTTACCGGCCAGGTGGCTGCCATCTCTATGGGCGTTGTCGACGGCAATACGCTGCTTGACCTCGATTATTCCGAGGACAGTCATGCCGAGGTCGACATGAACCTCGTCGCCACCGATACCGGTGAGATGATCGAGCTCCAGGGCACCGGCGAGCAGGCGCCCTTCGACCGCAAACGCCTCAACGCCCTGCTTGACCTGGGTGACAAGGGTGTCGCCGAGCTCATCGAGCTTCAGCGCCAAGCCATCGCCTAACCTGCCAAAAAGGGACAGGTTTATTTTGGTAGGTTTTATCTGCTGAAATGCTGCGTTGAAAGGTCCGATCGCCTGAGAGGGGAGAGGTCAAGTGCCCAAACGCCCCTCACGCGGCTTGCTATAGAGACAAGGAGGCCAGTCATGGCACTTGAGAAGATTGACATCGACACCCTCGACCCGGCGGCGACCATCGTCGTGGCAACGGGCAACGCCCATAAGCTCACCGAGATCGAGGCCATTTTGGGCAAGGTCATGCCCGAGGTGCGCTTTGTGGCGCTCGGCCAGCTGGGTGATTTTGAGGATCCCGAGGAAAACGGCACGACGTTTTTGGAGAACGCCATCATCAAAGCCCAAGCCGCGGTTGAGGAGACGGGCCTTATGGCCATCGCCGACGATTCGGGCTTGGTCGTCGACGCGCTGGACGGTGAACCCGGTGTGTATAGCGCGCGCTATGCGGGCGTGCACGGCGACGATGCCGCCAACAACGCCAAGCTTCTCGTGAATCTGGAGGGCGTGGCCGACGAGGACCGCACTGCGCGCTTTATGAGCGTCGTCGCGCTCATCGACACGGACGGTTTGGTCACCTATGGCGAGGGCGCCTGCGAGGGCGTTATCGCGCACGAGGGCCGCGGCGATCACGGCTTTGGCTACGACCCGCTGTTCCTGCCGGTCGACACGCCGGGCAAGACCATGGCCGAGCTGACGGCTGACGAGAAGAACGCCATCAGCCATCGTTTCCACGCGCTCGAGCATCTGTCCGCCAAGCTGACGGGCGAGGAGTAGACCGTGCGTGCGGTGGTGCAGCGCGTGCTCAACGCCGGCGTGACGGTCGACGGCGAGTGCGTGGGCCGCATTGGACGCGGCTACCTGGTGCTGCTGGGTGTGGGCCATGGCGATACGCGTGCCGAGGCCGACAAGCTGTGGGGCAAGCTCCGCGGGCTGCGTATCAACGAGGACGAGAACGGCAAGACCAACTTGGCGCTTGCCGATGTCGACGGCGAGGTGCTCGTGGTGTCGCAGTTCACGCTGTTCGCCGACTGCCGCCACGGTCGCCGCCCATCGTTTACGGATGCCGGTGCCCCCGATGTCGCCAACGAGCTCTACGAGTACTTCCTGACGCTCGTTCGTCAAGATGTCGAACACGTGGCGCACGGCATTTTTGGCGCCGATATGAAAGTCGATCTTGTCAACGACGGGCCGTTCACCATCGTCTTGGACACCGATAGTCTGTAAGTAGTCAATTTGGGACCGGGCTTTTTTAGCTACTTGCGTATGGCCACAACAGGGTGCTATAGTATTAGAGTTTTGTCTATCTTAGGAGTATTATCCCCTTTTTGAATTGCACCTTCTGGAGGCCCTGTTCATGGAAGAGATGGAAGTCAATCACGTCGACGACATCCACGAGAAGCTGACCGATATGGTGGGCGATCGCGTCAAGGTTAAGGCCAACATGGGCCGTACCCGCGTCGTCGAGCGCATGGGCACCATCAAGAGCGTCCACCCGGCCGTCTTCATTGTCGAGGTTGACGAGCGTCGCGGCCGCAAGTCGCGTCAGTCCTACCAGTATATCGATGTGCTCACCGGTCAGGTCGAGCTGTTCGACCCCGAGAGCGGCGAGCACATCTTTACCCCGCTCGGCAATCAGCTCGAGGAGCATTAACGGTGACCGATCGGTCCCTGACTCTTTCCGCGCCGGCAAAGATTAACCTCTACCTGGGGGTTCATACCGAGCGCGATGACCGCGGCTATCACAGGGTCGATTCCCTGATGGCGGCCGTCGGTCTTTCCGATACCGTGACGGTCACGCCGGCGCAGGCGCTGACCGTCCAGACGGTTCCGGCATCAGATTTTCCCATGCAAAAGAATACAGCGTATCGGGCTGCGGTTGCTATGGCCGAGCATTATGGTCGCGAGGCAAACATCTGCGTGACGATTGAGAAGCGCATTCCATTGTGCGCCGGCTTGGGCGGCCCCTCGACGGATGCGGCCGCGGTCATTGTCGCCTTGGCAGAGCTCTGGGGCATTGATCGCACCGACCCAGCGCTCGACGATATTGCGCGGGGCATTGGTGCTGACGTCCCGTTCTTTTTGCACGCGAGTCCTGCGTTCTACGTAGGTGGGGGAGACGTGCTGGCAACTGAGTACCCCGCGCTGCCCGCGACGCCCGTCGTGCTGGTCAAGCCGCGCGAGGCAAGCGTTTCGACAATTGAAGCCTATCGACGTTTTGACGAGGCCCCGGTGCCTGCGGACAAGCCCGGCGCGATAGCTTCTGCCTTGCGTGCTGGTGATGCCGAGACGGCATATGCACTCATCCATAACAATCTGGGTGTCATTTCCGCACAGATGGAGTCGCAGATTCAAACGGTCCTCGACTGGCTGCGTAAACAGGACGGAACCGTTGCTGTAGATGTGTGCGGATCGGGTGCCTGCTCGTTTGCCATTTGCGACACCGCTGCCACGGTCGAAAGGCTTGCCGATGCTGCCCAGCAAAATGGCTGGTGGGCCTGCGCGACTGAGTTTATTCCCAACACGGTTCGCGTCGAAGTGCCAAAGAAGTAAAAATTTCTCTAGCACACGACGGAAATCTTTGTTACTATAGTCGAGCTAACGGGTTGTGGCTCAGTTTGGTAGAGCACTGCGTTCGGGACGCAGGGGTCGCTGGTTCAAATCCAGTCAACCCGACCAGAGCATGAGGAGGGACCGCTTCTTGCGGTCCCTTTTTTTAGCTATTGTTGTGATACCGCGATACCCGCGGTATACTCATTCGAGCTTGTCTCGCTGTATTGTGGAGGTCTACATGTTTGGACTGAAGGCTCCTGAGCTCATCATTATTCTCGTCGTTGTCCTGATTATCTTCGGGCCCAAGAACCTGCCGAAGCTCGGCAAGTCCCTCGGCTCTACCGTCAAGAATATCCGCGAGGGTATGGAGGGCGACGATAAGGCCGAGACCAAGCAGGCCGAGGAGGTCGTGGTCGAGCAGTCCGAGGAGGACAAGGAGATCGCTGAGCTCGAAGCCAAGCTCGCTGCTGCCAAGAAGAAGCAGGCAGAGGACAGCGACGCGGACGCAGAGTAGTCCCATCCCTTTGGGGTGAGCACCTGACCGGCTTGCCCGCAGGCTAGCCGGTCTTTTTCGTTTTGTTGACAGTTGATTGTTTGATCAGAGTTGGGGAGATATCCGTATGGACGCAAGCCAGATCGTACTGACCGCTGAGGGCCGCCAGAAGCTCGTCGAGGAGCTCGCCTGGCGTGAGGGCGATTACGCCAAGGAGATCGTCGAGGACATCAAGGAAGCCCGCGCGTTCGGCGACCTTTCGGAGAACTCCGAGTACGATGCCGCCAAGGACAAGCAGGCCCAGAATGCTGCTCGTATCGCCGAGATCCAGGCCATTCTTGCCAACGCTCAGGTTGCTGCCACCACGGGCGATCTGACCGTCTCCATCGGTTCCACCGTTTCGCTGATTGATCCCAACGGCGAGGTCATGGAAGTCACGCTCGTTGGTACCACCGAGACCAACTCGCTCGAGCACAAGATTTCCAACGAGTCTCCGGTCGGTCACGCCATCATCGGTCACGGCGAGGGCGACTCCGTCGAGGTCGTTACGCCTTCCGGCAAGACTCGCGTCTACACCATCGCCAAGATCGCACGCTAGACCACGGTCCCGCGTAAAGGTATGTTTTCGCTCCCTGGGACCGAATCCTGGGGAGCGTTTTAGTTTGAGGAGCTAACTTATGGCAGAGAACCAGAACGCCTCCGATCAGGCATCGACGCTCAACGACGAGCGCGCCACCCGCCTGGCCAAGCGCGCCGCCCTGTTCGAGGCGGGCCAGAACCCCTATCCCGAGCACTCTGAGCTTGAGGACTACGTCGCCGATATCGAGACTAAGTACGCCGATCTTGCCGATGGTGAGGACACCGAGGATGTCGTGAAGATCGCCGGCCGTGTGGTCGCCAAGCGCGGTCAGGGCAAGATCATGTTCATCGTCGTGCGCGATGCGACTGCCGAGATTCAACTGTTCTGCCGCATCAACGACATGGACGAGGCTGCCTGGAATACGCTCAAGGCCCTCGACCTGGGCGACATCCTGGGCGTGACCGGCGTGGTCGTGCGCACCCAGCGCGGCCAGCTTTCCGTTGCCCCTAAGAGCGCGACCCTGCTTTCCAAGGCCGTTCGTCCACTGCCCGAGAAGTTCCACGGTCTTTCCGACAAGGAGACCCGCTATCGCCAGCGCTATGTTGACCTGATCGCCAACGACGACGTTCGCGAGACCTTCCGTAAGCGTTCGCAGATTCTCTCCACCTTCCGTCGCTTTATGGAGTCCGACGGCTACATGGAGGTCGAGACCCCCATCCTGCAGACCATCCAGGGCGGCGCTACTGCCAAGCCGTTCATTACCCACTTCAACGCGCTCGATCAGGAGTGCTACCTGCGTATTGCCACCGAGCTGCACCTCAAGCGCTGCATCGTCGGTGGTTTTGAGCGCGTGTTCGAGATAGGCCGCATCTTCCGTAACGAGGGCATGGACCTCACCCACAACCCCGAGTTCACCACGATGGAGGCCTACCGTGCCTTCTCCGACCTCGAGGGCATGAAGGCGCTCGCCCAGGGCGTCATTAAGGCGGCTAACAAGGCCATCGGCAACCCCGAGGTCATCGAGTACCAGGGCCAGACCATCGACCTTTCTGGTGAGTGGGCCAGCCGTCCCATGACCGACATCGTCTCCGATGTGCTCGGCAAGCAGGTCACCATCGACACGCCGGTCGAGGAGCTTGCTGCCGCCGCGCGCGAGAAGGGCCTGGAGATCAAGCCCGAGTGGACTGCCGGCAAGATCATCGCCGAGATTTACGATGAGCTGGGCGAGGACACCATCGTCAACCCCACGTTCGTGTGCGATTACCCCATCGAGGTCAGCCCGCTCGCCAAGCGTTTTGAGGACGACCCGCGTTTGACCCACCGCTTTGAGCTGGTCATCGCCGGCCACGAGTACGCCAACGCATTCTCCGAGCTCAACGACCCGGTCGACCAGGCTGAGCGCTTTGCTGCCCAGATGGCCGAGAAGGCCGGCGGCGACGATGAGGCTATGGAGTATGACGAGGACTACGTGCGCGCCCTCGAGTACGGTATGCCTCCCGCGGGCGGCATTGGCATTGGTATCGACCGCGTGGTCATGCTGCTTACTAACCAGGCTTCTATCCGCGACGTCCTGCTGTTCCCGCACATGAAGCCCGAGAAGGGTTTCCAGTCCGGTGCCGCTGCCGCCAAGGCTGCCGAGGCCGGCAACGCCGCGAGCCCATTCGTTACGTCGCTTAAGCCCACGCTCGATTACTCCAAGATCGCCGTTGAGCCGCTGTTTGAGGAGTTCGTCGACTTTGATACCTTCTCCAAGAGCGATTTCCGCGCTGTGAAGGTCAAGGCATGCGAGGCCGTCAAGAAGTCCAAGAAGCTGCTGAACTTTACGCTCGACGACGGTACCGGTACCGACCGCACCATCCTCTCCGGTATTCACGCTTATTACGAGCCCGAGGACCTGGTCGGCAAGACCTTGCTCGCCATCACCAACCTGCCTCCGCGCAAGATGATGGGTATTCCCAGCTGCGGCATGCTGATCAGCGCTGTCCACGAGGAGGAGGGCGAGGAGCGCCTCAACCTGATCCAGCTCGACGCCTCCATCCCCGCCGGCGCAAAGATGTACTAGGGGGTTACGGCGTTTTGCCAAACGCCGTAACCACTCGACGCTGCGCGGGCCGCATTTGGACAATCTGACGTTCAACTTCAAGGGCGCGACCAGAAGGTCAGCGCCCTTTCGTTTCACGTCACCTTGTCACAAATGCGGCCCGCTCGCTGTCGTTGCCAAAACATCGATGTGGTCATTGGGGACGTTCTTACTTGACTGGTCGTTTAAGAACGTCCCCAACGACTACCCACGGCTATTGCGCACATGGCTCGCATGACAGCCGTCTCTTTTATGTTTCCTTTAGCCGTCGCTGTCTAGGATGGGGGTTAGTCGATAGGAAGGGAGCACCGGGATGGACGACGCGAGCGAGCGCGCAATCGAAGAGGACATGCTCGATCAGTTCAACTACTTTGATGATGAGGACGAGGAGCTGATCGACCGTCGCGAGCCAGCGCCGCTTGATTCCTTTGATCTGGTCGATGAAGAGCCCGACGAGGACGAGGGCGAATCGGCGGAGCCCTCACAGCCTTCGCGCCTTAACTCGCTGCTTTCGAGAGCCCCCATGCACCACGGCGTTCGTGCCGGCGCGCTCCATATGAAAACTGACTGGCACCAGATCGTGACGGCAGGCGATGAGCTTGCCGTCGATGCGCCGCTCACCGATAAATCATCCATCATCTGCCGCACCGGCATGCTTATGCTGGCAAGCGGAACGGGTGCCTGGCGCGTGCGCGATACCATGAATCGTGTTGCCGCCGTACTCGGTGTCACCATCCACGTTGACTTAAGTCTTCTGTCGTTTGAGTGCACCTGCATCGAAGATGGTCACTGCTTTAATGAGGTCGTCAGCTTGCCCACAACGGGCGTCAATACCCATCGCATTTGGATGATGGAGAGTTTCCTCAAGGAAATCGAGACCTATGGTCGTCGCTTCACGGTGCACGAGTATCACGAGATGCTCAAGACCGTTGAGAGTTCAAAACCTGATTACGCGCCTTGGCAACAGGGCCTTGCGGCGGCCTGCGCCTGTGGCGCCTTCGTTTTTTTGCTCGGCGGCGGCCCTATCGAGATGGCCTGCGCGTTCGTGGGCGCGGGTGTCGGCAACTTTGCCCGCTCCCATATTCTCAAGCAAGGCCTTGGTCAGTTCAGCGCGCTGACGACCGGCGTTGCGCTCGCTTGCGTTTCGTATCTGCTGGCATTGCTCGGCCTTGGCCAGGTCATACCGGGGGCAATGTCGCACCAAGAAGGCTATATCGGCGCCATGCTCTTTGTGATTCCCGGCTTTCCACTCATTACGGCAGGCCTCGACATCGCTAAGCTCGACATGCGAAGCGGTATCGAGCGCCTTTCATATGCCGTATCGATTATTGTGATGGCGACCCTCGTAGGTTGGATGGTTGCCGAGTGTGTTGGCCTGGCGCCGGACGACTTTGCCCCACTGGGCCTTTCGCCGCTTGCCCTTACGCTCCTGCGCGTGGTGATGAGCTTCGTTGGCGTATTCGGCTTCTCGGTGATGTTCAACAGCCCGGTAAAGATGGCCGCGGCAGCTGGGTTGATCGGCGCCGTGTCCAATACCCTGCGTCTGACCCTTGTCGATGCGCCGACGATGATTCCCTTCCTGGGCCTCAGCACGGGAATGCCTCCCGAGGCAGCAGCGTTTATCGGCGCGCTGGTATCGGGGCTGCTCGCAAGCTTGGCTGAAGTCAAGCTCACCTACCCGCGCATCGCCCTCACGGTGCCTTCGATTGTCATTATGGTGCCGGGCTTGTATCTGTATCGCTCGATGTATTACATGTGCACCTTCGACACGGTCAATATGCTCGGCTGGTTTGTGCGCGCAGTGCTCATCGTAGCGTTTCTGCCCGTTGGACTGGGTGTGGCGCGTACGCTCACCGACCCTCGCTGGCGCCACACCAGCTAATTGGTACAAGGGGGACAGGTTACTTTGCACCAAATGAGTTGCGGTGAAATAGGGACTGAATTGCTGCTTAAAGGGTCAAAACAGTCCGTATTCCACCGCAACTTATGGGGTCGGGGGATTATCGGTGCCCTGCATCTTCATAAACTCAACGCTTACGAAGCGCATGCGTTTCGTGCTAGGCTGGTTCCACCACATAAGTAGTCGCAGACGCGCGTACCACGGGCGGGCGAGATGAAGTTCCAACAGCTCCATCTTGCCCGCCCGTTTTTGTTGCGTGGCGCCGCGGTACAACACAGAGAGGAATCTGCCCTTTATGCCTATCAACAAACGAGAGAGCCTGCTGTTCACCTTTATCATGTGCTTTTGCATGGTGCTCTGGATGAGCATCTACAACGTTGCCCTGCAGCACGGGGCCATCAACGGCGAGGTCGTTGCCACTGCGTGGCTCGGCTTCCCCGTTGCCTACATTTTTGCCATGTGCTGCGACTGGTTCGTCGCCAGCCCGCTCGCCAAGGGTTTCGCCTTTAAGTACTTGGTCACGCCGGGCAAGAGCTCGCCACTTGCCATGACGCTCGCCGTCAGCTCCTGCATGGTCGTTCCCATGGTCATCATCATGTCGCTGTACGGTGCCTGTGAGGGTCTGACGCACATGCCCGGCGGCATCCTTGCGAACCTGTATTCCGTGCCCGCGATCTGGATGATCAACATCCCGCATAATTTTGTGATGGCGCTGCCGTGGAACCTTTTGGTAGCCGGTCCGATTTCCCGCTTCGTCTTCCGTCGCGCCTTCCCTGTGGGGACGGTTTTCGAGGAGGAGCATGCCGAGCTCTTGGAGCAGGCTATGGCTCCTGAGTGCGAGTAGCTCGCTTAGGGATCTGCTGAGCGCGGGCGACTTGCTTGGTTGGAGCCCTAAGCGTGGATAGCTCTCTCGGCGACATCGCGGGCGTGAGCGGTGCGCATGACCGGAGGGCCCGTGCTGCTCCGTTGCCCGACGTGCTAGCGCGCAGAACAATCTGTTGGTGCATTCGGCGGCTGCTGAAGCGTTTCGGCAGCCGCTTTTTATACGGAGTTTAAATACAACAGTCTGTTGTATTACGTAGAGTGGTATATCTCTAGCGGGAAAAATGCGAGAGACGGAGCATTATGGCGTTGCTAGTAGGACTGGACGTAGGGTCGACGACGACCAAAGTTTACGCGATGCACGAGGATATGACCGAGGCGTGGTGGGGATATCGCCGCCACGGGGCGTGTCAGACAGCGAGCGTGCGCGCCATGCTCGGCGAGCTCGCCGAGCGCTTTCCCCATGAGTCGCTGCGCGTTGCGGTGACCGGCTCGGGTGCGCGCGATATCGCGACCGCGCTGGGCGCCTCGTACGTTCAGGAGGTGGTCGCCAACGCGCTCGCGATCAGCAGGTTCTATCCGCAGACGCGCTGCGCCATCGAGCTGGGCGGCCAAGACGCCAAGATGATCTTCTTCCGCACCAACGATAAGGGAGACATCGAGGTTGCCGACATGCGCATGAACGGCTCGTGCGCAGGCGGTACCGGTGCATTTATCGACGAGATGGCAAAGCTCATGGGGGTCGGCACCGAATCGGGCGAGTTCGAGCAGCTCGCAAGCCGGGGAACGACCGTCCACGAGGTCTCGGGCCGCTGCGGCGTGTACGCAAAGACCGATATCCAGCCGCTGCTCAACGAGGGCATTCCTACCACCGACCTGGCGCTTTCGGCGCTTCACGCGGTCGCCCGCCAAACGATCGGCGGTCTGGCCCAGGGTATCGACATCGAGCCGCCGGTAATCTTCGAGGGCGGTACGCTCGCCTACAACCCCACACTGGTCCGCGTGTTCCGGGAGCAACTGAATCTATCGGACGATCAGGTTATCGTCCCGCGCGATCCGCAGATCATGGTCGCGCGCGGTGCCGCCCTGTCGCTGACCGACATGTTCGCATCGTCCCAACCGATCGACCTTCCCGACGCTTTTGTCCGGCTGGATAAGCTCGAGACGGTCGCGCCCGCAAGCGGGGAGGGACGTCTTGCCCAGCCCTTTTTTGCCACACCTGCCGAGCAGGCGGATTTTACGGCACGCCATGGCAAAGAGACGCCGGCAAAGGGTCCGGATGCGTATGCGCCCGGAGAGACGGTGCGTGTGGCGCTCGGTATCGATTCGGGGAGCACGACGACCAAGTTCGCCCTGGTCGATGAGGCGGGTGAGCTTGTCGATTCGTTCTACGCGTCTAATAACGGCAGACCGCTCGACGTCGCCCAACAGGGTCTTGTCAGCTTGAAGAACCGCTGGGAGACAGCGGGAGTCACGCTTGCGATCGATGCCGTGGGCACCACGGGATACGGCGAGGAGCTTTTCGCGCGCGCGTTCCACGCCGACTACCATACGGTCGAGACGGTCGCGCACGCCCGCGCCGCGTGCGCATGCGTTCCCGATGCGACCTTCGTGCTCGACATCGGCGGACAGGATATGAAGGCCATCTGGCTCAACCACGGCGTGCTGACCGATATCGTCGTCAACGAGGCGTGCTCTGCGGGCTGCGGCTCGTTCCTCGAGGGTTTTGCCAAAAACCTCGGAATAGCCGTTGAGGATATCGCGACCGAGGCATTTTCGTCCAAAGCCCCCGCCGTTCTCGGCAGCCGCTGCACGGTGTTCATGAACAGCAGCGTCGTTTCCGAGCAGCGGCGCGGTAAGGGTCCGGGCGACATCATGGCCGGTCTCTGCCGTTCGATTATCGAGAACGTGTTCACCAAGGTCATTCGCGTTTCAAATCTCAACCGTCTGGGCGACAAAGTCGTCGTCCAGGGCGGCACGTTCCGAAACGACGCGGTGCTGCGCGCATTCGAGCAGTATCTGGGCAAACCCGTCACGCGTGCGCCCCACCCGGGGCTGATGGGCGCTATCGGTATCGCCCTGCTCGCGCGCGAGGAATGCCGCAAGGGCGACGCCGGCACGTCGTTTATCGGGCTCGATGCCGTGGAGCGCTTCGAGCATCGCGAGTTCGGCGGCGTTACCTGCCGTCGGTGCAACAACCGCTGCCAGCGCGCGGTCGTGGCATTTGGCGACGGCTCGCTTTACGTCACGGGCAATCGCTGCCCGCGCGGCGGCGCCATCTCATGGGATGAGCTCGTGCGCGAGGTTCCCGCGGCGGAGGAGCTGCGTCCGCAGGGTGCTTGCGAGGCACAGGCACCCGGCACGGGGCGCGACCGGACCGCGGCTGCCCCCAATCTCTTTGTCGACCGCGAGAAGCTGCTGTTCGAGTCGTACCCCACGGTTCCCGTCTGCGGGGGGCGCGATGTCACGATCGGCATTCCCCGTGTGCTCGAGTTCTGGGACACCATGCCGTTCTGGTCGACGTTCTTCAGCACGCTCGGCTTTAAGGTGCGCGTCTCGGGACGCAGCACCAAGGCGATGTACGAGCGCGGTTTGGCGCACGTCACATCCGACACCGTGTGCTTCCCGGCCAAGCTCGTCCACGGGCACATCCGCAATCTCGTCGACGCCGGCGTCGACCGCATCTTCATGCCCATCATCACGACGGTGCCCACCGAAAACACCGCCTCTACCAGCGAGTGGATGTGCGCCGTCGTAAAGGGATACCCCTACGTGATGCGCAATTCCGATAACCCGGAGGAGCGTTTCGGCGTTCCGTTCGATACGCCGCTGTTCCACTGGTACGACGAGGGCGACCGAAACCGCCAGCTCAAGGCGTGGTGCAAGGAGACCTTCGATATCGATGCCGACCTGGTTGCCAAGGCGACCGAGCAGGCGGACCGCGCGCAGGAGACGTTTGAGAACCAGCTGCAGCTGCGCGGCAGGCAGGTGCTCGAGAACGTGCGCGAGGACGGCGGCTACGCGGTGGTGATCGCTTCGCGCCCGTACCACAACGACCCGCTGGTCAACCACGGGCTGCCCAAGCTCTTCTCTGAGCGCGGCATCCCCGTGCTGACGCCCGATGCGGTGCCGGGGGTCTGCAACGTCGATCTTTCCAACAGCCGCATCGACATCGTGAACAACTACCATGCGCGCATGCTGTCGTGCGCGGTCATCGTCGCATCGACGCCCGAGCTCGAGCTCGTGCAGATGGGCAGCTTCGGCTGCGGCCACGATGCGTATCTCACCGACGAGATCGCGCGCATGATGGGCGAGATGGGCTCCAAGGTTCCGATGATGATCAAGCTCGATGAGAGCGACGTCGCCGGTCCCATGGGCATTCGCGTGCGTTCGTTTATCGAGTCGGTCAACCGTCGTCGCGCGGAGGAGCGTGCCGAGGGCGCCCGGGTGCACGCGGTCCATCCGCTCGACGACCCGTATAAGGTCAAGTACACCAAGCGCGACCGGCACGACAAGATCGCGCTGGTCCCCAACACCTCCCATGCGTTCTGCAGACTCATGACCGCGGCGATGCGCAATCAGGGCGTGCGCGCCGAGGCCCTTGATATCGGGCGCGAGGATGCCATCCGCCTGGGCAAACGCTATGTGCACAACGACATCTGCTTCCCCGCGCAAATCGTGATCGGCGAGGCGCTCGCGGCACTCAAGAGCGGTAAGTACGACCCGCACGACGTCGCCGTGGTGACTGGCAAGTATATCGGCGACTGCCGCCTGACGCACTACATGCCCCTGCTGCGCCGCGCGCTCGACGACGCGGGATACGACTATGTCCCGGTGCTCACCAACGACGACGTCGATGCCCACAATGCGCATCCGGGCTTCAAGCTCGGCCTTGGCCCGAGCATCCAGATCGCCTACGGTCTTCCCATGATCGATGCCCTCGAGGCCATGCTTAGGCGCATCCGTCCCTATGAGCTCGAGAAGGGCGCGGCGGACGCTGCGTTCGACCGCGCGCTCGATGAGGTTATCGAGGGCATGGAGCGCTCGGGGCTGAGAGGCCAGGCGACGGGCTTCAAACGCGCGCTTGCGATCATGGACGCCGTTCCGTACGACCGCTCGAACCCGCATCCGACCGTTCTCATCGTGGGCGAGTACCTGCTCAATTTCCATCTCGGCGCCAACCACGAGATCGAGCGCTACCTCGAGGACAACGGGCTCGAGGTCATCGAGGCGCGCATGACCGACGTGATCCGCAAGACCTATTTCTACAAGCATGCGCAGTCGCGCGAGTTCCACGTCGACCTGTCGCTGCCCGAAAAGGCCTGGTACGCCACGGCGGACAACCTGTTCGAGCTCGCGCACGACCGTTGCGACCGCCTGGGCGCGGCGAGCCCGCTCTACGAGCCGCCGACGCGCATGCCCGAGCTCGTGCGCGCGAGCGATAAGATCCTGCACCATACGTTCGATGCGGGCGAGGGCGTGCTGATTCCGGCGGAGATCCTCGAGCACGCCAAGCGCGGCTGCCGCAACTTCGTGATCCTGCAGCCGTTCGGGTGTCTGCCCAACCATGTCGTGGGGCGCGGGCTCATCCATGCGCTCAAGGAGCAGTATCCCACGGCGCAGTTCCTGCCGCTCGACTACGATCCCGACGTGAGCTTCGCCAACGTGGAGAACCGTCTTCAGATGCTCATCATGAACGCCAAGGCGCAGGGGTGCGGTGAGGCGCATGGCGAGACCGCGTAAGGACGCCGATGCGCCCGATGCACGCACCCGTATCATCGAGGCGTTTTGGGAGCTCATCGAGAACAACAGCATCTTCGAGCTGTCGGTTGGCGAGGTGACCCGCGCCGCCCAGTGCAATCGCGGAACGTTTTACTACTATTTTCACGATTTCGATGAACTCGTCGCCATCGCCATAGCCCAGCTGCTGCAGGATAACGAGCTCATCACCGATGCCCTCTGGCATTTTTCGAGCGAGGGCGACCTTTCGGCGTTCGACCGGCGCGACGTCCGCTGCCTGCTGCGGCGCATCGTCATCACCATGAGGGCGGGTGCCGCCGAGCAGGTCGAGCAGGGCATCCATACGATCATCATCGACCGCGTGAGAGAGATCGTCCACCCCGACGGAGAAGAGCTCAAGGCAGATTCGAGCTTTGCGGTGGGCTTTCTGGTCTCGGGCATCATGGGCTTTGTGATGGCGGTCGGCTTTGCCCGGGAGGGCGGCGAGGAGATAGACCTCGAGCAGCTGGGGGACAGCGCGTGCGCGTACCTGAGGGCGGTCGCCATGCAGACGGTTGAAACGGTCGCGCAAGTCGAGGGCGTCGATACATCCGAGCTGCTCGAACGCGTCTCCAAGGAGGCCGATGCCTATCGCGCATCGCGTGCGACGAGTCCCGACGTGGTGAAAGACGTCTAGGGTTTCTCTTGCGGGGCGCCCGTCGCGCATCGCGCGGTGAGTCCCGCGATGCGGTCATAACCTGCATTCATGTGAGCCGGGTTTATAGATATTCCTCCAGCTGTTAACATATACTCCATATGGGTAAAGAGACCAAAGCGCTGCCGCGGGGCGGCGCTTTGCGTTTGAAAAAACTAGCTCGTCTAAGAGGAACTAGCATGTTAGACCGTTTTACCGATCGTGCGCGTAAGGTCATGTCCATGGCCAAGCAAGAAGCGCTCGATCTTCATTCAAATAAGGTGGGCACCGAGCACCTGCTGCTCGCGCTTGCCAAGGAGGACGAGGGCATTGCCGCCGAGGCGCTGCGTTCGCTCGACATCTCCTATGATGACATCATGGATACTCTCAAAGAGGTCCAGACCACGGTTCCCGAGCCCAGTGAGGAGACCGAGGCGGCCAAGCTCGCCTTTACGCCGCTCGTCATTAGCGTGATGGAGCGTTCATTCCGCGTGGCGCGCGAGAACAACCAGACCTACGTGTCGACCGAGCACTTGCTGATCGGCATCGTCGAAGAGGGCAACGGCATGGCCATGGACATCCTCATGCGCCTGGGTGTGTCGTCCGCCTCCATCAAAAAGGCTATCGAGAAACTCACCGCCAAGGACCAGGACAAGAAGCGTCCGCTCGCCGGCGCCGGTGCTGGTCGTCCCGGTGCGGGCCTGCCGTTCTTTAGCGGCTCGGATACCTCTCAGCAAAGGGGGGGTGGCACCGATACGCTTAAGCAGTTCGCGACCAACCTCACGCAGAAGGCGCGCGACGGCGAGCTCGACCCTGTAATTGGTCGCGAAAAGGAAGTCCAGCGTATGATGGAAATTCTTTCGCGCCGCACCAAGAACAACCCGCTCATTCTGGGCGACCCCGGCGTGGGCAAGACGGCCATCGTCGAGGGCCTGGCTCAGCAGATTGCAGCCGGCAACGTGCCCGAGAACCTCATGAACCAGAATATCTGGACGCTCGACCTGCCGGGCCTCGTGGCGGGCGCCAAGTATCGCGGCGAGTTTGAGGAGCGCCTCAAGAACGTGATCCAGGAGGCCACCGAAGCTGACGACGTCATCCTGTTTATTGACGAGATGCACACCATCATCGGTGCCGGCTCTGCCGAGGGCTCCATCGACGCGAGCTCCATGCTCAAGCCCGTTCTCGCACGCGGTGCTTTCCAGATCATCGGTGCCACCACGGCCGAGGAGTTCCGCAAGTACCTCACCAAGGACCCGGCCTTCGAGCGTCGCTTCCAGACCATCGATGTCGAGGAGCCGAGCGTCGAGGACACGGTCAAGATCCTGACCGCGCTCAAGCCGCGCTACGAGGAGCACCACCATGTGCGCTATACGCAGGGTGCTATCGAGGCCGCCGCGAACCTCTCCGACCGCTACATCCAGGATCGCTTCCTGCCCGATAAGGCCATCGACCTCATTGACGAGGCCGGCGCCCGCGCCCGCATCGCCGCCAACCGCGCGCCCGAGCCGGTGCGCGAGGCCGAGCATCGCGTGGAGGAGCTTAAGGCCGCCGCGCAGGAGGCCACCGAGAGCGACGACATGAACAAGGCCGCCGAGATCACCGAGCAGCAAAAGGCTGCCGAGATTGAGCTCGCCGAGGCCAAGGCTGCCTGGACGGCCGAGCTCGACGCCAGCCCGCTCACCATCGATGTCTCCCAGATTGCCGACATCGTGTCCGTGACCTCGGGCGTGCCGGTGTCCTCGCTCACCGAGAGCGAGAGCCGCCGCCTGCTGCAGGCCGAAAGCGTGCTCAAGACGCGCATCATCGGTCAGGACGAGGCCGTCGAGGCCGTTGCCAAGGCCGTGCGCCGCAGCCGCTCGCCGCTCAAGGACCCGCGTCGCCCCGGCGGCAGCTTTATCTTCCTGGGCCCCACCGGCACGGGCAAAACCGAGCTCGCCAAGACGCTCGCCGAGTATCTCTTTGGCAGCAAGGACGCGCTCATCAGCTTCGATATGTCGGAGTTTGGCAGTGAGTTCGAGGTCTCCAAGCTCATCGGTAGCCCCCCGGGCTATGTGGGCCACGACGAGGGCGGCCAGCTCACCAAGGCTGTTCGCCGTCACCCGTACTCGGTCGTGCTGTTCGACGAGATCGAGAAGGCGCACCCCGACATCTTCAATATCCTGCTGCAGGTGTTGGAGGAGGGCCGTCTGACCGATAGCCAGGGCAAGACGGTCGACTTCCGCAATACGGTGATCATCATGACGTCAAACGTGGGCGCCCGCGAGATCGCGCAGGATGCGAGCGTTGGCTTTGGCACCACCGGCGAGCAGAGTCTCACGTCGAGCGAGATCAAGGGCCGTGCGATGGGCGAGCTCAAGCGCCTGTTCCGCCCCGAGCTGCTCAACCGTATCGACGATATTGTGGTGTTCCAGAAGCTCTCGGGCGAGAACCTGACCAAGATTGCGCACCTGCTGGTGGACGATCTGCGCCAGCGCCTGATCGCAAACGGCATGAACATCAAGCTTACCGATGCGGCCTACGACAAGATTGTGGCGGAGGGTACCGACCTCACCAACGGCGCGCGTCCTCTGCGTCGTGCCATCCAAAAGCTCATCGAGGATCCGCTGTCCGAGGAGCTGCTGGCCGGTGAGTGGGGCGAGGGCGATACCGTCCTGTGCGACGTGGTCGACGGCAAGTTTGTCTTTAGCCACGGCACGGGTGAGATTCCGGCGCCGCGTCCGGCGGGTGCACTCGGGGGCGATACCGCTCCGGCGGCGCCGCACACCGGAAACGCCGCGCCTGTGAGCAGTGGCGTGAGCTCGGGCCCCGGCGGCATGATGCAAGCCGGTTCCGGCGCGCTGTAGGGCGTGGCGACAATTTGATACGCGCAATCGAGGCGCTCCGGAAAGGGCGCCTCGATTTGTAGAGCTGCGGTAACTGTGACCGTTACGCTATGCGGTCCACCGTTAGCCGATGATGCGAGGGCGCTCGGCGTTTTCGACTGGTTTATGCACGCAAAGTCTGGGAATATACAAGTCGCATGTCTTACTGTCTAACCAGTTGCGCCAAGGAGGCACCATGGACTACAAGATTACCGGCTACGAGCCCGCCCAGCTGTTCCATTTCTTTGAGGAGGTCAGCGCGATCCCCCGCGGGTCTGGCAACGAGAAGGGCATCAGCGATTTTCTGGTCGCGTTTGCCAAGGAGCGCGGCCTCGATGTGTACCAGGACGAGGTCTACAACGTCATCATTCGCAAGCCCGCATCTGCCGGTGCCGAGAATGCCCCGACCGTGATGCTGCAGGGCCACATCGATATGGTGTGCGACAAGTTGGGCTCCGTTGAGCACGACTTTACGACTGATGGTATCGACCTGGTCGTCAAGGACGGCGTCCTCACCGCTAACGGCACCACTCTGGGCGCCGACAACGGTATTGCCGTCGCTCTGATGCTCACTGTTCTCGATGACGATTCGATCATTCACCCCGCCCTCGAGTGCGTGTTCACCACCGACGAGGAGACTGGCCTGGTCGGCGCCGAGACGCTCGACAAGTCCCAGATTAGCGCCCGCACCATGATTAACCTCGACTCCGAGGAAGAGGGCGTTGCCACCGTCAGCTGTGCCGGCGGCGTCGTCGTTACCTACACCTGCCCGATCGTGCGCGAGCACAAGACCGGTAGCACCCTCACGCTCGACATCTCCGGCCTGCTGGGCGGTCACTCCGGCAGCGATATCCACCTGGAGCGCGGCAATGGTAACCTCATCATGGCCCGCATCATCGACCGCCTGATGGTCGCCGGCGAGCCCGCCATCGTTAGCTTTAACGGCGGCACCAAGGACAACGCCATTAACCGTGAGTGCAAGGCTGTTCTGGTCTACGTCGACCACGCTGCCGCCGAGGCCGCGGCCCAGATCGCAAGGGGCATCATCGCCGACGTCACCGCCGAGCTTGAGGTCTTCGACCCCGGCTTTACCTGCACCGTCGAGATTGCCGACGACGCCGAGGTCGAGGCCATGGACCAGAAGTCCGCGCTTGCCCTCATCCGCGCCCTGCGTCTTGCCCCCAACGGTGTGATCCGCCGCAACGTCGCCACCGACGGCTCCGTCGAGGTTTCCTCCAACATCGGTGTGGTTGCCACCTCTGACGACGAGGTCAAGATCATGCTGTCCCCGCGCTCCTCGATCACCTCGCTGCAGAACGAGTTCAAGGACCGCCTGCAGACGCTGGCCGATGTCCTGGGCTTCGACGCCAAGTTCGAGTTCGAGTATCCCGGCTGGAGCTATGCCGAGCATTCGCCGGTCCGCGACGTCTTCGTCGAGAGCTATCGCGAGCTCTTTGGTTCCGAGCTGCGCATCGAGTCCATTCACGCCGGCCTTGAGTGCGGCCTGTTTGCCGAGGCCCTGCACGGCCTGGACGCCATCGCCGTGGGCCCGACGCTCTCCGATGTCCACACCCCGGACGAGAGCATGGAGCTCGCTTCTGCCGAGCGCTTCTACGAGCTGCTCATCGACGTCCTCAAGCGCCTTGCTGCGTAAAGGTCGCGCTAGCAGCAGTTCGAGTCACGTGCTAGCGGATTGCAAATGACATTACGAGAGGGGGCATCTGAGCTTTTGCGACGGGTGCCCCCCCCTCTTTTGTTTGATAATTGCGAAATTACGGCCACCTAGTCCATTTCTGCCCTGATGAGGTCGAGGGTGCGCTGGCAGTTTTCGCGGACGGGGCCGAGCATATGCTCGCGCAGGTCCGCCATGCCGGGCAGGTCGGCGTATTCGTCCATGACCTCTTCCATGCAAATGGGCACCTCGTAGGCGAGGTCCATCATGGTTGCAAAGCAAAACTTCTCGGATAGCCCGGCATCGGTGAGCGTCGCCTCTAGCGCGGGGTCTCCCATACCGTGGTATCGGCGGATAGCGCCTGGACCGATGCGCCCCACACGATTTTCGCCGCCAACGCTCATGGCGAGGCGCGCTCGGCGGCGCATGCGCTCATATGCCAAACCCAACGCGACATCGTACATGGGTGCGAGCGCCGCGTTTGTGCCTTTGCCAAGGATGAGCGAGTAGTTTTTAGCGTGTGCGTCAGGCGCTCCGATAATGGCGTTATAGAACAACATATAGGTAAAAAGCACAAGATTCATGTGGTGGGGGACTGTGTTAATCAGTCGTTCTTGGATGTCTCGTGTAGTTGGTCCTCCGTCGGCGGTGTATTTCTGGCTTGGCAATACACCGAGCGCCTGGCAAAAGTCCTCCTGATGCAGCCTTTCGATATTTCCGCTGCTATTGACCATTCTGTCGTACCGTTCAACGACGAGCGCGGCTTCGTCTTCAAATGTGCAATAGGAGACGTTGGCAGTTGGAATGCCAACACGCCGAGCCGTTTTCATGCAGACGAATTCGTTTAAGGCCTGATGTTTGAACCCAACGACACCATTTTTGAAGATATGGGTAGTGGGGGATGATCCTAGACATTCGCACCATTGGCCATCATGCCAAGCTAGTGCAAATTTGCCTTGATTGCCGCCCAGGGACCAGCTTTCGTTGGAGCCCATCCATGTCTCTCTTTCGTCATCGCGAATTGCTTTGAGCTTGTGAGCGATTTGAGAATTGGTAAGCGGGCGGTATGCCGAGACCCTGCCGCGGGCGGCGTCTAATTGATCGGCTCGACAAAACTGAACGGCCCCCGCGCAGTCAAGACCGATATGGCACAAGAGAGCGACGGGGTTGTTGGATGCAACATCATGCTCGGTGGCAATAGCGCGACGCTGCTCTTGACTGTCGGGCAAAAGGCCAAATAGGAACGGGCGGACGATGTTATGGCCATACGTGCGATTGGAAAGCGGCATTGTTAGCGATAACGGTGCTCCGCGATAGGCTGGGACGTATGCAAAGCTGCAGAGTCCATGCTCGTCTTGCCGGAGAGTGCCGGCGATTTCGCCACAAATGAGGGTCGCGAGTTCCATCTCTGCCATTTATTTCACAACCTTGCAGCCAAAGGAGAGGTTTGAAGTGCCGGAAAGGCCTTGCTCGGCTGCGATTTGGGCCAGCAAGGCACCATAGGAAGATGGCGTTCCTTGTCGAGTGGGTCGTCTGCCTATGCTTGGCTTTGGCAGGGTATTCGAGTTCGCGATAGGGGGGTTCACTATCGTCGTCGGATGTTCGGAGGGCGATGCGATGGAGTCGTTATCGCTTTGCGCGAAGAGACCTATGCCGAGTGCGTTAAAGACGGTCAGCAACTTGTCGAGTCGAATGCCGGTGGCGTCGCCCAGCTCGAGCGATGCGAGCAGGCGCTCCGAAACACCGGCTTTTTTAGCGAGGGTCGCACGGGTGAGACCCTGCGCCTCGCGCGCCTGACGCACGTAGATGCCGGCTTGGCGCGATGTGGTGATGGGAAGGGTATCCACGGCGATCTCCTAACGTGCAGACTTTTACATATCAGTATGACATGCAAAAGTCTGCATGAAAAGGCCTCATGCAAAACTCTGCATGGGGCCTTGCACGGACGTTTAGTTTTGAAGGGTGTTTTACAGCGCCAAAAACCCCAAGTGTTCCAGCAGAATCTTGAGGCCGATGAGGATGAGCACGACGCCGCCCACGATGGTGGCGGGTTTTTCGTAGCGCGCGCCAAAGGTGTGGCCGATCGCTACGCCGGCGACGGAGAAGATAAACGTTACGACGCCGATAAGCGATACAGCGGGAACGATGTCAACCGAGAGCGCGGCAAATGAGATGCCCACGGCTAAGGCGTCGATTGAGGTGGCGATGGCGAGGATCAGGTACTCGCCCAGGTCAATCTTTTCGGCATCCTTGCCGTCGCCTTCATCCTCGTCCTCGGTAAAGGCCTCCCACAGCATTTTGCCGCCGATAAAGGCCAAAAGGATAAAGGCGATCCAGTGGTCGATGGGTCCGATGATGCCCATGAATTGACTGCCGAGCGCCCATCCGATTACGGGCATGCCGGCCTGAAAGCCGCCAAAGAACAGGCCGAGCACTACGGCGACCTTAAGGTTGATCTTTTTCATGCCAAGGCCCTTGCAGATGGAAACGGCAAAGGCGTCCATCGAAAGGCCAACGGCGAGCAACACGAGCTCTGCGAGTCCCATAGTCTGGCTCCCTCTCTGCGGGCGGGCCCGCGTGTACCTCTTGGGGGAATAACAAAAAAGACCCGTGGCGTACGCGCTGCGCGCACAACCACGAGTCTCGTTCATTAAGGCAAGCCAGACCGTTTCGGCCAGTATGTTGACTTGCCGCGCCACCGGAGGCGAACCCGGTCACGCGACTACTCCCTCATTCATGTGAATCCCGATGCTACCACATAAGCAGCCCATTTGGGTTGGGCTCTCAGCTGTGTTCGCTCATTCTGTAAGCATCGTATTTCGCAAGCGCCGCGGGGACAAACCGTGAGAAACTAATTAGCGTTTATGGAGCGTATACGATGGGAGCGATGCCTTGGATAAGAACGAGCTGCAAAAGCGTATGGAACAGGCCATCCGCCTGACGGCACCTGGTCAGCCGATCCGCACCGCCCTCGACATGATCATCGCCGGTCACCTGGGCGCCCTTATCTGCGTCGGCGACACCGAAAACGTGCTCGCTGCCGGTAACGACGGCTTCCCGCTCAACATTTCGTTCACCTCGAACCGTCTGTTCGAGCTCTCCAAGATGGACGGTGCCATCGTCATCGACGGCGACCTCACCCAGATCCTGCGCGCCAACTTCCACCTCAATCCCGATCCCTCGCTTGCCACGAGCGAGACGGGCATGCGTCACCGCACCGCCGCTCGCATGTCGGTGCTCACCGATGCCATCGTGATCTCGGTCTCGGCCCGTCGTGCCGTCGTTAACGTGTACGTTCACGGCAAGAGCTACGAGATCCAGCCCGTCACCACCATCATGAGCTCGGTCAACCAGCTCGTCGCCACGCTCCAGACTACCCGTCAGTCGCTCGATCGCTCCCTGCTGCGCCTGACGGCACTCGAGCTGGACGACTACGTCACGCTCGCCGACATCACTGGCATCTTTTCGAGCTTCGAGATTATGCAGCAGGCAAAGACCGAGCTTAAGGATTGCATCGTCAAGCTGGGCAACCAGGGCAAGCTCGTGCAGATGCAGCTCGAGCAGCTCGCCGGCTCCAGCATGGATACCGAGTACGATCTGATGATTCGCGACTATGCAAGTGATTCCTCCGAGGCTAATGCCGAGAAGATTCGTGCAGAGCTCGCTCGCATGACGCCTAAGGACCTGTCCGACCCGCAACACGTGGCGGCAGTTCTGGGCTATGACGACCTGGACGAGGACTCCGTCATGACGCCGCTGGGCCTGCGCACGCTTTCGCGTGTGTCCGTCGTGCGCGACGGCGTGGCCGAGAAGATCGTCGACGAGTACGGCTCGCTGCAGGAGCTCATGGACGACATCAGCGAGGATCCGGAGCGCCTAGGCGACTTTGGCGTCAACAACCCTGCCATTCTTGCGGACTCGCTGTACCGCATGAAGGGCACCAAACAGGGGAACGCATAATGGCGCCCGTATGCGCCGTGGTCGTTGCCGGTGGCAGCGGCCGGCGCTTTGGAAATCCCGGCGGCAAGCAGCTCGTTAACGTGGCGGGCCGTCCGCTCATGAGCTGGTCCATCCGCGCGTTCGATCGTAGCGATAAGGTTGGCCACATCGTCGTGGTTTGTCCTGCCGAGCGCCGTGCCGAGATGCGCCGCCTGGCCATCGACCCGTTTGACTATGACACGCCCATCAGCTTTGCCGATGCCGGCGATACCCGTCAGGATTCCACTCGTGCCGGCGTGCATGCGGTTCCGGCGGGCTTTGAATACGTTGCCATCCACGATGGCGCTCGTCCGCTCATTACGACCGAGGCCATCGACCACGCTATCGACGTACTCATGGGCGACCGCTCGCTCGACGGTGTCGTGTGCGGTCAGCCCGCGATCGACACGCTCAAGATTGTCGACGGCGATAATATCGTCGAGACGCCGCCGCGCGAGCTCTATTGGGCCGCGCAGACGCCGCAGATCTTTAGCGTCGACGCGATGAAGCGTGCCCATGCCGCGGCGATTGCCGAGGGCTTTATCGGTACCGACGATTCATCGCTGGTCGAGCGTATGGGCGGGCGCGTCCGCTGTGTCCAGAGCCCGCGCGATAACCTTAAGGTGACGGTGCCCGAGGATCTGCGTCCCGTAACCGCGATTCTGCTTGGCCGCATGGCCGAGGGAGAGGACCTTCCCTATGTTCAGTAACCTGCGCATTGGCCACGGCTACGACGTCCACCGTTTGGTGGAGGGGCGTCGATGTATCATCGGCGGGGTCGACATTCCCTACGAGCGCGGCCTGCTGGGCCACTCGGATGCCGATGTGCTCGCGCACGCCTTGGCCGACGCCATTCTGGGCGCCTGCCGCGGGGGAGACATCGGCAAGCTATTCCCCGACACCGATCCTGCCTACGAGGGTGCTGATTCGATGGTGCTGCTCGCTCGCGTGATGGACTATGCGCGCGAGCTGGGCTTTGAGTTTGTCGATGCCGATTGCACCATTGCCTGTCAGCAACCCAAGATCACCCCGCACCGCGATGCCATGCGCGCCAACCTTGCCCATGCCCTGGGCGTTGACGTCGAAAATGTGGGCGTCGCCGCCACCACGACCGAAAAGCTCGGTTGGGAAGGCCAAGGCGAGGGAATCGGCGCCTGGGCCGTCTGCCTGCTACAGAAAACCGTTAAGGAGTAACGAATGCGTATCTACAACAGCGCTACCCATAAAAAGGAAGAGTTCCAGCCCATCGAGTCCGGCAAGGTCCGCATGTACGTGTGCGGCCCCACGGTCTACGACAACATCCACATCGGCAATGCCCGCACGTTCATCAGCTTCGATGTGATTCGACGCTGGCTCATCGCGAGCGGCTACGAGGTCACGTTCGCCCAGAACCTCACCGATGTCGATGACAAGATCATCAAGCGCGCCAACGAGCAGGGCCGTACGGCTGCCGAGGTCGCGACGGAGTTCTCCGACAAGTTCATCGGCGTCATGCGCGCCGCCAACGTGCTCGATCCCGATGTGCGCCCCCGCGCCACCAAGGAGATCGGCCCCATGATCGCCATGATCAAGACGCTTATCGAGCAGGGCCACGCTTACGCAGCCGATAACGGCGATGTGTACTTTGCCGTGCGCAGCGATCCCAACTATGGTCAGGTCTCGGGCCGCAACATCGACGACCTGATGGTGGGTGCGCGCATCGAGGAGAACGAGGACAAGAACGACCCGCTCGACTTTGCCCTGTGGAAGGCCGCCAAGCCCGGCGAGCCCAGCTGGCCGAGCCCCTGGGGCGAGGGTCGTCCCGGTTGGCACACCGAGTGCGCCGCCATGGTGCACCGCTACCTGGGTACCCCGATCGATATCCACGGCGGTGGCTCCGACCTTGCCTTCCCGCATCACGAGAACGAGTGCGCCCAGGCCACCTGCGCCTGGCACCAGGGCTTCTCCAACACCTGGATGCACACGGGCATGCTGCTGGTAGACGGCGAGAAGATGTCCAAGTCGCTCGGCAACTTCTTTACGCTGGCCGAGGTCCTCGAGCAGCACTCCGCTGCCGCCCTGCGCCTGCTGATGCTGCAGACGAGCTATCGCTCGCCGCTCGATTTTTCTTGGGAGCGCCTGGAGGGTGCCGAGAACTCGCTCACGCGTATCGCCGGTACGGTCGAGAACCTGCGCTGGGCCGCGAACCATGCGACGGCCGATGCCGATGCGGCTGCCGCCGAGGCGTTTGCCGCCAAGGCCGCCGAGACTCGTGCCGCCTTTAAGGAGTGCATGGACGATGACTTTAACACCGCCGGTGCCATGGGTGCTGTCTTTGGCTTTGTGACCGAGTGCAATCAGTATCTGGAGCAGGCGGGCGACGCTGCCGACAAGGCCGCCGCGCTTGCCGCCGCCGACACGCTGGCCGAGCTGCTCGATACGCTTGGCGTTGAGCTCCCCGAGCCCAAGGTCGAGCTGCCGCTGGGTCTGCTAGGCGTTGCCGCCGGCCTGGTCGCCTACACGGGCGACGACGTGGACGAGGCCGCTGCCAAGATTCTCGAGGCCCGCGCCGAGGCCCGCGCCGCCAAGAACTGGGATCTGGCAGATGCCATCCGCGACCAGCTCAAGGACCTGGGCCTCACCATCGAGGATACGACCGCCGGCACCCGTATTAAGACTCTCTAGTATTTGTTGACCGTTCGAGGTGCGGCAGATTGCCTTGAAAGAGGAGGGCATAGACCTGGTGGTCATGCTCGACGATTGAAAGGCAAGGTGCCGTGGCTCGGACGGTCGATTCTTGTTCGTTATGTATTTAGGAGGTCGCTTTATGGTCGACAATCGCAAGCGTGCACCGCGTGGAGGCAAGCAGGCTGCTTCTGGCTCGCGTCCGATTCGCCGCAACGACCGCGCTGCCACTCCCAAGGGCCAGCGCGAGCGCTCCCAAGCCCAGGCTGCGCGTCCGCAGCGAGATCGCAACCGCGACAACGTTCAGGTCCCCAAGGGCGAGTTTATCGAAGGTCGTCGTGCTGCCGCCGAGGCGCTACGCACTGGTTTTCCCATCAAGTGCGCGCTCATTGCCGAGGGCGGGGAGCGCGATGCCGCCTTGTCGCGCCTGGTCGACGACCTCAACGCCGCGGGTGTCCGCATTAAGTATGTGCCGCGCGCGCAGCTCGACGCACTGTCGAGCCATGGCGCTCACCAGGGCATTGCGCTCGAGGTGGGCAACTTCCCCTATGCCGATGTCGCCGATATTCTCGACCGCGCGGGCGACAGTCCGGCGCTCGTCATCGTGCTCGACCATGTGACCGACGACGGCAACTTTGGCGCCATCGTGCGCTCCGCCGAAGTCGTGGGCGCGGCGGGCGTCATCATTGCCAACAAGCGCGCTGCCGGCGTGACCGTTGGCAGCTACAAGACTTCCGCCGGCGCCGTCATGCACCTGCCTATCGCGCAGGTTCCCAATATCGCCCGTGCGCTCGATGACCTCAAGGCCGCTGGCTTTTGGGTGGGCGGTGCTTCCGAGCACGCCGAGGGCAGCTGCTGGGATGCTCCCTTCGAGGGCCGCGTGGCACTCGTCATGGGCTCCGAGGGCGACGGCATCTCGCGCCTGGTGCTCGAGAAATGCGACTTTTTGACCAAGCTTCCCCAGCGCGGCATGACCGAGAGCCTCAATGTTGCCCAGGCGACAACGGCGCTGTGCTTTGAGTGGCTGCGCCGCAATGCCGGCGAGCTCATGGGGGAGGAGTAGCGCATGTCCAAGAAGAACCGCGCCAAGTCCAAGGCCAAGCGCTTTGGCGAGGGCTCGGCCAAGCCGATTGTTTCGGCTGCGACCTATGGCGTGGGCGGCAATGCGTTTGCGCAGGCTATCGCCGACCCAGTCTCGACGGTGCACTCCAACAAGCCCGAGCTGCTGGTGGTCGACGGTTACAACGTGATTCACTGCACGCCGCGCTACGAAAAGCTCGTCTACGACCATTCCGACGATCCATACTCCAGCGACGTTCATGATATGGCGCGCACCGCCCTCATCAACGACGTTGCCGCGTTTGCCCAGGGCCGCTACGAGGCCGTAATCGTGTTTGACGGTGCGGGCAATATCTCCAGCGAGCGCCCCAACCTGCCGGCCCGTGGCGTGCGCATCGAGTTTTCGCCGACGGGCGTCTCGGCCGATACCGTGGTGCAGAAGCTCTGCATCGAGGCGCGCGAGGAAGGCCGTGCGTGCTCCGTGGTATCGAGCGACGGCACGATCCAGGCCGTCGTCATGGGCAAGGGCGTTACGCGCATCTCGAGCCGTATGCTGGTGGACGAGATCAAACAGATCGATAACGACGTTCACGAGGCAGAGGAAGCTCCGCAGATCAAGATGACTCTGGGCAGTCGTTTGAGCCCCGATGCCCTGGCCAAGCTCAAGGCGTTGCGCGGGAGGTAGGGGAGCTGACGGCGCGACGCTGTCTCGCTAACTCCATTCAGCGATGTCGATCATTCTACGGAGGCGCCATGTAAGCGCCTCTTTTAGATATGGCAGCCTTGCCGTGAGCGCGTCGTTTTTAGACAGAATCTCGATCGCCTCGTCGACAAAGCGCTTGAGTTTGTCGCCGTCAAACCAGCCCATGTCCTCGACGAGCAACATTTGTTTGGCGGGGCTTGAATGAAATTGTGCACTGGTAAAACTGTGCTCTCCTGCCCGAAGCTCCTCAAGAGAGATGTTGCACCAGAGCGATGACCCCGAATCGAAGATGGGGGCTGGTCTGCAGACCAGTGAGTTGACGTTCCGCACGAGGCCGAAGTTGCGCCAATGACGATCGTAGTTGGCGATGATGTCGTCACACACGATCATGCGGTCAAGGGCATCCTTGACGCCTGTCACCCCGAGTTCCTCGCAGTTTGCTACGTATCGCTCGTAGTCGGTTAGTCGTTCATCTGCGTTTGCGTGCTGGTTTACATAGAACGCGGGGACATACTCTTCTTCATCAGTTAAGAAGACATCGCATATGCTCAGGGCGGAAGTGCCCGTGCCCTCGAGCGAGTAAGGCACATAATCGCAGGCGTTTAGGATGCGACGGTGGAGCGCGGTCGCCACCAGCTCGTTATAAGGTTCCTGGTTCAGGTGCGCTCCTGCCTTATGCAGAATTCGACGCTCGCCCTCGCACGTCCAGTACTTTTGAAGATTGCCGTCCGAGGTGTAATCGGGCTTTGCGGCAGCCGCTTTTCCCTCTGGGGCAAAGGGCGCAATGGACAGCGAGACGTCATCAAAGGTGTTATTGAAGAAGTTGATATCCTCCCAGGCGAGACCGGAATCTTGGGGTCTAATCCAATACTGGTCGGATAGGGAGAGGCCGAGATTTCGCTGGACGAGTTCATCGGGAACATCGACTGCGGCTTCTGCAAGCAGGGAGGCTAGCCCAATGCGTGCGAGCGGGATACCGCGGCCGCGCCACCAGATGCGGAAGGAGTCGAGCGATATGGGGCTATTAGGGCCAAATACTCCAATAGGGGCGTGGGCGTAATCGATGTCGGCACCGATGTGGGTAAAGTCTTTTCGCGATGTGCTGTAGACCAGCTGAGCGACTTCGTACGTGCGGTTCATGAGGGTGAACGCGATCTCGCTCTTACCGTGGCCGCGGCGGGGACGTCCCCCCGTTTTGGTCACGGAGCGGAGTCGCGTGTCGACGCTGTCTTTGTCGATGAGCCATACACCAGAAGCCTTGTGGGCGGTCAGCGCGCCGTTCTTAATGAGCTCCTGCACCCTGCGCGGGGTGATGCCGAGCAGCTCGGCGGCTTCCTTGGTAGTAAGCATCACGAAACCCTTCGTTAGAACGAATAGTTTTATATATAGCAATTGTAATTAAAACTATTCGTTCTAACGAATGGTTTTGAGGTTGAGGGCGAACCGACAGAAATGAACGGGCCTGGTACCTGTTGTTGCTGGATTTTACATATTTGTATAACGCCGTGTGGCCTGTTGCGCCCCGTCCGTAATTCCTTTATTCTTAACTGGCTTCGCGCGAAAGCGCCAAGTGTGCCAGTGTGGCGCAACGGTAGCGCAACTGATTTGTAATCAGTGGGTTGCAGGTTCGATTCCTGTCACTGGCTCCATGAGAGTTTCGGGCTCTGTTCCCTTGTGGGGCAGGGCCCGTTTCTATTTAGGTGGTGCGCCATCGGGTTAGCGCCCATTCCGTTTTTGGTTTGTCTCGTCCTCCAGTTTGTCTAAATCTGTAACACCAAGACCGATATTTGGCATCTAACTGTTACAGATTGAGATAAAACTTAGGGTGTTTCAGGAATATCTTGATCTGTAACATGTAGAAGCGGAATAGGCCTCTTGCTGTTACAAATCGAGACAAGGGCGGGTACGGACCCAGATGTCCTGCTCGAGCGTGGATTTCTGGACACGCGAGAGAAGAAAATCTGCCGGCCGGAGAACGAGCGTGGATAATTAACTTGGATAGGGAGCTAAGGTAAACACCGATTGTCTATCGACGGCTTTAGAAACAACGCCCCCGATTTCATTGTGAAATCGGGGGCGTTTGCGCCTCAGGAATCCGAATGGATTAATCGAGCTCCTAAGGGACTTCTTGGGTCCTTGCTAATGGTCGCTGAGGATGTCCCCAATGCAAACAGCGGGCATTTACTCAATATAGTTGGGATTCTTCTTGATAATCACGCGTGCAGCGATGAACGAGACGACGATGGCGATGACGGCGACAACGCACGCCAGTACGAAGTTGCCCATGGATCCATCGGGAGCGATAAAGATCAGCGCCGAAAGAAGACCGGGGCATGCTCCCGCAACATACTCCTTCAGGACGAAGATGCCTGCAGGGAGTCCCGCGCAGAGGGCGCCGATTGCCGTGCCGACAAGCAGGCGGGGACGCTCGATGAGGCAGCCGTAGAATGCGGGCTCAGTTACGCCGCAAAGTGCGGTGACGGCAACCGTGGTGACCATACCTCTCTTCTCCTTGTTGCCTTTCATTGCAGTTGCCAAGGCGAGACTCGTGCCGCCAATGCAGAGGTTTGAGATGAAGCCAAAGATGATGGGTGCCCAGCCGAGCTGCGCCAAGCTCGTAACTTCGATCGCGATGTAGGCCTTATCAAGACCGAGCATGACGAAATAGGGGTTAAGGGCTGCCAGGATCGGGGTAGCGATAAATGCCACGTTGTCCATAAGCCACGTGACGGCATCGCTCAGCGCGTAGCCCATCATGCTGCCGGCGGGGCCGAGAACAATCAGCTCGACGGGCACGACGATGATCATGGTGAGCAGCGGCTTCAAGAACAGTTTGGTAACGTCGGGAATGATCTTCTGAAGGCCGCGGTCGACAAAGTACATGAACACAACGCCCAGTACGATGGGCACTACCGTACTCGAATAGTCGTTCGTCGGGATGGGAATACCAAGAAAGTCGAGACCCTCGGCGCCGCTAATGGACGAGCTGATCATGATCGCGCCCAGCAATGCGCCCATGATAGGCTGCATCTTCATGACGGCGGCGAGCTGATAGCCGAGGTAAACGGGCAGGAAGCTAAATGAGGCGCTGAAGATCGCCAGCAGAACCTGGGCGGTTCCGCTATCGGTGCTCAATCCGCAATAATTGACCAGGAGATTCTTGATCGAAAGAATGAGTCCGCCAACGATGAGCGCCGGGACGATGGGCATGAATACCTGTGCAGAGACGTTCCCGAATTTCTCAATCAAGCCCATGGCGGTGTTACCGCTTTTAATGCCTTCTGCAAGGTCTTTGGCGGTTTGGGCATCGTCGGCAACCGTGCCACCGCCGACTTCGATTCCCGCGAAGTCGAGGAAGTCGTTGTAAGCCTCGGTGACGTTGGGGCCGATGATCACCTGAAGCTGGCCACCGCTGACTACTGCCCCGAGCGCCTGATCGGCCGATTTGGCGAGCTGGAGATCAATGATCGAGGTGTCTCGTGCGTCGATGCGAAGGCGCGTCGCACAATGAGTTACCGATGTAATATTCTCTTTGCCGCCAACAGCCTTTAGGACTGTTTCGGACATTGCCTGATATTTCATCTCTTTCTCCTAACCTTCCTGCTCCTGATACTTCGAGATAAGGTCTCGGTACCAATACCAGCTCTTTTTGGGGGTGCGCTCCAGATTGTTTTCGAAGTCGATATGGACAAGTCCGTATCGTTTTTCGTAGCCGTTGATCCAGCTATACAGATCCATCGTCGACCAGAGGTAGTAGCCCTCAACGCGCGCGCCGTCGCGCTTAGCCCTCATCATGTGCTCGATGAACTGGCCCAGAAGCTCGATGCGGTCATCATCGTGGATCATTCCGTCTGCGTCTGGTTGCTCATAGGCGCCATGTCCGTTTTCCGTAATAAAGATGCGGGGCGCGTCATAGCGCTCGTGGACATCCATGATGGTTGAATACATGCAACTTGGGAGTATTTCGCGGCCCCATTTATTGCGGGGAACATTGCTGTCGCGGGCGCTTTCAAACAAGGGCGCAATGCATTTTCCTTCGACCTTTTTGCTCGAACCGCCCTTATTGTTCGCCGAAACGGCAAGCTCTCCACCGTGCCAGTCGGTTACATACTCTCGGCAATACACGTTGAGTCCAATAAAATCGACTTTACCGTCTTTGAATTCTTCTACGTCATTTGGGGATCGATAGAGCGAGACGCCAAGTTTTTCAAGGATTTCGTCCATTTCTGGCGGCAGTTGACCCTGAAGTGCTGGTGCCAGAATCATGCGATTGGCGAAAAAGTCTGCGTATCGAAATACGTCATCGGGGTGCTCGGTTGCCGGGTCGAGTTCGACAACGCCGCCATCGTGGACGGCGCCGATGATGCCGTCGTAGCCCATTTGACGATATGCTCGGACTGCGAGTGCGCTGGCGCGCATCAGGTTGTACTGAAACTGCATGTACGACTGAACGTCGAGCGATCGATTGGGGGGATAGTTGCCCAACATGTTTACGCAGTAGCTGTAGAAATGCGGCTCGTTAACGGTAGCCCAGATTTTGACGCGGTCTCCAAAGCGCTCAAAGCAAATCCTGGCGTATTTGCAGAACCATTCTGCCATGTCGTTGTTCAGCCATCCGCCTTTGCAAGCAAGCGTGAATGGCAGATCGTAATGGAACAGCGTAACGTTGGGCTCTATGCCATTTTCGAGGCAGCAATCAATGACCCGATTATAAAAATCGATACCCTTTTCATTCACTTCGCCGATACCCGTGGGAATGATTCGACTCCATGAAAGAGAGAAGCGATAGGTGTTTTGTCCGCCTTCTTTCATCATGCGGATATCTTCTTCATAGCGATGGTAGAAGTCGCAAGATACATCACCGTCAACATGGTTGATGTTCTTATTGCTTGTGTGGTTAAAGAAATCCCACTCGCCAAGGCCTTTGCCGTCTTCGTTCCAGGCACCCTCGCACTGATAAGACGCCGTGGCGGAACCCCAGAGAAACGGCATGTTGTTCACGTTGTCCATGAATCCCCTTTCCATCATTCAACACGGTGGATACGTGTGGCGGAATTACGATTAAGATGACGTCAACTGATTTGAATCATAGGAGAACGACCAAAGCTGTTTGATTCAATAAATGAACTATGATTTCGAGGAGAGCGGAAAGAGGGATCACGTGAATATCAATGACTTCGATGTGCTCAATCGCATTAGCTCCATCATCAACAGCGAGTTTGGGTCAAACGATGCCGCCATCGTTCGATATCTCATCGCTCACATTAGGCGTTCGAGCGAAATCAATGTTGCCACAATAACCCGTGATGCATTCGTGACCCGTTCCGCTGTTCGTCGTTTCTGCAATCGATTGGGCTACCAGTCTCTTAGCGATTTGAAAGAATCATTTACTCAGTCAGTCTTTCCAAGCGACTTAAGCCATCGAGAGGAGGAATTTGGCTACGAGGAGTACAGGGCAGAGCTCGACGTTCGCATGATCGAGATGTTCGCTGAGGTTGAAAGCGGCGTGTCCGATATCGCTATTAAGCATCTTGTCGACGAAATTGATGGCCATAAAAACGTTGAAATCTGGTGCACCAATAATGTGAGCGCCAATCTCGTACGATTTCAGCAGGAAATGTTTTATGCGGGCAAGATAGTTCGCATAGTTGCTGGGGCTAACGTCGCGGAATTGAAAAACATGGGAGACGCTTCGCAGTCATTGATAATTCTCGTATCGGTCTCCGGGCTATTTGCGTCACAGGCGCGTGAGTATCTTGATTGCCGTTCGGGCAGGAAGATTCTAATTACTGCGTTTAGTAACGATGACAAATCGAGGTCTTTTGACCGTGTATATCGTCTTGGTAATGCGGGAAACGGAATTGACCGACTCGGCGTTTATTCGAAATACGCCATGACTTATTTTTTCGACTTGCTATCGTCGTGTTACTTGAGTCGCTACCCCTGCACCAAGGGGGAGCCGCTCTATGGGTCTACTTTGGCCTGGCCCGAGTAGTAGCGGCTCTATAGTTCTCCCGCCTAGTGAATGAGTGTGGATAATCTCCCACTTTGGGCTCGAAGTCAGGCCAAAAGTGGGAGATTATCCACGCTCGATTTCAAACGGGAGATTATCCACACTCGTTCGTGCCGGAAAAGCTCGATCGCGACCTATGTAATAGTGCGAGAGGGTCGTTATCGAAGGTCGATGCTGCAGGCGTACTCCACCGTGCCAAAGTGTTCCCTCGGGAAATGTCACCGCTACATGCAAATCCACCGTCCTTCATATCCAAACTCAGCAAAACCGCAGGTCAAAGGTATATAGATACGCCCGGAACCGTGTATCTAGAGGTTTTCGTTGACAGCCCCCAAGGTTGCATCGTATTATCTTTTTCGTTCGCGGGGGCGGCGGTCCAAAAGACCAAAGGACCTGCGGATACTTGAACGATTGGGAGTTTGCCCGAGTGGTTAATGGGGACGGGCTGTAAACCCGTTGGCTCTGCCTACATAGGTTCGAATCCTATAGCTCCCACCCGTCAAGTGCCTGTATAGCTCAGTCGGTAGAGCACTTCGTTGGTAACGAAGAGGTCACCAGTTCAAGTCTGGTTGCAGGCTCCATCCGGCGGTGTAGCTCAGTTGGTTAGAGCACACGGTTCATACCCGTGGCGTCACTGGTTCGAATCCAGTCACCGCTACCATAGGTAACACGGTGGCTTCTCAATAGTATGTTGAGAGGCCACTATGGTATAAAGGCAAAGTCCCGTCCGGGGACGACCTGTTTAGAGGAGGGCTTTATGGCCAAAGAGAAGTTTGAGCGCACTAAGCCGCATGTTAACATCGGCACCATTGGTCACGTCGACCACGGCAAGACCACGCTGACCGCTGCCATCACCAAGGTTCTCTCCGAGACCGAGGGCTGCAAGGCTGACTTCACTGCGTTCGAGAACATCGACAAGGCTCCCGAGGAGCGCGAGCGCGGCATCACGATCTCCGTCTCCCACGTTGAGTACGAGACCGCTGCCCGTCACTACGCTCACGTTGACTGCCCGGGCCACGCTGACTACGTCAAGAACATGATCTCCGGTGCTGCTCAGATGGACGGCGCTATCCTGGTCATCGCCGCTACCGACGGCCCCATGGCTCAGACCCGCGAGCACATCCTGCTCGCCCGTCAGGTCGGCGTTCCTTACATCGTCGTCTTCCTGAACAAGTGCGACATGGTCGACGATGACGAGCTCATCGACCTCGTCGAGATGGAGACCCGTGAGCTCCTCTCCGAGTACGATTTCCCCGGCGACGACATCCCCGTCATCCGTGGTTCCGCTCTGGGCGCTCTCGAGGGCGACGCCAAGTGGATGGACGCTATCCGCGAGCTCATGAAGGCCGTCGACGAGTACATCCCGACGCCTGCTCGTAACAACGACCTCCCGTTCCTGATGGCCGTTGAGGACGTTATGACCATCTCCGGCCGTGGTACCGTTGCTACCGGCCGTGTCGAGCGCGGTGAGCTCAAGCTCAACGAGCCCGTCGAGATCGTCGGCATCAAGGATACCCAGAACACCGTCGTTACCGGTATCGAGATGTTCCGTAAGTCCATGGACTTCTGCGAGGCTGGCGACAACGTCGGTCTGCTGCTCCGCGGTATCAAGCGCGATGACATCGAGCGCGGCCAGGTTCTCTGCAAGCCCGGTTCGGTTACCCCGCACACCAAGTTCACCGGCGAGATCTACGTTCTGACCAAGGAGGAGGGCGGCCGTCACACCCCGTTCTTCGATGGTTATCGTCCTCAGTTCTACTTCCGTACCACCGACGTTACCGGTACGGTCAAGCTCCCCGAGGGCACCGAGATGGCTATGCCTGGTGACCACATCACCATCGAGGGCGACCTCATTCACCCGATCGCCATGGAGGAGGGCCTGCGCTTCGCTATCCGCGAGGGTGGCCACACCGTCGGTTCGGGCATCGTCTCCACGATCATTGAGTAAATTAGCTCTTTGATATAGCTGACTTAGAGAACCCGGCACTTTTAGGGTGCCGGGTTCTTTTCTACGCGGGGTTTATTCCCTGTCGATTGCGCTTCGCTTGCACTTAAGCCGAGCGTGAGGGGTCGATTAGATCTCGTTGGCTCCATTGATGTGTTCCAAATATGAATGGGTTCACCGAGAACCAATTGATTCGAGGTTTTCGTTGACAGCACTTACGTAGAGCTGATAAAGTATCAACTCGTGCCCGTACGGGGCGGAAATGAAAGGTTCAGGATACATGCGTACTCTAGTTACTCTTGCGTGCACTGAGTGCAAGCGCCGCAACTATACGACCACCAAGAACAAGTCCACCATGCCTGATCGTATGGAGATCAAGAAGTATTGCCCCTGGTGCCGTCACCACACGCTGCACAAAGAGACTCGCTAGTCTCTAGTCACATACGCCAGTAGTTCAATTGGTAGAGCATCGGTCTCCAAAACCGAGTGTTGAGGGTTCGAGTCCTTCCTGGCGTGCCAGTCATTATTCCGTAAGCTCCCAATTGGGGGCTTACGGTTTACTCATGTATAAGCGCATTGCGCGGAGGTAACCCAAATGGCCAACAAAAAGAACAAGAAGAAGGCTCAGCAGCAGGCGCCTGCCAACAACGCTGCCGCCAACTCCAAGGTTGAGGCCAAGAAGGCCGTTGCCAAGAAGAACGAGAAGGCTGCGAAGTCCAAGAAGAACGAGAAGCCTGGTTTCTTCGCCCGCACCAAGAAGTATTTCGCTTCGGTCAAGTCCGAGATGAAGCGTGTCACGTGGCCCGATAAGAAGGAGCTCGTGAACTACTCGGTCGTCGTTTGCGCTTCTCTGATCGTCGTCGGCGTCGTCATCGCTCTGCTCGATGCTGGCTTTGGCGAGGCTCTTGCTCTGTTCTCTGGATTGAGGGGCTAAACCATGTCTAAGCGTTGGTACGTCGTTCACACTTACTCTGGATACGAGAACCGCGTTAAGTCCGATCTCGAGCATCGCATCGAGACTATGGGCATGCAGGACCGTATCTTTGATATCGAGATTCCTATGGAGCGTGTCACCGAGATTAAAGAGGGTGGCAAGCGTGAGACCAAGGATTCCAAGATCTTCCCGGGTTATGTCCTGGTCCGTATGGAGATGGATGACGATGCTTGGACGTGTGTTCGTAACACGCCTGGCGTCACCGGTTTCCTGGGCGGCAATGGCAAGCCCGCTCCGCTTTCCCGCGACGAGTACAACAAGATGACTCGTCGTCCCGGTAAGGGCGATTCGCCCAAGCGCACCTCGGTTGATATTGAGGTCGGCACGTCCGTCCGCGTCACCGATGGTCCGCTTACCGACTTTGATGGCAAGGTCTCCGAGGTTAACACCGAGGCTGGCAAGCTCAAGGTTACGCTGATGATCTTTGGCCGCGAGACGCCGGTCGAGCTCGACTTTAACCAGGTCGCTGTCATCGCTTAAGTTTTCGTCCGTTCGCGCGAGCGTGCTTCTTCTGTGACTGCTCATCTCAGGAGTGCTTCTAACACGTGCGTGCTTACGATATAGCAAGTACTTCACACTCGTGATTCGAAAGGAATGACCATGGCTGAGAAGAAGGTTGCCAACGTCATTAAGCTCCAGATTCCTGCTGGTGCCGCTAACCCCGCTCCTCCCGTCGGCCCCGCCCTGGGCGCTGCTGGCGTGAACATCATGCAGTTCTGCCAGGCATTTAACGCCGAGACGCAGGACAAGAAGGGCGACATCATCCCCGTTGAGATCTCTGTCTACGAGGATAAGTCCTTCTCCTTCATCACCAAGACCCCGCCGGCGGCTCACCTCATCAAGAAGGAGCTGAACCTCAAGTCTGGTTCCGCTAAGCCCCAGGCCGACAAGGTCGGTCAGCTCTCCCAGGAGCAGCTCACCAAGATCGCCGAGATCAAGATGCCTGACCTCAATGCCAACGACATTGAAGCCGCCAAGAAGATCATCGCCGGTACCGCCCGCTCCATGGGCGTCACCATCGCTGAGTAGCGATTTCTTTAGGTAATGACGGGTGCCCCGACCGAGGCGCCCGTTATATGTGTGCAATAGGGCACACGATACGTTGTGGGAGGGCTCACGCCCGTTTAACCACAGGAGGTAATGCACATGGCTAAGCATGGTAAGAGCTATAACGCCGCTGCCGAGAAGATCGACCGCGCCACGCTCTACACCCCCCTTCAGGCTGCCAAGCTCATCAAGGAGCTCGACACCGCCAAGTTCGACGAGACCGTCGAGGCCCACTTCCGTTTGGGCATCGATACTCGTAAGGCTGACCAGAACATCCGTGGCTCCATCTCCCTGCCCCACGGCACCGGCAAGACCGTTCGTGTTGCCGTCTTCGCCGAGGGCGAGAAGGCTCGCGAGGCCGAGGCTGCCGGCGCCGACATCATCGGTTCCGACGAGCTCGTCGCCCAGATCCAGAAGGGCGAGATCAACTTCGACGCCGCTATCGCTACGCCGAACATGATGGCCAAGGTTGGCCGCATCGGTAAGATCCTTGGTCCCCGTGGCCTCATGCCGAACCCCAAGCTCGGCACCGTGACTATGGACGTCGCCAAGATGGTCTCCGAGCTCAAGGCCGGCCGCGTTGAGTACCGCGCCGACCGCTACGGCATCTGCCACGTGCCCCTGGGCAAGAAGTCCTTCTCTGAGCAGCAGCTCGTCGAGAACTACGCTGCCCTGTACACCGAGATTCTGCGCGTCAAGCCCTCTTCTGCTAAGGGTAAGTACGTCAAGTCTATCTCCGTGTCTTCCACCATGGGCCCTGGCGTCAAGGTCGATCCCGCTGTCCAGCGTGACTTCCTGGCTGAGTAACTAACAGTTACTGCCTGAGCAAAGCAAGCATTGCTAAAGAAACCCGGTTCTGCCTCGTGCAGGACCGGGTTTCTTGCTATCGCGTCAAAAGCACCACAAAGGGGACAGTGTCCCCTTTGTGGTGGTTACCAGGGTGTTCTGGCGGTTGAGGACTCGATGGCATCGTGGCGTTTGAGCTCGCGGCGCATGGTTTGCGAATTGAGCCAGGCTGCCTGCCAGCCGCGGATGGGGTAGCGCGTCTGGTCGAGCTCAAACTGCGTATAGCCGCAGGCGTTGATGATCGTCGTTCCACACGCATGCTGCCGTTCGCGCTGAAAATCGCAACCGTAGCTTTGGTGCACATGCCCGTGCACCATGTAGTCGGGATTCCAGGATTCGAGTGCTGTGTTAAAGCACTCGAATCCTCGATGCGGCAGATCGTCCAGATCACCCATACCGGCGGCGGGTGCATGGGTAAGCAGAATGTCGCACCCGCCGACCATCCTAACCTTACGCGACAGCTTACGCATGCGCTTGGACATCTCGCGTTCGGTGTACATGTTGGCGCCGTCGCGATAACGCATGGACCCGCCAAGGCCCGCAATGCGAATCCCTCGGTACGTGTACACGCTGTCTTCCACGCAGATACATCCGCCCGGTGCATGACGTGCGTAGCGGTCATCGTGATTGCCGCGCACGTAGATGAGCGGTTTGTTGATGACCGTAACCAAAAACTCAAGATAGTCCGGGTCCAGATCGCCGGCGGACAAAATCAGGTCGACTCCCTCAAAGCGTTCCTTGCGAAAGCACTCCCAAAGGCATCGTTCTTCGGTATCGGCTATGGCAAGAATTTTCATAGGGCAGGGACTTTCGGCTCATCGTCGAGCTGCGGAATGGTGCCTACCACGTTATCCGCCAGCCAATTCATCTCGACAATCTGCGTGCTCGGCAGCGGAGGGAAGCCTTCGATCTGTACCACGCCGTTCTGGCTGTGGAGCTCGCCGCCAAAGGGGTTGATGGATCCCTCAACAATGCCATTGCGGAGGAGCTGAACAAGCTTGCGCGTCTGATAAGGCAGGCCCGGAGCGTAGCGAATGTCGATAACGCCGGAGCTCATGCCATACCAGTAGTTGACGGCGCGCACTTGCTGCTCATCGGCGGTTTCGTCCCATGTGCCGTGCAGCAGGCTTTTCACGATAAGTTCGTAGTAACGGCCCCAGTTCCATACTGGCATGGCGATGCCGGTGACTTTGCCGTCGACCAAGCGGTGAAGCCCATAGGCCGTTGGGTCTTCGAGCGACTTTGACATGTCAGCGCCGGTCATGACGCTCACATCTTCGCGGCACATGGCCTCGGCAAGACCACCGGCAGGCACATCGCCCCAGGTGAGGATTACCTGCGCGCGGGGGTCGAGCAGCGAGGCGCCAATCGCAAAGGCGTTGATCTCGCTGAGTGCGCCCGAGGCGAAGACCGACGCGTGGTAACCGATGCGGTGGTTGTCCGCCATGCTGGCGGCAAGGGCGCCCAGCAGAAACTTGGCCTCGTACATCTTGCCAAAGTACGAACGGACGCTTTGATGGGGAAGGCCGATAGAGCAGTTGAGGAACCGAACCCGGGGATACTCAACGGCAGCCCTGAGCGCGTATTCCATCAGGCGGTGCGAGGTCGAGAAGATGACGTTTGCTCCATGTTTGACAGCCGTTTCCACGGCGGCGTAGAACACGTCCGGATCGTGGCAGTTCTCGAATGCCTCGGTGCGCACGATACCGCCAAAGTGCTCATCGAGATACTGACGCCCTTGGTCGTGCAGGCTGTCCCAGCTCGACGTCGCGCAGGGGAATTCATGGATAAAGGCGATGTGCAGGGGGTTGGCCGTCGAGTAGACGGTCTTGCCCATAAAGAAGTTGAGCACGCCAGCGGTGGACTTAGCGGGTGCCTCTTCCTCATCGACGCTCGGTGCCTCGACAAGATCGACCTTGTCCTCGTCATTTTTGCCGGCAATGACCAACTCGCGCCAAATCTTGCACAGGCGGTTTACGACGATATCCGTCGGCGTGTCCAGCAGGCGGTCCTGGTTGTACACATTGAGGTAGACGAGCATGGCGTCGGCGGGCGTAATGTCCAGGTGGTCGCCGCCCGCGCGAAGGTAGGCACGCTTAAAGAGTAGGAAGGTGTGGCGCAGGTAGTCGACCTTTTTCTGTGGCCACTTTTCGATAAGGTTCTGACCGAGCATCTTGGCGAGCGTTTCGTAGCTTCCCTCACGCGAGAACTCGATCTCGTATAGGGGGCAGACGCGCCAAAACGCGCAGAACTCGCCGTACAGGCGGCTTTCGACGGAATCCCACTTGCCGGGGTAGAGACGGGTGACCTTGGCCGAAACCGTCGGGGCGTCCAGGAATTTGAGGACACTGACGCGTTTGTTGCCTTCTTGGACATAGAACCGATGCATGAACTCGGTGACGATGACGGGGTCGCGATAGCCCTCGGTCACCTGGATGTCGTAGAGGTTGGACCACTTGCGGGCGAACTCGGTGCTAAACGGAAGCAGGGGCATAAAGTTACACGAAAAGGCAGACTGACGGCCTTTGGTGACCGTGCCGACGACCATTTCGAGCGGAATGTCCCTCAGGCCGACGCTCTCTCGCTGACCTAAGGGGAGCTGAGCAACCAAGCTATCGAGGTCCGTAAGGTATGGATGCTCGCTTTGGCTGATGGCGCGACGACGTCCCTGCTCGCCGCGCTTGCGTGCTTGACGATAGGCCTCTTCCATGGTGTCTACTCCCTTAGTCGTTTAAACAACGATATGAACCATGGTACCACGATGCAAAACCACCACAAAGGTGCCTGTCCCCTTTGCGGTGGTTTAGGCGATGATGGGGGCGATGGCGCGGATGCAGGCGTCGGCTGCCGTAAAGGTGGTGCTGTCGTCGCTGACGATAAAGATGATCTTGCCCTTGATGCCAAAGTCGCCGATCTCACTAAAGAGTACGTAGGGCTCCTTGTCAAAGCCCGAGATGGGAAGCACGGCGGCCTTGGTGGCGCTGGTCAGCTCGTCTGCCAGCGCGTCCAGTGAAGCCCACTTGGACGTGTCCTTTACGGCAACGGGCACAGCCACACGCCCAAAGGGCATGAGGTGCACGAGCGTGTTCTTGGAGATGTTGGAGTTGGGCACAATGATGGTCTGTCCACAGGCATCCTCAATCGTTGTATGGCGCCAAGTGATGTCTTGGACCACGCCCGAAACGCCGCCGACCTCGATATTGTCGCCGGGCTTGATGATGCCCATAAAGGTCACCTGCATGCCGCCGATGAGGTTTGAAAGCGTGTCCTGAAAGCCGAGCGAGATGGCGATGCCGCCGACGCCAAGAGCGGCGACGAGAGCGTTTGCGTTAATGCCAAAGCAGTTGTCGAGGATAAAGCTGCCGCCGATCGTCCATATGACGGCGCGCGCGATGTTGATGAAGATACTCGATGCCGGAAGTGGGTTATCGTCTCGGTTAAGCAGGTGGCGCAGGGTCTTGGACGCGACCTTGGCGGCAACGGCGGTGCCTATCGCCAAGATGACGGCCCAGATGATGTTGTGGACCCACCGTTGCTCAAAGAAATGAAGAATCGGCTCAAACAATTCCATGTAGGGAAACCTCCTCATGATCGTTCAACCATGATACCCAACAAGAAGCCCGTCCGATCAAATTCGGACGGGCTTCTGTGCTCGATATAAGGTTTACGCGGCGGGGCTGCAAGGCCCGGCGGTGTAGCTTAGCGTCGACGCTTCCAGATAATGCCGAGGATGATGACGATGATGCCGCCGATAAGGCACGCGCCAACTACTGCCAGCGTGCGGTCTCCCGTTGCGGCGAGCTTACCGGTCGTCTTCTTGGTGATGACCTTCGTGGTCGCCGCGTCCGTCTTAGACGAGGGCTTAGGCGCCGGGGCCGGTGAGGGCGTGGGGTCCACGGCTGCGGAGCCGAAGCCGATGGTGCCGGCGAGCCCGGCCATCTTGCTCTCCCAGCCGTTCTGCCCGATCAGCGCCCTTAGCGCTGACTCGCAGGTACCCCACTCGGTGTGCTTAGTGGCGTTTGCAAAGGTGGGAAAGTCGGTCGTGTTGGTGATGATGTAGTTGTTGGTGGCGACGGTATAGGTCTTGGCGGGGTCGAGCGTGCTGCCGTCTTTGGTGAGTGTGGCACTCACAATGCGCTTGCCCTCGGGCTGTGTCCAATCAATCGTCACGTTGATGCCGCCAAAGGAGAGAACGCTGCCAGAGTCATCGCGCCACTTGTACTTGTCTTGCGCCTCCTGCTCGGTATGGCCGGCTGCCACATAAGCCTGCTGAAGCTCGTAGCTGTCGTTGCAATCGTCGCTAATTTGTAGCGAGTGCTCGAGCGCTGCGAGGAAGTCCGCGCCGGTCATGGTCCAGGTCTCCACGGTGTTGCCGTAGGGCGAGATGGCGATGACGTTGCCGGCGGTCACGTTGCCCGCCGCGATGCCGCCGCGGATGCCGCCAGCGTTTTCGATAGCGAGGTCTGCGCCCGTCAAGGCAAGATAGGAGCCGCAAATCACGTGGCCGATGGTCTGGGCTTTGGTGGTGTCGTCCTCCTTGCTGGGGCGGAAATCGGTGGTGCGCACCATTTCCCAACCATGCGTGCCTGCGGCGTCCTCGCCGTAGAAATAGTTGGTGGTGGATGTGCCGAGCACCTTGTTCGATTCGTTTTCAAAGGCCTCGTCGAGCGGCTTGATCTTGTTGCGGACGGCTTCAAGGCAGCTTTGGTAGTCGGAGCCCTTGTCGGGGTCTGCCAAAAGGTCGTTGACGTTCTTGGCGGTGTAGAGCTTCTCGTCGCTGCCGTCTGCAGGGACCGTGACCGTGTCATCGTCGGTCGTCTCGGTGCCATTGGTGTCGTACTTGTACGGAATGGAAAGCAGCCCCACCTCGGCAAAGGCGCTGCCTGCCTCGACAACGTGGATCGTCTTGCCGTCGGCTCCCGTCACCTTCTCGTTAAGGTTGATGTGCTCGTGGCCTGCGATAAGGGCATCGACGCCACGGAGTCGCGTGGCAAAGGTCTTGGCGTCGAGCGTGTGCGCGATACACACAACAACATCGCAGCCCTCCTTGCGCAGCTGCTCTGCCTCGGCATTGATGGCGTTCGCGGCACCCGAGAACGACGTACCCGCGACCAGGTCCGCGCGCAGCGAGGATCCCAGCGACTCATCCATGGCACCCACGACGCCGACCTTGATTTTGTAGTCGAATGTGGAGTGATCTTCGCTATCCTCCCAGGTGCGATCGAGCGTGTTCGTGATGCTCGAGCTCCATACGCCGCTCGTAGACTTTGCGTTCGCGCAGAGCATGGCGAAGGGCGTGCCAGTGGTGCTGTAGCCGGTCATGGTGCGGAGTTTGTCCGCGCCGTAGCTCCAGTCGTGGTTACCTGGCGTGGTCGCGTCGTAGCCGTCGGCATAGAAGGTGTCCATGAGCTCGGCGATGCTCTTGCCCTCGCTCATGGTGGCGAAGGACTGTCCGTGGAAGGTGTCGCCCGCATCGAGCAAAAGATCGGGGGCGTTGCCCTGGGCGCTATAGAGAACCGCCAGTCCGTCAAAGCCCACAGTGCCAGTGCCCTTGCTTTCGTTGTAGCTGTACTTGTAGCTGCCGTGGATGTCGTTGGTGTGCATGACGGTCACAGAGCCGTCAATAGCGGCGGGCAGGTTCCCCGCGAAAGCGAGGCTTGGGATGCCTGCGAGCGCGCCGGCAAACAACGCGGCGGCTAACGCAAGGCGGGGGAGTCTTTTCATGGCAGGTTCCTTAGTCCTTAGCCAGAATGTCTGGTTGAATATCGGATTATCGACATAATATGCGAAAACCGCCGCAAGGGCGTCTGTCCCTTTGCGGCGGTTTTGACGTTTGCGCAGATAAAACCTACCAAAATAAACCTGTCCCTTTTTGGCAGGTTTTAGCTCAGCAGCATGCGGTCGTTGGCGAGCTCGCCGCCCGAGACCTCCTCGAACTTCTGCAGCAGGTCGGCTACGGTGAGCGACTTCTTCTCATTGCCCGCCACGTCGTAGATCACGTGGCCTTCGTGCATCATGATCAGACGGTTGCCCAGACGGATGGCGTCGTTCATGTTGTGCGTGACCATGAGCGTGGTCAGGTGGTTCTCGTCGACGATCTCCTCGGTCAGGTTAAGCACCTTAGAGGCCGTCTTGGGGTCGAGGGCCGCGGTGTGCTCGTCGAGCAGCAGCAGGCGCGGCCTGGTGAGCGTGGCCATCAGCAGGGTGAGTGCCTGGCGCTGGCCACCCGAGAGCAGGCCGACCTTGGCGTTGAGACGCGTGTCCAGACCAAGGTCCAGGCGCTTGAGCAGCTCGACGTACTCATCTTTCTCGGCCTTGGTGACGCCCCACGAAAGGCCGCGACGCTGGCCGCGACGCTTGGCGAGGGCCAGGTTCTCGGCGATCTGCATGTCGGCAGCGGTACCGCGCATGGGGTCCTGAAACACGCGGCCCAGGTACTTGGCGCGCTGCGACTCGCTCAGGCGCGAGATGTCGGTGCCGTCGAGCTCAATAACGCCCGAATCGAGCGGGTACACGCCGGCGATCATGTTGAGCAGCGTGGACTTGCCGGCGCCGTTGCCGCCGATCACGGTTACAAAGTCGCCGTCATTTAGGGTGAGGTCGACGCCGGTGAGCGCGCGCTTCTCGGTGACGGTGCCCTTGTTAAAGGTCTTCTTGACGTGCGAGAGCTTAAGCATCTGCCTCATCCCCCTTCGTGTAGGAGCTGCGGAGCTTATAGCGCTCCCAAACCACGGGCACGCACAGGGCCACAGCGACAATCACGGCGGAGAGCAGCTTCATGTCGTTGGCGTCCATGCCCAACTGCAGCACGATGGCGCGGATAAGGAAGTACACCACGGAGCCAAAGACGGCGGAGGCAAGACGGACGCTAAACTGCGTGAGGCCGCCGGGAAGCAGACGGCCGAGCACCTCGCCGATAACAATGGCGGCAAGACCGATAACGATGGCACCGGTGCCCATACCAATGTCGGCATACTTTTGGCTCTGGCAGATGAGCGCGCCCGAAAGGCCGATGAGGGCGTTGGAGAGCACGAGGGCGATCATCTTGGTGGAGTTGGTGTTGACGCCCAGAGCGCGGATCATGTACTCGTTGTTGCCGGTGGCTCGCAGCGCCGAGCCGATCTCGGTGCCAAAGAACCAATACAGGATGGCAACGATAGCCACGGCGAGCAGGATGCCCAAGATGATGGCAACGGTGGACTGCGGCAGACCGGTCATATTGCTGACGGCCGAGAACACGGTGCCTTTGGCAAGAATGGGCGTATTGGACTTGCCCATGATGCGCAGGTTGATGGACCACAGGCTGATCTGGGTGAGGATTCCGGCGAGGATCGCAGGAATCTCAAAGACGGTGGTCAAAATGCCCGTGACGGCGCCCGCGATGGCGCCGGCGCACATACCGGCCAGCACGGCGAACAGCGGGTCGACGTTGTTATTGACGATGAGCACAGCGCAGACGCAGCCGCCGAGGGCAAAGCTGCCGTCGCAGGTCATATCGGGAATGTCGAGCAGGCGGAACGTGATAAACACGCCAAGCACCATAATGCCCCAGAGGACGCCCTGCGAAACGGCGCCCTGCAATGCAATGAGCATGCTTCATACCTCCTAGGATAGGGTGGACACGTGATTCACCATAATAGCGGTAACAATGCATAGAAGAGTTACGGACAGACGTTTTGTTTTACCTGAAACAAGCAGGGCGGACGCCGGTCTACAGCGCCCGCCCCTGTGGCTCAGATATTGAATAACGCGGCTAAAGCGCGAGCACGGGCTCTAGACGCATGCCGCGTATGGCATTACGCGTCCAGGGCGGAAAGGTCGATGCCCAGGGCCTCGGCCATTTCGTCGTTCTTGACGACGACCAGGTCCTTGCTCGAGAGGTGCTTGATCGGCATGTCTTCGGGCTTGGCCTCGCCCTTCAGGATCTTAACGGCCATCTCGCCCGCGGCGTAGCCCAGGTCCTCATAGTTGATGGAGAGGGTGAACAGGCCGCCGGCCATGCACATGCCCTCCTCGCCAGTCACGAAGGGAAGCTTGTTTTCCTTGCAGATCTGGCCGACCTGCGAGGCGCCCGCGGCGATGGTGTTGTCGGTGGGGGAGTACAGCGCGTCGACCTTGCCCACGGCAGACTCGACGACGGACTGGATCTCGTTGGAGCTCGAGACGGTGAAATCGGTGTACTCCAGGCCCAGCTTGTCGAGCTCTTTCTTGGCGGCCTTGATCTGGACGTCGGAGTTGGACTCGGCGGTGCAGTAGAGCAGGCCGACCTTTTTAACGTCGGGCAGGACCTTCTGCATCATCTCGAGCTGCTCGGCGACCGGGGTGAGGTCGGAAGCGCCCGTGACGTTGGTGCCGGGCTTGTCGTTGTCCTGGACCAGGCCGGAGGCGGCGTAGTCGGTGATGGCGCAGCCCACGATGGGGATATCGGCCGTGGCGCCGGCGGCAGCCTGCGCGGCGGGCGTGGCGATGGCATAAATCAGGTTGACGTTGTCGCCCACAAACTTGTCAGCAATGGACTTACACGTGGACTGGTCGTTCTGGGCGTTCTTCTGGTCGATCTTGACCTTAAGGCCGCTCTCCTTGATGGCCTTGACAAAGCCGTCGTTGGCGGCATCGAGTGCGGAGTGCTCGGTGAGCTGCAGAACGCCGATGGTGTAGTCGGAACCGGCGGCAGCAGAGCCGGAACCAGAGTTGCCGCCGCATCCGGCGAGCGGGGCGAGCGCGAGCAGGCCGGCGGAGACCAGAAGGCTCCTGCGGCTGATGGTGATGTCCTTCATATCATTACCCCCAGTATAAAAATGGCTGGAAACACTGCACTGGGACAAAGTGCAAGTGGAACTATAGTAGCGCTGATGTCCATTTTTACAACAGCCTGGCGGGTTTTTTAATACAGAATCGGATGGGCGGTACAGGTAGTCGAATGGGCGGCGGAGGGTCTTATGCGGCGGAGGAGGTGTCGTCCTCGTCCAGGGCGGCGAAGAGCTTCTTGCCGTCGAGGAGACGTGTGGTGACGTTTCTCATTCGGCCAATCTCTACGGTACGCAACGTGTCATCGGCGCCTCGGGCGTCATAGGCCGTTCCCAGCAGATACGAGATGCCATCGCGCTGCCTGATGGCAAAGGGACGGAGTGTCATCCGTGCTGCTTCGGTTTCGCCGCGTGTCGTGACGCTCGAAATATCAAAACTCACCGTGGTTCCGTGGTCGATGGCCTGCTCGACGAGCTCGCACGTGTCGATGCGCTTGATGGGCGTGCGTGTTGCCTTGGTAGCCTTGCTGCCTGCGCTTGGAACGGGTTCGGGTGTATCGAGGTAGCCGCGAACGTCGGCACTCGCCATGGCAACTAAGTGCTGCGCCATGCTCTTGCGGATAGCGATAGGCGTGGAGCGGTTGCGCATGACCATACCGTGGAGCCGGATGATCTCTTCGTCGGTGAGCGGACGGGTAAGAAGTTTGTAGCCCACGCCGCGTTTGTACTCAATTTCGTATCCGGCATGGCGAAGCGCGGAGATGGCGGTGTAGATGCTGCGCCGCGCCGCCGAGATGGGCATGCGGGCGGGGTCGTCGGGATGGGCGAGGCGCCGAATCAACTCATCGGAAAGCATGGCCTTGTCCTCGCCGGTGTTTTCGCTCAAGAGCTGCAGGATGCGAACGGCGCGATAGGCTGCCATCGAGGCGGCGCCTCTAGTCGTGGTGTCGTAGGTTTCAACAGCGGCTTCGGTCATCGTGCCCACGTCCTTTCCGTTTTGGGTGGCGACGGTATGGAGCCTAGGACGTGGGGCTTTCCCAGGGGCGCAGGGCGCTCTGGGCGGTCGGTAGTCGTCGGCAAACGGCGGGTCGAGTTTTCAACAGCCCTGCTCAACTGACCAAAACCTTGCCAAAAGCTTGACGGATGCTGTTGAAAAAAGCGTCTCTCGACCGATGTCGAGAGACGCTTGTACGATGAGCGTTGGCGTGTGGCGACGCGAGCTAGTGTCCGACGATTAGAAGTCGGCGTTGCCCACGGTGCGCGGGTGCGGCAGGACGTCGCGGATGTTGCCCACGCCGGTCAGATACATGACCAAGCGCTCGAAGCCCAGACCGTAGCCGGCGTGCTTGCAGGAACCGTAGCGGCGCAGGTCAAGGTAGTACTTGTACTGCTCGGGATTCATGCCCAGGTCCTTGATGCGGGCCTCGAGCAGATCCAGGCGCTCCTCGCGCTGGGAGCCGCCGATAATCTCGCCGATACCGGGAACCAGGCAGTCGGCGGCGGCGACGGTCTTGCCGTCTTCGTTCATGCGCATGTAGAACGCCTTGATCTCGGCCGGGTAGTCGGTCACGAAGGTCGGGCGCTTAAAGTGCTCCTCGGTCAGGAAGCGCTCGTGCTCGGTCTGCAGGTCGATGCCCCAGCTGACGGGGTAATCAAACTGGTGGCCAGCAGCGACTGCCTGCTCCAGGATCTCGACGGCCTCGGTGTAGGTAACGCGGGCAAAGTCGGAGTTGGCGACATGGTCCAGGCGCTCGAGCAGACCCTTGTCCACAAACTTGTTGAGCATATTGAGCTCGTCGGGGCAGGTTGCCATAACGTCCTTAAGAACGTACTTGAGCATGGCCTCGGCGTTATCCATGTAGTCGTTCAGGTCGGCAAAGGCCATCTCGGGCTCGATCATCCAAAACTCGGCGGCGTGGCGCGTGGTGTTGGAGTTCTCGGCACGGAAGGTGGGGCCAAAGGTGTACACGTCGCCAAAGGCCATGGCAAAGTTCTCGGCATTGAGCTGGCCGGACACGGTGAGGCTCGCATGCTTGCCAAAGAAGTCCTGGCTCCAGTCGACCTCGCCGGACTCGGTGAGGGGCGGATTTTTGGGGTCGAGCGTGGTCACGCGGAACATCTCGCCGGCGCCCTCGCAGTCACTCGTGGTGATGATGGGGGTGTTGACGTAGACAAAGCCCTGCTCCTGGAAGAAGCGGTGGATGGCGGCAGCCGCGACAGAGCGGATGCGGAACACGGCGCGGAACAGGTTGGTGCGCGGGCGCAGGTGCTGCTGGGTGCGCAGGAACTCGACGGTTGCGCGCTTCTTCTGCAGCGGGTAATCCGGGGCGCTCGTGCCCTCGACCTCGATGGAGGTGGCAGAAAGCTCGAAAGGCTGGGGCGCATCGGGGGTCAGCTTGACGGTGCCGGTGCAAATGAGTGCGGCCGAGACGTTTTGATGGGCGATCTCGTCGTAGTTGTCGAGTGCCTCGCGGTTCATGACGACCTGCAGGTCGCGGAAGCAGCTGCCGTCGTTGAGCGTAACGAAGCCAAAGTTCTTCATGTCGCGGACGGACTTGACCCAGCCGGCAACGGTGACGGTCTGGCCACCGAGCGACTCGGCATCGGCATAGAGCTGCGCGATTTTGGTGCGGTTCACGTATCCTCCCATAACGGTTGTACGGATTATTTCCAAACAGTTAACCATTCTAACCCGCGAGTGGGGGCGTAGCAAAACGTCAGGCGTGATGTATGGGCGTGACGTGGGCGCCGCGCAAGCGCCGATTTCGCGGTGTCTAGTGCCCGCAGATGGCTTGGCGTATGAGAGCAGCGTAGGTGTCGATTCCCGCCTGGGTGAGGTGTGTGCCGTCGTCGACAAGGTATTCGCTGTGGCCCTCTGAGGCACCGTTCCAGTCGATGACGCCGGCGTTGTCGTTTTGGGCGCAGACGTCACGAATCGTCTGGTTATTGCGGTCCTGTAGCTCGAGCGGTACGCGCACGGTCACAAAGTAGATGGGCTTGCCGCCCACGGCATTAATCACGTCCTGCACCTGCTGGGGGTCGCGGATGAGGCCGTTGGTGCCAAGCGCGCAGATGACCACGCTTGGATCGTAGTTGGCACTGTCCTGTGCATAGACATCCTGGAAGGTGTAGAACTGGCGGCTCACCATGCCGTCGATGTACGCGTTGGGAAGCGCCGCCTGAATGCCAGGTTGGGCACCTGCGGTGACCGAGTCGCCGATCATGAGCACACGGGCGTCGCAGGTTCCGGTTGCCTCGTCGTAGGTAAAGCTCTTCCAGTCCAAGTTCTTGGGGACCTTTTCGGCGATAGGACCTTCTTTGGGCTTTTGCCTGGTGGCGTCGTCGGATGCGGTGTCGCTGGGCTGGGAGTCTTTACCGGATGCGGGCTCGGCGCCCTTGTCGTTGACTTCGTTGTCCTGGGACGAGGTCGCGTTCTGGGCAAGCTCGGGACGGAGCTGCTCGGCGCGGGCGGTGGCGATGCCTGCCCAGTCAAGCGGCGCGAAGGCAAGTGCGGCGACGCATGCGGCGCCAAGCGCGGGGAGCACCATGGCGGGCGCGAGGACGTGCTTTCTTGCCGTGCTGTCCTGTTGGGCCGGCTTGTGGGACCAAGGGCGTTCGACAAGGCGATAGAAAACCTCGGCTACCGCAAGAATCAGTACAAGCTGTAATACCTGCTCCCACCAGGCGATGCGGGTAGTGCGGGTTGCGGGGTTCATAAGAAGCAGTAGGGGATAGTGCACCAGATAGACCGAGAACGAGCGCTGGCCCAGCCAGACGAGCGGCTTGGCCGACAGCAGACGGCGCACGATGCACTCCGTATTCTGCACGCAGATGATGAGGAGTCCGGTGACGAGGGCAAACAGCAAAAAGCCGCCGCGGTAGAGCCAGGCGCTCTCTCCGGTCAGCATGAGTGCGCCGGCTATAACGGCAACGAGCCACGCGATAGAAATCGCGTTGACCTTTGAGATGCCCTTGTTGGCGCCGGGGATATGGATGTCACCGCTCAGCATCTCGCGCAGACGCGGCGCGGCGATGGCGGCTAAGGCTCCGCATAGAAGCTCGGCGGCACGGGCGTCGGTTCCGTAGTAGACGCGCGATGTGTCGGCGGTGGGATTAAACATGAGGACCATGGCTGCCGTCGATACAAGTGCGAATGCGATCGTGATGCCGATGGCGGTGTTGCGCGACCTGGTTTTGCTGCACAGCGCCATAAGGATGACCGGCCATACCAGATAGAACTGCATAGTGACAGCGCAGAACCACAGGTGCGTGAGCGGCGAGGGGAGCCCCGCGGCGGCGAAATACGAGACGTTGCGGAAGATGTAGAACCAGTTACTCAAAAAGAGTGCCGATGGCAGGGCGTCCTGCTGCACCTTAGGGAGTAGGCTCGGGGCTGCGATGTAGGTGGCGACGGCGGTAAGCGCGATGGTCACGACGATCGGCGGCATCATGCGCGCAATGCGGCGACAGATATAGCGCGGGTACGAGAATCCGTCGCGTGCCGTGGCCCGCATAATGGTTTTGGTGGCGAGATAGCCACTCAGCGTAAAGAAGAGTGTAACGCCCAAAAAACCGCCGGTCAGGCGGCTGGGGCGAAGGTGATATAGGATGACGCCGGCGATGGCGAGGGCGCGGAGCCCGTCGAGCGCAACGATGCGTTGGTTGCGTTGAGGCGCGGCATGTGCGGCGCCCGTGGGTGTGTTTTGCATCGATCTTCCTCCAATGTCGACCTAGCAGTCTAGCGCTCTGCGCGGACAAAGGAAGGGGGTTCGTGCGGTTGAACAACATGCCGCGGGGCGATGCCTCGCTACGCAAAAGCCGCACCTGCGTTGATGCTCAGCTGCCTATATAGAAACGTTTCAGAACCTCTACATAGGCAAAAACAACAACACAGATGCGGCAAAGACGTACGGGTGGTTGAGCCTTTATGCGATGATGCTCGGCTACTTGGTCTTGGCAACCAGCAGCGGATCGCCAAGCTTGACGAGCGGATTGCCGCCGATAAGCGTGCCAGACTCGCCGACGTGGTCGATGCTCTTGAGGCGGTCGAGCTCAGAGACGATGACGGTCACGATGTCCTCGTGGCCGGCGGCTTTGATGGCGTCGCGGTCGAAGCTGATGAGCGGCTGGCCGGCCTTGACCGTGTCACCCATCTCGACAAAGCGGGCAAAACCCTTGCCGTTCATTTCCACGGTGCCCAGGCCAACATGGATGAACACGCGCAGGCCGTCCTCGGTGATCATGCCGATGGAGTGGTTGGTGACGGTGGTGGCGCCGATACGGCCGTTGGCGGGGGCGTAAATGGTGCCGGTAATGGGCTCGATGCCGTAGCCCTGACCGAGCATGCCCGAGGCGATAGTCTCGTCGGGAACCTCACTCAGATTGACGAGCACGCCGTTGACGGGAGCGTAGATGACGCCTTCGCGGGTGGCGAAGCTTGCTGCGGGCGGAACGGACGCCTCGCCCGACGAAGTGAACGTGGACTTGAGCGAATCGAGCAGACCCATAGATGCCTCCAACGTATCAGGCGCGCATGTTGCACGCGTGTGGTTTGCCGGAAACGTTTCGTATGTGTTTCCCAGCACGGTCAGCGCCCCTATTTTACGCTGCCCAACGATACCTCTGAACAGCGATTTTGTGATATATCAGTTGAAGGCCAACTTATTGCGGGGGTGTTTCTGCGCCGTGAGCTCAAGTGGGGTACGCTAAGGTGCGAAAAACGAGTGCGCACGAATCGCACGGAGGGAGCACCTATGATTATTGAGAACCATGCGCTGTGGGGCGAGGAGCCGACCGAGGATTATCCGGCGACGTTTACGTATCTGGGTGCCGAGCCGCTGCCCGACAAGCCCAATGGCCGTCGCCCCGCGGTAATTATCTGCGGCGGAGGCGGGTTTACGCATATCGCTCCGCACGAGCAGGACCCGGTGGCGTTTGCATTTTTGGACCGCGGCTACCAGGCCTTTGTGCTCAACTATGTGACGAGCGCCACGGGCGACGTGAGCTTTCCGCATCCGCAGGCGGACCTCGCCAAGATGGTCGCTACCGTGCGCGCCAACGCCGACGAGTGGCATGTCGATCCCAAGCGCGTGTGCATCGTGGGTTTCTCGGCGGGCGGCATGATCTGCGCCTCGTTGGCAACGCAGTGGAAGACCGGACCCTTTGCGGGCCTTGCCGGGGCTCGTCCGGAGGATATTCGTCCCGACGCCGTGGTGCTGGGCTATCCGTTACTCGACCTTGCCTATGTGCGCGATATGCAGACGCGAGACCCACGCATCGACCTGCGCGTGCCCAAGACGGGTGGCAAGACGGGGCGCGATTTGCTCAACGACTATCTGTCGATGGTGACGGGCGGCGAGGCGACCGATGAGCACCTGACCGACATTTGTCCTACCACGCACGTTTCGCGCCAGATGCCCCCGACCTTTGTGTGGGGCGTTTCGGACGACAAGACGGCGCCGATCGCGCAGGTCTACCCGTTTGCGCAGCGCATGGCCGAGGAGGGCGTCGCTTGCGAGATGCACGTCTTTGACCAGGGCGGCCACGGCCTTTCGCTCGGCAACGCCAATACCGCGGTCGACAACGAGGACAAGCAGGTTTCCGTCCGTCCCTGGATCCGCCTGGCCTTCCGCTTCCTGGAGCGCCATCTGTAAGAGGACGGACATCCCCTCAATAACTTGCGGTGAAATAGTTCCTATTTAAGGCCTCAACCAGCCCAAGCAGGAACTATTCCACCGCAACTTTGGTTTTGATGCCCCGCCCGGAAACTGCGTCCCGGTTTGGGCGCGGATTCCGGGATGCAGTTTCCCATAGGGCCTCGACTGGGAAAGCGCGTCCCGTTTCGAGCGGGGATTCCGGGATGCATCTTCCGCAAGAGGCTTGTTTGGGAAACCATATCCCGTTTCGAGCCAGAATTCTGGGATGCAGTTTCCCCGAGAGGCCTCATCGGGAAACGGTATCCCGGAATCCGCCCGGATGGTGGGATGCGCTTTCCAGAAGGGCGCCGTTTGGGAAACTGTGACCCGTGATCCACCGGGGACGGAGGAGGGCTGACCATTTTGGGCGGCGGCAGTCGGCTATTTCAGCGTAATGCAGGATGCGAGGAAATCGCAGTACGTTTCTCCCGTGAAATCATAATTGATCCCAAGCGGGCGGTATCCATCCTGGACATATCCCCAGTAAGGTCCGCCGGACAGCACTACAGTCTTGCCCGATGACGTCTTTCCAATCGTCTTAGAGAAGGCGGTCTCTGCGCCGTGCGGCGATCCATCGGTTGCGTATGCCGTAAAGTTCGCTTTCGAGGCAACATCTTGCGCTGTAACGTCATTGGCGGTAAGGGTGTCGGACGTCGTTTCGAATTCCAACCAATCCATGGGGAACCAGTCGGGGAGGACCATCGTAAAGTAGTCGGTCTCAAACGTCCTTGCCCGCCTCGCCTCCTCGGCCTTCCGGGCCTCTTCCTCCGCCTGGCGCCTTGCCTCCTCCTCGGCCTGCTTGGCGGCGACGGCGTCGTCGCGGCGCTTGGTCGCGGCGGTCGCGAGCGCCTCGGCGTCAATATTGAAGCCGGCCTTCTTGGCGCCCTCGTCCTCCTCGGCGTACTTCTTTGCCGCGGCGATCTGGTCGTCGGTCACCTCGGACGCCTCGACCGGGTCCAGCGCCACGTCGCCCGCGTCAATGGTCTTCTTCTCGGCGGCCTTCTCGCCCAGCTTGATGTCGAGCTTGTCGGCGGGGACGGCGTAGACCGTGCCGTCGGCGGCGATGGGGGAAGCGGCGACCTCTACCTCGTAGCTGCCGCGGCGGAGCTCGACGCCTCTGCCGTCGCTGTCAATGTAGCGCACGGCGTCGACCTTCTTGCCGCGCTCCTCCTTGCCCGTAATATGAACCGGCAGCCTGCTCGCGCCTGCCGAGGTGTCCCAGCCCTGGGCCGAGACGCTAAAGCGCACGGCGTGCTTCGCCGCGAGCGCCTCCTGCTCTGTCACCTCCCGTGCCTGCTCAGGGGTGTAGATGCCGAAGTAGTAGCCAGCGCCGCCGCCCGCGGCGAGCAGCGCGGCCACGACGGCGGCGATCAGGAGGGACCTCTTTGGGCGCTTGGCCTTCGCCGGCGCCGGTGTAGTTGGCTGCGCCTCGGCTGCCGGGGCGGATTGAAAGCCGCCCTGCGATTCGGCCGGGGGTTCATATTCGTCAGCGACGGGCTCTCCGCACACGGGGCAGAACCTGGTCCCGTCCTCGACCTTCGACCCGCAATTTCGGCAGAACATGTGCAGACTCCCCTCGATCGGCGCCCGCGCGAATACCGGGCACATTTCCTTCTGTCCTCATGCTAAGGGCGAACGCTCGCCCGTTGTTGCGCAACATTGGCGGGCCCCCTTGCGACCCATTCGTCAGCTTAAGTTGCGGTGGAATAGTTCCTGATTTGGCAGGATGAAGCCTCAGCCAGGAACTATTCCACCGCAACTTCGTTTTGGTCTGCCGTCCGGAAACCGCATCCCAGTTTGAGCGTCGATTCCGGGACGTAGCTTCCGCTGATGGCTCCAAAGGGAAAGCGCATCCCATTCCGGGCGCGCATTCCGGGATGGACTTTCCGCATTGGGCCTCAACCGGAAAATCCATCCCGTTCTGGCGCTCCAGAGTGGGACGTAGCTTCCACAAGGTCGTCGTCTGGGAAACTGCGACCCGGAATCTGCTCACTTGGTGCAAGGTAACCTGGCCCCAATGCACCAAGTTGGCGCAAAGTAACCCGTTCCCCTTGCACCGATCTGTCGATTGAACATCGTTGCATGTTCGCGCTATCATGCATGATTACAATTGGTTAGCCATGGCAAACGGTTAGCCATGGTAAACAAAATGCAACGCCCTGTGGGCGCCGGGGGAGGAACACGGACGTGAGACTCGATACACTCGAGATTGGAAAGGACGCCGTTGTCGCATCGGTGGCATCGGACGACCAGGCACTCCGACAGCATATTTTGGACATGGGCCTAACACCGGGCACCGAAGTCACCATGATGAAGTACGCCCCTATGGGCGACCCGCTTGAGATTCGCCTGCGTGGCTACGAGTTGACGCTGCGCAAGGACGATGCCGCACGGATTGAGCTCGTGGGTGTTCACGACACCGATACGGGTCCGCGCGCTAACGCCGCAATCGGCACGACGGAGCACCCGGCTCTTGGCGAGGGAACGTATTCGCCCCGTGCGGCAAAAACGGCCGTGCCCGAGGGCGCACCGCTTCATTTTGCCCTCGCCGGCAACCAAAACTGCGGTAAGACCACGCTGTTTAACCAGCTGACGGGCTCCAACCAGCATGTCGGTAATTTTCCCGGCGTGACGGTCGACCGCAAAGATGGCACCATCCGTAACCACCCCGAGGCGAGCGTTACCGACCTGCCCGGCATTTATTCGCTGTCGCCGTACACGGGTGAAGAGATCGTGAGCCGCCAGTTTATCCTGGATGAGCATCCCGACGCCATCATCGACATCATCGACGCTACCAACATCGAGCGCAATCTGTACCTGACGCTGCAGCTTATGGAGCTCGATCGCCCCCTGGTCATCGCGCTCAACATGATGGACGAGGTGACGACCAACGGTGGTGCCATTGACGTCAACCTGCTCGAGAGTCTGCTGGGCGTGCCGGTCGTTCCCATTAGCGCCGCACGCAACGAGGGTATCGGCGAGCTGGTGGACCATGCCCTGCATGTGGCGCGTTTCCGCGAACGCCCCGGTCGCCTGGACTTCTGCGCACCCGATGGCCCAGACGGCGGCGCGCTGCATCGCTGCATTCACGGCATCGCCAACCTTATCGAGGACCATGCCGCGACGGCGCACATTCCCGTGCGTTTTGCGGCGACCAAGCTGGTTGAGGGCGACGAGCTGGTGACCGAGGCGCTTCATCTGGATCGAAACGAGCTCGACGCTATCGAGCACATCATTACCCAGATGGAGGGCGAGGCCGGCACCGACCGCCTGTCCGCGCTGGCCGATATGCGCTTTAGCTTTATCGGCGACGTGTGTGGGCGCTGTGTCGTCAAGCCGCACGAGAGCCGCGAGCACGTGCGCTCCGTCAAGATCGACCGCATCCTGACAGGTCGTTACACAGCCATTCCGGCGTTCCTGGTGATCATGGGCCTCGTCTTTTGGCTGACGTTTGGCGTGATCGGCGCGGCGTTGCAGGGACTCATGGAGGACGGCATCGCTGCCATCGTCGCCTCGGCCGATGCGGGTCTCAAGGCGTTCGGCACCAACGACGTGGTGCGCTCGCTGGCTGTCGACGGCGTGCTTGCGGGCGTGGGCAGCGTACTGACCTTCCTGCCGATTATCGTCGTGCTCTTCTTGTTCCTCTCCATTCTGGAAGACTCGGGCTACATGGCGCGCGTGGCCTTTGTCATGGACAAAGTCCTGCGTCGCTTTGGCCTGTCGGGCCGCAGCTTTGTGCCCATGCTCGTCGGTTTTGGCTGCACCGTGCCGGCTATCATGTCGACCCGTACGCTCCCATCCGAGCACGACCGCAAGATGACGGTCATGCTCACGCCGTTCATGAGCTGCTCGGCCAAGTTGCCGGTCTACGGTCTGCTGTGCGGGGCGTTTTTCCCACAAGCGACGGTTCCCGCCATGGTCTCGCTCTATCTGATTGGTATTGTGGTTGGTTGCATTGCGGCTTTGGTGCTCAACCGCACGGCATTTAAGGGCGACCCGGTGCCATTTATCATGGAGCTTCCCAATTACCGCCTGCCGAGCGTCAAGACGACAGTGATGCTGGCATGGGATAAGGCCAAGGACTTTATTACCAAGGCCTTTACCATTATCTTTGCCGCTACCGTGGTCATCTGGTTCCTTCAGACGTTCGACATCCGCTTTAATGTGGTCGCCGACCAGTCGCAGAGTCTACTTGCGGGCCTCGGCAGCATCATTGCGCCGGCGCTGGCGCCGCTTGGGTTTGGCGACTGGCGTGCATCCACGGCGCTCGTCACCGGACTTATTGCCAAGGAGAGTGTCATCTCGACCCTCACGGTGCTTTTGGGCGCGACCTCGCCCGCGGCACTGTCGACCATGTTCTCTCCGTTTACTGCCTATGTGTTCCTGGTCTTTACGCTGCTGTACCCGCCCTGTGTGGCAGCCATCGGCGCCGTCAAGAGCGAGCTGGGCGCGCGCTACGCCGTTGCCGTGTTCGCGTTTCAAGTGACGGTCGCCTGGATCGTGGCGTTTGTCGTGCATTCGGCGGGCATATTGCTGGGGCTGGCTTAGTTATTTATTGACGGCGCAACCTTTGTGTATCGAATTGTTTTCGGCCCTGCATCTGTTGCTGACGGATGCGGGGCCGTTGCTATATAATCGCCTCCACTCAAAATGATTGGAGACGTTATATATGAGTCAGGCAAGGCAAGACGGCATCACGCTCAGGCAGTGGCTCCCGCTCGTCGGGCTCACCTGCTGTGCGTTCGTGTTCAACACGTCGGAGTTTATGCCCATCGGCCTTTTGACTGATATCGCCGCGTCGTTCTCGCTCACCGAGGCCCAGGCGGGCATCATGATCTCGGTCTATGCCTGGGGCGTCATGCTGCTGTCGTTGCCGCTCATGGTGTTCGCTTCGCGCTTTGAGTTCAAGCGGATGCTGCTGGGCGTGCTTGCCGTGTTCTCGCTGGGCCAGTTCCTGTCCGCCTTGGCACCGACCTATCCCATCTTAGTCTGCGCGCGCCTGGTGGTTGCCTGCGCGCACGCCGTGTTCTGGTCGGTCGCCTCGATCATGGCGTCGCGCCTGGTTGACACACGCCATGGGGCGCTCGCCATCAGCATGATCGCCACGGGCTCTTCCATCGCACAGATCTTCGGCCTGCCGCTCGGCCGCGCCATTGGCCTGGCCGTGGGCTGGCGCATGACGTTTGCCGTGGTCGGGGGCCTCTCAGCCATCGCGGCCGTCTACCAGGCAGCGGTGTTCCCGGCCATGCCGGCGGGTGAGCGCTTTACCGTCAAACAGCTGCCCGAGCTGCTCAAGAACCCGCTCCTCATCGCGCTCTACGCAGTCACGGTCTTCATGGCGACCGGCTATTACGCAAGCTACAGCTATATCGAGCCTTTCCTGGCTCAGGTCGCCCATGTCGACGCAAGCGCTATCACCATGACGCTGACGGCGTTCGGCTGCTCCGGTCTGCTCGGAAGCTGGCTGTTCGGCCGCCTGTTCGATGGGCATCGCTTCCCGTTCTTGGCTATCACGCTCTCCGGCGTGCCGGTGGCCCTGCTGCTCATGGGGCCGGCCGCATCGTCGCTCGTGACAGTGCTTGCCGTCTGCGCACTGTGGGGTTGCTGCGCCACGGCCTTTAACGTGGCGTTTCAGGCCGAGCTCATCAAGCACACGCCGGCAGATTCGTCGGCCGTCGCCATGTCGATCTTCTCGGGCCTGTTCAACCTCGGTATCGGCACGGGTACCGCGATCGGCGGAGCCGTGGTTTCGGGCCCCGGTATCGCCTGGATCGGCTGCGCGGGCGGTGCGATCGCTGCCGTGGGCGTCATCCTTGCCATCACGGTGATGTTCCCGGCTATCCGCCGCGCCAAGCCCGTCGCCTAATCACGTTCCCTCATCAGTTGCGGTGGAATAGTTCCTGTTTAAGGCCTCTGAAGGCCCAAGCAGGAACTATTCCACCGCAACTTATTTTGGGGAAGAGGATACAAGCCGGGCATACAATGGATGTCGTTGTGTTGAGCTTACCGGGAGGTTGCTATGTGGGCATACGAGACGACGTTCTATCAGGTCTATCCGCTGGGCTTTTGCGGAGCTCCGCGCGAAAACGCCGCCCCCGTTGCCGAGGATGAGCTCGCCCAGGCTGCCAACGCCGCGCCCAACCCCGATGCGCCCATCATGAAGATTGCCCAATGGGCCGACTACCTGCAAGAGCTCGGCATCGGCGCTGCGCTCATCAATCCGCCGCTCGAGTCTGATAGCCACGGTTACGACACGCGCAGCCTGCGCCATATCGACCGCCGCCTGGGTGGGGATGCCGACTTTGCCGCCGTATGCGACACGCTGCATGCCCACGGCATCCGTGTGGTGCTCGACGCCGTCTTCAACCACGTCGGTCGCGGCTTTTGGGCCTTCCGCGATGTGCAGGAGCGTAAGTGGGACTCGCCCTACAAGGACTGGTTCCACATTAGCTTTGACGGCGACTCCTGCTACGGCGATGGCTTTTGGTATGAGGGCTGGGAAGGCCATTTTGAGCTTGTGAAGCTCAATCTGCAAAACCCCGCCGTGGTCGATTACCTGCTCGAGTCCGTGCGTCGCTGGGCCGAGGTCTTTGGTATCGACGGTCTGCGCTTGGACGTCGCCTATATGCTCGACCGCGACTTTATGCGCCGCCTGCATACTTTTACCCGTGAGCTCAAGCCCGACTTTGTGCTGATTGGTGAGACGCTCCACGGCGACTACAACCAGATCGTCAACGACGAGATGCTCGACTCCTGCACCAACTACGAGTGCTACAAGGGCCTGTACTCCAGCTTTAACTCGGTCAACATGTTCGAGATTGCCCACTCGCTTCATCGCCAGTTTGGCGGCGACCCCTGGTGCATTTATCGCGACAAGCATCTGCTGTCGTTTGTCGACAACCACGACGTGCCGCGCCTGGCGAGCATCCTGACGGACAAGTTCTGCCTGCGCCCCGCCTACGGCATGCTCTTTGGTATGCCGGGCATTCCGTGCGTCTACTACGGCAGCGAGTGGGGGATTGCCGGCGAAAAGGGCGGCCCCGATGGCGATTGGGCGCTACGTCCTGCGCTCGATGAGCCTGCGCCCAACGAGCTAACGGCCTTCATCAAGCAGCTCGCGCACCTACGCTCGGCAAACGACGCGGCGGCCCGTGCCCTCAACTACGGTGCCTATCGCAACGTGGTGATCCAGAACAAGCAGCTGCTGTTTGAGCGCGCCTGCGATGACGCGACGGTGCTCGTGGCGGTCAACGCCGTGAACGAGCCCTATACCTTTGGAGCCGGCGAGCTCAACGGCTCCTTCGTCGACCTGCTTGCCGACGATGCGCCCACGGTCGAGCTGACGGGTGCCCTTGAGCTTGCGCCCTACGAGGTGCGTTATCTGCTGAGGGCCTAGGCCATGGCTGCGTCTGACGAGGGCTATCAGCATATTGAGCATGGGTTTGAACCCGTGTTTGACGAGCGCTCGCGCGTTTTGGTGTTGGGGTCGTTTCCTTCGGTGCTCTCGCGTGCCAATGCCTTCTACTATGGCAATCCGCAGAACCGCTTTTGGCGCGTGATGGCCGCGTGCCTTGGTGCGCCCGTGCCGCCCAACGAGGGAGACTCTTTGGCAAGCGGTGAGCCCGCGACGCTCGATGCCTCGATTGCCGCCAAGCGGGCCATGCTGCTGAACGGCGGCGTGGCCCTGTGGGATGTGATCGAGAGCTGCGACATTAAGGGCTCAAGCGACGCGAGCATCAAAAACGTCGTTCCGGCGCATGCCGAGCGTATTACCGACGCGGCTCCCATTAAGCAGGTGATATGCAACGGTGGTACAGCTGGCCGGCTCTACAAGCGCTATCTACAAGAACGCACCGGGCTGCCCGCCATCGTTCTACCGTCGACAAGTCCCGCCAATGCGGCATGGCGCCTGGAACGCCTTATCGAGCGCTGGCGCGAGGCCGTTGATTGGGGCGCTCTGTAATTTAGATATCTGACTGGGCGCGGGTGCCGAGGCGTTTCATGATGGCATGCCAGATCGGTGCGGGCACGGTGGGCTTGACGCGCACCATGCCGTCGGCATCGACGCTACCGGCATTGCCGCCGCCAAGTCGCTGTGCATGCTCGACGGAGCAGCCCATGCGCACAGCGCCCACAAGCTTATCCATCGCTTCCGAAAAAGGCCGGCGTAAGAGACCCATGCGTGGGGAATGGTGAAGCGCTGCGATGCCGCCACCGGCACAGATGACAACTCCGCCGCACCACAATTGGTCATGGCGCTCACATGCCTTGTGCAGGCGAACGGCGGTCCCACGCGCCTGCTCAGTGCCCTCTTGTGCGGCTCGAATCGCGACATAGACGCGCGTCCCCGTACCGCCAAAGCGCTCAAGCGCCTGCTCGATGGCTGTCAACGTCTCATCGTCAGCCACATCTTCAATGGCCAGCACGATGCCATCGGCAACGCTGCCGGCGTCATTTGCCTTCAAGTCGACCGGGCGGGGGAGTGCGGTGCCGGAAAGTTGAGCATAGGCGGCGATGGCATCCTGCAGGTCCCAGAGCAAAAAATCAAGATCGGCGCTATTGGGAATACTGATATACGCAACGGTGTGCAGTGTTTTTGGTACGTCGCCGCGCGCGGTCGTCTCCATGCCATCTCCTTTCCGGCTCGTTTCCGTTTAGGTTACACCGTCTGGTGGCGCCCCGCCGCGCTATCCTAGTGCAACCCTTACGAAAGGAACGCCATGCGTCTGCCCATGAATACCTCGCTTGCCATGCTCAAGCCCTCCGGTATCCGCCGGATCAACGCGCTCGCCGCCCAGCATCCGGGGTGCATCGCGCTCGCGCTCGGCGAGCCCGATTTTCCCACGCCCGATGTGATTAGCGCCGAGGTGACCGCCGCACTGGACCGCGGTGACACGCACTATCCGCCCAACAACGGTCGCCCCGCCCTGCGTGAGGCGTTGTCTGCCTACATGGGGGGCGCGGGCCTTACGTTTTCGGCCGACGAGGTCATCCTGACCGACGGCGCGACCGAGGCCCTGTCGGCAACAGTCATGGCCATGCTCAACCCCGGCGACGAGGTCATCATCCCTACGCCGGCTTTTGGCCTGTACGAGAGCATCGTCGTGGCCAATCACGCCAAAGCGGTCTTTTTGGATACGGAGCCTGCGCAATTCCAGATTGACGAGGGCGCACTTCGTGCTTGCGTAACGCCGGCGACCAAGGCCATCGTCATCTGCTCGCCCAACAATCCTACGGGCTGCATCCTCAACGCAGCATCGCTCGACGCCGTGGCGCGCGTAGCGGAGCAGGCGGGCATCTACGTAGTCTGCGACGACGTATACAACCGCCTCGTCTATGTGGACGGCTACGAGCGCTTCGCCCGGCGACACCCGGAGCTGCGCGAGCAGACGGTCGTCATCGAGAGCTTCTCCAAGCCCTGGGCCATGACCGGCTGGCGCCTGGGCTGGCTCGCAGCAGCAACCCCCGTCATCGCCGAGATTGCCAAGGCTCACCAATATTTAGTATCGAGCGCCGTCTCCTTCGAAATGGATGCCGCAGCCCGAGCCCTCACCGTCGACCCCACCCCCATGTTCGAAGTCTACCGAGCCCGCCGCAAACGCGTGCTCGCAGCCTTAAACGCCATGGGCCTCGACGTAGTAGAGCCCGCAGGAGCCTTCTACACTTTCCCGAGCATCAAACAATTCGGCCTAACCAGCGAAGACTTCTGCATCAAAGCCATCAAAGAAGCAAACGTAGCCCTAGTCCCGGGCGGCTGTTTCGGCACCGAAGGTCACGTCCGCCTCAGCTATTGCGTTTCCGACAAGGATTTGGACGAAGGTCTCCGCCGCCTGTCCACCTTCGTTTCAAACCTGTAGCCATCAGGGATGCAACGCATCAGCCTACCGACATAATGGTTATGCGTGGGGCGCGCCGCTCAACGGACACGAGGATTCGCAGCAAAGTTGCCGCAGCTCCGGTCCGAGGGGCCGGGTTGAGATTTTCGTAGATTCCGCACGAGCCGAAGAGCACTTAATGTGCTCTTCGTGCGAGCCAGGACTTGACCGAGCGAAAATCTCAACCCGGCCCCTCGGACCGGAGCGTATGCAGGGTTTGTGTACGAATCCTCGCGCCCGTTGACCGACGCCGGGGTCCCCGCCATAATACTTTCGGTTCACGCACGAATCCGCTGCCAGAGACAGCCGGTGCAAACGGGCATCGCCCGCGAGCTTAATGGGATATCCCGCCAGCCGAGGTGGTCGAGTAGATATGTCTTCTCGCCCCCGTCGCTCATGCAGCGCGGGGGCTTTCTTTTTGGACATGCCCCCGTCACGTCCTTGTGGCGGACCGTGCCCGGAAAGAATTCGAGGAGGTGTAATTCATGCCCCAGCAGTACAAAATCGACAAGGTTGCAGAGATCGAGTCCCGTATCGCCGAGAACGCCGGTCTGTTCGTCGTCAACTACAACGGTCTGACGGTTAAGCAGGCTCAGGAGCTGCGTCATCAGCTTCGCGAGTGCGGCGCCGAGATGAAGGTCTACAAGAACAACCTGGTCAAGATCGCCCTCAAGAACCAGGAGCAGCCCGAGCTCGACGAGATCCTCGCCGGCCCCGTCGCTTATGTGTTCTACGAGACCGAGCCGGTCGAGGCCGCTAAGACCCTTAAGGACTTCTCCGCTAAGTCCAAGGGCGTCCTTGAGATCAAGGGCGGTATCTCCGACGGCAAGGCCGTTTCCGCTGATGATGTTAAGGCTATCGCCGAGCTGCCCACCAAGGATCAGCTTCTCGGCCAGATCGCCGGTCTCATCTCCGGTTTCGCTCGCGACATCGCTGTCTGCGTCAACGGCGTTTCCTCTGGTCTCGCTCGTTCGATCCAGCAGGTCTCCGAGCAGAAGGCAGCCTAGTTGCTGTTTTCACCCGCGGCGGCAACGCCGCACCCCTGGCGCATTCGCGCCGTGTTTTAACTGATCTCCGTGCATCCGCACGGAAACCGAAAGGACTTAGAAATGGCTAAGCTTACCACCGATGAGATCATCGATGCTCTTAAGGAAATGACCCTTCTCGAGGCTTCCGAGCTCGTCAAGGCTATCGAGGACACCTTCGGCGTTTCCGCCGCTGCTCCTGCCGCTGTTGTCGCCGCTCCTGCTGCTGGCGCTGCTGAGGCCGAGGAGAAGACCGAGTTTGACGTCGTGCTCGAGGGCTTCGGCGACAACAAGATCCAGGTCATCAAGGCCGTCCGTGAGCTCACCAACCTTGGCCTGAAGGAGGCCAAGGAGGTCGTCGAGGGCGCTCCCAAGGCTGTTCTCGAGGGTGCCAAGAAGGAGGACGCCGAGGCTGCCAAGGAGAAGCTCGAGGCTGCTGGCGCTGCTGTCACCCTCAAGTAATCAGGCTTTCTCGCCAGATTTCTTTGCAGACGGGGTTCGCATTGCGAGCCCCGTCTTTTTTTGTTTTGGCCCCTCATTCCCATTGCTCGGCACGCGGAACACCGTTGTCTTCGCCGTGCCAATCCCATTACCGCTGGGGCGTAAAATTGCGCCATTCGGGCAATAATTTGCGTTGACCTGCTGAAGAATTGCGTTTGCCTTACGGCGACGTATGTCTCCGGCGGTAAGATACTTCGGTATCGCAATTTGGTCTGCGGCCGTCGTGCCGCACGCACAGGGCGCATTCTGCGCCTGCGAAAGGATCCTTGAATAACATGAAGGCAATCATCCCCGCCGCCGGTCTTGGCACGCGTTTTCTGCCTGGCACTAAGTGCACGCCCAAAGAGATGCTGCCGGTGCTCGACAAGCCGGTCATTCAGTATGTCGTCGAGGAGGCGCTCGACCCCGAGGAGGTCGATGACGCCATCATCGTTACCTCTCCCGGTAAGCCCGAGCTGCTGAGCTACTTCCAGCCCGATCGCTCGCTCGAGAATCTGCTGCGCGAGCGCGGTAAGGATGCTTACGCCGATGCTGTTGCCCACGCTGGCGGTATGCCGGTCGACTTCCGTTATCAGTACGAGCCCAAGGGCCTCGGTCATGCCATTCGCTCTGCTGCCGACGCCGTGGCAGGGGAGAACTTCCTGGTTCTTCTGGGCGACTACGTTGTGCCCAACCGTGACATCTGCGACAAGATGCTTGCTGTCTCCAAGGAGCACGGTGGCGCTTCGGTTATCGCCGTTGCCGCGTGCGCTCCCGAGGAAGTCAGCCGCTATGGCGTCATCGCCGGCGATCGCGTTGGCTCACTCGAGGGCTTCGAGAATGCTGCCGACGACGAGCCCGGTGCCGTTTGGCGCATCGGCGGTCTGGTCGAGAAGCCCGCTCCCGAGGCGGCTCCGTCCAACCTGTACATCGTCGGTCGCTACCTGCTGAGCCCGCTGGTCATGGACCTGCTGGCCGATCAGCAGGCCGGCAAGGGCGGCGAGATCCAGCTCACCGACGCTATGGCCCGTTCGCTCGACCGCGAGGCCATGTACGCTGTCGTCATCGACCCGCTCTCGGGCTACGACACCGGCACCCCGTCTGGCTGGATGGCCACCAACGCCCTCATGGCCGCAAGCGATCCTCGCTTTGCCAGCGCCTTCTGGGACGCCATCGACGAGCGCGGCGGCTTGATGCGCAAATAAGCCTTCGGGCATCGACATTTACGGGCGCGGACTTCGGTCTGCACCCGTTTTTTATTCGGGCTGGGTCGGGCTCCGGAAACTGTGGCCCATTTTTAGGCCGAATTCTGGGCTGCGCTTTCCGGTTGGAGTCCCTAGCGGAAAGCGCATCCCAGAATATCGGCTCAGAACGGGACACGCTTTCCCGAACAGGGCTCAACCGGAAAGCGCATCCCAGTTTGAGGCCTCAAAACGGGACGTAGTTTCCGCTCGATTAGCCCTCACCGCCATTCCGCCGTTCAGCGTCCCGCATCAGCAGTCTCGTTCACAGAAAATATATGAACAGGTGTTCGATACATACCTATCTACCTGCAGTCTTTCTGTCGAAAAACTTTGCTACTCCAAAAACTCAATCGCGTCAAGGCTTTTCTTGCCCAACGGTCGGTACCTGATAAACTATTAGGTTGCGATAACTGGCGAAGCTATGCCTCGCCAACCCACCGAGCATTTCCGTGAAGGAGGAAAAACCTGGTGACCTACGCATACACTGCCACTGAGCGCAAGCGCGTCAGCTTCGGGAAAATCCCGGAGGCCATGGAGCTCCCCAACCTTATCTCTGTTCAAAGGGAATCCTTTGAGCGTTTTAAGGACGAGGGCCTTCGTGAGGCGTTCAAGGAATCCAGCCCCATCCAGAGCCAGAACCATGTTCTCGAGGTTACCTTCGGCGAGCATCAGTTCGGCGACCCCGCGCACACCGTCGAGGAGTGCCGCGAGAAGGATATGACCTATCAGGCTCCGCTTCTGACCGACGTCCGTCTCACCAACAAGGAGACCGGCGAGATCAAGGAGCAGCTCGTCTTTATGGGCGACTTCCCCATGATGACCGATCAGGGCACCTTCATCATCAACGGTACCGAGCGTATCGTCGTCTCGCAGCTCGTCCGTTCCCCGGGTGTGTACTACAGCTCCGAGATGGATTCGGGCAAGCAGATCTACAAGGCCCAGATCATCCCGTCCCGCGGTGCCTGGCTCGAGTTTGAGGTCGACAAGCGCGACCAGCTCATGGTCTCCATCGACCGTAAGCGTAAGCAGAGCGCCACGATGTTCCTGCGCGCCCTTGGCATCGCCGTCACCAACGACGACATCATCGAGCTGCTCGGCAACTCCGATGTGATTAAGCGCACCCTCGAGCGCGATACCGCCCTTACCCGCGAGGACGCCCTTATCGAGATCTACCGTCGCCTGCGCCCGGGCGAGCCTCCCACCGTGGATGCTTCCCGCAGCCTGCTCGAGGGCCTGCTCTTTAACCCGCAGCGCTACGATCTGGCCCGCGTCGGTCGTTACAAGGTCAACAAGAAGCTCAACCTCACCACCGAGGAAGAGGTCACGGTGCTCACCGACGAGGATATCGTCGCGACACTGCGCTACCTCCTGTCCCTCGCTGCCGGCGAGCAGGGCTTCAAGGTCGACGACATCGACCACTTTGGCAACCGCCGCATCCGCACCGTCGGCGAGCTCGTCGCCAACCAGTTCCGCATCGGCATGAGCCGTATGGAGCGCGTCGTCCGTGAGCGCATGAGCTCCCAGGACATCGACGAGATCACCCCGCAGTCGCTCATCAACATCCGTCCGATCGTGGCCTCCATCAAGGAGTTCTTCGGTTCCTCGCAGCTCTCGCAGTTCATGGACCAGGCGAACCCCCTGACCGGTCTGACCCACAAGCGCCGTCTGTCCGCACTCGGCCCTGGCGGTCTTGCCGGCCACAAGTCCGGCTCCAGCCGCCGCACCAACGTGCCGACGGCCGTCCGCGACGTCCACAACTCGCACTACAGCCGCATGTGCCCGATCGAGACCCCCGAAGGCCCCAACATCGGCCTGATCGGCTCGCTCGCCCTCTACGCCCGCGTCAACGAGTACGGCTTCATCGAGGCTCCGTTCCGTCGCGTCGAGAACGGCGTTGCCACCGACCAGATCGACTGGATGACCGCTGACGAGGAAGAGAAGCACGTTATCGCGCCGGCCAACACGCCGCTCGATCCCAAGACCAACGAGTTCATCACGACCGATGCCGAGGGCAAGATCGTCCGCCCGCACACCGTGATCGCCCGTACCCGCGACTTCGACGGCTCCTTCGGCGCTCCCGCCGACGTGCCTGTCGAGGACGTCGACTACATGGACGTCTCGCCGCGTCAGATGCTCTCCGTCGCAGCCACGCTGATCCCGTTCCTCGAGCACGACGACGCCAAGCGTACGCTGATGGGCGCTAACATGCAGCGTCAGGCCGTGCCGCTGGTTCACCCCGCCGCTCCCTATGTCGGTACCGGCATGGAGCGTCGCGCCGCCCTGGACTCCGGCGAGGTCACCCTGGCCAAGAACGCCGGCGAGGTCATTTTTGCCGACGCCGCCAAGATCATCGTCAAGCATGCCGGCGGCATGGACGAGTATCACCTGGCCAAGTACCAGCGCTCCAACCAGTCCACCTGCATCAACCACCGTCCGCTCGTGCGCGTCGGTGACACCGTTGAGCAGGGCGAGCCCCTGGCTGACGGTCCTTCGACCGATCATGGCGAGCTCGCGCTGGGCCAGAACCTCACCGTGGCATACATGCCGTGGGAAGGCTTTAACTACGAGGACGGCATCGTCGTGTCCGAGCGCCTGGTGGCCGAGGACCTGCTGACGACCATCAACATCACCCGTCACGAGATCGATGCCCGCGACACCAAGCTCGGCCCCGAGGAGATCACCCGCGAGATCCCGAACCTCTCCGAGGACATGCTTGCCAACCTCGACGAGGACGGCATTATCCGCATCGGCGCTGAGGTCGGCCCTGGCGACATCCTGGTCGGCAAGGTCACGCCTAAGGGCGAGAGCGCTCTGACCGCCGAGGAGCGCCTGCTGCGCGCCATCTTCGGTGCCAAGGCCCACGACGTTCGCGACACCTCCCTTAAGATGCCTCACGGCGCTTACGGCCGCGTCATCGACGTCGTCCGCTTTAGCCGCGAGAACGGCGACGATCTGGCCCCCGGCGTCAACGAGCAGGTGCGCGTCTACGTCGCCCAGCGTCGTAAGATCCAGCAGGGCGATAAGATCGCCGGCCGCCACGGCAACAAGGGTGTTATCTGTAACGTTCTGCCGGTCGAGGACATGCCCTACATGGCTGACGGTACCCCGATCGACGTTATCCTCAACCCGCTGGGCGTTCCTTCGCGTATGAACGTCGGCCAGCTGCTCGAGTGCCACCTTGGCTGGGCTGCTGCCTGCGGTTGGGATACCGAGCAGGCCGACTCCGACAAGTACGTCCCCGGTCCGTTCTTCACCGCCACGCCTGTCTTCGACGGCGCCAAGGAGGACGAGATCGCCGAGGTCATTCGTCGTGCCAACAAGAACATGCTCAACAAGGCCACCGCTGCCTTTGGCGATCACATGCGCCCCGAGTTCGTCACCCAGCTTGACGAGCGCGGCAAGACCCGTCTGTTCGACGGCCGCACCGGCGAGGAGTTCCGCGAGCCCATTACCGTTGGTACGTCCTACATCCTCAAGCTCGGCCACATGGTCGACGACAAGATCCACGCCCGTTCGACCGGCCCTTACAGCCTGGTTACCCAGCAGCCTCTGGGCGGCAAGGCCCAGTTCGGCGGCCAGCGCTTCGGCGAGATGGAAGTTTGGGCACTGTACGCATACGGTGCTTCCAACGTCCTGCAGGAGATCCTGACCGTCAAGTCCGACGATACCGTGGGCCGCGTCAAGACCTACGAGTCCATCGTCAAGGGCGAGAATGTCCCGGTTCCGGGTATCCCCGAGTCCTTCAAGGTTCTCGTCAAGGAGATCCGTTCCCTCGCGCTGGACATCGAGCCCATGCACGATGCCGACGAGGACGCCTCCGCCCCTGTGACCGCCGAGGAGACCTCTGCTCTCGACGACCTGGCTGCGCTCGCCGGCGTTGACGCCGACGTCGAGGCCCAGGATGCCGAGACCGCCGAGGCACCCGAGGCTGTCGCCGCCACGACCACTGATAAGGAGTAGTTGACTGTGGCAGATTTCGAAGCTACTGATTTTGACTCGGTAAAGATCTCCCTTGCCTCCGCCGACCAGATCCGTTCCTGGTCGCACGGTGAGGTCAAGAAGCCGGAGACCATCAATTACCGTACCCTCAAGCCCGAGAAGGACGGCCTGTTCTGCGAGAAGATCTTCGGTCCCGCCAAGGACTGGGAGTGCTCCTGCGGCAAGTACAAGGGCATCCGCTTTAAGGGCATCGTCTGCGAGCGCTGCGGCGTCGAGGTCACCTCGGCCAAGGTGCGTCGCGACCGCATGGGCCACATCGAGCTCGCTGCTCCCGTGTCCCACATCTGGTACTTCAAGAGCCCCACGAGCTTCCCGATGAGCCGTATGCTCGACATCAAGTCCAAGGACCTCGAGAAGGTTCTGTACTTTGCCAGCTACATCATCACCGAGGTTGACTACGAGGCTCGCGAGGCCGATGCCGACGACCTGCGCGAGGAGCTCGCCGCCGATCTGGAAGAGATCGATGCCGAGTGCGCCCGCCAGATCGAGTCCCTCAAGGAGCAGGGCGACCCCGAGAACTTTGACGAGTTCTCCGACGAGGAGCCGCTGACCCCCGAGGAGATCGCCTCCGGCATCGTCGACATCGAGGAAGAGTGCAAGGACGAGAAGCAGCTCCGTACGGACGCCTTCAACGCCTTCATGAAGCTCACCGAGCGCGACCTCATTTCCGATGAGCCGCTGTTCCGCGAGATGACCCGTTACTACTCCATGTACTTCAAGGGTGGTATGGGTGCCGAGGCCGTCCGTGACCTGCTCGCTGCCATCGACCTTCCCTCCGAGGCCGAGAAGCTCAAGGCCATCATCGCCGACGAGGACTCCCAGAAGCAGAAGCGCGAGAAGGCCGTCAAGCGCCTTGAGGTCGTTGACGCCTTCCTGAAGGGCGGCAACAGCCCCGCGAACATGATCCTGGACGTCATCCCGGTCATTCCGCCCGATCTGCGCCCGATGGTCCAGCTCGACGGCGGCCGCTTCGCCGCGTCCGACCTCAACGACCTGTATCGTCGCGTGATCAACCGTAACAACCGACTCAAGCGCCTGCTCGACCTGGACGCCCCTGCGATCATCGTGAACAACGAGAAGCGCATGCTCCAGGAGTCCGTGGACGCCCTGTTCGACAACGGCCGTCGTGGTCGCCCGGTCTCTGGCCGCGGCGGTCGCCCGCTCAAGTCGCTCGCCGAGGCCCTCAAGGGCAAGCAGGGTCGTTTCCGTCAGAACCTGCTGGGTAAGCGTGTCGACTACTCCGGCCGTTCGGTAATCGTTACCGACCCCAAGCTGCTGCTGCACCAGTGCGGTCTGCCCAAGACCATGGCGCTGGAGCTCTTCAAGCCCTTTGTCATGAAGCGCCTGGTCGAGCTTGGCAAGGTCGAGAACATCAAGGGCGCCAAGCGCGCTATCGACCGCGGTGCCACCTTTGTGTGGGACATCCTCGAAGAGGTCATCGACGGCCGCGTCGTGCTGCTCAACCGTGCACCGACCCTGCACCGTCTGTCCATCCAGGCCTTTGAGCCGGTGCTGGTCGAGGGCAAGGCTATCCACCTGCACCCGCTGGTCTGCTCGCCCTTCAACGCCGACTTCGACGGCGACCAGATGTCTGTCCACGTGCCGCTGTCCAGCCAGGCTCAGGCCGAGGCCCGCGTGCTCATGCTCTCTGCGAACAACCTGCGCTCGCCGGCATCCGGCAAGCCGGTCAACATCCCTTCGCAGGACATGATCATCGGTGTGTACTACCTCACCCAGGTCCGCGAGGGTCTGCCGGGCGAGAACCACGTGTTCGCCAGCTTTGACGATGCGCTGCACGCCTATGACTGCCGCTCCGAGGTCGACATGCAGGCCAAGATCCAGGTCCGCGTGTCCGCTGCCGATGCCAACGTCATCAACGAGGACGGCACCCGTATCTTCCGCGTCAAGAACGGCAAGAACGAGTTTGTCGACTACGACGTCACCGGCAACAAGACCGCGCGCTTCGAGACCTCTATCGGCCGCATCATCTTCAACCGCCAGTGCCTGCCCGAAGACTATGAGTTCATGAACTACAAGATGGTCAAGGGCGACGTGGCCAAGCTGGTTGCCGACTGCTGCGATCGTTACCCCGAGGCCAAGGTCGGCCCGATCCTCGACGCCATCAAGTACTCCGGCTTCCACTACGCTACCCGCGCCGGCCTCACCATCTCGGTGTGGGACGCTCTCATCCCTGCCGAGAAGCAGGAGCTGCTCGATCGCGCCCAGGCCAACGTCGACCAGATCAACGAGTACTTCGAGGAGGGCTTCATCAACGAGACGGAGCGCCACATCGAAGTCGTTAACGAGTGGACCGCTTGTACCGACAAGGTCGCAGCGCTCATGCTCGACATGTTCGACGAGGAGAACCCGCTGTACATGATGGCCGACTCCGGCGCCCGTGGTTCTAAGACCCAGCTGCGTCAGCTCGGCGGCATGCGTGGCCTGATGGCAGACATGTCCGGCGAGACGATCGACCTTCCCATTAAGGCGAACTTCCGCGAGGGCCTGCTGCCGCTCGAGTACTTCATTTCGACCTACGGCGCCCGTAAGGGCCTGGTCGATACCGCATCCCACACCTCGGACTCTGGTTACCTGACCCGTCGTCTGGTCGACGTGGCTCAGGACGTCATCGTCCGCGAGGAGGACTGCGGCACGCACGAGGGCGTCACCTACAACCTCATCATCCCCGGCACCACTGACCTCAACACCGACCTCGTCGGCCGTTGCTTCATTGAGGACGTCGTGGCTCCCGATGGCACCGTGCTCTTTGAGCAGGACGGCTACATCGAGAAGGTTGCCGACATCCAGAAGATGGTCGATGCGGGCCTCAAGAAGGTCAAGCTCCGCGCGCTGCTCACCTGCCGCTCCAAGTACGGCGTGTGCCAGAAGTGCTACGGCTGGGATCTTTCCACCCGTCGTCCGGTCGCCATCGGTACCGCGGTCGGCATTATTGCCGCCCAGTCCATCGGCGAGCCCGGTACGCAGCTTACGATGCGTACCATTCACTCCGGCGGCGTCGCTGGCGTCGACGATATTACGCAGGGTCTGCCTACGGTCAGCCGTATGTTCGATATCGTCGGCAACGTCAACGAGAAGATCCTGGGTCGCGAGGCCGAGCTGGCTCCGTACTCCGGCCACCTCTCGATTAAGCCCGAGAAGTCCGAGTACGTGCTGACGCTCACCGACTCCGAGGATCACACCCGTGTCCTCGACGAGCGCCGCGTCCCCGCTTCGGTGCGCTTTATGCCCGAGATCGAGGACGGCTGCGAGGTTCGCGCCGGCGACCAGATCACCAAGGGCTTCGTCAACTTCCGCAACCTGCGCAAGCTGACCGACATCGAGTCGACGATGCACACCTTCGTCGAGAGCGTCAAGGACGTCTACACCAGCCAGGGCGTCGACCTGAACGACAAGCATATCGAGGTGCTCGCACGTCAGATGCTGCGTCGCGTTCAGATCACCAACCCCGGTGACTCCAAGTACCTGCTTGGTCAGTACGTCGACCGCTACGAGTTCGCCGACGAGGTCGAGCGCGTTGCCCGTCTGGGCGGTCAGGCTCCTGTGGCCGAGCCCGTCATCCTGGGTACGCTCAAGGTCGCGTCCAACATCGACTCCTGGCTGTCGAGCGCTTCGTTCATCCGTACCGCCGGCGTCCTTACCGAGGCTGCCATCGAGGGCAAGGTCGATCACCTGCTCGACCTTAAGTCCAACGTCATCGTCGGTAAGAAGATCCCGGCTGGTACCGGCCTCAAGCCGTACGCCAACGCCAAGCTGACGTATCGCACGGCCGACGGCTACGTGGACATCGACGGCCCGGCTTCGCCCAACGCCAAGTCGCTGCCCGAGTGGGCTCCTGTGGAGCTCAAGGACCTGGACGAGCAGCTCCCGCAGCAGCTCGACTGGGCCGGCTACGACGAGTTCGGTGGTGCTGACGGTTCGTTCACCCGCAACGGCCACACCATCTCCGCCGAGAAGGCTCGCCTGTACCTGTTCGACGACCTGGGCGTGTCGCAGCGCTGGACCAACAAGTTCAGCGAGGTCGGCATCGAGACGGTCGGCGACCTGGTCGGTAAGTCCGAGGAGGATCTTCTGCGCATCGATGGCATCGGTGCCAAGGCAATCGAGGAGCTCCGTGACGGCCTGGAGGCCCACGATCTGCTCTACATCCTCGAGAACAACGACGACGTTGCCGACGAGGAAGACCTCTCGCAGCTGCTGCAGATGGTCTTTAGCCCCGACGGTCCGGACGATATCCTGCTGGGTACCTCCGCTCCGACGCATCACGCCGACGCCGACGAGGAGCTCCTGGGCGCCCCGATTGACGACAAGAAGGCTCCCGCCAACGGTGCCATCAACGAGGACATGGCTTCCCTCGACGAGCTGCTCAACCAGCTCGTGGACACCGACGACGCCGAAGAGGCCAAGGACAACGACGAGGAGTAACTAGTTCCGCCGTTCTAACGAACGGCGGCGACCTCCGTCGCTGCGCGACCCCCAGAGCTACAATCTGTCATTCAAAAGGCAGGGCATGACCAAAAGGTCAATGCCCTGCCTTTTTCATGCCACCTTGTACGCTCTGGGGGCCGCTCGCTTGCGTATGCTCAACCTGTTGCGTTCCATTGATCCCTTGCCAATAAAGGACAGGTTTATTTTGGTAGGTTTTTCCTGCTTGAATTTGAAACATTTCGTTCGGTCAAAGCGTATCTATGGTGAGGGCCTCATCAAGAATCATTAACGTCACCGGGAGGTGATTATGGAAGAACAAGCATTTAGACAGGCGGTCGAAGATCACCGGGATGTCGTGTTTCGGATCGCATTGACGTACCTGCGCGATTGCGCCGATGCCGATGATGTTGCCCAAGATGTCTTTCTTAAGTTGCTCAAAAGCGATGGACATTTTGAAAGTTGGGAACATCTTCGTCGATGGCTTATCCGGGTCACGATCAATGAATGCAAATCGCTCTTTCGAAAGCCATGGAGGCGTGTGGAGGATATTGAGAACCTGGCCGATTCGCTTTCGGCGGCGCAGGATGAGACCAAGGCGGTCCTGTCAGACGTTATGCGACTTCCGGAGCGATTCCGAGTTCCCATCGTGCTCTATTACTATCTAGGCTTTTCGACTTCAGAGATTGCCGAGTTGTTGCATGTACCAGCCGCGACCGTTCGAACGCGTTTAGCTCGCGGTCGAACGAAACTCAAGTTCATCCTAGAGGAGGGCGACCGTGAAATCCAATCAAATCAAGCAGGCCTTCGAGTCCATCCAAGCCGATAGCAATCTTGCAGATCGCGTCCTTAATACTGCTGCGGGTGAGCCGCTTCATCGAAAGGGCCACGCGAAGCCTCTCTATGTTGCCGTAATCGGGTGTCTTGTCGGAGTGTTGGCGACCGGAGGGGTCGCCTACGCCGTTGTCAATTCCGGCTATTTTGCCTCAGCCTGGGGAAACCACGGCAACGGGGATTCCATTACCTGGACTAATGGCGGCTCATCGGGGACTAAATACACCTACACCAGAGAGTTTGGTGACGGCATTGCGCCCCAAAGCCTGGAGGGCACAGTCCAGAAGGTTAATCTGTCCGTCGAGGGTAACGGCTATACGCTTGATATCCATGAGATGGCTATCGATAAAAACGGTTGCGGTGCCGTGACGTTTACGCTGTCCAATCCAAATGGCGTTAACTACTACAAGCCGGCAGCAGAGACAGGCGAACTTGTTCTCTATGGTGAAGAAGAACAAGGCATCGGCACACCCAGCATGAACTTCGGCGAGGAATGGGCTGACACACGCTGCACAATTGATAAGGACACATCAAGCGACACGGTCATTAATGGCACGATGTACTTTGCCTCGTGGGATCGCGAGCGAGATTTGCAACATGCGGTTACCTGGAATATCTGCTGGACTGAGGGCGAAGGCGAGGACGCGAAGCCGTTCGAGGCATCGACGCCCGAGTTTAGCGTTGGAGCGTACGTCGATAAAAAGGAACTCCGCTCCGATGACTCGCCTCTCGAGATCAGCCCGTTTTCTATCCAGACACACATCGATGATCTGGGCATTGACGCAGTCACGAAGAAGTTGACCGTTACCTACAAGGATGGATCGGAGCAGATTATCGAAGATGATACTGCGGGCGCGTACAATTTCTATGTCTCGCTGACGCGCAATAGCGGAGAGAACATCTCGGTGCCGACAAAACTGATCAATGTCGATCAAGTGGTCTCGGTAACCCTTGAGGGCACGAGGTACACATCAACAGGAGAGACCGAAACAGAAGTACCCTTTACCATCGTTTATTCGTAAAGTCTGGGCCGCTTCCCAAGGGGGGGGAAGCGGCCTTTTTAGCGTTATATGGACGAGTGGATTGGACGTTATTCGTCTGATTCTCGGAAGAACGTAGCAAATGGATGCGGATCACCGTGAAGAGTGGCGTTTTCCCCGATAAAACCGACCAAAATAAACCTGTCCCCTTTTGGCAGGGAACGTTGCCCCGACGAGCACGTCGGATTCCCGGGCCGGGCGGCACAGGGGTTAAGTTTGTCGCGAGTTCCGCACGAGCCGGAGGCCACTTAATGTGGCCTCCGTGCGAGCCAGGACTGTAGAGCAGCAAACTTAACCCCTGTGCCGCCCGGACCGGGAATCTGCCCCCGCGCACAGAAGGGGATTCCTTTTGTGTAGGCTTTGCGGAAATATGGCTATTTTAGGATACGCCCGGCGGCGTGGTCTGTTGACGGCACAGCTAACGCCACGTATCCTATCGAACTGCGTGTTTCGTAGGGGGATGCTGACCCCTCGATTCAAGCCGTTGCACTTTACAGAAAGCTGGAATCATTCGAGAAGGAGTACGCTTTGCCTACTATTAACCAGCTGGTTCGCCAGGGCCGTCGTTCCGTGCCCAAGAAGTCCAAGAACGCTGCTCTGCAGCACAACTCCCAGAAGCGCGGCGTGTGCACCCGCGTCTTCACCACGAGCCCCAAGAAGCCGAACTCGGCTCTTCGTAAGGTTGCCCGTGTTCGCCTTGTCAACGGCATCGAAGTTACTGCTTACATCCCGGGTGAGGGCCACAACCTGCAGGAGCACTCCATCGTGCTCGTCCGCGGCGGTCGTGTCCGTGACCTCCCTGGTGTCCGTTATCACGTCATCCGTGGCGCCTACGACGCTGCTCCGGTCCAGAACCGTATGCAGGCCCGTTCCAAGTACGGTGCTAAGCGCCCCAAGGCCAAATAAGCCAGATAACGTTTTGATACTTTCGCCGTGTGCCGCCTAAGCGCCGCACGGTAGACACTTAAGGAGATTTCACATGCCGCGTCGTGCAGCAGCTAATCGTCGTGAGGTTCAGCCTGACGCCGTTTACAACAACCGCCTGGTGACTCAGCTCATCAACAAGGTCCTTCTTGACGGCAAGAAGGCCACCGCTGAGCGCATCGTTTACACCGCTTTCGAGATCGTTGCCGAGAAGTCCGAGGGTGGCGACGCTCTCGCTACCTTCAAGAAGGCTATGGACAACGTCAAGCCCACGCTCGAGGTTAAGCCCAAGCGTGTCGGTGGCGCTACCTATCAGGTCCCGATGGAGGTCAACTCCCGTCGTTCCACCGCTCTGGGTATCCGCTGGATCGTCAACTTCTCCCGCGCTCGCAAGGAGAAGACTATGGCCGAGCGTCTCGCCAACGAGATCCTCGACGCTTCCAACGGCCTGGGCGCTTCCGTCAAGAAGCGTGAGGACGTCTTCAAGATGGCCGAGGCCAACCGCGCGTTCTCTCACTATCGTTGGTAAGTTAAGGTAAGGAACTAACATGGCTAAGCCTAAGTACAAGCTTTCCGATACCCGTAACATCGGCATCATGGCCCACATCGATGCCGGTAAGACCACCACGACCGAGCGTATTCTTTACTACACCGGTAAGACCCACAAGATCGGTGAGGTCCATGAGGGCGCTGCCACCATGGACTGGATGGTTCAGGAGCAGGAGCGCGGCGTAACCATTACCTCCGCTGCTACCACGTGCTTCTGGAACAAGGACGGTAAGGACTACCGCATCCAGATCATCGACACCCCGGGCCACGTTGACTTCACCGCCGAGGTCGAGCGCTGCCTGCGCGTCCTCGATGGCGCTGTCGCCGTCTTCGACGCCGTTGCCGGCGTTCAGCCCCAGTCTGAGACCGTTTGGCGTCAGGCTTCCACCTTCAACGTCCCCCGCATCGCCTTCATCAACAAGTATGACCGCGTGGGCGCTGACTTCTTCAACGCTATCGAGACCATGAAGGATCGTCTCGACGCTAACGCCGTGGCCGCTCAGGTCCCGATGGGCGCCGAGGACAACTTCTGGGGCGTCATCGACCTGGTCACCATGACTGCATGGGACTTCAAGGCCGACGAGAAGGGTATGACCTACCCCGAGCCGATGGACGAGATCCCGGCTGAGTTTGCCGACATCGCTGCTACCAAGCGCGAGGAGCTCCTTGACGCTGCTGCCAGCTTTGACGACGAGCTCATGGAGAAGATCCTCATGGAGGAGGACTTCACCGTCGAGGAGCTCAAGGCTGCTCTGCGCAAGGGTGTTCTGGCCAATGAGCTCAACCTCGTCTTCGTGGGCTCCGCCTACAAGAACAAGGGCGTTCAGGAGCTGCTCGACGCTGTCGTCGACTACCTGCCCAGCCCGCTCGACGTTGAGGCCGTCACCGGTACCGATCCGGACACCGGCGAGGAGATCCAGCGTCATCCTTCCTTCGACGAGCCCTTCTCTGGCCTGGTTTTCAAGATCATGACCGACCCGTTCGTCGGTAAGCTCACCTATGTCCGCGTTTACTCCGGCCGCGCCGAGTCCGGCTCCTACGTTGTTAACGCTTCCAACGGTCAGCGCGAGCGTCTCGGCCGCATCCTCGAGATGAACGCTGCCGAGCGTATCGACCGTGACGACGCTGCCGCGGGCGACATCGTCGCTTGCGTCGGCTTCAAGAACTCCACCACCGGCGACACCCTGTGCGCTGAGGGCAAGGAGATCGTCCTCGAGAAGATCGAGTTCGCTAAGCCCGTTATCGACGTTGCCATCGAGCCCAAGACCAAGGCCGAGCAGGACAAGATGTCCCTGGCTCTGACCAAGCTCGCCGAGGAGGACCCGACCTTCCAGGTGTCCACCAACCACGAGACCGGCCAGACCATCATCGCCGGCATGGGCGAGCTGCACCTCGAGATCATCGTCGACCGTCTGCTCCGCGAGTTCAAGGTTGACGCTAACGTTGGTAAGCCCCAGGTTGCCTACCGCGAGACCGCTGGTCACGACGTCGAGAAGGCTGAGGGCAAGTTCGTCCGTCAGTCCGGTGGTCGCGGTCAGTACGGCCACGCCGTCATCAAGCTCGAGAAGATGGAGGAGGGCTTCGGCTACGAGTTCGTCAACGCTATCGTCGGCGGCGTCGTGCCCAAGGAGTACATCCCGTCCATCGACAAGGGCATCCAGGAGGCCCTGAACACCGGTGTTATCGCCGGCTTCCCGGTCCTCGACGTTAAGGTCACCCTGTTCGACGGTTCTTACCACGAGGTCGACTCCTCCGAGGCCGCCTTCAAGATCGCCGGTTCCATGGCTATCAAGGACGCCCTCAAGAAGTCCGATCCGCAGCTGCTCGAGCCGATCATGGCTGTTGAGGTCGAGACCCCCGAGCAGTACATGGGCGACGTTATGGGCAACCTCTCCGGTCGCCGCGGCAAGATCGAGGGTATGGAGGATCGCAAGAACAGCAAGCTCATCCGTGCCAAGGTGCCGCTGGGCGAGATGTTCGGTTACGCTACCGACCTTCGCTCCCAGACCCAGGGCCGTGCATCCTACACGATGCAGTTCGACTCTTATGAGCCCGCGCCCAAGTCCATCGTGGACGAGGTCATGAGCAAGAACGCCTAAGTTCGAGCTCCCTGTTACGTAATCCGCGAGAACATCTCTCGCACTCTTTGGAGGTTTAAGTTGGCTACCCAGAAGATCCGCATTCGCCTCAAGGGCTATGATCACGAGGTCGTCGATCAGTCCGCGAAGCTCATCGTCGAGACCGCTCAGAAGACCGGCGCTCGCGTTTCCGGTCCTGTCCCCCTGCCCACCGAGCGCAACCTGTACACGGTTATCCGCTCGCCGCACGTGAACAAGGACTCCCGTGAGCAGTTCGAGATGCGCACCCACAAGCGCCTCATCGACATCCTCGACCCCACCTCGGGCACTGTTGATTCGCTTATGCGTCTCGACCTCCCCGCTGGCGTCGACATCGACATCAAGCTCTAAGCGATATCCTCATAGCTTAAAGGGCCCCGCTGCCGTTTGAACCGCCTCCCATTTCTTGGACACGAGAAATGGGAGGCTTTGGAGTGGGTATGATGAATTGGACACCTAGTTAAGAGCGAAAGGTGTTCAAGATGACCCAAAGAAGAAAGCGATACGACAGGCAGTTCAAGGTCTCGGCGGCAAAGGTGGTCCTGTCCGGGGAAATGACGGTCAAAGGC
>DBEYUK010000054.1:0-8986 GCA_048181625.1 Collinsella sp. | reverse complement strand
ACGTCTACACTGCGTTTCGCCCAATCCCCGTTCCGGAGATTGCAAGATGTACGTAAATGGCCATAATTACATGCAAGCATGAACTATGGCCATTTACGATCTTGCTTTCTCTCACACGGGAAAAGAAGACAGGCAAAGCTGGGTTCCGCTTTGTGCGCGAAGCGGTTTTGCATCCGAGAAAAACTCGGCGCACCTTTCCAAATCTTGTTTCGGAGGCCACTCCGAAGCTGAAGGGATAAAAATGAGACGAAGCGAGAAAGTCGAAGCGACGTTGACCGCTGAAGAAAAGGAAATTCTTCAGCGCCTCTGCGGCGAAGCTGGTTGCACGGATAAGGCAGGGGTATTTTTCTTTGGCGAATAAATTTGGATTTCATGGCAAGGGTGGGGGTGGCGTTAAGGTTTTCATCGCTATATCAGTTGCCGTGTTCGCATTCTCTGCGCTATTTCTAAAAGTGGAGCGTTGCCAAAAAGATAGCGGAGGTGACTATTCACATTTGTGGTTCGTGAGCGGATCGGTGTTGAACGTTGACAGCTCTGGCGATTTTACCATGTCGGTCGAAAGCGAAGATCCATATAACGACGGGTCTGATCGTCTGACCATTCTGGTTGATTCAGAACATACGCGCTATGTAAGCGATAGCCCCGTGAGCGTTGGGTCTAAAGTCAAGGTAGGCTATTTTCTCGATTCCCGAAAGAGAAATACGATTCGCTGCTCTTCTGTGGATGTGTTGGAATAAATTTTGAGTAACTATCAGTAAAAAGCTGCGAGCAAAGGCCGCTCCACGTGGGGCGGCCTTTTTGGTGGATAGACGTTGCGGAGGATGATTGATTGAGGTTTTTGCTCCGCATGGAAATCGAGTGAGGATTCTGTCCCGCGAGGGGCGTGTTTTGAGGCTCTTGGCGGTACGTAATTCTCGTTCGGCGTCTTGACGGGACAAAACCCTCGGTTGACTTTTCGTTATGCACGGAACCGGGACGTCCGTCGTAACGGTGGTGCTCTTGTATCCGTTTGAAATCGAGCGAAGGAGTACCGCTATGGAGCAATCGAGCCTATTTGATGACGGTGTGGACATCGATCTCGAAGCGCCTGCGAGCTTGGACGCCGCCGTACCAACCGATGCCCGTGCCCAGGCGGCAGCGCGCGTGACTCAGCACCGATAGCGGCGCGTACGTGGCGAGCGTCGTTGAGGACGGTCCCGCCGCAAAGGCCGGCATCCAGGAGGGCGATGTCATCACCAAGCTGGACGACGACGAGATCACGAGCGCCGATGGCCTGATCATCGCGCTGCGCAGCCACGAGGTGGGCGAGAAGGTCGAGATCACGCTCATGCGCGGCAAGGACGAGAAGAAGGTCACGGTCGAGCTGGGCTCCGACGAGGAGCTGCAGAACCAGCAGCAGAACGACAGCGCGACCGACACCGGCAACGGCGGTATTACCGACGAGCAGCTGCGCCAGTATCTGGATGAGCTGCTAGGCCAGCAGGGTCAGGGCTACGGCCAGGGCTACTAACGAGCCGTATCGCACATATCGAAGGATGACGATTCCAATACGGACGACACCAAAACCGGCATCGACGGTTCCATGGACGATTCGGATTCCAAATAGGCCTTGTTAGTTGAGCTACTTCTTTGCCGGTGTCGTATACGAGACCGCTATACCCGCGGCAATTGCCATGAGGCAGCTCGCGATGAATCCGAACTCATACTTCAAAACGTTTGTTGCGGTCAGGGCGATAATCAGCACTGTCAGAATTTGCAGAATTATCGTTATTGCGAAGAGATTGATTCCTTGTTTGGCCGAAGTCGCTGAGTGAGTTTGGCTTCGTTGATTCAGGTTGTAGCAGACTACAAAAGCGACCAGTTCGCTTGATAAGGGGCCGACTACATAGAAAAAGATTGCGTCAATGAAGCCTATGGTGTTGTAAGTTGTTTCGCCGGAAAACACAGCGTATAACGCATATCCAAATCTTGGCTGATTCACGTATGAGTAGGAGAAGACCAAGAGCGTTACCAGTGCTACTGCCATAAGTACATTCAAGACGGTTCTTCTACCGCTCATCGGTCACTCCTTTCGAGTGCTGATACAAATATATTAATATAATAACAGTTTTATCCAATAGGATTGGAGGAGTCATGGCAGTAAAATCCGTTATTCGTAAGTTAATGTTATTTTCAGCATCAACTGTCCTTTTATCAGCTTTTTTTGCTGTAACTCCATCTTTTGGTCTGACAGCAAATCACAGTATGTCTACCAGCGCGTCTTATACACAAGCTTCCTTGTTTGATGAGCTCTCTATAGCAAGGCGCGCTATGCAAGAAGACGTTCTTGATACTTATTGTTCTTTTTACTGTTTTAATAACGTTGGTCATAATATTCCTTTAAAGGACCCAACTTATAAGCGACTAACCTTCAAGAATAGCTACAGCCGTATTTATCCGGATACGTGTCGAACGAGTTTTATTTATACTTGTCCCACATGCAAGGCTGACGGCGTGATGAAAGTATTTCAGTGCAACTATCAAACACGTTGATTTGATTGTAGGTGGCTTATATGCTTAGCACGAAAATCAAAGTAATTGTAGGTCCTTTCTTTCTTTTTGTTTGCTTGTGCTTTCCGGCTGCAGGCTTTGCGGACGGGATTGTTTACAATATGAGAAACGATGTTCAGCCGGTTGCTTCTCTATCTAATGATCTCTCATATGCTTCTGGCACCGCTGCTCGCCGTGCGAACAGCGAAAGGGTCTTGAATGTATATTGGACTTTTACGGGACTATTGAATGGTCGAGAAGTGAAAGATCGAATTGTATATAGGGATTACAAGTCGCTATCTTTTCCTAATTCCTATAGTACTCTAGCGCCAACTTGGGTTAATACTCGCGCCACCGGTTCTAACGGTGAATATTTTTCTCAGGTTCAAGCTACTGGGGTTGGATCCGTGGAAACATGGCGTTGCAACTATCAAATTAGATAATTTGATATAAACGTCACATCTAAATAACGTGCACTTTCGCTGGAGGGTCGCTGTTTGGCGGCCCTCCTTTTTGCACAGGCGCGGTGGGATGGTAATATCGGGCGGGAGTCAGCCGCTCTGATAGAATCGTCCTCGCTGTCGGCAGCCCTCGTGCCGGGCAGAGCCCTCCATCCGATGGGAGGTGATGCCCATGACCGATTTCACCGAGCTCGTGAAGCTCCTGACCGCTATGGTCTCGCTCCTCACGGCCCTTGTCGGCCTTTCCAAGGCACTCAAGCAGGGTTCGAAGCCCAAAAAGAAAGGCCACCGTCGCTAAGACGATGACCCAACTTCATTAAGCAACGGCTCTGCCCAGCTCTCTACAACTTGGGCTGCCGTCGGCACCATTTTACCCTCCTGACGAGGACTTCGTCCATATTTCAAAAATCAAATCCTGTTCGCGCGTAGGCGTAAACTTTTAGTTGGGCAAATCCGGCAGATTGGAGCTTGAAACATGAGGGATATGCACCTCATGTCGCTCATAAAACGTCTCCTGACCTCGAAGGAGAACGTTTTTTAGCGACAGAAGGAGACATAAATATGATCTGGTTTACCAGCGACACCCACTTCGGGCATGAGAACGTGCTGAAGTTCACCGACCGCCCGTGGGAGACGATTTGGCAGATGAACGACGCCATCGTCGACAACATCAACGGCAGGGTCGCCGCGGACGACGAACTCTACATCCTGGGTGATTTCTCATTCAAGATGACCGCCCAGGACGCCTACGGGCTTCGCAAGCGGATCGCCTGCAGACGCATCCACCTCGTCCCGGGAAACCACGACAAGGACTGGACCCAGCCGGCGGTCGCTGGCGCCTTCACCGTGGAGCCGCCGATCTGCGTGCTCAAGATCGACGGGCAGAAGATCGTCCTGAGCCATTACCCCATGGCCGACTGGCAGGGCATGAGCCATGGATCGTGGCACCTCCACGGGCACATCCACAGCAGCGGCGGCGCGTACAACGAGTTCAACCGCAAGCAGGGCCTTCTGCGCTACGACGTCGGTTGCGATGCCAACGGGCACTCCCCGGTGAGCCTCGACGAGCTGAGGGAATGGTTCGCCGGAGTCGACGAGCCGTGCGGCCGGGTGAAATGGCCCTGGTGGGTCAACGAGACCGGCGACAGGCAGGTCGAGCGCGAGCTGGCGGCGTACAAGAGGGAAGAGGTAATCCGATGACGGTCTATGTGACGGGCGACATCCACGGTGGGCTCGACATGCAAAAGCTCCGCGACTGGGAGCTCGGCGACAGTCTTACCAGCGACGACCATCTCATCGTTGCCGGTGACTTTGGCTTTCCGTGGAACTTCTCTGCGGAGGAATGCGCCGACATCGCCTGGCTGGAGTCGCGCCCCTATACCGTGTTGTTCGTCGACGGCAACCACGAGCGCTTCGACCACTGGGCGGAGCGCCCCATGGAGTTATGGCACGGCGGGCTGACGCAGCGCCTGTCGGACACCTCGCCCATTCGGCGCCTGACGCGCGGCGAGGTCTTCGAGCTCGACGGCTCGACGGTCTTCACCATGGGCGGTGCCACGAGCGTGGACAGGGAATACCGCGTGCCGTATTCCAGCTGGTGGCCTCAGGAGCTCCCGGACGAGCGCGATTTCGATACCGCGCGGACAAAGCTCGACGAGGTCGGCTGGAAGGTCGACTGCGTCATCACCCATACCTGCTCGACGCGCATGCTCTCGCCGACGCTCTACCCGGACCCAGGCTGGGAACGCCCTGATGTGGACCGGCTGACCGGATTCCTCGACGAGCTCGAGGACCGCCTGGACTATAAACATTGGTATTACGGCCATTTTCACCGAGACGGCAACCCGGACGAACGGCACACGGTGCTGTATGACCGGATCGTGAGGCTCGGGGACAAACTCCTGCCGTGGGGTGCGTACTGATGGCTATCTATGTGACGGGCGACGTGCACGGCAGGGCCGAGTACGGGTCCAGCCGGTTTGCCTTCAAAAACTGGCCGCTGGGGCGCGCGCTGACGCGCGATGACGTGGTGATCGTGGCCGGCGACTTCGGCTTTGTCTGGGATGGCTCGAATGCTGAGAGGTATTGGCTCGACTGGTTCGAGTCGAAGCCCTGGACCACGTGTTTCGTAGACGGCAACCATGAGAACCACCACGCCCTGGCTGGGCTGCCGGTGCGGGAGTGGAACGGCGGGCTCGTCCATGAGGCGCGACCGCGCGTGCTGCACCTGATGCGCGGTGAGGTGTTCGACATCGACGGGCTCACGGTCCTTGCCATGGGCGGCGCCACGAGCAACGACAGGCAGTATCGCAAGGAGGGGAGGAGCTGGTGGCCCGAGGAGATGCCGAGCGAGGAAGAGATGGAGCACTGCCGCGCCTCGCTCGACCGCGTGGGCTGGAGGGCCGATTACGTGGTGACGCATGAGGCTCCTGCTGCCCTGGCCAGAGAGCTGTGCCGGGAGCGCGGACGTGAGTACCGTGGGGATCAGCTGCAAACCTTCCTGGGCGAGCTCGATGGGCGGCTCGGCTACCGCGCTTGGTTCTTCGGGCACTACCACGGTGACGAGTGGCGTGACGACAGGCACCGTCTGGTCTATCGAGACATCGTGCCGATCGAAAGTGCTGCGCCCGGTTCTCAGTTCTAGAAACCCCCTAGAAATGCTCTAGGGGGTTTCTAGAAAATTAGATGCTATGCATGAGGCCTATTCCAATTCAAAGGTCTGGTCGAGAGAGTTCGATCCAGCGCTCGTGCCGTTGATCTTAATTTCAACGGGGGACATGTCATTGAGTTCGAAAATCGACACACCGTCGCATTCGCCTCCCGGCGCAAGCCCTTGCGAAGAGAAGGAATCTTCCTGTAAATCGGCGGCAAGACCGCCATGAAGCATCTGCTTATTCTGATAGGCTGTAATGTAGCTTCCAGTGGCAAAGGAATCTGCGGTTCGGTTGTTGATGGCGTGCCAGCGAACAACGGAGACCTTCCCGCCATCGCCAGTCGAGGAATCATGCACCTCGACGCCGGTGATTGAATACTCCATCTTGCCGTAAACCGCGCCCTCTTCCTGCGCGTTGTCAGAATTGGCGACCTGAACTGCCGTCTGGTGATCGTCTGTCTGGCTGCACCCAGGGGTCATAACCAAGGCAACCGCCAAAAGACCGGCGACGCCGAGAGTTCGAGCCAGGCTGATGGCGTTTTTGCTAACACGCCTTTTCATGATTTACTCCAAACCGAATACTTGACTGATCTATTGCTTTTGTTCGTTGATCACGTATGCCGTCAACTCACCAGTTCAAGCACAGCGACAACAATAACGGCAATTACGCCGACCGATACCCACGCGGTATCTTGGTGCGCCAGAACGGCGCCGATAGTGGTCGAGTCGGCTCCAGCGCCGTCAACGACTGTCCAGACAATCGCTACGGCAAGAAGGACGATCAGCCCAACAGCAACGGCTGTACGATGCGACATCTTCGAGGTGGACATCCTACTCGCCCCTCTGGGTCATGACCTCGATCTTGGCCTCGGCCACGGCCGCACGCTGCTCGGAGGCGGCAAGGCAGTCCTTGAGGGCGGCGACCTCGGCCATCAGGTCGCGCTGGGCCAGGAGTGCGTCGTTCAACTCGGCTTGGGCTTTCAGCGCGGCATCACGCTCGCCGCGCAGTCGCTCGATCTCATCGACCATGCCCACGGCCTCGGCATGGAGCTGGACGACCTGCCTGTCGAGTTCCCGAGCATCGGCGAGATATCTGACGCTCGCGGCATGGAGCTCGTTGTTCTCGATCTCGAGGCTCGCGGTATCGAGTTCGAACTTCTCCTCTATAAAGGCAATCCGCTCATTGCAGTCGGCCTCAATCTTTTCATTCCGATCCGTCGCCTCGGCGAGCTTGCGGCTGAATTCATCCACCTGGGCCATGAGCAGTGCGTTCTCGGTCCTGAGGTCGGCAGTCTCGCGCAGCAGCTTCTCCCGCCATGTCGCCTCGATCCGCTCGGCAGCCTCATCGAGAACGGCCTTCACGCCGGATGTCTCGCTGATTTTCTTTTCGCTCGGATTGTCTGCCATGGTGCAGCACTCCAATCAACAATGGGCATGGCTTCGCCATGCCATACAGCTGGGAACAATGCACGGCCGCTGTTGATTTGTAGTCATCCTGCGATCGGTGAGTTCTAAAAAGGCGTCTCAGGTTATGCGTTCACGCAGGTTTTCGATTGGAGAAATACCGCACACCTATATAGTACCGCCGCCGCACTCGGATTTATCTTCTGACTCCAACTAACCCGCGCTCGCGGAGCACGCGGTACAACGTCGATTTCGAGATGCCCGTGGCGGTGCAGATGTCTGTGATAGGCGTCTCGCGGGCGAGGTAGAGCTTCACGGCCGCATCGACCTTGACATCCGCAATGCGCGGACGCCCGCCAACGTTGCCACCGTGGCTTCGCTTGACGGCGATGCCCTCGGCCTGGCGCTGCTTGATCAGATCGCGCTCGAGCTCGGCTGTACAGGCGTGGGTACCCAGTACGAAACGGCCGAAGGCAGTATCGAGGTCAATGGGCTGTTTCAGTGATATGAGCTTCACTCCTAAGTTCCTGAACATCAGGTCATAGTTCAGCAGTTGCCTGGTCGATCTGGTTAGGCGCTCCCAAGATTCGACCACCACCTCATCCCCACGTTTCATTTTTTTGAACAACTTTTTCTGTTGCGTGCGGTCGCCCTCGCGTGCGCCAGTCTCCTTGTCTTTGTAGATATGGCCATAGGGCACGCCGGCGTTGACCAACGCCTCGATTTGCCTGTCTAGCTTCTGATCCTTCGTGCTCACGCGAGCGTATCCGTATCGCGTCATTTTTTAGCCTCCTGCCTCGTAGTTTGATTTTCCCATGAGGTTTGACAGGATGGTTTTGGCACTAGGTTTTGACACTCGATTTGCACGGTCTCGACCGCCCGATTTGCAAGTGCCGTTCAGCATACGTTTTGGGACGAACGGCTAATGGAATATGTTGGGACGGATAGTATTCTACTACCAAATAGTAGTAGAATACTATCGTAAAGATTGGAGGCTCATGGTCCGGATACACCAGAGAGTTCACGAGCGGCACCCCGAGCTAGATGACGGTGATGTCGAGGCGGCGTGGGAGAGCTACTGCTTCGCAGCCGTCCGCATACCCGGGGAGCGCGAGGTGCGGACGGGCTACGACCCGCAAGGCCGGTACATCGAGATGGTCGGTGTCCTCCTGGCCGACGGCGCGTGGCTCGTCTACCACGCCATGACGCCGCCGAGCAAGAAGACGCTGAGGGAGATCGAGAACGCGAGAAGGAGAGGTTACTGATGGAATATAGGCTTGCAAACGGATCCGTTATCACGGATGAGGACATCGAGCGCGAGTGCGCGGAATACGAATCCGACTCCTGGGAGGGGAGCCTGGTGAACCTCCGAGTCGGCCGCCCCAGGCTTTCCGAGGTTGAGGCCAACGCAAACCTGTCTTTCAAGTGCCCGAAGACGGGCGCCGACCTCATCGAGAGGGCGGCCGCCGCGTGCGGGATGCGGAAGTCGGAGTTTCTGCGCTCGGCCGCGATCGAGAAGGCCGAGAGGATACTCAGGTCGGCATAGCCCCGGCGCGCCTTCCCGGAATCGGCGTTGCCGCAGGGAGTGAGCGGCCTGCGCCGCCGTTATGTTAGACATGTCGCTAACATAACGGCGGTTAAGTCGTGGCGCGGGTCGGGGCATCCGCACCACCACAGGTTCAATCGCCCCGTAAATCGAATCCTGTTAAGTCGTCTATCTGCGTGTTTATGAACACACTATTGCCATTCCTTAGGTGAGAATCGTGTCCGCACGGGGCGATATATTAGGCAGAAGGGGGTGCGGACAGAAAGTTGGACCGCGGGGCGGTCCGGACTGGAGGTTCGCATGTACAGCAGGGAGAAGGTCGAGCTCTTCCTCCTGGCGACGGAGGACGGCATGGGGCCGACCGCCGCCGCGAAGTTCGCGGGGGTCTCGGTG
>DBEYUK010000053.1:0-25600 GCA_048181625.1 Collinsella sp. | reverse complement strand
ATGTCAGGAAACGAGGGCAGCCCTGTGGGCGCCAGCGGAATGTGGGGTCACCGCGCGGTCCGCATCTGATGGTGTCGACGTCAATGGTATACGGGTGCACCATCGACGTCTTCAATTCAGAAGATATCAGTGCGGAGTGTTCTGAAAAGTAACTTCAGGGCGGGCCCTGCGGTAACTCGGCAGAGGAGGGGAGTGCGATTCCTTGATCGCTCACTTAATCTGATGAGAAATTGAGTGAGGCCGGAGCTTTGGCTCCGGCCTCCCCATATAAGGGCTCGGCAAAGCCGAGCCACAAAATTTGTATCAGCCCCCAGAACATGGTTGAGAACTGTGCCCGGAGTATGTGGTTGTAGGGTCGGAATGGGGGTAACTTCCCAACGCATTCCGCAGGGGGCGGTACATTTTGTAGCGCGAAGCGCGAATCAAAATGTACCGCATGCCCGAGGACGCGTTGGGAAGTTACCCCCATTCCGACCCGAACATAAGCGTCTACCAGCTCATTTACAAATTCGTAAACTTTTTTGAAAAAAGTGCTTGCACAGTTCTCGAATCATAGGTTATTATCTTCCTCGTTGAACGCGCGGGTCCAACAAAACGAACCGTGAATCAACAACATAGCATGTCGGAGTGGCGGAATTGGCAGACGCGCTAGCTTGAGGTGCTAGTGACCGCTTTTTGGTCATGCGGGTTCAAGTCCCGCCTCCGACACCATCGCATTTGAGAAGCCTCTTCGGAGGCTTTTTTGTTACCGATAGACGGTGGGGTCCACGATGGAAACGCTTGAACGCAACGAGTGGGCAGACGTTGCCCAACTAGTCGAGATCACGAGCGATGCTGTCATCATCTGCGAGCTCGACGGAACCATTCTGCATGTGAATAATCGCTTACTTGGTTTGCTGTGCGAGGAACGCGCCGACGTCATCGGTGGAGATGTTAAAGACGTCCTGTACTCGTCCGCTTTTGAACGTGCGACGGAACATCGTCTGCCATTTGAAACTGATGCCTCCGAGAACGAACTGATGCTCAAGCTGAGTGACGGCTCCTTTATCCCCGTCTTGGTTCGTGCGGGCTCCGTAACGCCTCCACGCATCTTTGGGCGCCGCGCGCCACGTGTCCTGGTGGCGCTCCATAGCATCGAAGAACAGTATTCGCACGACCGCCAGCTCAAGCGTGCGCTTTCGGAGCTTAGAGTGGCGAACAAGCGCCTCTCTGGCACGCTCTCGGTCATTATGAGCACTGTGGGCTCCGATGAGTTACCCAGCCTACTTGATACCGTTTTGAACCAGCTTGTAGGAACGCTCGATGCTTCGGGTGCCGCTATCTATTTTTCTGAGAGCGGCGGTTTTAAACTTCGCGGTGTTTCCAAGGAGCTGTACGACAGCTACCTGCCTGAGTTTTTGCCGTATGGTGCTGGCATTCCGACGTATGTTCTTCGTGAGTCGCGTGCCTGTCGCTTGTCGATTCAACAGGACCTTAAGGGTGATAAGGCCGCCTCCGGTATGTTTATGGACTTGGACAATCGTTCTAAGCACCTGTTGCGCATGCAGGATATGCCTCCGTACCGCAGCGAGATCTGTCTTCCCGTTTTTTACGGTACGCAGATTCTTGGCGTGCTGGAAGTTGGTTGGAAACGCCCTCAGGCACCGCTCGCCTATGACGTTAATGTGCTCGAGGTCATTTGCGATTACCTGTCTATCCAGCTGGTCGGCATGGCATCGAGCCTTCGCTCCCGTCGCACGGCCGAGCTTGGCCGCTCGCTCAATGTCTTGCGTGATGAGTTGTTTACCTTTCTAGACGATTCCGCCGCGGCTACCCAGGCGGTATCGTCCGAGATCTGCAATATGCTTAACTGCCATTTTTGCCCTGTTGAGTATGACGCCAGTCTGGATTCCTACGTCATAGATTTTGAAGGCGGCAGTCGCGTTGCTTTGCCGGACGATCCCGAGAAGCTTTTCTTTTCCACGACGGCGCCAGCGGCACGTCTGGGGGCTGGCCCTGATGGCTTTGAGGCATCTGTTTTGGGCGGTACGAGTGCCGAGGACCTTAAGCACGTCCGTATAACTCGCGTTGACGAATCGATGCCTATGGGAGGCTGGCTTAGGGCGCATGGTCTGCCTTGTCAAGGTCTCTACGTCGACTCCGGCATCGAGGCGGGGCGCCCGCGCTCTGAGGGTGATGGCAAGCACAGTAACGACGCGATTGTTCCTGCTTCTGTTGCGAAGAGCCCGACGACGCGCGCGCTGCTGCTTCGTGATGGTAGCCAAGAGCCGATTGATGATCTTGAATATGACTACTTGGTGCACTTGGCGCATGACTTTGAACTGATCTACGAAGGCGAATCTCAAAAGCGCGAGGAGCGCCATATCGCTCAGACCCTTCAGATCGGCATGAGAAATTCCCTGGGGGATGTTCCGGGTATCGCAACCGATTCGGTGTACCTGTCGGCCACGAACTCGGCGTTGGTCGGCGGCGATTTCTATACGCTCATCCGTCTTCCCGACGACTGCGCCGTCATGATTTTGGGCGATGTGTCTGGCAAAGGCATTGAGGCTGCATCGATGTCCGCGCTCGTCAAGACGGCCCTGACGGCATATGCCTGGGAGGGCGCTGGACCGGCCCGCATGGCACGCTCCCTTAACAGCATGCTCATGGGCTTCTCGAGGGTCGAGACGTTCGTGACGGCCTTTATCGCCAAGATTGACCTTAAAGCCGGACGCGCAACGTATTGTTCGGCGGGCCATCCTCCGACCATGGTCATCAGGCCAGAGTCGATGCCGCTGGGTGGCGGCGAGGCCCGTGGGGGAGAGGTCGAGCTGCTTGGATGCCAATCGGGCGTAATCGGTGCCTTTGAGAGCATGGTGTACGAGACGGGAGTGTTTACGTTCGCTCCTGGCGACATGCTCTTCATGTATACGGATGGAACGATTGAGGCCCGCGACCGCACCGGAGCGTTCTTTGGCGAGCAGCGCCTTCGTGACCTTCTGCTCTCTGTCTCGGGTGAGGGCGTATCGGGAATCTGCGGCAAGGTCTTGGGCGAGCTTGACCGATTTACCGAATCGGCGCTGGACGATGACATTGCATTGGTGTCCCTTGAGTTTTTACGGGGTCGTTCATAGACGACGCTGGGCGGGCTGAATCCGTACGGTTGGGGAAACGAATGCATCGAGTGGGCTTTTTTGGGGAACCATGGTCGTATGAATGAGTGGAATGACATAGCGGTTTTGACACCACCAGGCGATATCGACATCGCCACGGTGCCTGCGCTGCGTCGGCGGTTGGATGCTTTGATTGGCCGCGGCGTGCGTCGTGTCGTCATCAACTGTCAGGCTGTTAGCTTTATCGATTCGACGGGCTTGGCATTCCTGCTTATGCGCGCTCGTGAGCTCATGAGGCGAGAAGGCCTGCTTTCGCTCGTCAATGCATCAGGTGAAGTTGTTCGCTTTTTGGAGATTGCTCGTCTTGTCGATATTCTTCATGTCGCGGGGCCGGCACGGGAGTCTATTCCCGCCATTCCGGTGGGGGAGCTGCCTCGCTGGAGTAAGAGCGTCGAGGTCCGTCAGGGTATCGAAAATCTTCCATACTACCGACATCGCATCGCCGAACTCCTTGAATCGCTTCCGTTGCGCCGTGACGAGCGCTACGATGTCGCATTGGCGTCGGGGGAGGCGCTGGGTAATGCCTATGACCATGCGGGCGGTATCGGGTGCGTCCTGACGGTTCAGGCCTATGGCGATCGCGTTGTGGTTGAGGTGCTTGATCGAGGTGCCGGCTATTCTATCGATGAAACGAGCGAACCGGTCGCATCAGAGGAGCGCGGCCGTGGCATCAAGCTTATGCGTATGCTCGTCGATAACGTGGAGGTTGCTCGTCGTACGGACGGCGCCGGCACGCGCGTGCAGATGGTGAAGCTGTTTAGCGGAGCGCTGGAATCGTGTGCCTAGCCAATCGCTTTAGCGCGTTTAGCTACTAAGAACATGCGGCAGACAAGTTTTTTGAAAAAAGTACTTGCGTCTTTTGGACAACTCGCGTAAATTAATAACCCGCAAGCGGACATGGCTCAGTTGGTAGAGCACAACCTTGCCAAGGTTGGGGTCGCGGGTTCGAGCCCCGTTGTCCGCTCCATTGCATTTCCGGACCGTTTTGGCGGTCCTTTTTCGGCGAAGTGGCCAAGTGGTAAGGCAGAGGCCTGCAAAGCCTTTACCCCCGGTTCGAATCCGGGCTTCGCCTCCAGGCAACATCCGGGCGCTCCGGCGCCCGTTTTGTTTTACATATGCGGACATGGCTCAGTTGGTAGAGCACAACCTTGCCAAGGTTGGGGTCGCGGGTTCGAGCCCCGTTGTCCGCTCCAAACTCAGCAGCCCGACTACTACGGTAGCCGGGCTTTTTCGTACCCATCGCCTGGGCTCGAACCCGCGAGGGAGCGAGCGTTTTGGGTCGTGGCTGTGGCGTTGTTTGCCGCGAATGTCCACTTTGGGCGTATCATCGTGGGCATCTCGCATAACCTCGTTGCAAGGGAGATACGCCCCATGGCTACAGAAAAGTCTTCTTCGCGCTCATGGATGTCCGACGCCGCGATCTATCAGATCTACCCGCGCTCGTTTAAGGATTCGACTGGTTCGGGTCTGGGCGATATCGCGGGCATTACCCAGCAGATGGACTATCTTGAGCGGCTGGGTATCGAGGCCATCTGGCTGAGCCCGTTTTACCCATCGCCTCTTGTCGATGGTGGCTATGATGTGGCGGACTACTGCGATGTCGACCCACGTCTCGGCTCGCTTGACGACTTCGATGACATGATCGCTGCGGCTCACGCGCGCGGCATCAAGGTCATCGTCGACATCGTGCCTAACCATTCATCCAACCAGCACCCCTGGTTCAAAGCCGCTCTTGCCGCCGGCTCCGGATCGCCCGAGCGCGCCCGTTATATCTTCCGCGATGGTCGCGGCGAGCACGGAGAGCTGCCTCCCACCAATTGGAATGCCAACTTTGGCGGCCCCGCCTGGACGCGTGTTGCGGACGGTCAGTGGTATCTGCACATGTTTACGCCCGAGCAGCCGGACTTTGACTGGTCATGCCCCGAGGTTCACGCGTTCTTTTGCGACGTCCTGACATTTTGGAGCGATCGAGGCGTCGATGGCTTTCGCATTGATGTGGCGCACGGTCTTGCCAAGGATCTCGACCGCGATGACCTCAACCGGTGGCATCTCGCCGAGGGCGATGACATGGTTGACGACGGCACCCATCCGCTGTGGGACCGCAACGAAGTCCACGAGATCTATCGCGAGTGGCGCCGTGTGTTCGACCGCTACGATCCGCCCCGCAGCGCCGTTGCCGAGGCGTGGGTGCTGCCCGAGCGCCAGTATCTCTACGCGCGCCCCAATGAGCTTGGCCAGACATTTAACTTTGAGTTCGCCAAGGCCACTTGGACCTATGATGACATGCACACTGCAATCGAGGAGGGCTTGAAGGCGGCCATCGAATCCGATTCCGCCTCGACCTGGGTACTCTCCAACCACGACGTGCCGCGCGTGGCGACGCGCTATGCCCTGCCGCAGATCAAAGCGACGCGCTACCACCAGATTGCGCTCGACTGGCTCTTACGCGACGGGTCGTCTTATGACGAGGACCGTGAACTCGGCGAGCGCCGCGCGCGGGCGGCCCTTTTGCTTGAGCTGGCGCTTCCGGGCTCGGCATACGTGTATCAGGGTGAGGAGCTCGGCCTTTTTGAGGTGGCTGATATCCCGTGGGCTGCACTCGAAGACCCTACTGCGACCAATACGCACGGACCGAAGCGTGAGAAGGGGCGCGACGGCTGTCGTGTGCCCCTGCCGTGGGTGGCGGCGGACGATCCCGCGCATGGCGGATCGTTTGGGTTTTCGCCGGCAGACGCCGATGCGGCGCCCCATCTGCCGCAGCCTGCATGGTTTTCCGATTATGCTGCCGATAGGGAAGAAGTGGACCCGACATCGATGCTTGCGCTCTATCGTGACGCCCTCTGGCTGCGGCGCAAGCTGCGCGGGTGCGCCAACGATCTTGCGTGGCTCGATCTTGACGGGCGCACCGGTCTTGCGGATGGTGCCGAGGGCGCTGAGGGCGGCGTCATCGCCTATCGCCGCGATAACGGCTGGGCGTGTGTGACGAACTTCGGTGCAGCACCTGTGGAGCTGCCGGCGGGCAGGGTCCTGCTCACCTCATCACCGCTTGCAGACGGCAGGCTCACGCAGGACAGCTCTGCCTGGATCATGCTCGGCGAGATGTAGTGGCCTCTTGCGGCGAGTTTGCGTTTGCCTGCGCCTTCCGTGGTGGCTGATGTCCTCGCGAGGTTCGCGAGGGCGTCGCAAAACTTTTTAAAAAAAGTTCTTGCATTTGGGTGGATCATCCCGTATATTAAATCCTCGCAGGCGGACATGGCTCAGTTGGTAGAGCACAACCTTGCCAAGGTTGGGGTCGCGGGTTCGAGCCCCGTTGTCCGCTCCATTTGGGCGTTTAGCTCAGGGGGAGAGCGCTTCCCTGACACGGAAGAGGTCAGAAGTTCAAATCTTCTAACGCCCACCAAATGTTCGCAGCTCAGAGGCTATGTCCTCTGGGCTGTTTTGTTTTATGCCGCCAAACATGCCGGCAAATAAGCTACTAAATATTGATCCAAGGTCTGTACGCGATGGTCTTCGCATCCCGTAGAGGTGCCGGCAGATTGCATACGTCCTGGCCGATCGTGACCGCAACATGTTGGTCAAGCATAATCTTTTGGATTCTTTTGGCGTGAGCGGCTTGGTTTTGGTAGGATTTGTCAGCGGCTTGACTAAGGGGGTTTTATAACTGCCATGCAGGTAGCCGTGTTGGTAACGTTTTACCGACTTGCCAAGAACCCCTCATAATTAATGCGTCTGGAAAATGACCAATTGCTTTGACCTGCTGAAACACTATATGTTGTGTTTGACCTAAAAAAAGAATACAGGATATAGATGTGTCTTTGTCGTATGATAGATGGCGGACAGAGAACGAAGACCTTAACTGCCTCTTTCGAACGTGTCCTTGAGCCGCTTGATTGGCTCTAGGGAATGTCCGCATGGAGGCTTATGGTTTATCGAGAACACAGATTGCGCGACGGCGCCGCAAGACAGGGGCAAGCCCTGCCGGGCATCGTTTGGCTCTGAAGCGCAATGAGGCTACGACGCGAAAGAGGCAAGAGGATGAAGATCATCAAGCGCAGCGGCACCGAGGTTGTCTTTGACATCGATAAGATCGTCAATGCCATCCGCGCCGCCAACTTGGAGGTCGAGGAGAGCTCTCGTCTAACCGACCGCCAGGTGGTTTATGCGGCGCAAAACGTCGCCGAGGCATGCGAGAACGCGGGCCACACCGTTTCGGTCGAGGAGATCCAGGATTTGGTCGAGGACGAGATCATGCGTCTCGACTGCTACGAGGTTGCCCGCCACTACATCATCTATCGCTATGTTCAGAGCCTGAAGCGCCAGAAGAACACGACCGATGACAAGATCCTGTCGTTGATTGAGTGCAATAACGAAGAGGTCAAGCAGGAGAACTCCAACAAGAACCCGACCGTCAACTCCGTTCAGCGCGACTATATGGCCGGCGAGATTTCCAAGGACCTGACCCAGCGCGTGCTGCTGCCTCAAGAGATCGTGGATGCCCATAATGAGGGCCTGATCCACTTCCATGATTCGGATTACTTTGCTCAGCACATGCACAACTGCGACCTGGTGAACCTGGAGGACATGCTCCAGAACGGCACCGTTATCTCGGGCACGCTGATCGAGAAGCCGCACAGCTTCTCGACCGCCTGCAACATCGCGACGCAGATTATCGCTCAGGTTGCTTCCTCCCAGTACGGCGGCCAGTCGATTTCGCTGACCCATCTTGCTCCGTTTGTTGAGGTGAGCCGTCAGAAGATTCGCGGCGAGGTCGCCCGCGAGCTCGAGGAGCTCGGCGTTTCCGCATCTCCCGAAAAGGTCCGCGAGGTTGTTGAGGATCGCCTGCGCGATGAGATTCGTCGCGGCGTCCAGACGATTCAGTATCAGGTCGTGACCCTTATGACCACCAATGGCCAGGCGCCGTTCGTGACGGTCTTTATGTATCTTAACGAGGCCCGTACGCCTCAGGAGAAGCACGATCTTGCCATGATCGTGGAGGAGACGCTTCGCCAGCGCTACGAGGGCGTTAAGAACGAGGCCGGCGTTTGGATTACCCCGGCATTCCCCAAGCTCATCTATGTACTCGAGGACGATAACGTTCACGAGGATTCCCCGTACTTCTACCTGACCCAGCTGGCTGCCAAGTGCACCGCCAAGCGCATGGTTCCCGACTACATCTCCGAGAAGAAGATGCGCGAGCTCAAGCTGTCGAAGGGCGAGACCGCCGGCAACGGCGACTGCTATACCTGCATGGGCTGCCGCAGCTTCTTGACGCCCGACCGCTCGGGCAACGGCTTTAACAACGTTGCCAATGCGCTGAACTACGACCCGAACAAGCCCAAGTACTATGGTCGCTTTAACCAGGGCGTCGTGACCATCAACCTGCCTGATGTCGCGCTGAGCTCGCATCAGGACATGGACAAGTTCTGGAAGATCTTCGACGAGCGCCTTGAGCTGTGCCACCGCGCCCTGCTGTGCCGTCATGAGCGTCTGATGGGTACGCTTTCTGACGCCGCACCGATTCTTTGGCAGTACGGTGCCCTCGCCCGCCTGAAGAAGGGCGAGACGATCGATAAGCTGCTCGTGGGCGGTTACTCCACCATTAGTCTGGGTTATGCCGGCTTGTATGAGTGCGTCAAGTACATGACGGGCCACAGCCACACCGAGAAGGAGGGCACGCCCTTTGCCATGGCCGTCATGCAGCGCATGAACGACAAGTGCGCCGAGTGGAAGGCCGAAAGCGATATTGACTTCTCGCTGTACGGTACCCCGCTTGAGTCGACGACCTACAAGTTCGCCAAGTGCCTGCAGCGTCGTTTTGGCATCATCCCGGGCGTGACGGACAAGGGCTACATCACCAACAGCTACCACGTCCACGTGTCCGAGGAGATCGACGCCTTCGATAAGCTTAAGTTTGAGGGCATGTTCCAGCAGCTTTCGCCGGGCGGTGCCATCTCCTACGTCGAGGTTCCCAACATGCAGGACAACCTCAAGGCTGTCATTCGCGTGATGCAGTACATCTACGACAACATCATGTACGCCGAGCTCAACACCAAGAGCGATTATTGCCAGGTGTGCGGTTACGACGGCGAGATCAAGATTGTCGAGGATGACGGCAAGCTGGTGTGGGAGTGCCCCAATTGCGGCAATCGTGACCAGGAGAAGATGAATGTCGCCCGTCGTACGTGCGGCTACATCGGTACCCAATTCTGGAACCAGGGCCGAACCGAGGAGATTCGCGACCGCGTACTGCATCTCTAATAACCATCCCAGGCCGCCCCGTAGCGAGGCCCCGGACCTTTACTCGCTATTTCGGACAGTCCTGGCTCACGACGGAGGCGCCACTGGCGCCTCCTGTTCGTGCGGAACTCATATCGAGCAAAGGTCCGGGGCCTCGCTACGGGGCGGCCAAGTTGACGTAGCTGAGATGCAGCATGCGGTCTGCTCGCTCCTCGAAGTTCTTAGCGGAAATGAGTTGACTTGCAGCAACGCTTTGCTTGCGATGACGGTTGAGCTGCAACAAAGTTTTTATTAGACCTCGAACCCTATACTCGATGTTCGCTTCGTTCATTGAGTTACCCTTTGCATGAGGCCGGGACATATCGTCCCGCCCGCAGTTTCGCAGGCCGCAGGCCGAGAATGTTTGAGGACGGGATGATATGTCCCGGCCTCCCGGGAGAGTTACCTATGAACTACGCGAATATTAAGTATTTCGACATTGCTGATGGGGAAGGCGTTCGTACTTCTCTGTTTGTGAGCGGGTGCCGTCGTGGGTGCAAGAACTGCTTTAACTCTGTCGCGTGGGACTTTGCTGCGGGTGAGCCGTTCGATCGTGCCGTCGAGGACAAGATTATCGAGAGCCTCGACCATCCCTTTATCGATGGCCTGACGATTCTGGGCGGCGAGCCTATGGAGCCCGAGAATCAGGCGGGGCTTGTTGACTTTATCGAACGCGTGCGTGCGGCCTATCCCGCGGGGTCGGGCAAGACCATTTGGTGCTTTACCGGCGACGTGCTCGAGGAGCTTATGCCGGGTGGTCGTCACCATACCGAGGTGACGGACCGTATCCTTGCCTGCCTCGACATGTTGGTGGACGGCCCGTTCGTTCAGGATCTGTACGATATCTCGTTGCGCTTTAGGGGCTCGAGCAATCAGCGCGTGATTGATATGAACGCCACGCGCGCCCGTGCTGTGCGCGAGGGCGTTGCGCTTTGCGACGCTGTGGAGCTTTGGCGGGACGATCCGGTCTATTCGACCCATACTATGTAGCTTGTGGCCGATGCCAAAGGGCGTGGTACCATAGCGCGAACGCAAAATCGGAAAAGTGAGGCCCAGATGGTCGATCAGGAAAAAGTCGAGACCGCCATTAAGCTGTTGCTTGAGGGCATAGGCGAGGACCCAACTCGTGAGGGCCTGCTGGAGACCCCGGCTCGCGTTGCCCGTATGTATGGTGAGATCGCCGGCGGTATGGACCAGAGTGCCGAGGAGCACCTGTCCAAAACCTTTGCCGTCGCTTCGAACGATTTGGTTATCGAGCGCGACATCACGTTCTACTCGCTGTGCGAGCACCATCTGCTGCCGTTTTATGGCAAGGCCGCCATTGGCTATATCCCTAACGGTCGGGTGGCTGGGCTTTCCAAACTCGCCCGCACGGTTGAGGTTTATGCCCGCCGTCTGCAGCTGCAGGAGCAGCTGTGTGCGCAGGTTGCCGACGCTCTCATGGATTATCTCGCTCCCCAGGGAGCGATTGTGCTCATGGAAGCCGAGCATATGTGCATGACCATGCGCGGCGTGCAAAAGCCCGGCACCAAGACCGTGACGCTCGCTCGCCGCGGCGTCTTTGAGACTGATCCCGCGCTCGAGGAGCGGTTCTTTAGGATGCTGGGCCGTTAGCATGAGGGTCGTCAACGACTTTACATCGAAGACCGATGAGGGGACGTCGCGTCGCGGCTTTATGGCTTCGGGCTTGGCTCCCTTTGGTGCCATGCCTCGCATTGATTACATTTGCGCCAACGGGCTGTTCCGGCGGCACCTGGGTAACATTGCACAGTTGGAATCGGGGCGCATCTTCTGCCGCCACGGTATTGACCATCTTCTCGATGTCGCTCGCATTATGTGGATCAAGAATCTCGAGGAACAGCTCGAATTTGACCGTGAGGTCATCTACGCCACGGCACTTCTTCACGATATCGGCAAAGATGAACAGTATGAATCGGGTATATCCCATGATGTTGCAAGCGAACGCGTCGCTGATGCGATTCTCGGCGGCATGCCCGATGATGTGGCGTTTGAGCCGGCCGATGCCGCAGCCATTAAGACGGCCATTCTGGGCCATCGAAAGCTGCGTGTGAACAGCCAACCGCTTGAGCGTCTGCTCTATGCAGCCGACAAAGCGTCGCGCGCCTGCTTTGCATGCCCCGCGCGCAATGCTTGCAACTGGAGCGATGATAAAAAGAACCTGTCGATTCGCGTGTAGTTAGTTTGCGCGGTCGGGGTTCTAAACGAAGGAGACGATCGCGATGAGCAACAAGAAACTGCCCGAGAATGCAACCAAGACTGAAGGCGCCGAGCTCGCCCGCCGTGGAAGGGGCGAAATATCCACCGCAACGGCGGTTCCCCACGTGAGCTATGACGATCTGCGCCATGCTGACCGCATTACTATCGACGGTCTCGAGGTCTTTGCCAACCACGGCGTGTATCCCGAAGAGAACGCGCTGGGCCAGAAGTTCATCGTGTCCTTGGTGCTCTATGTCGACCTGCGTGCAGCGGGGGAGCACGATAACCTGGACGCTTCGATTGACTACGGCTCGGTGTGCCACGATGTCGATGGCTATCTGCGCGAGCATACGTTTAAACTCATCGAGGCGGCAGCCGAGGGTGTGGCCCAGATGCTGCTGCGTCGTTACCCCTTGCTGCTTGGCGTGCGTGTTAAGCTCGATAAGCCTTGGGCTCCCGTCGGTCTTCCCCTGGCAAGCTGCGGCGTCGAGATCGAGCGCGTGCGCTAGTCGACGCTAGAGCTTGTTGAGGGGCGGCTGCTTGAGCCACTGCGACAGAGCTCTATTGTTGGGGCAGTATGTGTCGAGCAGGACGTGGAACCGCTGGTTGTGGCTCGGCTCGAGCAGGTGGACGAGCTCGTGGGCGACAACCATGTCAAGGCACTCGACGGGGTAGGCGGCAAGTTCTCGTGCGATGCGAATGGCGCCGGTTTTGGGCGTGCATGATCCCCAGCGCGTTTTCATGCTGCGCACGGAAACGCGGGAAACGGCGACACCCATTGCGATTTCGTACGCGCGCACCATATCGCGCAGCGCCGTGGTGACCTCGGATGCATAGAGCTGGTCGATGCGGGTCTGGAGCTCATCGGACGTCAGGCCGTCGAGGGTTGCGCGCCGCTTGGCCTGTGGGCGTTCGTTCGATTTGTCGGCACCCATAAAACTTGCGAAGGTGGCCTGCTTGGGCCGCGGTGCGGGTGATGCAAAGCTGCGATCGAGCGCATCTTGTACCGTGATGGGCTTGCCCCAAAGTGCAATGATGGACGAGGGGCTGAGCGGCTCTCGTGCCGTCGCCTGACGTTGCTCGCGCTGGGCAAGTCGACTGATAATCCAGGCGCTGTTGCGCTTCACAAACGCTTCGATACGCTCGCGGCTGGCACCGAGCGGTGCACTGGCGTGGACCTCACCGCTCGATGTGACGCGTAGGTTGAAGTTCTTGACGCGCTTTTTGGTAACGACGACGGGGATGGGCGTCCCATCCGGTCGGGATACGGAAATCGTAAACTGCTGCGTCAAAAGCGGTCCTTCAGATTGGGGACGGGCCGGCATGTCGACCGTTCGGCATGTCGGCCCGCTCAAGGGATGTGAAATTAATAACGCTCAAAGAAGGCAAGCGCGTTGTCGCTGCAGAGCTTCTGCATCACAGTCTTGCCAAAATGCTTGGAAAGCATGTTCTGGAACTCGGGCATCTTGCTGGCATCGGAGAGGAAAGCGGGCACCGTGGCACCGTCCCAGTCGCCGCCGAGCGCGATGGCGTCCTCGCCGCCCAGGTCGAGCCAGTGCTCGATATGTGCCGCCAGCTGGTCGAAGGTGACGCCTGCGGCGGTCTTGTCGGTTGCGTCGTTGGAAAGGAACTCGCTGCAGTAGTTGAGGCCGACGATGCCACCCATGTCGCGAATGGTGCGGAACTGGTCGTCGGTGAGGTTGCGCTTGACGCCGCAAACTGCACGGGAGCTGGAGTGGCTGGCGACGAAGGGGCGCGTGGCGTGGGCGACAACCTCGTCAAAGCACTCGTCGTTGAGGTGGGAGACATCGAGTACCATGCCGGCGTGCTCCATCTGCGTAAGTGCCTCGATGCCGGCGGCGGTGAGGCCGGCGTGGGTATCGTGTCCGCTCGCGAGCGGTCCCTGCGCATTCCAGCTGAGCGATGACATGAGTACGCCCAAGCTCTTGAGCACCTCGATCAGCGCGGGGTCCTCGGCAAAGAACGTGGCGTTTTCGATGGTGTGGATGCAGGCGACCTTGCCGTCTTTGAGCGCGGGGCGAATGTCTGCCGCGCTGCGTACGTTGATCATGCGGTCGTGGTTGAGCATTGCCTGGCCGCTCATATGCGCCATGATCTGCGCCTGGAAGCGCGCGGCGTGGGCGGTGGGAATCTCATCGGGGACAAACGTGGCGAAGCACTGTGCCCACGGCGTGTTGCCGATCTTTGCGAGCGAGATGGCACAGGCGTTGCCTTCGATGAGGTCGAAATCTTGCGGATGCGTTTCGTCGCCGGGGAAATAACCGTCGGTGCCGGCGGTAAAGCGCAGGTCGAGATCGAGCGTGGCCCAGCCGATGCGGTCGGCGGTGTCGCAGTGTAGGTCAAATACGGGATATGCCATGGTTCCTCCGGTTGCAGCGTTTCTTTGCAAACTGTCTTTGAATTGTATGACTAGGGTATAGTTAGCGCCATATGTTCATGGCGGCCCACGTTGTGCGCCGCCCTTATCACGGAGGTTTCCATGTCCAACCAGGGCAAGAAGGTCAAGACTCATTATCGCGGTACGCTCGACGACGGCACGCAGTTCGATAGCTCCTATGATCGCGGCGAGCCGCTGGAGTTCACCTGCGGCGCCGGCCAGATGATCAAGGGCTTCGACGCCGCCGTGGTCGACATGCAGGTGGGCGAGAAGAAGACCGTGCACATTCCTGCTGCCGATGCCTACGGCGAGCACAACCCCGAGATGGTTCTGACCTTCCCGGCCGAGCAGGTTCCCAACATCGAGCAGATCGAGAAGGGCATGAAGCTCTTCCTGTCCACGCCGAGCGGCATGCCTGTCCCCGCCGTCGTCATTGACGTGACGCCCGAGGCCGTGACGCTCGACGCCAACCACGAGCTTGCCGGCAAGGACCTCAACTTTGATATCGAGCTCGTCGAGGTCGAGGACTAGGCTATGCCTGCGAATCTGGTTTCGACAGCGTGCCTCGGAAATCTCAACGACCCGTCCTATGAGCTTTTGCTTCGCCGGGAGCTGGGCGGTGTCTTTGAGGTCGATGAGCTACTGCTCGATTGGGACCAGGCTGATATATGCGTGTTTGTGGGCGTGACGGAGCTGGGGCGCACGGTCGATGTTCGGCTGGATGTTACCGACGGTGGTCGTCTTACCGACGGCGACGTGCTCGCCATCGACCGTTCGGGCATGGTGCCCGTGGCGGTTGTCGTGCGCCTGCGCAGTGCCGAGGTTTATTTGGTCGAAGTCGACCGCATGGACCCGATTGCGCTCGCGCATGCGTGCTGGGAGATCGGCAATATGCACGCGCCGCTTTTCCGAGGCGATTCGGACGAGTATACCGTGCGCATGTATACGCCGGTGCAGCCTGTTTTGGGCCGCATGCTCCGGGGCGCCGAGGGCGTTCGGCTCTCGAGGGTTATCCGTGAACTCGATTCGGACCGGCGCTTTGCGTCGAGTGCGGCGGATGCCGTTGTGAGTATGGCTCCAGACTTTACGATCGTAAAGAAGGCGCGCGGTTAACGTGCGTATAAGTAAGACGGACTTTGAGAGGCAACTATTCAAAGTCCGTCTTTCTGTTGATGAGATGCTGTGGGGGAACATATGGGTCTTGAAGGAATCAAGCTGATTGCATGCGATTTGGACGGCACGTTGCTGCATCCGGGGGAGCGCGAGCCGCGTTCCGAGGCCTTTGAGCTCATCGATGAGCTGCATCGTCGCGGTATCGTGTTTATGCCGGCGAGCGGCCGTCAATATGCGAGCTTGCGCTATCTGTTTGCCCCGGTGGCCGATGAGCTCGCCTATGTATGCGAAAACGGAGCCCTGGTGATGAGCGAGGGACGTGCCGTTGTCAAACGTTCCATGGAGCGTAGCCTTGCTATGGATATCGCGAATGCCGTGGTTGCGTATCCCCATGCCGACGTGACACTTTCGTGCGAGGGGCACCTCTACACCATGAGCGGCAACGATGCGTTCGTCGATCATTTGCGCTATGAGGTCCACTGCGATGTGGCGGTGGTCGACCGCCCCGAGGACATCGACGAGGACGTCATTAAGATTGCCTTCCAGACGCCCGAGGTGGATCAGCCGGCGGCCCTGGAGTATTTCGAGCGCCTCTTTAGCGACCGTGTTGACGTGATGACGTCAGGAACCGAATGGACGGACTTTATCGGCTTCGGTTCGGGCAAGGGCTCCGCGCTTGCCGATTACGGTCGTGCCCTGGGTATTTCGCCCGATGAGATGATGGCATTTGGCGATAACGAAAACGACCGCGACATGCTCAACGTAGTGGGCCATCCTTATCTAATGGAGAGCTGCAATCCCTCTATGCGTGACATCAACGACCGCGTCCGTTACGTGCACACGGTCGAAGAAGAGCTGCGTCGTCTACTTGCTGAGTAGACATTTGGGACATGCCTAGAAATCTATTTTTTGCTGCAAAGCGTGGAAAGGTGGATTTTAAGGCATGTCCCGAACATCTACCGGCAGTCGGGGCAGAGACCCTCGAAGATGGTGTAGTGCGACGTGACGTGCCAGCCGATTTGCTCGGACGCCTTGGCGTCGAGCTGGGCATCGAAGGGGAGCGGTACGTCGATGACGCGGCTGCACGAGGTGCAGATGATATGCGCATGCGGCTCGATCGTGCGATCGAAGCGGCTGCCGCCCGGCGTCTTGATGGAGAGGATTTCGCCGGCGTCGGCCAAGAGATTGAGATTGCGGTAGACCGTACCGCGGCTGATTTTGTCATCCTGCGCGCGCACGACGTTGTAGATTTCGTCGGCGGTGGGATGGTTATAGCTTTGGCGCACGGCGTCAAGAACCAGCTTTCGCTGCCTGGTATTCCTTCTTTGCACCGCCATGCGCCTCGCCTCTTTTCTATTAACGGTCGTAGGTAAATGATACCGTATTTAGCACACAATACTAATAATGAGGACTGAAACCGTCTTCATTGGCAAGTGGGGCTCGGGCCTGGGCATCTACAAGGCGAAAACGCGTTCCCATGCGCTCGTAGGAGGCATGAAGCGCCTCGAGATGAGATAGGACGTTTGCCGGAGCTCCCTGTATCTCCATCTCGACTGAGCCATCTTCCATATTACGCACCCAGCCGGTGAGGGAGCGTGCCTGTGCGAGGTTGGTGTTGGTAAAGCGAAAACCAACGCCTTGGACTTGCCCCGCCCAGCGCAGGAAATAGCGCAGGGGAGTGTCTTGAGTGGTCTCGTCGCTTGCGAGCACAGTAAGCCTGCGGCGCAGCTCGAGCTCGACGTTTGATGGTTTTTGAGGTTCTCGACTGCCGCCGGTGACGCTGGAGAAGAACGTATCGAAGAGGCCCATCGCTATGCCTGCTTGCCTGCGTCGGCCGGGAAGGTAATGCCGGCCTGCTGGCGCACGGCATCCATGATGCGCAGTGAGACGAGCGTGACATCGCGGTAGTGGCCAAGCTCGTGGCGTCCCGCCGGGGTCTCCCAAATCTCTTCCTTAACGTTATCGATGCCGTCGATGGCGGTGATAAAGTCTGTGAGTTCGTATTCCATAGTGTTGCTCGATTTGGGCAGGTCAAGCACGCGGCCGTTGTCGCCCTGTTCGCGCGGTGCCTCGGTCGCCGAGCCGCGTACGACATCGCCGCGATAGTCGATGCGGACGTTGCGGGGCGTGGACAGATGGTCGATCTGGATAGTGCCACGCTCGCCTTCGATCTGCGAGGGCAGCAGGTCATTCGTAATTTTGGAGTGCGCGAGCTCGACGGAGATGCGGCCTCCGCCATAGCTGGCGAGGATGGAACCGCAGCCGTCGATGGGGCCGTGCGTGAGCTGTCGCGTGGTGGGGTCGAGCAGAGTAGTCATGCTCGTAAGGCCGGAGGGCATGCCGAAAATCTCGACCATGGGCTCGACGGCGTAGACGCCAATGTCCATGAGGGAACCCGATGCCATATTGCAGTCGAAGATATTGGTGGCGCGTCCCGCGAGAATCTCGTTGTAGCGCGAGGAATACTTGCCAAAGCGCAATGAGGCGCGGCGGATGGGGGCGATCTCGCCCAGGGCGTCCTCGATGGCGTGGAAGGCGGGATCGTGGAGGGGACGCATGGCCTCGAGGGCCACGACACCTGCTGCCTCGGCAGCGCGGAAGACTTCCAGCGCCTGCGCTTCGGTGGCGCAGAAGGGTTTCTCGACGATGACGTGCTTGCCACCGGCGATGCAGGCAAGGGCCTGCTCGTAGTGAAGTGCGTTAGGACTGCCGATATAGACGGCGTCGACGTCGACGGCTGCCGCAAGCTCGTCAAGTGCGGTGAAGTTACGCTCGCCGCCGTGTTCGGCGGTAAAGGCGGCGCCGCGCTCGGCATCGCGCGAGAGCGTGCCCACAAACGCGGCTTGGTCGTTGGCGTTGACGACCTGGATAAAGTCGTCGGTAATCATGGATGTGCCGATGGTCGCGATGCGCAGCATACGTCCCCCTTGCGTTGTTTGGTCTACAGGATGAGTGTAGCGCGTGGGGATATAAAGCTGCGCGAAAACGCTATTACAGGTCGCTCTCGTTAAAGCCGGTGTCGATATCGAGGTTGGATCCGTCGGCCGCCGTGGTGGCGAGCTCATCGCAGCGCTCGTTGAGCTCGTGGCCGGCATGCCCCTTAACCCAGATGAACTCCACCTTATGCTTGCTTTTGGCGGCAAGCAGGCGCTCCCACAGGTCGCGGTTCTTGACGGGCTGCTTGTTGGCAGTTTTCCACCCGCGCTTTTTCCAGCCGTCGATCCAGTGTTTATTGAAAGCGTTGACGACGTACTGCGAATCGGAATGGACCTCGACCTCGCAGGGGCGGTTAAGTGCCTCGAGCGCCACGATGACCGCCATGAGCTCCATGCGGTTGTTGGTGGTCTTGGCGTAGCCGCGCGAAAGCTCGGAGGTGAAGGTCTTGCCGGCGGGGTTGGTGTATTTGAGCACGGCGCCGTAGCCGCCGCGTCCCGGATTTGATCGGGCCGAGCCGTCGGTATAGATGATGACCTTCACGGGCTTCCTTTCGTTGGATACGTTTCGCGTGAGTGACCATTGTAGCGCCATGCCCGCCGGGGGCTAGCAATCTACGATTTCTACCTCGTCTTCCGACAGTTAGTTGGCATGGATGATGCGGTTGAGCTCGTCGAGGTATTGCTGCAAGAGGCAAGAGGGCTTGCGCTCGTCGTGCATGATATAGCCTACTTGCATCGTTGGGGCGTCTGCTAACGGGATCGATGCCATACCCCATTGCATTTCATTGGAGAGGACACCGGTCGACAGGGTGTAACCGTTCGACGTGATAAGTAAGTTAGTAAGTGTACCGCGGTCCGAGATTCGTATGTTGCGGTCGCAAGGGATATAGCTAAAAGGTTCCTCGGCGTAATAGAAGGAGTTTGAGGTTCCCTGCTCAAAGCTGTAGCGCGTATATGGTGTGAGGTCGGCAAGGGACAGCTGCGGGCGGCGGGCAAGCGGGTGGTGCTCGCTAACGAAGACGTGGACCGTCGCGTCGAATAGGGGATGGAAGCTCGCGCGCGCATCGGCAAAAGCCTTCTGCAGAACGCGGACGTTAAAGTCGTCCAGATAGAGGATGCCGATGTCGCTGCGAAACGCGCGGACGTCATCGATGATCTGCGATGTGGTGGTCTCGCGCATGATGAACTCGAACTTGCTGTCGCGGCAGCGCTCGACTACGTTGACAAAGGCCTCGACCGAAAAGGCGTAGTGCTGGGCGGAAATGGCGAGGCGGGCTTGCGGGGTGCCGCCGTCCTCGTAGCGGGCCTCGAGCATATCGGCCTGCTCTACGACCTGGCGCGCATAGCCCAAAAGCTCGGTGCCGTCGTTGGTGAGCGTGACACCGCGGCTGGAGCGCGTAAAGATCTCCAGGTGGAGTTCCTGCTCCAGGCTTTTGACGGCGTTTGAGATGTTGGACTGAGCGGTATAGAGGCGCTGAGCTGCGGCGTTGATTGAGCCGGACTCTGCCACGGCAATCAGAAAACGAAGCTGCTGAAGGGTCATCGACGCCATCCTTTCGATTGCTATCTATAAAACCGATAACAGGTTAGCGCTTTTAAGTGATTGACCGAGGGGAACAATGCTCGTACTATTCAAAACACACAAAGCCGGTAGGTAATTAAGCCAACCACGGAACCGGGATGCGAAAGGAGGCCCGCATATGAATTGCTTACCAAGACGAATGCCGGGCTCCTGTTTGCGCCCGTCGGCGTGATCAGGAGACAGCGACTTACTTCTCTCTTAGTTATTTATTAATTTTTGTTCGATCAAGGAGATCATCATGAGCCAGTTCATCAACAACCCCGAGCACACCTTTGGTTTCGATACCCTGCAGCTTCACGTTGGCCAGGAGAGCGCCGATCCCGCATCCGACTCTCGCGCCGTGCCTATCTACCAGACCACGAGCTATGTGTTCCGCAACTCCCAGCACGCCGCCGACCGCTTTGGTCTTGCCGATGCCGGTAACATCTACGGCCGTCTGACCAACTCCACCCAGGGCGTCTTCGAGGACCGTATCGCCGCACTCGAGGGTGGCGTAGCAGGTCTCGCCGTCGCCTCCGGTGCTGCTGCCATCACCTATACCCTGCAGGCTCTTGCTCAGGCCGGCGACCACGTGGTTGCCCAGAAGACCATCTACGGTGGCTCCTACAACCTGCTGGGGCATACGCTCTCCCAGTTTGGCGTCGAGACCACCTTCGTCGATGCGCATAACCTGGAAGAGGTCGAGGGCGCCATCAAGGACAACACCACGGTCATCTATCTCGAGACGCTCGGCAACCCCAACTCCGACATCCCCAACATCGACGCCATCTCCGAGATCGCCAAGAAGCACGGTCTGCCGGTTGTCGTCGACAACACCTTCGGCACCCCGTATCTGTTCCGTCCGCTGGAGCATGGTGCCAACATCGTCGTCCACTCCGCAACCAAGTTCATCGGCGGCCACGGCACCTCGCTGGGCGGCGTGATCGTCGACGGCGGTAACTTCGATTGGAAGGCGAGCGGCAAGTATGCGCAGATCGCCGAGCCCAACCCCTCCTACCATGGCGTCTCGTTTGCCGAGGCTGCCGGTCCCGCCGCCTTCGCAACCTATGTCCGCGCCATCCTGCTGCGTGACGAGGGCGCCTGCATCAGCCCGTTCAACGCTTGGATCCTGCTCCAGGGCACCGAGACTCTGTCGTTGCGCGTTGACCGTCATGTCGAGAACACCAAGAAGGTCGTTGAGTTCCTGGCTGGTGACAGCCATGTCGCCAAGGTGAACCACCCGAGCCTGTCTGAGCACCCCGATCACGAGCTCTATCAGAAGTACTTCCCCCGTGGCGGCGCCTCGATCTTTACCTTTGAGATCAAGGGTGGCCAGGAGGCAGCTTGGAAGTTCATTGATCATCTGCAGGTGTTCTCGCTGCTCGCCAACGTGGCCGACGTCAAGTCGCTCGTCGTGCACCCGGCTACCACCACGCACTCCCAGCTCTCTGCCGAGGAGCTCGCCGAGCAGAACATCACGCCCTCCACGATCCGTCTTTCCATCGGTACCGAGAACGCCGAGGATATCATTTGGGATCTGAAGCAGGCTTTCGCCGCGCTGGACGAGTAAGGCGACTTGTGCAAGGACCCCTTGCGACTCGATAGGTATAACTGCATAAAATGCCTGCTCAAGGCGCCCGTGCGAACAATGGTTGCACAGGCGCCTTTTTTGCATAGAGAGGGCGTAAAAACAGGGTTTTTGACACGCTTTATGCATTCGAGTTGTGGAAAACTCCTGTTGAGAGGATGTGAGTTTTACGCAATTGACGTGCGCCTTTTGAGTAAAACCGCAGGTCGCGATTTGCTCGGGGTACTATGCAGCGCGATCGAATCACACGCAGCTCAAACGCAGCAAAAACGCACTACGGAGGTTTCCAGCTACATGAGGATCGATTCACGAAAACCGAAAGCCGCCGCCCTTTCCGCCGCTCTGACCGTGGCGCTTTTGGCGGGCGCCGGTGCAACTGATGCCCACGCCGCAACACTGTCCGATACGGTTGGATCTACGCCGTCCGAGACGACGCTGGTACAGCCCGTTGACTATCGCGGCGATGGTTATGGTTCCATGCAGGAGTGGAACGCCTCGATGGGGGCCAAGCGCAATTCCCTTGAGATGCGCGCTCAGATCATTATGAATATGTATGGCGACTATGCCACCGATGACGAGCGTGCTGTGCTGCAGGGTTGCATCGACGGTGCGGGTAGCCTGTTGACGATGGGGGAGGTCGACGCCAAGTCGACCGAGCTCGATGAGCTGCGAACTGCGCTTGAGGATGCCAAGCGCGAAGCGCTCGAGGCTGCCGCCGAGGCGGAGGCTGCCGAGGTCGCCCAGGCTTCGTACTACAACGCCGGTTACACTCCGTCCTACGCGTCTGCCGCGTCCTACGCGAACGGATCGGGCCTGACGCGCTCTGCGGGTGTCAATAACTACAACGGGCGCCGCGAGACCTATTACAGCAGCAATGTGCTTTATCACTATCGCACGGGCGAATGGACTCAGGATTCTGAGGGCTTCTGGCGCGATTCCGACGGCTATTACGTTGTTGCCGCGGGCGATATGGCCCAGGGCTCGACCTTTACGGGCTCCAAGGGTGATTGCAAGGTCTATGACTCCGGCTGCGCTGCCGGAACCACCGACTACTACACTGGCTGGTAATTTTTCTGCATCACGGATATTTGGCGGACGGGCGTCTTTACCGAGCTTTAGGGCAACGTAAGGACGCCCGTTCTATGTATGCGTTTGAGTTAACAGAGCCCTTACCGTGGCGGTACGCTGGGCGTATGGATGCGGGGCACACTGGTTCTTGAGAAATAAGGTCTTTCTCTTGGAGGAAGTGGTCTTGTGAATGCTCGAGATATTGCCGTTGCCGCCGTCGCGTTGATGCTTGGCTGCCTTGGTCCCACGGCCGCGCTCGTCGCGGGCATGCAGGGGTCTTGTGGGGCTGCCTCTATCGTGGTCGGCGCGCTGATCGCGGCCACGCTGCTGGGAAGCGCAGGCGTGGTTCTTTGCCGCGACGATGAGGACGAGGTGCCGGGGTCGCAACGCTAACTGTTGTGAGATCGGCCGCCGGTCATAGACGAAGATGAAGGCCGCCGCAGGGGAAAGGTTCCCTTGCGGCGGTTTTGCTGTTAAGGCTGTTGAATGCGGCGCGTTGGCGCTACCAGCTTTTCTCGATATCGCGGATGCGCCGATAGAGCCACTCGTTTTGCGGTGCCTGGATATCGTGTTTGGCTGCGAGGCGGCAGATGGTGCCCGCGAACTCATCAACCTCGGTTTTGCGCCTTGCGATGCGGTCTTGAGCCATCGAGGGCATACCGGCGGGGTCGATTCCCTCGATGAGGTGCACCATTTGCGTCAGGTCTGCCTCGGTCAGCTCAGCGCCCTCGGCGTTGGCGACCGCAAGCGTTTCGCGCATGGCGGAAACAAAGCAGCGACGCTGCTCGGAGCCCGGCTCCGTGGCGCTTCCGTAGGTCCCGCCGTAGGCCATGCAAGTCTGGTTGATGCCGTCGTTGAGCATGAGTTTGGCCCACATGCGGTGGGCGATGTCGTCCTCGACGGTATGGGCGATGCCGCAGCGCGTATAGAGCTCGTCGATCGCGGTGATGGTTGCGGGGTTCGTGCCGGCCGCCGCGCCAAAGCGGATTTCGCCCGCATTGGTAAAGGTGAGCGCGCCGTTGAGAAACACGGCGTCCATGCCCTGGCAGATACCAAGAACGGTATGCTCCCAGCCAAAGCGTTCGGCAATCTTTTGCTCGCTCGTAATGCCGTTGCACAGCGAGGCGATGAGCGTGTTGGGTCCCACGACGCGCTCCATAGTCTTGAGTGCTTGGTCGAGACCGGTGGTCTTGACTGTCAGGATGACCAGATCGGCGGGCGTCGCCTCGCTGGCACGGACGGACGTGAGATCGCAGGGCTTGCCGTTGACGGTGAGCGCGTCGTTCGCATGACGCTCAAAACGGGCATCATCCATGACGTATTCGACGGCGTCGTTGCCGAGCGCCCGGGCGATCATGCTGCCGTAGAGCAGGCCGACGCCGCCCTTGCCGATAAAGGCGACCTTGTTGATCTGCATGTGAATCATCTCCCCATGTAAAAGGCGCCCGCGTAAGGGGCGCCTGATGGATTGTATGCTGCCAGGGTGATTGGTGGGTGCGCGGGGCGGCTGTTATAAAAAAGAAACGTTTGCCTGGACGCTACGCTGCAGGGCAGACCGCAAAGACGCGGGCGGGGTATCCGACGCCATCGCGGACCTTGGGGAAGGTGCAGAAGATGACGGCACCCGTGGCGGGAAGCTCGTCCAGATGGTCCATGACCTCGATCTGATAGCGGTCGACCGAGAGGATGTATTGCTCGCCGGGGTAGGGGTAGGCGTCCTCACGCGTGGTCACGCTCGTCTCCTTTCATCGGGCTTTTTGCTGATGTTAAAGCGGTGCCGTGACGGCTCGATTTCTGCTGCGTTACGATACGTTCTCGATTGCGATTCCACGATGTTTCGGCTGCGTGACCATTGTGTTTCGCCTTGTCGGGGCGCTGATGGCGAAGGGAGGGGCCGTGCAATACCGCGTTGACCCCAAAAGTGGTAACCGAATATCCGCTCTGGGTCTGGGCTGCATGAGGTTTCCCGGTGCGCCGGGACGTCCGGATGCGAAGACAGCCGATGCCATCATTTCTCGTGCGGTGGAGCAGGGGATTAATTATCTGGACACGGCCTATCTCTATCCCGGCAACGAGGCTTGCGTGGGCGCTTCGCTTGAACGCCTGGGCTTGCGCGACCAGGTTTTGCTCGCAACCAAGCTGCCGCATGCTTCGTGCAAATGCGCGGAGGATTTCGACCGGTTCTTCGACGAGCAACTGCGCCGCCTACGGACCGACCATATCGACTATTACCTCATGCACAACATTACCTCGCCCGCCCAGTGGGAACGCGTGGTGGCGTTAGGCATCGAGGACTGGATCGCGCGTCAAAAGGCGGCGGGGCGTATTCGCCAGATTGGTTTTTCGTACCACGGCAGCGCAGCGGACTTCCTGACGATGCTTGACGCATATGACTGGGATTTTTGCCAGATACAGTACAACTATGCCGGCGAGCGTTACCAAGCGGGAACGGCAGGACTCATGGCGGCTGCGGAGCGCGGGCTCGCGGTGTTTGTGATGGAGCCGCTGCTGGGCGGGCGTTTAGCAGGCAAGCTGCCGCCACGGGCCCGCGCTGTGCTCGATAGTGCCCGTGACCCGCATTTGCGCACTCCTGCCGCCTGGGGTCTTTCGTGGGTGTGGAATCATCCTCAGGTGACGATGCTGCTTTCGGGTATGACCGATACCGCGCAGGTGGACGAGAATTCGTCACTGGCAGACCTCGCGTTGCCGAATTCGATGACTGCCAACCAGCTCGACACGATTGCGCGCGTGTTGATGGAGTTTGAGAAATCGAACCGTGTGCCCTGCACGGGATGCGGCTACTGCATGCCATGCCCCAAGGGTATCAACATTCCCGGCTGCTTTGCCGCCTACAACGCGAGCTATGCGCACAGCTGGTTTACGGGGCTGTCGCAATACTTTACGGCGAGTGCGGTGCGCACGAGCGAGCCCAGGCTCGTGAGCAATTGCGTCAAGTGCGGCAAATGCGCGCGCCACTGCCCACAGCACATCGATATTCCCGAGCGTCTCGACGATGTGCGCCGACGTTTCCAGCCTGGTCCCGTGACGGCGGTGCTTAAGGCCTTCGGCAAAACGCGCTCCTCATGACCCTTTTATAACTTGCGGTGGAATAGTTCCTGTTTGCGGCAGAATAGGGGCCAAACGGGAGTGCGGACAGAAAGTTGGACCGCGGGGCGGTCCGGACTGGAGGTTCGCATGTACAGCAGGGAGAAGGTCGAGCTCTTCCTCCTGGCGACGGAGGACGGCATGGGGCCGACCGCCGCCGCGAAGTTCGCGGGGGTCTCGGTG
>DBEYUK010000052.1:0-31796 GCA_048181625.1 Collinsella sp. | reverse complement strand
TCCCGCCGGTTCGACCGGCGCGCCACGGGTCGAGATGCACTGGGCCTGGACGAAGTCCGGGCCCGCGCCTTTAGACGCGAGCCCGGGGCCCGTGGGTTATACCCTAAGAGCAAACCACCCTTTTTAAGGGTGGTTCTGATTATGCCGAGGGGCTTCCTGCCGCGGCAGGCGAATCGTAAAGCGGCTGCCGACCCCTTCGACCGAGGTCACACCGATGACGCCGCCGTGGCTGTCGACGATCCACTTGGCGATCGCAAGCCCCAGACCCGAACCCTGTGCGCCGGCATCGCGCGCGTTGTCGGCACGGTAGAACCGCTCGAACGCGTGAGCTGCGGATTTCTGGTTCATGCCGATGCCCTCGTCCTCAACACTTATGTCGATCGTGCCCGCGCCCGCATCCGGCGTTATGCCAAATGTGACGGTCGTTCCCGCATCCGAGTACTTGGCGGCGTTTTGCACGATCACGCGCAGAGCCTGCTTCACGAGCGCCACGTCGACGGGCGCGTCGCAGCGCGGGTCGCTGGCAAGCGCAGCGTCAGAAGCCAGCCGATACGTGTGCTCGGTATCGATCATCTGCGATTCTTCGCATACCTCGCTGACCAGTGCAGCCAAGTTGGTATGCGCGCGCCGCAGGACCGTGCGCCCGGCATCGCCGCGCGCTAAAAACAGCAGCTGCTCCACAAGCTCTTGCATGTGCTCGCTTTCGGCTTTAAGGGACGCGATGGACTCCGCCAGCACGTCCGGGTCGTCCTTACCCCAGCGGTCGAGCATGTTCACGTAGCCCTGAATCACCGCGATGGGCGTGCGCAGCTCGTGGCTCGCGTCGTTGACAAAGCGCATCTGCTGCAGCTTGGCCTCTTGCATCTGGCGCAGCAGGCGGTTGAGTGCGACCTCGATGCTTGCCAGGTCGGCGTCGCCGGTGGTGACGCTCGGCGAGTCGACGCTTGCGCGCTCGATGGCCTGCTCCAGTGTTTCCATTTTGCCGCCGGCGAGTTGCATGCGGCCGAGTTCGTCCACGCGCAGGGCCAGATCGTTGAGCGGCGCCATGGTGCGGCGCACGCGGCGGGCGCCGCCGAGCATATCGAGCATGCTGATGACCTGCCAACCTACAACAACGATATAGAGGGGCCAAAGTGCGATGAGGTCCTGCGCGAGGGGGAAGGTCTTGGTGGTACGCGCAAGCTCGACGGTATAGGTGAGCGTTGTCAGGTCCCAGCCGCGCGCGGGCTTCAGCGACATGCCGCGAACGGTGGCGCCGGGGATCCATCCTGCGGTAAACGCGCTGTCGGGCAGTGTCTGGTTGTATCCATAGACGAGGATCGCCGCCGCAATCACCACCAGCAACAGATCGAGCCAGACGTAGCTCATCAGGCGGCGCCACATATAGCTCCAGTTGATGGCGCGGGCGATGGAGGTGACGCGCTTGGCCTCGGCGTTACGTGCGGCAGACATAGCCCACCCCGCGCACGGTCTGGATGATGCGGGCACCGCCGGCGTCCTCGATCTTGGCGCGCAGGTGCGCGATGTGCACGTCGACGTTGTTGGTGTCGCCCACGTATTCGTAGCCCAGCGCCTCGTGCGCAATGCGCTCGCGCGTGAGCACGGTGCCGGCATGTGCCATAAGCAGGGCGAGGACGTCGAACTCGCGGGCGGTCAGCACGATGGGCGAGCCGCCGACCGTGACTTCGCGGCGGTCGGGATCGAGCGCGACCGAACCCACGGTGAGCGCGGCGGGGGAGGGCGCGGCTGAGGTCTTGGCCGAGTCTCCAGCCGGGGGTATCGCAGCGGCACCCGTAGCGCCCTCCCCGGCCCCAACGCCGCCAACGCCCGAAGCCGCCCGCACGGCCTCCGAGCGCTTCAGCGCAACGCGGATCCGTGCGAACAACTCCTCAATCGCAAACGGCTTGGTCAGGTAATCGTCGGCGCCGGCATCGAGCCCGGCCACCTTGTCCATCACGGCATCTCGCGCGGTGACCATAATCACCGGCACATCCTTGTGCTTGCGGACACGCCGCAGGACCTCCATGCCGTTGAGCTGTGGCAACAGCACATCGAGCAGAATCAGATCGTAGTCGCGCTCCAGCGCCAGGTCCACGGCGGTGCGGCCGTCAGCGGCGTGCTCCACCTGGTAGCCCTCGTGCTCCAGCTCGAGCGTCACAAAGCGGGCGATTTTCTCCTCGTCCTCTACGATCAGGATCCGTGCCATGTGTGCCCCCGTCTGCGATTACTTGTCGTCGTTCAGATTTTGCTTGATGTCGTCCGCGGCGTCGGCGGCGTGATTCATAAGGTTGTTGATGCTGCCGGGCACGTCGCCGTCGCTGTCGATGCGGTAGCGCATGCCAAAGAACAGGCCAATCAGCATCAGCCAAATCGTAGCGCCCCAGGCAAACAGGGCGATGATGGGGATCAGGATGGGGATGTTGAGGATGATCGCATCGCGGCGCGTGGCGATAAACTTGGTGTCCAGGCTCAGGCGGAAGAGCTTTTTGAGGTACTCCAACACGCTGTCCATCTTCTTGGAGAAGTCGGTCTTTTCGCTCGACTTCTCGTAGGCTGCCTGCACGGCGACCATCTCGGCCGAGGGCTCATCGACCGGCACGGACTCGGTGGCGGCGTGCGCCGATGTGGTCTGCGTCTTGCCCTGCGACTCGAGCCAAATGATGGCGTCCAAAACGTTGCCGTCGGCGGCGTCGAGCGCGGCCTTGGCATCGGTGTAGCTCACGTTGCACTTGGTGCGGATGGTTTCAACTTTTTCGATGTCGTCCATGACCTGTCCTTTCGTTCGATGGGCGCGAGCGTTGCGTTCGGCGGCCTGCGTTGCGCGGCGCCGCCCCGCCCCTTGTTCGAACTCTATAGTGCAGGTTATAGATTAAGCGATTCTTGAGCCAAGATTAATGTTGGATGAGTTTTTGGGTAGCGGTGGGAAAAGTATTAGACCTCGATAGCGGGGGATGTGGTGCCGGTGCAAAACGGCGTCAAAGGTTGGTCGAGCAGGCGGTTTCTCCATTGATGTCCGCACGGCATGGGACACTTACCCTGCCGCCCTGCTCTGCCGCGGCGGCATGTACCCAAACAACGACCCTCTAAGGAGTTCGATACCAATGAGCGATAACACCAAGCATCTCGCAAAGAAGTGCGTCAAGGACGCGGGGCCGTGCCTCGCGTTGTGCCTTGCCGGCGCAGCGGTCGCGCTGCTGGCTGTTCTGGGGCCATTCGACGTGCTCCGAAGTGCCGTCTCTCTGCACGTTTGCATGGCCCTTGCCGGCGCCATGATGACCGGCGGCGTGCTCGATCTGGTTTTTTGGGTGCTTGACCCGTTTGGATGGAAGAACGAGGGGTAAGCCCTAAGGGCTGGAACGGTTGGCTTAGTGATCGTGCAGAATGCGGGCTAGCGACTTACAGGGAAGTGGTGATCCGATGACGGTCTATGTGACGGGCGATATTCACGGCGGCGTCGACATGCAAAAGCTGCGCGACTGGGACCTTGGGGATAGTCTGACGAGCGACGACTATCTGATTATCGCCGGCGACTTTGGCTTTCCGTGGGATTTCTCTGCCGAAGAATGTGCCGACATCGCTTGGCTGGAATCGCGTCCCTATACCGTGCTGTTTGTCGACGGCAACCACGAGCGTTTCGATCACTGGGCGGAGCGCCCCATGGAGTTGTGGCACGGTGGGCTGACGCAGCGCCTGTCGGACACCTCTCCCATACGGCGCCTGACGCGCGGCGAGGTTTTTGAGCTCGACGGCTCAACGGTCTTTACCATGGGCGGCGCCACGAGCGTGGACAAGGAATACCGCATTCCGTATTCCAGCTGGTGGCCGCAGGAGCTGCCGGACGAGCGCAACTTTGAGGAGGCGCGGGCAAAGCTCGACAGCGTGGGCTGGACGGTCGACTACGTGATCACTCACACCTGCTCTACGCGCATACTTTCGTCCACGCTTTATCCAGCGTCCGGCTGGAATTGCCCCTCCGTTGATCGGCTTACGGCATTTTTCGATGAGCTGGAAGACCGCTTGGACTACAAGCGCTGGTACTACGGGCATTTTCATCGGGATACCAACCCGGCCGAGCGTCACACCGTGCTCTACGACTGCATCGTTCGCTTGGGCGACGAACTCCAGCCCTGGGATGTTGCGTAGAGGCGGGGTGGCTGGCTACTCGACCGTTACAGTGATGTTCTCCCGATGCGCGCGGATGACGTCCCAGCTAAAGTGCTCGACCAGCTGCTCGGCGGTACGCGGCGTGGTGTCCGGCGCGATGCCTGTTTGCCCGGCGAGCCATCCCAACAGTGCCTCGGGTGTGCCAAAGCGGGTGCGGAGCTCGCCCAGGTCCAGATCGCGATCGCGCTTGGAAAGGCGGCGGCCGTCCGGTGACATGAGCAGCGGAATGTGCGCGTAGTGCGGCGTGGGCAGTCCCAGCAGATGTTGCAGATAGATCTGGCGCGGCGTGGAACCAAGCAGGTCGCATCCGCGTACGATCTCGGTGACGCCCATGGCAGCGTCGTCGACCACCACGGCCAGCTGATAGGCAAACACGCCGTCGCTGCGGCGCACCAAAAAGTCACCGCACTCGGTGGCGAGTGCTTCGCATTGGGCTCCGTACGTGCGGTCCACGAATTCGATCACGTCGCTGGCGAGGTCGTCGACGGTGGGCACGCGCAGGCGCGTGGCCGGAGCACGCAGGGCACTGCGGCGGGTGATTTCATCAGCAGAAAGACCTCTGCAGGCGCCGCGGTAGATGGGCGTGCCGTCGCTGGCGTGCGGCGCGCTCGCGGCGTGGAGTTCGGCACGCGTGCAAAAACAGGGATAGGTGAGGCCGGCGTCTTGCAGCTGACGCAGGGCGTCCTCGTACAGATCCAAGCGATCGTGCTGGTAGTAGGGGCCTTCGTCCCACTCCAGTCCCAGCCAGGCCAGGTCGTCAATCAATTGAGTGGCAAGTTCCGGGCGCTTGCAGCGATCGTCCAGGTCCTCGATGCGCAGCACGATGCTGCCGCCTTGGCTGCGGGCCGAAAGCCACGAGCACAGGCAGCTGAACACGTTGCCCAGGTGCATGCGGCCCGAGGGCGACGGGGCGAAACGGCCCACGACGGGCGCGGGGGCGGAGGCGGGTGGCGTCGCTGGCGCGTCCGCGGCGGGCGTTGCTATGTTGCGTGTTTTGATATCCATGCGGACGAGTATAGCGCGGGGCTTGGCAGGGAAGGCGTTGCTGCGCTCACAAGTTGGCGGCGGTGCGCATTGCGCACGGTGGGTTTGCGGCTCAAGGTCTCGATCGCTGCGTACCGACTTAGCCTCACAAACGACAGAAACCCCGGCAGCTCTTCGCAACTGCCGGGGTTTCCGCGGAAAAGGGGGACATGATCCTCGAGCGAACGGCAAAGGGGCAAACCGTTTTCGCTCAACTGCTTTATGCCCCTCGGCTGGCGGCTCAATCAGCGCGTGCCGCACCCACACAAAGCCGCTACACCTGTGACAGAGCTGTGAAGTGGTATCTATTGCTGGCGCAGGCCATGCCAAGGAGTGTCCCAGATTGCCGGCAGATAAGGAACGTCCCCAGGTGCCGGCCGCGGGCGTGACTTTCGTCCCGTTTGATACTCCGCTGGCCTAGATGTTCGTCATGTGCGCCCGTAAACGTGGGACAATGGCGTTGCTGGTATCACAGACAAAGGATGTGCCTATGAACGCCCCCGTTGCCAAAACCTGTCGGCAGCGCCGCCCGTTTGCGCGATTTGCTTCCGTCTGCGCACTCGTCGCGCTTGCATTGCTGCTACTGCCCGCCGCCGCACACGCCGACGGTTATTCCATGACCCAGACCTATATCAGTGCCACGGTTGAGGCCGATGGATCGCTGACCGTTGTCGAGGGACGCCAGTTTGATTTCGACGACGACATCAACGGCGTGTTTTGGGAGATCAATACGGGCGCCAACCAGCAGGGCGGCACGGCGGGCGTCGATGTGCTGAGTGTCGAGGAAGAGGACACCGCGTTTAACAAAGTCGATAGCGCGAACAAGGGCGACTCTGGCGTCTATACGGTCGAGCAGACCGGTGACGGCGTAAGGATTAAGGTGTTCAGCCCTCACGAGAGCGGCGACAGCGCGACCTATTACGTGAGCTATACCATGACCGGTGCGGTTATGAACTGGGCCGATACCGCCGAGCTCTACTGGAAGTTTGTGGGCGACGGCTGGTCTGCGGATTCCGATGACGTCGAGATGGAAGTGCGCTTCGCAAATGCCACTGCCGGGACGGCGGCCGTCAAAGGCGATAACTTCCGCGCATGGGGCCACGGTCCGCTGACGGGCGACGTGTCGCTCGATGCGGACGAACCCATGGTCACCTATACCATTCCCTGCGTGCATCAGGGCGAATTCGCCGAGGCACGCATCGCCTTCCCTAGCGACTGGGTGCCGCAGCTTACCGCCTCGGGCGAAGAGCGCATGTCAACGATCCTGAGCGAAGAGAAGGAATGGGCCGACGAAGCTAACGCCCGCCGCGCTCACGCTCGCATGATTGCCAATGCACTTGCCGTGCTAAGTGTTGTTGCGGCGGTGGCCTTTACCGGCACAATCGTTATGCTCAAGCTGCGCAAGCGCAAGCCCAAGCCGTTTTTCCAGGACGAATATTTCCGCGATGTGCCTTCGGCCGACCATCCCGCCGTGCTTTCGGCCCTCATGAGCTGGAACGAGGTGCCCGATCAGGCATATATCGCCACGCTTATGAAGCTCACCGACGACCGTGTGATCAAGCTGGAGCAGGCGACCGTGACCAAGGCCAAGAAGGGTCTGTTGGGGCGTGAAAAAGAAGAGCAGACGTATCGCGTGACGGTGAGTGATGCGGGCTGGAAGTCGGCCAAGGGCATTGACCACATGGTGCTCAAGGTCTTCTTTGCCGGTGCTAAGCCTGACGAGAACGGTGACCGTTCGCGCACGTTCGACGAGCTGCAGCACTACGTCAAGCAGCACGCTACACCCGTGGGCGACAAGCTCGAGGACTATCAGAACACCGTTAAGGGCAAGCTGGCCGATAGCGAGTACGTTGCCTCGGACGGCATTGTTGCAATGGTGTTTTGCCTGGTTCTTGGTATCCTGATTGCCTTTGTTCCCGTGGGATCCATCTTCTTTACCGATGGCGCACAGGCGAACATTACCGCCGCGGTTATCTCGGTGCCGATTGTGCTGGTGGGTATCGGCGTGGGCCTTACGTTCCGCCGCTTTACGCCGGAGGGCGCCGAGGTGGCGGCTCGCTGCAAGGCACTTAAGCATTGGCTCGAGGACTTCACGCGTCTAAAGGAAGCCGTCCCCGGCGATCTGGTGCTGTGGAACAAGCTGCTGGTGATGGGCGTGGCGCTGGGCGTTTCCAAGGAAGTGCTGCGTCAGCTTGCCGAGGCCGTGCCGCCCGAGGTGCGCGAGGCCGACGGCTTCTATGACAATTATCCCTGCTACTGGTGGTACTACCATCATTACGGTACCGAGTCCCCGCTCGATTCATTCGATGACGTGTATCACGAGACCATCCGTGAGCTGGCGTCGAGTTCCGATAGCTCGAGCGGCGGCGGTGGCGGCTTCTCGGGCGGCGGCGGAGGCGGCGTCGGCGGAGGCGGCGGCGGAACGTTCTAACGGTCGTAAATTATGGGATGGGCTTTTCTCGACAGCCGTCGGGGAAAGCCCATCCCCTTTTTACGCGCTATCTACGAAGACTGTCCCCAACGACTAATCACTGGGAACATCCCTAAATGACTAGGTATGGCTGCTGGGTTTAGGCTGTTAGGTCGAATTCGTAGAGATAGCTTTCGCGCGGCATGTCGTGGCGGCGCTCTTCGCGGTTGGCGCGGTGCGTGCCCGTGCGCTTAAAGCCGTGCAGCTCGTAGAACTTCCACGAGCAGTTGGAGTCGGTGTACAGGTGCGCCCTCGTCGCTCCAAGCGAGGACAGGTGCGAGACCGCGGCATCGAGCAGAACCGTGCCAACGCCCAGGCCATGGACATCGCGATCCACGGCAAGCAGCGTGACCTCGTTGTCGTGCGGCAACGGGCTGCTCTCGAGCAGGCGGTTGTTGGTTCGGATGGTTGCGCGCACAAAGGAAAGATACTCGGCGCAGGCATCGGGCTCCAGCTCACGCATCTGCGATAGCAGCGCGCGTTCGGTATCCATCCAATGCTCGTTGATGGTGACGCCGGAGCTCTGTCCTGCGCGTGCAAGTGCAATGCCGCGCGCCTCGCCGTCAATCACCGCAACCTGTGAAAACGTCGACGACGAAAGGCAATAGGCGAGGTCGCACGCGGCCTCAAGGTGGTTGTACTCATCGTTATCCGAATTGTTATGCCAAAGCTGCTGCAGAATCAGCGCGATGGCGTCAAAGTCTTCGGTATCAAACGGTCGGTAGAGAACCCGCGAGACCATGGTGCCTCTTTCTTTTGCGGATGCATATCGAGCACAGTTCTACCACGCCATTGGCATCTAATTATGGTGCCCCTGTGTTCCATGAACTCACCGTTCCCGGTGCCGTGCCATCCCCTCCGCTCGCAAACTTTTTCTGCACATGCGCCCGTTGCGGGGTGCATCGATGCGCTCGATGCGCTACATTGAATCAGTATTTTCAATGCCGCTGCGCGAGCGCTGCAGATCGACGTATCACCGACTCACAGAGCACGGCGGCGTACCAGACAGGAGGACTGCATGGGATCTGATGTGAAGATCGCACGCGCGTTGATCTCGGTTACCGATAAGACGGGCGTCGTCGATTTCGCACGGACGCTGGTCGATGACTTTGGCGTCGAGATCATCTCTACGGGCGGCACGGCTCGTGCCATTGAGGACGCGGGCGTTCCCGTAACCCCCATCGAGGAGTTCACGGGCTATCCCGAGATGATGGACGGCCGCGTTAAGACCCTGCATCCCAAGGTTCACGGCGCGCTGCTTGCCCGTCGCGATTCCGAGCAGCACATGCAGGAGGCCGCTCAGCACGGCATTAAGCTGATCGACCTGGTCGTCGTCAACCTGTACGAGTTCGAGAAGACCGTCGCCAACCCCGAGGTCACCTTCGCGGACGCTATCGAGCACATCGATATCGGTGGCCCCTCCATGCTGCGCTCTGCCGCTAAGAACGCCGCGAGCGTTACCGTCATTTCCGACCCGGCCGACTATGATGCCGTCCTGGCCGAGATGCGCGAGACCGGTGGCTGCACCACGCTTTCCACCCGTCGCCGCCTGCAGGTGAAGGTCTACCAGACCACCGCCGCCTACGACACGGCCATCTCCCGTTGGCTTGCCGCCCAGGCAAGCGACGTGGCGGACACCTCTGCCAAGCTCGAGATCTCGCTGGAGAAGGTCGGCGACCTGCGCTATGGCGAGAATCCTCAGCAGAAGGCCACGGTCTACCGCTTTGCCGAGGGCTGCGAGAACACCGCGAGCTCGCAGTTCCCGCTCGTGGGCTCCGAGCAGATCCAGGGCAAGCCGCTCAGCTACAACAACTATCTGGATGCCGACGCCGCCTGGAACCTGGTCCGCGAGTTCGACGAGCCGGCCTGCGTGATCCTCAAGCACCAGAATCCCTGCGGTTCTGCCGTTGCCGAGGACATCACGGCCGCCTACGACCGCGCCTTCGCCTGCGATCCCAAGAGCGCCTTCGGCGGCATCATCGCCTGCAACCGCGAGGTTCCCTTTGATCTGGTTGAGCACTTCGCCGATCAGAACAAGCAGTTCGTCGAGGTCATCATCGCCCCGAGCTACACCGATGAGGCGCTCGAGCGCATGGCTAAGCGCCCCAACCTGCGCGTGCTGGCTACCGGCGGCGTGGACCACGGCGCCCAGGTGGAGCTGCGCTCCGTCGACGGCGGCATGCTGGTGCAGGAAGTCGACCACGTGACCGAGGATCCCGCGACCTTTACGTTCCCCACCGACCGCAAGCCCACCGACGCCGAGATGGCCGAGCTCGAGTTTGCCTGGAAGGTCTGCAAGGGCGTTAAGTCCAACGCCATCCTGGTCTCCAAGGGCAAGGCCGGCATTGGCATGGGTCCGGGTCAGCCCAACCGCGTTGACTCTGCGCTGCTGGCCTGCGAGCGTGCCGAGGACTTCTGCGAGCGCGAGGGCGTGGAGAAGGGCGGCTTTGCCTGCGCAAGCGACGCATTCTTCCCGTTCCGCGACAACGTCGACGTGCTTGCCGCGCACGGCGTGACTTGCATCATTCAGCCCGGCGGCTCCAAGCGCGACGACGAGAGCATCCAGGCCTGCAATGAGCATGGCATCGCGATGGTGTTCACCGGAGCCAGGCATTTCCGTCACTAAGTTCCGCCCTGGGACAAAATAATCTCTGCAAAAGACGGCTGCTCCGTTTGGAGGGCCGTCTTTTTGGTATAAGAGGACGGAATGACTAACACGAAAGGTACAACCATGCCCCAGATTGATGATGCCGAGCTGTTTGGCAATGCCGAGGATCAGCGTGCGTACGAGGACTTTTGCGCCAATCAGGAGGCGGTCGAGAAGTTTACGCTCGACAAGCCCGCGCTTGTCTGCCGTTGGCGCATGTCCAACAAAAAGGTGCCCATGCTCAACCGCCACATTCGCGCACTGTCCGAGCGCCTGGTGCAGGGCGAGCCGCTTACCCATAACATGCTCAGCTGGGCTAAACAGCACGTTGAGTGGTCGCTTGCCGAGGGCGATTACACTGCGCACGACGGCGTACTCATGCTGGTGATCGACGTCAATGGTAACGCCGCCATGACGGTGGGGGAGTACGAGCCGCTCGCCGATACGTCGGCCAAGGCGCTGCGTGCCCGCTCCGCCGAGGCCCGCTCCGAGGCTGACGAAACTGGCGTGGCGCCCGAGCTGCTCGCCGCCGTCAACAACGGCGAGCTTGCCTTTGTGGCGCCGGCGGACGAGTTTCTGTGCGGCACGGCGACGCTCATCGAGCAGCTGGCCCAGACCAAGGGCATCCCGGTCACGCGCGTAGATATTCCCGCACAGCTCAAGGGCGCCTTGTTCCTGGTGAGCGACGAGCACGGTGTGGTCCCCGCAACCGAGACGGACGCCGCCGAGGCCGACGCCGCCGAGGCCGACGCTGCCACGGTCGCCTTCTTTGCCGACGGCTACGAAAAGCTCCGTGCCCGCCGCTAAATGATTTTTCTGGGACGGGGATTAAAGAATCATTTTGGTCCCCGCCGCCGCTGCGAGTGCGAGGCGGACAAAACGGCCCCGCTCGCGAACAGTTCTGTCACCTGGCACCGCGCGAGGCGTGTACTCGCGACGCCGTGGGCATAATGGTGTGGAAAGTGCAAGTTACGCGAAATGGGAGGACACATGGCGCTGATCTATGTCGTTGAGGACGACGAGCCCATTCGTCGTGAGCTTATCGACATCCTTGCCCGCGCCGGGTTTGAAGTCGAGGCCTGCGAATCGTTTGAGCATGTCTCGCGCGATATTCTCGCCGCCGCGCCCGACCTGGTGCTGCTCGACCTCACGCTCCCTGTCAAAGACGGCCAGCACATCTGCCATGAGGTCCGTCGCGAATCCGAGGTTCCCATCATCGTTCTCACGTCGCGCACGACCGAGATCGACGAGGTCATGGCCATGACGCTCGGCGCGGATGACTTTGTTCCCAAGCCCTACAGCGCCCGTGTGCTCGTGGCGCGCATCAATGCCCTGCTGCGCCGCACCACGGCGGCAGGCGAGCGCAGCACGCTCGTCCACAAGGGACTGGAGCTCGACCTCGCACGCTCCATGGTCACCAACACGCAAACGGGCACCAGCACCGAGCTCACCAAAAACGAGCTGCGTATCCTCTCACTGCTTCTGAGCCGCGCGGGCAAGATTGTTTCGCGCTCGGCCATCATGCAGGACCTGTGGGACTCCGACGCCTTCGTGGACGACAATACGCTCACCGTCAACATCAACCGCCTGCGCACCACGCTCGAAAAAATCGGCATCAAGGGGTATTTGACTACGCATCGCGGCCAAGGCTATTCGGTCTAGGGGCCGGCTATGTCGTTTGGCAAGTTCTTTAAAGATGCGCTGCTTCCCGTCGCCGTGTGGACCTGCGGCGTGCTGCTGAGCTGCTTTGTGCTGACGGTCGCCGGTGCTTCGACATCCATCGTGGTCGTGGCGGTCGGCGTGTCCTTTATCTTTGGTATGCTCGGCATCGTGATCGAATACGCGCGCCGTCGCCGTTTTCTGCGCCAGCTGGAGCGTGCGGCAGAGGAGCTCGAGAGTCCCGCATGGGTGCAGGAGATGGTGCAATGCCCGACCTATGCCGAGGGCGAGCTCGAGTACGAGGTCTTGTGCCGGGTGGGCAAGGCGGCATGCGACGAGGTTGCCGAAGGCCGGCGTCAGACCGATGACTATCGCGACTATATCGAGAGCTGGGTCCACGAGGCCAAGCTGCCCCTGGCGGCGGCTCATCTGATTTTGGAAAACCTGGACGGCAGCGAAGACGACCTGTCGCGCGTGGATGACCTGGGCCGTGAGTTGACTCGCGTGGAGCGCTATATCGACCAGGCGCTGTACTACGCGCGCTCGGAAGTCGTGGAGCGGGACTACCTGATTCGCCGCTGGGATCTCAAGACCTTGGTGACGGCCGCGATTAAAGCCAACGCGCGCGAGCTCATCGCGGCGCACGTGGCGCCGGTGTGCGAGAACCTCGACTTTGAGGTCTTTACCGACGAGAAATGGCTCGAGTTTATTCTGGGCCAGCTCATTCAGAACAGCATTAAATATGCGCGTGAGGACGGCGCAAAGATCGTGTTTTCGGGTGCGTTGCTGGACGAGGGTCTGGCGAGCGAGCGCATCGAGCTTACCGTCGCGGACAACGGCTGCGGCGTGTGTGCGGCAGACCTGCCGCGCGTGTTCGAGAAGGGCTTTACCGGCGACAACGGCCGCACCACCAAGCGTGCAACGGGCATCGGTCTCTATCTGGTGGCGCGCCTGTGCTCCAAGATGGGCATCGACGTCACCGCAGCATCGGACCCGGGCGAAGGCTTCGTCGTAACATTCGCTTTTTCAACGAACAAGTTCCAATACTTTGAGTAACGCACACGGCAAACGCCCGTCCAAACAAAACGTGCCGCCCCAAACGGGGCGGCACGCCATTTCTCTATCAGACAACTCGTTGAAGTAAGGCTGCGAAGGCCGCGGGGCCGGGAGGGGTTTCCTAAGGGCACATCTCGCAGCCGCAACGCGGCGAGGACGTGCCCGTGGAAACCCCGCAGGCCCCGCGGCCGGTGGGAGCAACGCTACTTCACGACCAAGATGTCGCAGTCCGTATTGCGCAGCAGGAACGTCGAAATCGAACCCAGCAGCGCATACTTGATCGAGGACAGGCCGCGTGCGCCGCAGAGCACCAGGTCGGGCTTAACCACGTCGAGCATCTCGTCCTTGAGCGTCTCGCGAATGCGGCCGGCGCGAATCATGACCTCGACCTCGGGAATGTCGGGATTGGCCTTGGCCTCTTCGAGCTGCTTGGCGATAGAGTTCTTAAATGCCTCCTCTAGGCCGTTGACCAGATCGACCTGATAGGAACCGGCGCTCTCGAGCGCCGTGGAATCGATAACGTGGCCGATGATTAGCTTGGCGCCGTTGTTCGCGGCGACCTTGATGGCGCGTGCGAGCACAAAATCCTGCTGCTCAGTACCGTCGAGTGAAACAAATACCTTGGTGTAGCCCTCGTTCATGGTTTCCTCCTTGGTCTATCGCACGGGCGCGGGGCTCGTGCGTCGGGCGGCCGCGGGCGCGTTGGCCGCCGGACACTTTATCTTGTTGCAGTTATACCCAAGGATTTCGGTTTGACTGCTCGCAATTCTGTGAACGGGCGAGTTTTTTGGTAAGGGTAGGCGTAGACGCGCCCGAACGGTTGATAATGGGACATCGCCCGCACCGTCCGCAGAACAATATCGGCGGGTGTCTAACGAGGGGGTCCCTTTGGATATTATCGAGCTTCTAAAATCTGCCTTCATGGGCCTGGTCGAGGGCATCACCGAATGGCTGCCTGTTTCGTCGACCGGTCACATGATCTTGGTGGACGAGTTCGTCAAGATGAACGTGAGCGAGACGTTCTGGAATATGTTCCTGGTCGTGATTCAGCTCGGCGCCATTCTGGCCGTCTGTGTGCTGTTCTTCCATGAGCTCAATCCGTTCTCGCCCAGCAAGGGCAAGGAGGGCCGTCGCGACACCTGGGTGCTGTGGGGCAAGATTGTGCTCGGTTGCATTCCTGCGGCGGCGATCGGCCTGCCGCTCAACGACTGGATGGAGGAGCATTTCTACAATGCTCCCGTCGTGGCGCTGGCGCTCATTGTGTACGGCGTGCTGTTTATCGTGATCGAGAACTGGCGCGCGAGCAAGCGCGAGGAAATGGCCGTTGCCGGTTCGTTTGGTTCGCGTGCCGTGGTGTCGGGTGGACGTCCCGCCGGTGCGCACTTTGCGGCGCCCGCCGCGGCTACCGCTGAGGATGAGGGCGATGACGAGGATTTGGACTTTGGTTCCATCACCACGCTCGAGGACCTAAGTTGGAAGACCGCGCTGGGCATCGGATGCTTCCAGGTGCTCTCACTGATTCCGGGCACGTCGCGCTCCGGTTCTACCATCATCGGCGGCCTGCTTTTGGGCTGCACGCGTTCGGTGGCGTCCAAGTTTACGTTCTTCCTGGCCATCCCTGTCATGTTTGGCGCGAGTGCGCTCAAGCTGGTCAAGTACTTCATCAAGGGCGGCACGTTCGGCGCCAACGAGGTCGCTATCCTGGGCGTGGGCTGCGTTGTGGCCTTTGTGGTTTCGCTCATCGCCATCAAGTGGCTCATGGGCTTCGTCCGCCGTCACGACTTTAAGTGCTTCGGTGTTTACCGCATCATCCTGGGCATCGTGGTGCTCGCGTACTTCTTTGTCCTGGAGCCTATGCTCGGCCTGTAACTTGGTTGACGCTGCGCGGCGGCCAGAGCGACAACTTGTCATTCAAAGAGGGCGGCGTGACCAAAAGGTCTATGCCGCCCTCTTTTCATGCCAATTTGTTCGCTCTGGCCGCCGCTCGCTACCGTTGCCATGACATCGGTGGCTCCCTGGTTGGTGCATTGGGGTCAGGTTACTTTGCGACAACATGGTGCAGACTAACCTGACCCCATTGCGCCAAATCCGCTGGGGCGGGCCTGACGGTGGCGCACGGAGTCGTGGTGTGATTTGCGTCGGTGTCCGCGCGGCTCGGTATACTGGTACGGCTCAAACTATGGCGCCGCCCGCAGGCGCGCCGTCCGTCAGATGAGGAGTCGCCCATGACCCAGCCCTTGCCCTGGGAAAAGAACGCCGCGGTACCCGTGCCGCCTGCGCCGGAACCCGTGCCGCTCGATGCATATGCCGCCCCTGCTGCGCCGGAACCCGAGCTCGTCCCGCTCGACATCTACGACGCTCCCGCGCCGGCACCCAAGCCACTCGTCGACATCGACAGCCTTAATCCCGCCCAGCGCGAGGCGGTCCTGACCACCGAGGGTCCGTTGCTGGTCCTTGCCGGCGCCGGCTCGGGCAAGACCCGCGTCTTGACCTTCCGCATCGCACATATGCTCGGCGACCTGGGCGTTAAGCCCTGGCAGATCCTTGCCATCACGTTTACCAACAAGGCCGCGGCCGAGATGCGCGAGCGTCTGGCGGCACTCATCCCCAGCGGTACCCGCGGCATGTGGGTGTGCACCTTCCATGCTATGTGCGTGCGCATGCTGCGCGAGGACGCTGACCTGCTGGGCTACACCGGTCAGTTCACCATCTACGATGATGACGATTCCAAGCGCATGGTGCGCGATATTATGCAGGCGCTCGGTATCGAGCAAAAGCAATTCCCCATCAATATGATCCGCAGCAAGATCAGTTCGGCCAAAAACGCCATGATCGGCCCCGAGGACATGCTCAAATCCGCCGACAGCCCCAACGACAAAAAGGCCGCGCAGGTCTACCTGGAGCTGGAGCGCCGCCTGCGCGCCGCCAACGCGATGGACTTCGACGACCTGCTCGTGCGCACGCTCGAGCTGCTGCGCACCCGCCCCGAGGTGCTCGATAAGTACCAAGAGCGCTTCCGCTACATTAGCGTCGACGAGTATCAGGACACCAACCACGTCCAGTACGAGATCGCCAACCTGCTGGCCGCCAAGTACCAAAACCTCATGGTCGTAGGCGACGATGACCAGTCCATTTATAGCTGGCGCGGCGCCGACATCACCAACATCCTGGACTTTGAGAAGGACTTTAAAAACTGCAAGACCGTTAAGCTGGAGCAGAACTACCGCTCCACGGGCCATATCCTGAACGCCGCCAACGCCGTGGTGCGTCACAACTCGCAGCGCAAGGACAAGCGCCTGTTTACGGCCGAGGGCGACGGCGAGAAGATCCAGGCCTTCCAGGCAAGCGATGAGCGCGACGAGGGCCGCTGGATTGCCGGCGAGATCGAAAAGCTGCACTCCAAGGGCACGAGTTACGACGATATCGCCGTGTTCTACCGCACCAACGCCCAGTCGCGTATCCTCGAAGATATGTTCCTGCGCGCAGGCGTGCCCTACAAGATTGTGGGCGGCACGCGATTCTTCGACCGTGCCGAGATCCGCGACGTCATGGCCTACCTCAAGATGATCGTGAACCCGGCAGACGAGATGAGCGTCAAGCGCGTCATCAACACGCCGCGCCGCGGCATCGGCTCCACCTCGATCCAAAAGATTGAGCAGCTGGCGCGCGACAACCGTTGCTCGTTCTTCCAGGCTTGCGAGATCGCGTGCGCCGAAACCGGCATGTTTAGCGCCAAGGTGCGCAATGGCCTGTCGAGCTTTGTGTCGCTGGTGCGCGAGGGTCGCCGCATGGACGGCGAGCTCAAGGACGTTGTCGAGATGATTGTCGATAAGACGGGCCTGCTGCAGGCTTTCCGCGCCGAGGGCACCATGGAGTCCGAGAGCCGCGCCGAGAACATCCAGGAATTCCTGGGTGTCGCTGCCGAATTTGAGGAGACGCACGAGGATATCGAAGGCACGCTCGAGAGCTTGGAAGAGCTGCGCGCTGCTGGTGTTGCCGATGTGCCCGCCGACGTTGAGCCCGAGCCCGTTGTGGTGAGCGCGCCTGCGCCCGAGCCCGGCCCGTCTGCGCCCGTGTCTTCGTTTGAGGCGCTCGTTGGCGCGCGTGATGCCGCGGGTTCCAATCCGCTCGATAGCCTGGCCGCTCCGGCGCTTTCTCCGCAGGATGCCCTGGCCGCCGCCATCGCGGGCAACGCGTATGCCGTGCCAACAGAGTTGCCGGCGGGTGCCGTGCATGCCGACGAGATCGAGCGCACCTACGGTCCGCTCACCTGTAAGGCGCTGCCGGCGCTCATGGAGTGGCTGGCCCTGCGCTCCGACTTGGATTCCCTGGCCGGCGAGACGCATGCCATCACCATGATGACCATCCACTCCGCCAAGGGCCTGGAGTTCCCGGCGGTGTTCGTGGCCGGCATGGAGGAGGGTATCTTCCCGCACGTGCACGACTTTGGCGGCGGCGATGACCCGGGCAAGCTCGAGGAGGAGCGTCGCCTGGCCTACGTCGCCATCACGCGCGCCCGTAAGCGCCTGTTCTTGACCTATGCGGCCACGCGTCGCACCTACGGCTCGACCTCTGCCAACCCGCGCTCGCGCTTCCTCAACGAGATTCCGTTTGAGGATATCGAGTTTAGCGGCATCGGTTCTGCCGGTTTTGAGGGCACGGGCTGGGAGAAACGCGGCGACCGTCACGGCACCTTTGGCTCGGGCATGGGCTCGGATATGTACGGCGGCAAGGTGTTTGGCTCGCATACGCGCTCGACCGGCGGTTCCGGTTCGCGCGGCGGATCGAGCTTTGACGATTTCTTTGGCGGCAGCAGTTACGGGACCGAGCGCCATCGTGGGGTTTCGCCTGACGCCGGCCGTGTTGCCTCGACCTTTGGTTCGGGCGCGTCGCGAGCCAAAAAGCCGTCTTCCAAGGTGTCCCCGACGGTGGAGCGCAAGGTCGATCGTGCCAGCGCATCGCAGGACTTTGCCGCGGGCGATACCGTGAGCCACAAGACTTTTGGCACGGGTACCGTGATTTCGGTCGCCGGAGACATGATCGAGGTTCAATTCGAAAAGACCGGCCAGACCAAAAAGCTGATGAAAGGTTTTGCGCCAATCGTCAAGCTGCAGTGATCCCGGCGGACCTGGGCGGGCGTATAGGGCAACATCGCCTGCTCGGGCAGTCCTGCTCGCACGGAGAGCACATTAAGTGCTCTCCGGCTCGTGCGGAACTCGCGATCGATGTTGCCCCATACGCCCGTCCAGGTCCTTAGATAACGTTGCTTGCGAACGTCGCTCTGCTCGTCCGCTTTTTTGATCTGGAGAGCCGGGTGGGCTGATATATATGGACAAGGGGCTCCCCCGTTGGTGGACGGGGGAGCCCCTTGTTGCGTTTGGGTTGTTGGTGCGATCTACAGATGCGAGACGATCAGTTCCATCTTGCCTTCGAGGTCGATGGAGCTGACGGTGCTCGGGGCCAGCAGGTGGCTTCCCTTGTGGACGGGGTCGCCGCAGACGGTGCCTTCGCCGTCGATGACCGACAGGCACATGAAGGGCCAGCGCTGGTCGAGGGTCTTGCTGCCGTTGACGCGCACGCGATCGACGGTGTAGCAGGGGTTGGACTCGAGCTCGGTCACGCCGTCCACCTCGGGCGCGGTCACCGTGCCGTCGGTCGGAGCCTGAGCATCAAAGTCGATGCAGTCGAGGCTCTGCTCAATGTGCAGCGGGCGCAGCTTTCCGTCGGTGCCGGGACGGTCGTAGTCGTACAGGCGATATGTCACGTCGCTCGACTGCTGCGTCTCCAGAATCAGCGTGCCGGTCTTGATGGCGTGAACGGTGCCGGAGTCGATCTGGAAAAAGTCTCCCTTGTGAATCGGCAGCACGTTGAGCATCTCGTCCCAACGGCCCCCCTCGATCATCTGCGCGGCCTCGGCGCGGTCGTGCGCGCGCTGGCCGACGATGATCGTGGCACCGGGCTCGCAGTCCAGTACATACCAGCACTCGGTTTTGCCCAGGCTGCCGTTCTCGTGCTTGGCGGCGTACTCGTCGTTGGGATGAATCTGGATCGAAAGGTCGTCCTTGGCGTCCAGAATCTTGATGAGCAGCGGGAACTCCTTGCCCTCGCAGTTGCCAAAGAGCTCGCGGTGCTCGGCCCACAGCCACGACAGCGTGTGGCCGGCGTACGGTCCCTCCGCAATCTGGCAGTCGCCGTTGGGATGGGCCGAGATGGCCCAGCACTCACCGATGGGACCCTCGGGAATGTCGTAGCCAAACACGGTCTCCAACTGGCGGCCGCCCCAGATCTTCTCGTGGAAGATCGGCGTGAGTTTAATCAAATCGGACATGTGCATACTCCCATAAGGTTGTGCGGGTGCCGCGTAAGACGGCTCAAAACGAGCGCCCGCGTGACTACAAAAACCTATGCCAACGTTACGTTGTGCAACTCAAAGCGATCGCCAACGTTGCGCGAGCTCGAATACTCAAAGGCGGCGCCGCTGTCCAAAAAGCCAATCTGGGTGAGCTCGAGCAGGGGAGAGCCAAGTTTGGTGTCCAGACGCTCGGCTTCTTCCTCGGTTGCTGCCACGGCGCGAATGGTACGGTGGAAGCTCGAAATCTTCAGCCCACATTGCTCGCGGATGAAGTGGTAGACCGATCCGTACAGGTCCTTCTTTTTAAGGCCTGGAATCAGCTCGAGGGGCATGTAGGTGTACTCGATAACGATGGGCTTCTCATCGGCCTGACGCACGCGCACGACGTGATAGGCAAAGTCATCCTCGGCAATTCCCAGCTGGGCTGCGATGTCCGCTGGTGGATTAACGATCGAGAAATCGTAGACCACCGAGGTCACCTTCTCCCCGCGGTGCTCATACGAAAAACCCTGGGCACGGTCGTTTTTGCCCTGGAAAAACGCCTGGCCGGGAAGTCCCGCCGTGTCCTTAACGTAGGTACCCGATCCACGACGGCTGGTAATAAGACCTTCCTCGGTGATTTGTTCAATAGCTCGTTTGACGGTGATCTTAGAAACGCTATACAGCTCGCAAAACTCTACGACGGTGGGAAGCTTGTCGCCCGGTTTAAGTGCGCCGTCCTCGATGCTTCGACGAATGTCTGCAGCTATCGTCTCGTATTTGGGAATCAAGGAACCTCCTTTCCAACTTGATTGAGAATAAAAGAAAGTATAGTCAACACCTAAGTATCTCTATTGAGTTATTGAAAAGTTCGAGAAAGATAAAATTAAAAGTCGCCCCGCTTGTAAAATTAGAGCGTTTTAAATGATAAACATCCGAGTAGCATCGTGTTGAGAAATGATCGGTCCGAGGACGGGGCCGAACCGATATAACACCCAGCGAACCGAATCTCGTACTCTGCGCTTCCCCAGATAAAACCTGCCAAAACAAACCTGTCCCTTTTTGGTAGGTTTTTGCCTTGGGAGCGGTACCATACAGGCAATGTTTAAACGAGAAAGGTGGGCTCCCATGGAACCTAAGCAGTACTACATCGGCATCGACGTCGGCGGCACTTCGGTTAAGGAGGGCCTGTTCGACGACGACGGCAACCTGCTTGCCAAGGCCAGCGTGCCCACGCCTCCTATCGTTGACGCTGCGGGCTTTGCCGCGGTGACCGAGGCTATCGACCGGGTGGTCGCCAAGGCCCAGATTCCGCGTGCCTTTGTGTCGGGCATTGGCCTGGCCGTTCCGTGCCCCATCCCGGCATCGGGCGATGCCAAGGTCAAGGCGAACATCGCCATCAACCTGCCCGAGCTCAAGATCGCCATCCAGGAGCACTGCCCCGACGCGGTCGTTAAGTACGAGAACGACGCCAACGCTGCTGCTATGGGCGAGGCCTGGCTCGGTTCTGCCAAGGGCGTGCAGAACGTGGTGATGGTCACCATCGGTACCGGCGTGGGCGGCGGCGTTATCGTTAACGGTGACGTGGTATCGGGTGTTGTGGGCGCTGGCGGCGAGATTGGCCACATGTGCCTGAACCCGGCCGAGGAGCGCACTTGCGGCTGTGGCGGCCATGGCCATCTGGAGCAGTATTCCAGCGCCACTGGCGTGGTGAGCAACTACCTTGCCGAGTGCAAGAAGGCGGGCGTCGAGCCCATCGAGCTCACCGGCCCCTCAGATTCCAAGGACGTGTTCCAGGCCTGCCGCGAGGGCGACAAGCTCGCGCTGGCCGCGGCCGACACCATGGCCGACTACCTCGGCCGCGCCCTGGCACTTATCGCCAACGTGGTCGACCCCGAGATGTTCCTCATCGGCGGCGGCGCCTCCGCCTCGGCCGATGTCTACCTCGACAAGGTTCGCGAGCACTTTAAGCAGTACGCGCTTTCCGCCTCGCGCGAGACGCCCATTAAGGTCGCTTCGCTCGGAAACGACGCCGGCATCATCGGTGCTGCCTACGTAGCCCTGCGCGCTGCCGGTAAATAGCTGGTGCAAGGGGGACAGGTTACATTGCACCAACATGGTGCAAAAGGGACAGCCTTGGCCCCCGTGCCTGCGCCCCAAAATATGCCGTGGCCCTTCCGTCTGCGAAGGCTCGGCATCGGCGTGCTACCATAGCTACGTCCAAGTACACATATCAAGTGGAGGATATCCATGGCAAACGTTCTTGTCTTTGGTCACCAGAACCCCGATAACGACGCCATCATGAGCGCCGTCGTCCTGTCCCAGCTGCTCAACCAGGTTGAGTATGCCGGCAACACCTACGAGGCCTGCGCCCTTGGTCAGCTTCCGGCCGAGTCCGCCAAGCTGCTCGCCGACGCCGGCATCGCCGAGCCCCGCGTGATCGAGTCCGTCGAGGCTGGTCAGCTCGTCGTCCTCACCGACCACAACGAGTCTGCCCAGTCCGTCGCCGGCCTTAAGGACGCCACGGTCTTTGGCGTTGTCGATCATCACCGCATCGGCGACTTCGAGACCGCCGGCCCGCTGCACTACATCTGCCTGCCCTGGGGCTCCAGCTGCACCATCGTCACCAAGCTCGCCGGCGTGCTCGGCGTTGAGCTTTCCGACGTCCAGGCCAAGCTGCTGCTCTCGGCCATGATGACCGACACGCTCATGCTCAAGAGCCCCACCACCACCGATGTCGACCGCGCCGTCGCCGCCAAGCTCGGCGAGCAGGTGGGCGTCGACCCGGTCAAGTTTGGCATGGAGGTCTTCCTCACCCGTCCGTCCGGCTCCTTCACCGCAGCCGAGATGGTCGGCAACGACATCAAGATGTTCGAGCCTGCCGGCAAGAAGCTGCTCATCGGCCAGTACGAGACTGTCGACAAGAGCCGTGCGCTTGGCATGATCGACGAGATTCGCGAGGCCATGCGCGCCTACGCCGCCGAGAAGGGTGCCGACGGCATCGTCCTGTGCATCACCGACATCATGGAGGAGGGCTCGCAGGTCCTGCTCGAGGGCGAGACCGAGGCTGCTCAGAAGGGCCTGGGCATTGCCGACGAGCACGACGGCGTCTGGATGCCGGGCGTCCTCTCCCGTAAGAAGCAGGTCGCTGCCCCCATCATGGCCGCCTGCTAGGTTTAGTTGACCAAACGCCACGACCGGATCGCGGACGCCCCGCGCTCCGGTCGTTTTTTGTGCACGTCGCCGCGTCGTCTCTTGGACAGGCGTGCCCGTGCCGTTGAGCAAATAATGTTCAACCTGTGGTTCCGCTTTTCGGCCACGCTTGCGCGCTTGTCGTGCAGGGTAGGCTAGATGCAAGCGTAATACGTTAGAGCGCGGCGCCGCCACTTGGGCGGGCCGTGTTTTTTTAAGACGGGAGCTTTCCCGTGAAAGGAGCCGCCCATGGCAGCACCCGAGCAGCTGTTCAACGTCCGTGAGCGCAAGCGTTTTGAGCGCCACGACATTTGGGAGCGCATCACCGAGAACGGCACGATTTCCGCCGCCGTCATGGTCTTCGCCGCCATCGCCGCCGTCATTTGCGCCAACACCGATGCCTACGAGGCCATCCATCACTTTTTGGAGACCCCGCTGTATGTGGGTCTGGGCAACCTTACGGCCGGTCTCACCGTTGAGCTTTTCGTCAACGACTTCCTCATGGCGATCTTCTTTTTGTTGGTGGGCATTGAGCTTAAGTACGAGATGACAGTTGGCGAGCTCAAGAACCCGCGCCAGGCTATGCTTCCCATGCTGGCGGCCGTGGGCGGCGTCGTCGTTCCCGCCTGCATTTATCTGATCTTTAACCATGCCGGCGCGCACAACGGCTGGGCCATTCCCATGGCAACCGATATTGCCTTTGCGCTGGGCGTGCTGTCGCTTTTGGGCAACCGCGTGCCCAACGGCGTGCGCGTGTTCTTCTCGACGCTCGCCATCGCCGACGACCTCATCTCCATCGCCGCCATCGCCATCTTCTACGGTCAGAGCCCCAATCCGTTTTGGTTGGGCGCCGCCGCGCTTGTGACCTGTGCGCTCGTGTGGCTCAACAAGACGCAGCATTACCGCCTTGCCCCGTATTCGGTACTGGGCCTGCTGTTGTGGTTCTGCATGTTCAAGAGCGGCGTGCACGCTACGCTCGCCGGCGTCATCTTGGCCTTTACCATCCCGGCCAAGTGCGGCGTCAAGCTCGATAGCCTCACCGATTGGTTGGGCGAGTGCCTGCCGCTGCTCGATGACCGCTACGACGACGAGGCGCACATCTTGGGCCAGCATGACTTTACCGTCTCGACCACCAAAGTCGAGCGCGTCATGCACCGCGTGACCCCGCCGCTCATCCGCATGGAGCGCCTGATCTCCACGCCGGTCAACTTTGTGATCCTGCCGATCTTTGCGTTCGTCAACGCACAGGTTCGCCTAGTGGGCGTGGACATGAGCACGCTGCTCACCGACCCGGTGACGCTCGGCGTGTACTTTGGCATGCTGCTGGGTAAGCCGATCGGTATCTTTGGCATGACGTTCGCCTTGGTCAAGCTCAAGGCCTGCGAGCTGCCGCACAATGTCAACTGGCATATGATTGCCGGCGTGGGCATTCTGGGCGGTATCGGCTTTACCATGTCGATTCTCATCAGCGGCCTCGCCTTCCCGACGGCCCAGTTTGAGGTTCTGGCTGCCAAGGCCGCTATTCTCGCCGGCTCTGTCACCGCGGCCGTACTTGGCATGATCTACATGAGTGTGATCTGCAAGCACCCCGCGCCCAAGGACGAGTAAGAGCACATACAAGTTTGAAAACGCCGCCTGTGAACACCATCACAGGCGGCGTTTTAGTCATTCGGGACGTTCTTAATGACTAGGTTTATTCTACGGTGCCGTAGATGGCGCCCCAGCCGTGGGCGGCCAAGGCGGAGTTGAGCTGGTCGCAAAGTGACTGGCGGTCGTAATAGCCGGGCGGTAGCAGGTTGACGATCTCCATGAGGTCGGGCGCGAGGTCCAAGATCTCGGCCTGCACGATGAGATTCAGGCGGTCGATGGTGTGGCGGTCGTAAAACAGTCCGTCGACCAGGCGCTGCAGGTCGCCGAATTCCTCGGCCTGGAACGATCCGTACTCCATAGTGCCTCCTTGGGCGCTTCACGCCGGCATGCGCGGCGATTCGTAATTTATTGCGATGGACTTAATCTATCACGGCTTCATAACGTTGTGACGGTGGCGGTCTATACTTAGAAGAATTGCAACGTACCGCTTCGTGAAAGGTCGCACCCATGCAGACGATCTACCAGAAGATGGAAACCACCGAACTCGATGCCGCCATCGAGGCGCTCAAGGCCGAGGTCGCCGAGGTCAAGGCCAAGGGCCTGGCGCTCGACATGGCCCGCGGCAAGCCGTCGCCCTCCCAGGTGGACATCTCTCGACCCATGCTCGATATCCTCAATGCCGATGCCGATCTGCACGACGGCAACGTCGACTGTTCCAACTACGGCTGCTTTGAGGGCATTCCCTCGGCACGCAAGTTGGCGGGGGAGTTCCTGGGTTGCCCCGCCGAGCAGACGCTCGTGCTGGGTTCGTCGAGCCTTTTGATCGAGCATGACATCGCCGGCATGTTCTGGCGCTGCGGCTCGTGCGGCAGCGAGCCCTGGGACGCCTACGAGGCCGCGCACGACGGCAAGAAGGTCAAGTTCCTGTGCCCCGTTCCCGGCTACGATCGCCACTTTGGCATCACCGCCGACCTGGGCATCGAGAACGTCCCCGTCGCGATGACCGACAACGGCCCCGACATGGACGAGATCGAGCGCCTCGTTGCCGCCGACGACTCCATCAAGGGTATCTGGTGCGTGCCCAAGTATTCCAACCCCACGGGCATCACCTTTAGCGAGGACACTGTGCGCCGCTTGGTCGAGATGCCCACGGCCGCGCCCGATTTCCGCATCTTCTGGGACAACGCCTACTGCGTGCACGACCTGTACGACGAGACCGACAAGCTCGCCAACATCTTCGACCTCGCTCGCGCGGCGGGCACCGAGGACCGCGTGGTGGCCTTTGCCTCGACGTCCAAGATCACCTTCCCGGGCGCCGGCATCGGCTTTATCGGTGCGAGCCCCGCGGTCATCGCCGAGTTCTCCAAGCGCCTGAAGGCCGGCCTCATCAGCGCCGACAAGCTCAACCAGCTGCGTCACGTGCGCTTCCTTCCTACCATCGAGGCGGTCAAGGAGCACATGAAAAAGCATGCCGAGTTCCTGCGTCCGCGCTTTGAGGCCGTCGAGCGCAAGCTCACCGAGGGCTTGGGCGACACGGGCTGCGCCACTTGGACGCACCCCCGCGGTGGCTACTTTGTAAGCTTCGATGGTCCCGAGGGCTCGGCCCAGAAGGTCGCCGCGCTCTGCGCCGACCTGGGCGTCAAGCTCACGCCGGCCGGTGCCACCTGGCCCTATGGCAAGGACCCGCGCGACACCAACATCCGCATCGCGCCGAGCTATCCCACGGTCGAGGACCTGGAGGCCGCGCTCGATGTGCTGGTGCTGGCCGTTAAGCTCGTCGCTGCCGAGCTTGCGCGTGCCGAGCGCGCCTAACGCGCGGCTTCCCGTACTATCCGCACTTTCGATACGTAAAGGAGCATATACATGGATTTGGGTATTTCCACCAACCCCACGCCAGAGCTCTACACCATTAAGGTAACCGGCGAGATCGATATCTCTAACGCCGATAGCCTGCGCAATGCCATCGACCTGGCGCTCGAGCAGCCCACCGAGGCCGTTGAGCTCGATTTTGCCCAGGTGAGCTACATCGACTCGACGGGCATTGGCGTGCTCGTGGGCGCCGCGCACCACGCGGTCGACCACGGCAAGCGTTTTGGCTGCACCAATGTGCAGCCCCCGGTAATGCGCGTGGTTCAGCTGTTGGGTGTCGACCAGGAGATTTCGATCACCGCTGCATAATCTTTGCCCCCAAAAGGGCGTGCCGTTTGGCATATGTTTGTGATGCGCTCGGACGTTTTGGCGTCCGGGCGCTATACTTGACCGAATGAATAGACGAGTTCCGGCCGAATGGCGCGGTGCGGGCTCGACTCACATCGAGCCTTGGAGGTATGTGTGTTTGGTATTGGAGAGGGTGAGCTCGCGATCATCGTGGTCTTCGGCTTTTTGCTGTTTGGCCCGGATAAGCTCCCGCAGATGGGCCGCACGATCGGCCGTGCCATCCGTCAGTTCCGCGAGACGCAGGAAAAGATGACGGCCGTTGTTCAGTCTGAGATTATCGATCCGGTAAGTGAGGCCGCTTCGGCACCGGTCAAGCCCAAGAAGACTGCCGTCGATGACGATTCCGATGCGGACAAGGATGCCGCCGAGACGGCAGCGCCCGCCAAGAAGGAGACCTTTGCCGAGCGCCGTGCCCGCCTTGCTGCCGAGAAGGCCGCGAGCGAGGCTGCCGCCGAGGGCGAGGGTGCTGCTGAGGAGGCCGAGGGTGCCGAGCCTGCCGCTGCCGCCGAGCCTGTCGTCGAGCCCGAGCCTGCTGCTGAGCCGGAGCCGGAGCCCGAGCCGGCAGAGCCCACGACGGCCGACCTCTATGCCCGTCGTCCCCGCAAGCGCAAGGCCGTCGTCGATCAGCTCGCCCGCGAGCTCGAGGCCGAGGACAGCGCCGCTGCCGCCGACGCCCCGAAGGGAGGCGATGAGTAATGCCTATCGGACCTGCGCGCATGCCGCTCTTCGATCACCTGGGAGAGCTCCGTCGCCGCCTGACCATCGTGGTCGTGTCGGTGTTTGCCGCCGCTATCGTGCTGTATTTCGCCACGCCCGTGGTGCTCGACATCTTGGAAGACCCCATCCGCTCCTTTGTGCCGGACGGTAAGTTCTACATCACCACCACGCTCGGCGGTTTTGGTCTGCGCTTTTCGCTGGCCATCAAGATGGCCGTGGTCATGTGCACGCCCATGATCATCTGGCAGATTCTGGCATTTTTCCTGCCGGCACTGCGTCCCAACGAGCGCAAATGGGTCGTGCCCACGGTGCTCGCCTCGACGGTGCTGTTCTTCCTGGGCGCCATCTTCTGCTATTTCATCATCATCCCGGCGGGCTTTGAGTGGCTTATCGGCGAGACCTCGGCCGTCGCCACGGCGCTGCCCGACCTGGAGAACTACGTCAACATGGAGCTGCTCTTTATGATCGGCTTTGGCGTGGCGTTTGAGCTGCCGCTCATCATCTTCTACCTGTCCGTCTTCCACATCGTGTCCTACGCGGCCTTCCGCGGCGCCTGGCGCTACGTGTACGTGGGCCTGCTTGTGGGCTCGGCTGTGATTACGCCCGACGGCTCGCCCGTTACGCTGGGCCTCATGTATGGTGCCCTGCTCTCGCTCTACGAGATCTCGCTCGCCATCGCCCGCGTGGTCATTACCGCGCGCGAGGGCAAGGAGGGCTTGTTTGTGAGCCGTCTGGACCTGTTCTCGGACGATGAGGACGACGAGGAGTAAATCGGTATGCACGAGGTTGGCATTGTCAACGGCATACTCGATACAGTGATTCGCGCGGCGCGTGGGGCGGGGGCCTCGCGCGCCGTTTTGGTAACGCTGCGTATCGGGGATATGACCGAAGTTGTGCGCGAGGCGCTCGACTTTGCGTGGGAGACATTTCGCGATGAGGACCCGCTCACGCGAGGCTGCGAGCTTGCCGTGGAGGAAGTCCATCCACAAAGCGAGTGTCTGGACTGCGGGGAGGTCTTTGAGCACGATCGCTTCCATTGCCGCTGTCCCCAATGTGGCGGCGCCAACGTGCGTCTGCTGCACGGCCGCGAGCTCGACATCGCAAGTATCGAAATCGAAACCCCCGACGATTAGCCCGCTAGCCATCTGGTGATGGGGTATAAAGGGGCCAAAGTAAGGAGTGCCGAGTATGGCTGAGAAAACGATTGATATCGCGTCGCCGATTCTGTCGCGCAACGAGCGCCTGGCAGATCAGCTGCGACAGCGATTTAAAGAGACAAACACCTATGTGATCAATGTGCTGTCGAGCCCCGGTTCGGGCAAGACCACCACGATCCTGGGCACCAACGAGCGCCTGCGCGACAAGGCTGGCCTGCGCTGTGCCGTCATCGAGGGCGATATCGCCTCGGATGTCGACGCCATCACCATGAAGGAAGCCGGCATGCCCGCCATCCAGATCAACACGGGTGGCCTGTGCCACCTCGAGGGCAACATGATCATGGAGGCCGTTGACGCGTTCGACCAGGCCGTCGGTCTGGAGAACATCGACGTCATCTTTATCGAAAACGTGGGCAACTTGGTCTGCCCGGTCGACTTTGACCTGGGTGAGAACCTGTCCATCATGATTCTCTCGGTGCCCGAGGGCGACGACAAGCCCATCAAGTACCCGGGCATCTTCCAGCACGCCGGCGCGCAGCTGCTCAATAAGGTCGACGTGGCCCCGGCTTTCGATTTTGACATGGATAGGTATACTAAGACACTCGATGACCTCAATCCGCAGGCGCCGCGGTTTGCCGTGAGCGCGCGCAAGGGCGAGGGCATGGATGCCTGGTGCGATTGGCTCATCGGGCAGATCGAGCAAGCAAGGGCGTAAATCGGCCGCCATACGGGCGGGCGTAGCCGCAGAGACACGAGATAGGAGCCTCTTTTGAAGCTCATCATCGCCGAGAAAAACGACGCCGCGCGTCAGATCGCCGAGCGTCTGTCCACGGGTAAACCCAAAAAGGATAAGGTGTACAACACCGCCATCTACCGTTTTGAGTGGAAGGGCGAGGAGTGCGTGACCATCGGCCTGGCCGGTCACATCCTTGCGCCCGATTTTTGCGACAGCGTGCTGTTCGATAAAAAGCTGGGCTGGTATTCGGTTACTGAGGACGGCGAGATGCTGCCGGCCGACATGCCCGATGGCCTGGCTCGTCCGCCTTACGACACCAAGCGTAAGCCGTTCCTTGCCGACGGCATCTCCATCAAGGGCTGGAAGCTCGAGAGCCTGCCTTACCTCACCTGGGCGCCCGTCATTAAGCTGCCGGCCGAGAAGGAACTCATTCGCTCGCTCAAGAACCTGGCTAAGAAGTCCGACAGCGTCATCATCGCCACGGACTTCGACCGCGAGGGCGAGCTGATCGGCTCGGACGCTCTCAACAAGGTGCGTGAGGTTGCGCCGGACTTGCCGGTTGCCCGCGCCCAGTACTCTTCGTTTACCAAGGCCGAGATCACGCACGCCTTCGATAATCTCGTCACGCTCGACCAGAATCTGGCCGACGCCGGCGAGAGCCGTCAGCACATCGACCTCATTTGGGGTGCGGTGCTCACGCGCTACCTGACGCTCGCCAAGTTCGGCGGCTTTGGCAACGTGCGTTCCGCCGGCCGCGTGCAGACGCCGACGCTTGCCCTGGTGGTCGAGCGCGAGCGTGAGCGCATGGCGTTTGTGCCCGAGGACTATTGGCAGATTCGCGGCATGGGTGCCGCGCAGGGCGCTGCCGAGGACGATCGCTTTAAGATTGCGCACAAGACGGCACGCTTTACCGACAAGGATGCTGCTGAGACGGCGTACGGCCATGTTGACGGCGCTACGACGGCAACCGTCGCCGCAGTGACCAAGCGCTCCCGCAAGCAGCAGCCGCCCACGCCGTTTGCGACGACCTCGCTGCAGGCTGCCGCCGCGGCCGAGGGCATCTCGCCTGCGCGTACCATGCGCATCGCCGAGTCCCTCTACATGGCCGGTCTCATCAGCTACCCGCGTGTCGACAACACCGTGTACCCCGCGACGCTCGATTTGGGCGCTGTGGTGAGCGACCTTGCAAAGATCAACCCGGCGCTGGCGCCCGTGTGCAAAAAGGTGCTCGCCGGCCCCATGAAGCCCACGCGCGGCAAAGTCGAGACCACCGACCACCCGCCTATCTACCCCACGGGCGAGGGCGATCCGTCCACGCTCGATGGCGGCCAACGCAAGCTCTACGACCTCATCGCCCGCCGCTTCCTGGCGACGCTTATGGGTCCTGCGACCATCGAGAACACCAAGCTCGAGCTCGACGTCAACGGCGAGCCGTTCGTGGCCTCGGGCGATGTGCTCGTGACCCCGGGCTTCCGCGAGGCGTATCCGTATGGACTTAAGCGCGATGAGCAGATGCCGCCGCTGGAGCAGGGCGACACGGTCGACGTATTCGACATTAAGCTCGAGGCAAAGCAGACCGAGCCGCCCGCGCGCTACAGCCAGGGCAAGCTCGTGCAGGAGATGGAAAAGCGCGGCCTGGGCACCAAGTCCACGCGCGCGAGCATCATCGAGCGCCTGTATGCCGTGCGCTATCTCAAAAACGATCCCGTTGAGCCGAGCCAGCTGGGCATCGCCATTATCGATGCACTGTCGCAGTTTGCCCCGCGCATCACGAGCCCCGATATGACCAGTGAGCTCGACGGCGACATGACCCGCGTGGAGCGCGGCGAGGATACCGAAGAGCATGTCGTGACGCACTCGCGCGCGCTGCTGGCCGGCGTGCTCGACGAGCTGCTCAAGCATACGCAGGAGCTGGGCGACGCCATCAGCGACGCCGTCACGGCCGATGCGCGCGTGGGCGCCTGCCCCAAGTGCGGCAAGGACCTGGTTATGAAGACGAGCGCCAAGACCCGCGGCAGCTTTATCGGCTGCATGGGCTGGCCCGACTGTGATGTGACCTATCCGGTGCCGAGCGGCGTCAAGGTAAGCCCGCTCGAGGGCGAGGCGGCCGTGTGCCCCGAGTGCGGCGCGCCGCGCATTAAGTGCCAGCCGTTCCGCCAGAAGGCCTTCGAGATTTGCGTGAACCCCACGTGCCCCACCAACTACGAGCCTGACCTTAAGGTGGGCGAGTGCAAGGTGTGCGCCGAGGCCGGACGCCATGGCGACCTGATCGCGCACAAGAGCGAGAAGAGCGGCAAGCGCTTTATCCGCTGCACCAACTACGATGACTGCGGCGTGAGCTATCCTCTGCCGGCGCGCGGTAAGCTCGAGGCGACGGGTGAGACCTGCCCCGAGTGCGGCGCCCCCATCGTGGTGGTCAACACGGCGCGCGGTCCGTGGCGCATCTGCGTGAACATGGACTGCCCGACCAAGGAGAAGAAGCCCGCCCGCGGCCGCAAGACCACGACCAAGGCGAGCACGGCCAAGAAGACGACGGCGGCAAAGAAGACTGCTGCCAAGAAGACGACCGCCAAAAAGACGACGGCCAAGAAGTCGACTACCAAAAAGACCGCTGCCGACAAGTAGCCGCACGGTCGAGACATCACCTAAAACAAAAACGAGCGAGGACCTCAAAATCCTCGCTCGTATTTTTATCTGGCAGTTAGGGACGTTCCTTTTAATATGAGCAGGACATTGTCAAGAGGCAAAATCGGGCCTGGCCCCAACGATATGGGGTCAGGCCCTCTCCCTATATCAACCCGTCCGCGGCGACCTCGGCGTGTCTTCCCGACGCTCGT
>DBEYUK010000051.1:0-11954 GCA_048181625.1 Collinsella sp. | reverse complement strand
GCCAAAGGGAACTCAAGCCCATAAGGAGGGCCTACGAGGCATGGGTCGAGGCGGGACTTCCGCTCGATTGGGACAGGCAAGCCTTCGAGGCCGAGCGCAAAATGAATTCTAAAAAACACCTTGCCAAATAGGAGCGTCAGGACGCAAAGAGGCTCGCCGCACGAAGTGCGCAGCGAGCCTCTTTGCATGTCCGAGGACACCAATTTAATTTAGCGTGGTTCCCTAAAGGACGACAACGCAGGAGACCCGGCAAGGCCGGGAGCACTTTGTCTCGCAAACATTCCGCAGCCGCGAAGCGGCGAGGACGTTTGAGAGGCAAAATGCGTAGGCCTTACCGGGTCTCCGGTGGGAGTTGAGTCCCTTTAAAACTTGTTGTGGAAGGTACGCGCAATGACCTCGTCCTGCTGCTCCTTGGTGAGCGTGTGGAAGTTCACGGCATAGCCGGAAACGCGGATGGTCAGCTGCGGATACTTCTCGGGGTGAGCCTGAGCGTCGAGCAGCGTCTCACGGTTGAAGACGTTGATGTTCAGGTGGTGGCCACCCTTCTCGGCGTAAGCGTCGAGCATGTGGACCAGGTTATCGGCCTGAGTCTCAGAAACTTCAGAAACCTTCATAATGTATCTCCTTCGATTGATAGGCGCCGGCCGAAACCGGCGCACTAATCAGTAATCGTTATTGTTAGTATAGCACTAACAATAGTTACTCGCCCAGCTGATCAAGGTCGATATCGCCAAAGAACACCTGGTCCTCCTTGCCGAGCGCACTCGGGATGATGGAGAAGGTGTTGGAAATGCCGTCCTGAGCATCGCGGAACGGGAGCTTGGAAACCGAAGACAGCGAAGCGATGGCGCCGTGGCTATCGCGCTTGTGCATGGGGTTAGCACCCGGGGCGAACGGCTGGCCAGCCTTGCGGCCGTCGGGCGTGGAACCGGTCTTCTTACCGTACACGACGTTGGAGGTAATGGTCAGAACCGAGGTCGTAGGCACGGAGTTGCGGTAGGTATCGTTCATGCGGATGTACTCCATGAACTGGTGTACAACGTCGTGAGCGATCTGGTCGACGCGGTCGTCGTCGTTACCGTACTTGGGGAACTCGCCCTCGGTCTCGAAGTCGACGATGATGCCGTTCTCATCACGGACGGGATGGACCTTGGCGTACTTGATGGCGGACAGGGAGTCAGCCACGACGGAAAGGCCAGCGATGCCCGTAGCGAACCAGCGGTGCACGTGCTTGTCGTGCAGGGCCATCTGGATGCGCTCGTAGCAATACTTGTCGTGCATGTAGTGAATGATGTTCAGCGAGTTGACGTACACGCCAGCGAGCCACTTCATCATGTCGTTGTACTTGGCCACAACGTCGTCGTAATCGAGCGTATCGCCCTCGACGGCGCGATACTTGGGGCCGACCTGCTTCTTGGAGACCTCGTCAACGCCGCCGTTGAGTGCGTACAGCAGGCACTTGGCCAGGTTGGCACGGGCACCGAAGAACTGCATCTCCTTGCCGATGCGCATGGAGGACACGCAGCAGGCGATGCCGTAGTCGTCGCCGTGGTAAACGCGCATGAGGTCGTCGTTCTCGTACTGGATCGAGGAGCTGGCGACAGAAGTCTTGGCGCAGAACTTCTTGAAGTTCTCGGGCAGACGGGTCGACCACAGAACGGTCATGTTGGGCTCGGGGCTGGTGCCCATGTTCTCGAGCGTGTGCAGGTAGCGGTAGCTCATCTTGGTAACGAGCGTACGGCCGTCAACACCCATGCCGCCGATGGACTCGGTGACCCACTGCGGATCGCCGGTGAACAGGGCCTGGTACTCGGGGGTACGGGCAAACTTGACCATGCGGAGCTTCATGATGAAGTGATCCACGAACTCCTGAATCTGTTCCTCGGTGAAGGTACCGTTGGCAAGGTCGCGCTCAGCGTAGATGTCGATGAACGTAGAGGTACGGCCGATGGACATAGCGGCGCCGTTCTGCTCCTTGACGGCAGCGAGGTAGGCGAAGTACATCCACTGGATGGCCTCCTGCGTGTTGGTAGCAGGGTTGGAAATATCGAAACCATAGGTCTCGGCCATCATCTTGAGCTCGCCGAGGGCGCGGATCTGCTCCTGCAGCTCCTCACGATCGCGGATGTTGTCGGCGGTCATGACCGTCGGGGTGGAAGCCTTCTGGGCCTCCTTGTCCTTGATCAGGTAGTCGACACCGTACAGGGCGACACGACGGTAGTCGCCGATGATGCGGCCGCGGCCATAGCCATCGGGCAGACCGGTGATGATGTGGGCCGAGCGGCAAGCACGCATCTCGGGGGTGTAAACATCGAAGACGCCGGCGTTGTGGGTCTTGCGCTCGAAGGTGTAGCGCTCGACAACGTTCTCGTCGACCTTGTAGCCGTGCTGGCTGGCAGCCTGGCAAGCGATGCGGATACCACCGTTGACGTGCAGCGCGCGCTTGAGCGGCTTGTCGGTCTGGAGGCCAACAATGGTCTCCTTGTCGCGATGGGCATTATCGATGTAGCCAGCGGGGTGGCTCACGATACCCGTGACGGTCTTGGTGTCCATATCGAGGACACCACCCTGCTCGCGCTCCTTAAGCAGCAGGTCGAGAACCTCGCCCCACAGCTCCTTGGTACGCTCGGTCGGACCTACGAGGAACGACTCATCGCCCTCGTAGGGGGTGTAGTTCTTCTGGATGAAGTCTCGGACGTCAACCTCTCCCGTCCAGATACCTTCCTTGAAGCCTTCCCATGCCTCCTGCATTGTGTAACCACGCTCCTAGTTACGTGTAATGCGGCGCTCTCTCACACCGCTGCTTATTGAATTCTTGAATTTTCGGCTTGCACTACCGGTTTCTTCCGTTCTTCACCACACGTTGGTGCAGGAAAAACGTTTGTCCACCTTGGAACTACAACCCAAAACCCAAGATTTCACCCGTCTGAGAAGGATAACATAGCGACCCTCTGCATCTGGGCTGTTATATGTTTCTTTTTTTATATCATAATGGCTTTTTTTACAAACCCGCAGGAAATGCGCGCGCGAACAACTACCGTTCACCGATTTGTTTGGTATTTTTCCTTGCCTTTGTACGACGTTCACTCTAGCTGTTATGCCAGCTTTAGCAGGGTAAAGTACCCCTGAGACCCTACAGAAACTGCGGGGCGGCCACGGGATTTCCTTCCCATGGCCGCCCTGTGGCATGGCTAGTTTTTTAGCTTTGATTGCCGCTTGGCATTAGGCGGCTGAGGCGGCCTTGTCGGTCGCTGCCTTGCTGTTGCTCTGCTGGCCCTCAAAATGCTTGTGGCACCAGCTGGTAACGAGCGGGGTCAAAATGGCCGTCACGATAGCGCAGGCAGCAACCTGTGCCGTAGCCGTCGCGAGCACAGCACCACCGTACATGGCCTCGTTGACGCTTGCCATGGCGGCAGGCGTGGCCACATTGGCTCCGGCGCAGCTCGAAATGGCCGCACCTGCGACACCCGTACCACCCGTGAGCTTATCGACCGCGATGACGGGAATTGCAAAGACCACCGAGCAGATCACGCCGAGCAGAATACCGGGAAGACCGCCATTAATGAGCTGGCCAAAGGTCATGGTCGAGCCCATGGCAAAGAAGACGAGCACGATGATGGCGGAAAGTGCCGGTGCCATCATCTTCTTAAAGCTCGGGAAGAGGTTGCCCAGAATAATGCCGACGACGATCGGCAGGATGGCGCCCACGAGCGACCAGCCGATCGGAGCCTGACCGGCAGCGCCGAGCACGATCATCGTGACCGGAGGGCCGACAACCAGCGTGGTGATGGCGACGGCGCCACGCTCGGCCTCATTGCCCATGGTGCCCATCAGACCAGCGTACATAGCGTTGTTGGCGCCGGTGCAAGCCGCCAGCATCACCATGGCAGAGATGCCAAACAAGTTGTCGTTGAACACATAAAGGATGAGCAGCGACATGGCAACGACCACGATCTGCTTGACGGCGATGATGATGGCGCCGCGGGCAGCGGCGGCAGGAGCGCTCTTAAACGAAATCGTCGTACCGACGATGAGCAAAAAAGCGCCCACGAGCGGGCCAGCGCCCTGCTGGGTCATGCCAAGCGTAAAGCTGCCGAGCGTTTTGAACAGGTCGGGGAATAGCGTGTTGAGCAGACAGCCCAACAGAAGCGGCACCAAGATATTGGCGCCCGGGATGGAGGACATCTTAAAGAACGGCTCCTTTGCCGCCGGCGCCTCCACCGCAGCCGATTCACTCATATATATCTCCTTTGGATGCATGCGAATCGTAGCCGCATGCGCCTATATCAGAAAGAAGGCGACGGTCCCGAGTCGCAGGAGCCGTCGCCAAATAATCGTCGCGGAGTATTACCCGTCCAGAACGATGCCACCGTCGCAGTCACCGATCTCGCCGTTCACGAAGCTGGCGAGGTCGGAAGCGAAGAACAGCACCATCTGCGCAGGCTCGCTGGCCTGGGCGGCGCGGCCCAGAGGAATACCGTTGATGATGCGATGAGAGTTCTCGTCAGAGAGGATCGAGGTCATATCGGTAAGGGTAAGTGACGGGCACACGGCGTTGCAGCGGACGCCAAACTTGCCGCCTTCCTTGGCGACTGCCTTGGTCAGGCCGTTGACACCGGCCTTAGAGCTCGCGTAGGCCGCGGTGCCGAGCAGGCCGCCACCGATCTTGCCAGCGACAGAGCTCACGTTGACGATAGTGCCGGCATGGGCCGCCTTAAAGTGCGGGTACACGGCGTTCATCATAGTGAAGGTACCGTTGAGGTTGATGTCGATGGTGCGACGCCACTCGGTGTCATCGATCTCGTCGAACTTCTTGGTGCTGATGACGCCAGCGCAGTTGATCAGGATGTTGGTTTGCGGCAGGTCCGTAAAAATCTGCTCGACGGTCTCGCGCGCCTTGGGTGCATCGGCGACATCGAGCTGATAGAACTTGTTGCCCTCGCCAAGCTCGGCCACCGCGGCCTCGCCCTTAGCAGCGTTCCTTGCGATGAGCGCGACGTGTCCGCCGCCCGCAACGATGCCCTTGGCAATCTCGAGGCCAATGCCCTGAGTGCCGCCGGTAACGATCGCGGTTTTGCCCGTGAAGTCAAATGCCATGACTCCAACCCCCTTGATTCAGGTGTCTCCTTGCGGGAAGTTGGAGCATCGCACGTGGCGATAAATGAGTCCCAGTCGTCATGGTGGTGACAACCCCTCGCCTAACCGCGGGCATAATAGTTCTTTGAAACGCTTCAGGAATTGAATTTTTTACTCTTTATGCGCTCTTTATATTGCCCACTGCATGAGACCCGAATACGCGGGTATCATCTTTCACCGAAAATAGTTTCTAGTGTTAGGGGTTTTCGGTGGAAGATACCGATTTCCATGAGCTTGGGCGTCAGCTCTTTACCGAGTTTGGCAGCATGCACCAGCGCGTTTCGCGCTTTGTCGACCAGGCTCTGGGTGGCGAGATGGCCGTCATGCGCGCCCTCATGCGCGCCGGCGGCTCGCTCACGCCGAGCGAACTCGCCGATCGTGCCTGGGTCTCGAGCGCCCGTATCGCCAATATCCTGCGCGCCCTCGAGGCCAAGGGTTGGGTCGAGCGCGAGCACTCAAAGACCGACCGTCGTCGCGTACACGTCACGGTGACCGACAAGGGATTCCAGGTCATCGAAATCAAACGCCGGGAATTCGAGGACCGCACCGCGGCCTTCCTCGAGCAGCTCGGCGAAACAGATACCCAGGAGATGGTGCGCCTTCTAAGACGTGCCAACGAAATTATCGACCGCAATCAAGAAAGGAGAGATGCCGAGTGAGGATTCTCAAGCTCTTTAAAAAACATATCCTGGCACTGTTCGCAGCTATCGTACTTATCGTAATCAGCTGCAACGCCGATCTGGCGCTGCCTACCTATATGAGCGACATCGTCGACGTGGGTGTGCAGCAAGGCGGCATCGCGTCGCCCGTGCCCGACACCATCCGCGCCGAATCGCTCGACGACCTCGAACTCTTTATGAGCACCAAGGACGCCAAGGCTGTGGAGGCCGTGTTTGGCAAGGCGGACAATAACGGCATTCGAACGTACAAGGGCACCGAGGAGGAGCGCGCCGACGGCGGCAAGATTGCCGACATCATGAGCCTCCCCGAGACTGTCGTCCTTTCGTTCAACCAGGGCATCGATGCCAACTCCATGGGCGACATGACCGGCGCATCTACCGAGGCAAGCGATGGCGGCGCCGCTCAGGCCATGCCCACGCCCGAGCAGATGGCGGCGATGACGCCCGAGCAACTCGCCGAGATGCAGCAGAAGGCCGCTGCGGCGCAGAACATGCAAAAACAGATTGATGCCGACGGTGGCAAGATCACCATGAAGAGCCTGCGTCTAGGCGTTGAAGGCGGCCTAATCGACCAGGGCAAGCTCGTCGAGGGCGCCAACGATATGGCAGACAAAATGGGCTCCATGTCGGGCTCCATCGTGACCCAACGCGCCGTGAGCTATGTGCAAGACGAGTACAAGGCGCAGGGCATCGACCCCGCCGACGTGCAGAACGCCTACCTGGGCCGCATGGCGACCACGATGTTTGGTCTGTGCCTGGTGTCGCTCGTTGCCACCATCCTGACCGGTGCCGTGGCTTCGCGCACCGCCTGCTCCATCGCCCGCGACCTGCGCCGCGAGACCTTCAACAAGGTTATGCACTTATCGCCGGCCGAGGTGGGCAAGTTTAGCCAGGCCTCGCTCATCACCCGCTGCACCAACGACATTCAGCAGATCCAGATGGCCGCAACCCTGTTTATCCGCATGTGCCTGATGGCCCCCGTCATGGGCATCGTCGCCGTCATGCGCGTCCTGGCCAACCACACCGGCCTGGAGTGGACCATCGCCGTGGCCATCATCGCGGTTTCGGCCGTTGTCGGCGTGCTCATGGGCCTCACCATGCCCAAGTTCAAAAAGATGCAGAGCTTTGTGGACCGCGTGAACCTTACCGCCCGCGAGCTGCTCGACGGCCTTATGCCCATCCGCTCGTTCAACCGTGAGGAGCATGAGCTCGAGCGTTTTGACAAGGCTTCGCTCGACCTGATGACCACGCAGCTCTACACCAACCGCGCCATGAGCTTTATGATGCCGCTCATGATGCTCGTCATGAACTGCATCACCGTGCTTATCGTCTGGTTTGGCGCGCAGGGCGTGTCCGACGGCGTGATGCAGGTCGGCAACATGATGGCGTTCATCTCCTACACCATGCAGATCGTCATGGCGTTTATGATCCTCACCATGGTTTCGGTCATCCTGCCCCGTGCCGAGGTCGCAGCCGAGCGCGTAGATGAGGTCATCACTTGTCCCACGAGCATCAACGACCCTGCCTCGCCCAAACTGCCCGCTGCCAGCGCGCCGCGCGGCGAGCTCACCTTCCGCGACGTGAGCTTCCAGTATCCCGATGCCCGCGCCGATGTCATCAGCGGCGTGAACTTCACCACGCATGCCGGTCAGATGCTCGGCATCATTGGCTCCACGGGCTCGGGCAAGTCCACGCTTGTGCAGCTGATTCCGCGCTTATACGACGTCACGGGCGGCAGCATTTCGCTCGACGGCATCGACGTGCGCGACATGACCCTTTCCGAGCTTCGCCGCCGCATTGGTTACATCCCGCAGCAGGGTCGCCTGTTCTCGGGCACCGTCGAGAGCAACCTTAAGTTTGCCGGCGACATGGTGAGTGACGAGGATATGCGCCAGGCAGCACGCGTCGCCCAGGCGGAGGACTTTATCGCCGAGCGCGAGGACGGGTACGACTCCCCTATCAGCCAGGGCGGCTCCAATGTTTCGGGTGGTCAGCGCCAGCGTCTGGCCATCGCCCGCGCGTTGGCCAAAAAGCCCGAGGTCGTGGTGTTCGATGACTCGTTTAGTGCCCTCGACTACAAGACCGACGCGCGCCTGCGCGAAGAGCTTGCCAAAAACGTCACCGACGCCGCACTCGTGGTCGTGGCCCAGCGCATCGCGACCATCATGCACGCCGACCAGATCATCGTGCTCGACGACGGCCACGTAGTGGGCACCGGCACACACGAGGAGCTACTGCGCAGCTGCCCGGCGTACCTAGAGATCGCACAGTCGCAGCTTTCCGCCGAGGAGCTGGGGCTTACCCAAGAAGAAATTGCAGCCGTCATGGAAGGAGGCGAGCGCTAATGGCAGACGAGACCAAGGCTCAGATTCCCAAGCCCACCCGCCAGCGTGGTCCCATGGGCCGCATGGGTGGCATGCGCCGTGGCGAAAAGGCCAAGGACTTTAAGGGCACCATGAGGCAGCTGCTCGGCTATATCGGCCAGCACAAGATTGCCGTGTTTGCCGCCGTCGCCTTTGCCGTGTGCTCGGTCATCTTTAACATTGTGGGGCCCAAGGTGCTCGGCCAGGTTACCACCAAACTGTTCGAGGGCTTGGTTGCCAAGGTCAACGGCACCGGCGATGTCGACTTTGTCTGGATCGCCAAGACGCTCGGCTTTTTGCTCTGTCTGTATCTGGCGAGCTCTGTCTGCAGCCTGATCCAAGGCTGGCTCATGACCGGCGTCACGCAAAAGATCTGCTATCGCATGCGCAAGGAGATCGCCGCCAAGATCGCTGTCGTTCCGATGAGTTACTTCAACGGCCACAGCAAGGGCGATGTGCTCAGCCGCATCACCAACGACGTCGATACGCTGGGCCAGTCGCTCAACCAGAGCGTGACGCAGCTCATCACGTCGGTGACGCAGATTATCGGCGTGCTCGTCATGATGCTTTCGATCAGCCTGCCGCTTACCGGCGTCACCGTGCTCACGCTGCCGGCCGCCGCGATTATCCTGACCGTGATGATTCACTTCTCGCAGCCGTACTTCCGCGAGCAACAGCAAGTCCTGGGCGCCGTCAACGGCATCATCGAGGAGGACTTTGCCGGCCAGAACGTCATTCAAGTGTTCGACCGCGCCGAGGCCTCAATCGAGGAGTTCGACCGTCAAAACGACCGCCTCTTTATTAGTGGCTGGCGCTCGCAGTTCCTGTCGGGCCTGATGATGCCGCTTATGAGCTTGGTGGGCAACATGGGCTACGTGGGCGTCGTCGTGGTGGGCGCGCAGCTCGCGCTGACCGGCAATGCCACGCCCGGCGACATCCAGAGCTTTATCCAGTACGTTCGCAACTTTACGCAACCCGTGCAGCAGCTGGGCAACGTGAGCAACACGATGCAGTCGATGGCTGCCGCCACCGAGCGCGTCTTTGAGTTCCTGGCCGCGCCCGAGGAGGAGCAGAAGGCCGACGCGCAGATTCCCGAGAAGCGCCCCGGCCACGTGGAGTTCGACCATGTCAAGTTTGGCTACACGCCCGACAAGACCATCATCCACGACTTTAGCTGCGAGGCGCAGCCCGGCCAGACCATCGCCATCGTCGGCCCCACCGGCGCCGGCAAGACCACGCTCATTAAGCTGCTGCAGCGCTTCTACGACGTGGACGGCGGCTCGCTGCGTGTCGAGGGCGTCGATGTGCGCGACTGGGACCGCGCTGCACTGCGCGGCGAGTTTGCCATGGTGCTGCAGGACACCTGGCTGTTTAACGGCACCATCCGCGAGAACATCCGCTACGGACGCCCCGACGCGAGCGATGCCGAGGTCGAGGCCGCTGCGCGCGCCGCACGCTGCGACCACTTTATTCATACGCTCGCCGGTGGCTACGACTTTATGATCAACGAGGAGGGCACCAACCTGTCGCAGGGTCAGCACCAGCTCGTGACCATCGCCCGTGCCATTTTGGCCGACCGCCCGGCGCTGATTCTGGACGAGGCGACTTCCAACGTCGACACACGTACCGAGGAGCTCATTCAGCGCGCCATGGATGCGCTGATGCAGGGCCGCACCAGCTTTGTCATCGCGCACCGCCTGTCCACGATCCGCAACGCCGACGTGATCTTGGTGATTCGCGACGGCGACATCGTCGAGAAGGGCACGCACGACGAGCTGCTCGCCCAAGGCGGCTTCTACGCCGATCTGTACAATTCGCAGTTCGACGAAGCGGCGTAAAAACCGGCGGCAAACAACCGCAATGCCAAGAAAACGAGGGCGCAGGACAACCTGCGCCCCCGTTTTTGCTCTGCGACCCTCAAACCGCCTCCCCTGGGACCTGATTGACAGCCCCTTCGAGGCCCTGTGGGCAAAAAATGGCAAATATGAGTACTGTTACCTTTTTGGTAACAGCCAAAACCGCCCCAAATGCCGTTTTCACGGCTTACACGCGTCCCTAAATTGATCAAACAGCCCCATAGCGGACTTATATGTGTTTGCGTTAATGAACATATTTTGCTGTTATGTCTATTATTTTGCGAAGGCAATATGCTACTAAGCTAGCAACCGTACTCATATTTGGCATTTTTTGCCCACAGGGTGTTTCCTGGGGAACCGACAATAGCCTTAGGGTCCCGCGCGACGCCACTCCCTCCCGGTATCCGCCGACGTTCCCCCATATAAAACCTGCCAAAATAAACCTGTCCCTTTTGGCAGGTTTCGGGGTGGCAAGGGCTTGCACTTTAGCGTGCGACAGCGGATAATGCCGAGCATTCGAGAATACGCTTATTGCTCTTTCTATAGATTGAGGAGACCCCTATGGCCATGGAATTCAAACGCAGGCTGCCGATCCCCATGGAGATCCGCGAGGAAATGCCACTTTCTGCCGAGCTTACCGCCAAAAAGCAGGCATTTGACGCCGAGGTCGCCAAAGTCTTTACCGGCGAGGACGCACGTAAGGTGCTCATCATCGGCCCGTGCTCTGCCGACCGCGAGGATTCGGTGCTCGAGTATATGAACCGACTGGCCAAGACCGCCGAAGAGGTCAAGGACAAGCTCATCATCATTCCGCGCGTCTACACCAACAAGCCGCGCACCAAGGGCACCGGCTACAAGGGCCTGCTGCACAACCCCAACCCCGAGGCTCCCGACGACCTGCTCGAGGGCGTCAAGGCCATCCGCCACATGCACCTGCGCGTTATTGAGGAAACGGGCTTCTTTACCGCCGATGAGATGCTCTACCCGTCCAACTACCAATACCTCGTCGACCTGCTGAGCTATGTTGCCGTGGGCGCACGCTCGGTCGAAAACCAGGAGCATCGCCTGGTGTCGAGCGGCATTTCGGTGCCCGTCGGCATGAAGAATCCCACTGCCGGCTCTACCACCGTTATGCTCAACTCCATTTACGCCGCGCAGGCGCACCAGAGCTTCATCTTCCGCAACTGGGAGGTCGAGTGCGGCGGCAATCCGCTCGCGCACGCCGTTATGCGTGGCTACATCGGTCTCGATGGGCGCACCTACCCCAACTACCACTACGAACACCTGGAGCGCCTGGCCGAGCGCTACACCGAGCACGCCGGCTATGCTAATCCGGCAGCGGTCATCGACTGCAACCACGACAACTCGGGCAAGCGTCCGCTGGAGCAGTATCGCATTTGCAAGGAGGTGCTCGACAGCTGCCGCCGCAACGAGTCCATCTCCAAGCTGGTCAAGGGCTTTATGATCGAGTCCTACCTGGAGGACGGCAACCAGCCGGTCGACGGCGGCGTCTTTGGCAAGTCCATCACCGACCCGTGCCTGGGCTGGGAAAAGACCGACTACCTCATCCACGAGATCGCAGAGCGCATTTAGAGTTACGGCGTTTTACCAAACGCCGTAACGGCTCGACGCTGCGCGGGCCGCACCTGGACAATCTGACGTTCAACTTCAAGGGCGCGACCAGAAGGTCAGCGCCCTTTCGTTTCACGTCACCTTGCCTCAAATGAGCCCCACTCGCTGTCCGTCCTCTACCTGCGGCGTTGTCTTGCTCCGAATGCGGCAGTTAGGGACGTTCCTTTTAATATGAGCAGGACATTGTCAAGAGGCAAAATCGGGCCTGGCCCCAACGATATGGGGTCAGGCCCTCTCCCTATATCAACCCGTCCGCGGCGACCTCGGCGTGTCTTCCCGACGCTCGT
>DBEYUK010000050.1:0-27510 GCA_048181625.1 Collinsella sp. | reverse complement strand
GCACGATGCGCCACGACGAGGTCCTCGATGCCGGCCACGACGAGCGGCGCGCTCAGCAGCTGGCCCATCGTGATGGGGCCAAGCAGGTAGCCGAGCTGGGCATCTGGCACGCGCACGAACTCGATGAGGAACCGGAACACGCCGTAGAGCACGAGAAACGTCCCCATGAACGTGCCTTGCGGACGCGCCGGGCGCCTGCGGCTCATCCACAGCAGCACGGCAAAGATGACGAGGCCCTCGAGCACGGCCTCGTACAGCTGGCTGGGGTGACGCGCCACGCCGCCGCCCGTCTCGAACACCACGCCCCACGGAAGGCTCGTGGGCTTACCCCACAGCTCGCCGTTCACGAAGTTGGCGCAGCGGCCAAAGAACAGGCCGAGCGGGGCGCCGATGACGCCCAGGTCGCAGAAGGTCGCGATGGAGATGTGGCAGGCGCGGCACATGATGGCCCCGCCCACGACGGCGCCCACAAGGCCGCCGTGAAAGCTCATGCCGCCCTCGCCGAGCGCAAAGACCTTGAGAGGGTTCGCGAGGTAATAGCCATCACCATAGAACACGACGTAGAACAGCCGGGCGCCGATGATGATGCCCCAGGCGATGCCCACGACGACGTTCGTGACGTCCTCGGCGGAAAGGTCAAGGCCCCAGCGCCTGGCCACGCGGTACGCCACGACGCCCGCGAGCACGAAGCCGGCGAGATAGGCGAGGGCATACCAGTGGACCTGCAGCGGGCCCAAGGTGAAGGCGATGGGATTGAGGCTGTGGTAGAGCTCGTTGAGCATCTCGTACCCTTCCTGCCGCGACGCGGCCACGTGGGCGTCTGCGACGATTGCGAGGCGGCACATGATGGGACCCGTCGCAAGGACGGGTCCTGGGCTAGCGCGTGAGGGTGTGGGCCGCCGCGGCGCCGCGCTGGCCCTGGTAGTGACTGCCGAGACCCGCCGAGCCGTACGGTCGCTCGGCCGGGCTCGACATGCGCTCGAACGACATCTGGCCGATGCGCATGCCCGGATGCAAAACGATGGGCAGCGTGGCGACGTTGGAGAGCTCGAGGGTGATCTCGCCGTCCCAGCCCGGGTCGACGTAGCCGGCCGTGGAGTGGATCATGAGGCCGAGACGGCCGAGCGTGGACTTGCCCTCGAGCTTGCCGAGGATGTCGGCGGGCACGGCGATGCGCTCGAGCGTGGTCCCGAGCACGAACTGGCCCGGGTGCAAGACGAACTGGCCGCCCTCGGGCACCTTGATGGGCTCCGTGAGCTCGGGCTGGTCGGTCGTGGGGTCGATGAACGTGTGCGTGGAGTTGCGGAAGATCCTAAAGCTCGAGCCCAGGCGAACGTCCACCGAGGCCGGCTGGACGTCTGCCAGGTCGAGCGGCTCGATGACGATGCGGCCCTGCGCGAGCTCGAGCTTGATGTCGCGGTCGGACAGCACCATCTACATCACCGCCTTGACGCGCGTGACGCCCGGGACGTTGTCCTTGAGGACGCGCTCGATGCCCTGCGACAGCGTCACGTCGGAAAGCGAGCAGCCGGCGCACGCACCCGTGAGCTCGAGCGACACGACGCCGTCCTCGTCAACGCCCACGAGCTCGCAATCGCCGCCGTCGGCCTGAAGGCTCGGGCGCACGGCATCGAGCACGACCCTGAGAAGCTCTACGTCTACCGCCATGGTCCCTCCCGTCCGGGCGCCTGGGCGCCCAAGAGTCTGCAGCTAGTACATCACCGGGCGCACCGCGGTGACGCCGGGGACGTGCTCCTTGATGATGGTGTCGATCCCCTCGGAGATGTCGGAGGAGGCGAACATGCAGGCGGCGCAGGCCCCCGTCATCTCGATGGTCACGACGCCCGTCTCGTCGTCGACGCCGATGAGCTCGACGTCTCCGCCGTCCGCCTGGAAGCTCGGGCGGATGGCGTCGAGCACGTCCTCGAGCAGGCGGTGGTCGATCCTGGCGGTCTTGCTGTCCTCGGCCTTGGCCTCGGGCGCGGTGGTGTTCTCGGCGTCTGCCATGTCTATCCCCTCTCCCCGGCGCGCGGCCGGGCGTCTCGTCATGTTCGTTCGGCCGCGAGCGGCGGCGCGGGCGGCCGAGCGGGCGGCCGCGCAGTCTTGATGCTACCCGATTCCCCAGAAGAGGTGACCGCTCGAGGCGTGGCGCTCGCGCTCGGCCGGCTTGCGGCCGGCGGCCACCGCCGCAATCGCGCGCACGAGGCGCTCGACGGCAGCCGACGCCTCGGAGACGTCCAGCAGCGTCGCGTCAACGGCCAGGCGGGATACGCCGGCGGACATGAGCTCCCCCACCTGCGGCGTCAGGTCGAGCGGCACGGCGTCGTAGATGCGCGAGCGGGCGTGCAGATCCGTGCGCACGGGCAGCAGGCGACCATCGCGGTCGCGCAGCGACAGGCGACGGCGACGCAGCCCGCAGCGGGCGCAGTCGTGGACGCAGGCGTCGGCGACCTTGAGCACGCAATGCTCGCTCGTCATGACGCGCGGCCTGCCGGAGACGACGAGGCCCACAGCAACGGTTGCACGCGACGCCAGGTGGCAGACCTCCTCGAGCGTGAGCTCGGGCGACAGCCACACCCCCGCGGCGCCGGCAGACTCGAGCACGGCGAGGCACGCCTCGTTGTGGACGGGGATGCAGCCGCGCACCTCGGCCAGCGCACCGCGCTCGGCGGCAAGCGCGAGTTCAGAGACGTTGCCGATGGCCACCGGAGCGCCGGCCTCGACCCAGCGGTCAAGGCGCTCGTGGTCCGGCTCGCGGCACACCTCGTCCAGGACGGGAACGGTACCGGCCGGCCAGCCGTCGAGCGTGGAGAGGTCGTCCGTCTGGGCGTAGACGCGCGTGGCGCCAGCCGCGATGGCGGCCTCGGCGACCTCGGGCGTCGGCGCGACGACGCACACCTCGGCCGAGCGGGGCGGACACGGCCTGGACGCCGGCGCGACCGCGAGAGACGAGGCGATGCGCGCCGAGGACTCCCGCGGCACGGGGGCAAGCGCGGCGGCTCGCTCGGCATACGGCGCCAGGATGGCCCGCTCGAGCGCCTCGCACGCGGCGGCGCGCACCTTGTGGACGGCCGAGAAGCCCATGCCACAGCCCTCGTCGAGCTCCACGTCGAAGCCGCGCGGCTCAAAGGGCGTGGAGCCCATGCGGCCCACATGCTCCACGAGGTCCTCGGCGCTCACGGCCTTCGTTCGCGCGGGCTCGACGACAAAGCCGCTCGCCTGGGCTCGGGGCATCGAGCCGTCCGGCAGCGCCGGGCCGTCGACGCAGGCAAGCTCCACGGAAAACGGCTCCCCCGTCCGCGCGACGATGCGGATGTCGACCTTGCGGCGGCGGCAGACCTCGCGCGCGAGCGCGGCGGCGCTGCCGTCGTGGGCGGCCTTGCTGCGGATGACGCGCACGGGACAGCCCTTAGGCATGGGGCGGGCAACGCGGCACTCGACGGTGCCGCCGGCGGGGACGTCGGCGGGGACGGTCGCGGTGAGGAAGGCGTCCGGGTTGTCGACGGGGCGCAGCTCGAGCAGATCTCCGGCGCCCACGGGCTCGTCCACGCGAACGGTGACGGTGCAGCGCGCACTGCGCTTGTCCTGGCGCGGGTCCTTGTGGAGGTTGCCCTTGCCGTCACGCCGCTGGACCTGGCCGCCCGAGCTCGAGAGGACCTCGCCCACGAGCTCGCCGCGGTTGTTGGAGCGCTCGTAGCTCATCATCTCGTCATCGGCGCTTCCGCGCAGGTAGGCGTCGGTGAAGTCGCGGTTGAACGCGCGCTTGAGGCGGCGTGCGACCTCAGCGGGCACCGGCGTTGAGCCGAGCTCGGCCGAGGATGCCTCGGGGTGCGCCAGCACGGAGTCGATCTGCTCGCGGTAGGCGCCGACGACGCTCCACACGTAGTCGGGCGCCTTCATGCGGCCCTCGACCTTGAGAGAGCCCACGCCGGCTGCCATGAGCGCGGACACGTCGGAGGCGGTGCAGGCGTCCTTGGGACACAGCGGACGCGTGCGGCCCGGGGCAGAGACGCTGCGACCGCTCTCGTCAACGAGGTCGTAGAGCAGGCGGCACGGCTGGGCGCACAGGCCGCGGTTGGCGCTGCGGCCACCGACCATGCTCGACATCAGGCACACGCCCGAGTAGCAGTAGCACAGGGCGCCATGGCCAAAGACCTCGAGCTCGACGCCCTCCTTGGCGATGTGCCCGATCTCGGCGAGCGACAGCTCACGCGACAGCGTCACGCGGTGCGCCCCGCGCTCGCGCGCCCAGCGCACGCCGCGGGCGTCGTGGACGTTCGCCTGGGTCGAGACGTGCAGCTCAAGCTCGGGCCACGTGCGCCGGATGGCCTCGAACAGGCCCCAGTCCTGGATGATGAACGCATCGGCGCCACGAAGCGCCGCCGAGCGCACGAGCGCGAGCGCCCGGTCCATCTCCTCGCCGCGAACGACGACGTTGATGGTCACGTACACGCGCGTGCCCGCGAGGTGCGCGGCACGGCACGCGCTCTCGAAGGCGTCATAGGTAAAGTTGTTCGCACCGCGACGGGCATTGAAGTCGTTGCCCACGCCGCAGTAAATGGCATCCGCCCCTGCGGCCAGCGCCGCACGGAACGGCTCCTCGCCGCCGGCCGGCGCCAGAAGCTCCATCGTCATCAAGTCCTCCATCTGCCGATGTAACCCGATAACAATAGCGCAGCAAGGTGCGACGGTGCAGACGTACTGGACCGTTCAGCCAACGCCAATTGTCACAAAACCAATCATGTGTGCGATATAGCCACGCTTTTGCAAGCCAAGGACCACCATTCCACCTAGCAAAGGCTTGGTATTAAATTTAGGGATAGCTTAATTGCCACCATTTGGCCAATGATCTGTCCTGCGACGCCACCTTAGCGCACACATGATTGTTTTTGTGACAAAAAGACGATCCGGAACTTCTCAGACGCTATGAAAAGGAGCGCAATCCGGGCACCAATCGAGAGCGCAATAGCCTCTGTCGCTCGTAGAACGCAACAGACGGCCTGAAGCGATGGCCAAGGGCCCTGAGAAGCGAGTCCTCAAGAAGAGCAAATAGGTTGTCATCGCACAGGTCCTCGTGCCAAACGTTGAGAATCGTCCAGCCACGGCCGGCAATCTCGTTCTGTCGACGATCATCACGGCCGCTCTGCTCTATTGCATGATACTGTTTTCCCTTGTACTCAAGGCCAACCCTATCTCCGGGAAACGCCAGGTCCATGAGCCGGTTTGTACCAGATATCGCATAGTTCATGCGGGCTCCCTTGAGCCCGATGCCGCCAAGCTTTTGAGGAAGTACGAGAAGCATCGCAAGCGCCGTCTCCATGGGCGAGTGAGACGAGTCAAGCACGTAGGGAAGCATCGAATTGATTCTCGCAACGCCCTTCGAGCCCTTGAGCGAGCGAGCAGCCGCACCGATGCGGCTCACCGTCGTGGCCGAGACCTCGTTGTTGACGAAGCCCTGCCAGGAGTTGGGGTCTTGGTCAAGCAGATAGGTCCCGCACAGCTCGAAGGCAAGCTTCGCCACATCCACGAGGTCATAGTCGCCGCGAACGGCAAGCTGGCAGAGCGTAAGCTCGGGACCCGTCACGAGCACGTTGGGCGCAACGCGGATGAGCGATCCCCTGGGCAGAGCGGCACGTCGGCGGTGACGCGCCACGCCGGGACGCCCGTGCGTCGAGACACCGTCCGGCACCAGAAGGTGAACGGGCCTCGTGCGCAGGCCAAGCCCCACCACGAGGTCGTCCAGCTCAACGCCACCGGGCACGCCGCAACCCTCAAGCCGCGACGCGCGCGGACGGTCGAGCAGCTCCGGAAGGAGCGTACCACTCGAGCGGACGTGCTCAAGCGCCGATATGTCGCACAGGCAGATGTCCATGTGGGAAGGCTAGCGCGCCCGCACCGCTGGCGCCGGGAGACTCGCGGGAAAGTCCCGCACCGTCAAACGCAAACCTTGCAGAAATCCAACAGGATTTGCCAGGTTTGGCGCACAATCGACCAAAGCCCATGTTGATAACCAGCAAAATGACAGCTAGCAGGCCCAACAAAAAGCGTCCCGCGAGCACGAGGCCCACGGGACGCCAGAGAGATAACGAGTGAAGCAACCCCTACGCGAGACGGGCGAAGTGGCGCTTGCCCACCTGGAGGATGGCGCCCTTCTTCACGAGGGCAGGGTCGACGTTGTAGCTCTTGGCCGGCAGGGCCTCGCCGTCGATGCGCACGCCGCCGCCGTCGATATCGCGGCGAGCCTGGCTCGCGGAGCTGGAGAGACCAGCGGCAACAAGCACGCGCGGCAGGTAGACGAGCCCGTCGTCGCCAACCTCAACCTCGACGGAGACCTCGTCGATCTGCTCGGGCATCTCGCGCTTGGAGTGCACGCGCGTGAACTCGGCAGCAGCCTCCTCGCCCGCGCCGGCACCGTGGTACAGGTCGCAGATGTTGGCGGCCAGGGCGCGCTTGAGCTCGTAGGGGTCGGCGGAGCCGTCGGCGAGCGCGGCGTCGATCTTGTCGACCTCATCGACCGACAGGGTGCTCGCAAGGCGGTAGTACTTGCCGATCATGGTGTCGGGAATGCTCATGAGCTTGCCGTACATGTCGGCGGGCTCGTCGGTGAGGCCCACGTAGTTGCCATAGCTCTTCGACATCTTGCGGACGCCATCCGTGCCCTCGAGCAGCGGCATCGTGAGCGCGATCTGCGGCTCCATGCCCATCTTCTCCATGAGCTCACGGCCGGCGAGCAGGTTGAAGAGCTGGTCGGTGCCGCCCATCTCCACGTCGGCCTTGATCTGCACGGAGTCGAAAGCCTGCATCACGGGATACAGGAACTCATGCAGGGCGATCGGCGTCTGAGACTGGTAGCGCTTGGTAAAGTCGTCGCGCTCAAGAATGCGGGCGACGGTGAACTTGGAGCACACCTGCAGCAGGCCGGCCAGGTCCATCGAAAGGATCCAGTCGCCGTTGTGCACGATGGTGGTCTTCTCGGGATCCAGGATCTTCATGGCCTGGCTCACGTAGGTCTCGGCATTGGCCTCAATCTGCTCCTGCGAAAGCTGCGGACGGGTGGAATTCTTGCCCGAAGGGTCGCCGATCAGCGCGGTGCCGTTGCCGATGATGAGGGTGACGTTGTGGCCCAGGTCCTGGAACTGACGCATCTTGCGCAGGGGCACGGCGTGGCCCAGGTGCAGGTCGGGGCTGGTGGGATCGACGCCGAGCTTGATGTTGAGGGGCTCGCCCTTCTCAAGCTTCTTGCGAAGGTCGGCCTCGGGAACGATCTGCGCGGCGCCCGAGGTGATGATACGCATTTGCTCGTCAACAGACAGCATTGGGTATCCTCCTTTTTCTATAGCACCCTCGCCGAAAACGGCGGTGCTGGAAGTCCATAAACTCTCTTATGATAACAAACTGACGCGACGCGGCACCTACGACAGGAAAATCCTCGTCCTGCCGCATGCGTCAATGGCAACTGGCAGACGTGTACCGTCACGCTCGACCAGATAGCGTACCTGCCGACGACGCAAGCAGTCGCGGCAACGAACCTGTCCCGTCGCATCGGTGGCGCAGACGCCCTCGGCGGTCAGCAGGCAGTGCTCGCACACCATAAGCTCGGGACGGTCGGCGTCGACCGGACCCAAGACGCCGGGTTCAGCAGCCAGCTCGGCAATACGCTCCGCATCATTGCCGAGCAACTCGGCCGGCAAGTACACCCGCCCCGCACCGAATCCGCGCAGCCAGGTAAGCGTGGCCCGATTCGCGCAGAACACCGGCGCCGCCACGTCAAACGTCACGCCCAGCTCGCGAGCGATCGCCACCTGCCCCAGGTTGCGGCAGACGATGCGCCCGGCACGCTGCATCAGTGAGCGGGTCCAGTCAGCGTCACTCGCGCGGCACACCTCGTCAAGCACCACAACGGCGTCGGACAAATCGAGTTCTCCGCGCGGGTCGGCATCCATCAGCTGCCAAGCAAAAACCATGCGAGTGGGAACCGCGCACTCCACCAACTCCGTCGATGCACCGCCATCCACCGCAACGCCCTCAAAGGGCAGCACTTCAACGGCACGCTCAACGGGCGCAATCGCATCCGCCTCGGCCCGCATGCGCTCCAACACCGCCGCCGTCTGATCCAACACGCCGGCGCTGCGAATCAGGTACACCTCGCAGCCCGCGTCCACCTTACGCTTGCAATGCACGACGATGCGCTTCCCCGCTGCTGCATCCACCGGGCAGGGCACCTGCGGCCAGCGCTTGGGCACATCGGGACGCGCGTCGACACCCGGATAGAACCGAATCTCGAGCGTGTCACCCGCCGCCACGGCGGCGTCGAGCTCAACGGTCACCTCTTCGTGGCCCACAGCGACCAAACGCCCCACGCGCACGCCCTGGTTAATTGCGCGTTCAAAACTCATAAGCTCCGCACCCGAGCGGCCTCGCAAATACGCGTCGGTAAACCCGCGGTTAAACGACCTTCCCAGCTCGCGCTCAAGCTCTTCCACGGCATCGGGGTCCCACGCGCCGTCGCACAGCATATCGAGTGCCCGGCGCCACACCCGCACCACGTTGAATACGTAATCGGGGTTCTTCATGCGCCCCTCGATCTTGAGCGACGCCACGCCGGCATCTACAAGCTCGGGCAGATGCGCAATACCCAGATAGTCGCGCGGACACAGCAGGCGATCTCCCTCGACGGCGGCAACACTCTGCCCAGCCTCGTCCACCAAGTCATAGGATAGACGGCACGGCTGCGTGCAATCACCGCGCATCGCAGAGCGGCCACGTCGAAGGGCAGAGAACTCGCACGCCCCCGAATAGCCGATGCAAATCGCACCGTGGCAGAATACCTCGATGGGCACACCCGTGGCACATAGCGCCGCAATCTCGTCGACCGTCAGCTCGCGTGCCGTCGTCACGCGCTCGACCCCCAGCTCATCGGCGGCAAGCCGCACGGCGCCTTCGCTATGAACGCCCGCCTGCGTAGACAGGTGAATCTCGACCCCGGGAATCGCCGCGCGCAGCGCGCAGGCCAACCCGGCATCGGCGACAATCAGAGCATCGGCGCCCAGCTCCAGTGCATGAGCTCCCAACACCACCGCGTCGGACAACTCATCGTCAAACACGAACACGTTGAGCGTTACGTACACACGCACGCCATGGGCATGCGCCACGGCGCAGCCGCGCGCAAACTCGTTATCCGTAAAGCCATGGGCGCTCACACGGGCGTTAAAGCCGCCCAACCCCGCATAGATGGCATCGGCACCCGCGGCGATGGCCGCAAGCATCTGGTCGAGCCCGCCCGCCGGCGCCAGCAACTCGGGCAGCGCCGCACCAGCAGCATCCAATCCAGTCTCGTATTGTCCGCTCGGCCCCATCGTCCGAATCGCCATCGACAAACTCCTTACCAAGGTATGCATTCACTCTGAAAAATGCCGTCTTCCAGCATACACGAGGCATCGCGCGCCCCGTTTGGTTTATCGTGTAATAACTTATGTCCATCCTGCCCCGACGGCACATCCACCGTCCGGCACGACATACCTGGAGGTCAATATATGGGTCCTCGCCAACGACAGGGACGCAGCCGTTCAAAGACGCATGCCCTGCCCATAATCCTGCTCTCGTTTTTGGGCTTTCTGCTGATTGCGGGCGTGGCATTTGGCATCGGCATGGTCGGCAACGTCAACCGCTGGCTGTCCGATCTGCCCGACTACACCGACGCCAACGCGTATCTGGTGAGCGAGCCCACCGAGATCGTCGACTGCAACGGCAACAAGATCGCGAGCTTCTACACGCAAAACCGCAAGTCCATCACCAAGGACGAGGTCTCCCCCTACGTGCTGCAGGGCACCGTTGACGTCGAGGACGAGCGCTTCTACGAGCACGGCGGTATCGACCTGTGGGGTATCGCGCGTGCTGCGGTGGCAACCCTCGGCGGCGGACACGAAGGCGCCTCGACTATCACCCAGCAGCTGGTGCGCAACACCATCCTGCAGGAGGAGCAGTTCGACTCGACCATCGAGCGTAAAGTGCGCGAGGCCTACATCGCCGTCAAGATGGAGGATATGTACTCCAAAGACGAGATCCTCATGATGTACCTCAACACCATCTATTACGGTCACGGCGCCTACGGTATTGAGGCCGCCGCCGAGACCTACCTGTCCAAGAGCGCCGCAGACCTCACCCTGAGCGAGGCCGCGCTGTTGATCGGCCTTCCCAACTCGCCCTCGCAGTACGACCCCACGGTCAACCCCGACCTGGCGCTGTCCCGTCGCAACAAGGTCCTCGACAACATGCTGCGCCTGGGCCACATTACGCAGGAGGAGCACGATGCCGCACAGGCCGAGCCCATCACCCTCAACGTGACCGAAATCTCGGGCAGCGGCGTCGACGTATACTCGCAGCCCTACTTTGTCGCCTATGTCAAGCAGCTGCTGGAGCAGGAGTTCTCGACCGACGTGCTCTTTAAGGGCGGCTTGACCGTCAAGACCACCATCGACCCCACGATGCAGCAGGTGGCAGAGAATGCCGTCCGCGAGCAGCTCGACACGCTCTCGCTCGACGGCCTGGACATGGGCATGGTCGTCGTCGACCCCAAGACCGGCTACATCAAGTGCATGGTGGGCGGCTATGACTACAACGCCGACGAGAACCACGTAAACCATGCCACGGCCAAGCGTCCCGTCGGCTCCACCTTTAAGGCCTTTACGCTGGCAACTGCCATCCAAAACGGCATGAACCCCAACGTCACCCTCAACTGCAACTCGCCGCTCAAGGCCAAGGGCACCACGACCGAGGTCCAAAACTACGCCAACCATAGCTATGGCAACATCACGCTTAAGCAGGCGACGGCATACTCCTCCAACACCGGCTACATCCAGGTGGCGGAAGCCGTCGGCAACAGCAAGATCATCTCGCTCGTCAAAAAGCTCGGCATCGATCCCGCCAAGGACAACATCGAGGACGTTCCCGTCATGACGCTCGGCACCGGCTCGATCTCGCCGCTCGAGATGGCCGCCGCCTACGCGACGTTTGCCAACGGCGGCTACTATCGCCAGCCGATCGCCATCACCGAGATTGACTCTCGTACCGGTTCGGTGCTGTACCAGCACACGGACAATCCCTCACAGGTGCTTACCGAGGGCGAGGCCGCCGCGGTCACCGATGTTCTGTCCGGCGTCATGCAGGGCAGCGGTACGGGTGCTGCCGGCGCCTTGAGCGTCAACCAGCCCTATGCCGGCAAAACGGGCACCACCGACAACACCACCAACCTGTGGTTCTGCGGCTATACCCCGCAGCTGGCGTGCGCCCTGTGGACCGGCTATTCCGCAGGTGAGATCCCCATCCAAAAATACGGCACGGACCTGCTGGGCGACAGCACCAACCTGCCTGTCTTTAAGCGGTTTATGAACACCGTTCTGACCGGTACCGAGCGCGAGGAGTTTGCGACCGGAACGGCGCCCACCTACAAGAACAACAGCGTCTGGAAGTTCTACGGCACCAACAACGCCAAGAAGACGGAGAACGACGACAAGGACGAGAACGAGGACGAAGAGGAAACTACCACAACGACTACCACGACGACCACGACCACCGAGACCACGGGTGGCGACACCACCGGCGGCACCGGTACGACCGGTGGCTCGACGGGCGGCTCAACTGGTGGTTCGACCGACGGCGATGGCGGCACGCCTACGCCTACGCCTACGCCTACGCCCACTCCCGACCCCTCGCCCACGCCTGACGATACGGTCGGCTAGAAATCATCCGGCCATAAGCAACAAGGCCCCCGAGCAGCTTATTAAACTGCTCGGGGGCCTTTTAGTTTAAAGCGACCTGGTGGGCGGTCTTTATACCGGCAAACAAAAAAAAGGGGGTACCGACCAACGTCGATACCCCTTACAAGCCACTATGTCACGCACACAGTGCCGAGCGCACGACCCGCACGCCTACTTGCGAGAATTGCTCAGCTTATTGATCAGCGCCTCAAGACGCTCGCCGTCCTCGGCCGTCTGGGCAATAACCAAAATCGTATCGTTGCCGGCAAGCGAGCCAAGAACATCGGGCAGCTCTGCCGCATCAACGGCGGCGGCGATGCCGGAAGCCGTGCCAGGCCGAGCCTTGATCATAACCAGATTATCGGTGCGCAGAACGCCCGTTACGAGCTCGGAAACCATACGCTGCAGGTGCAGGTCCTCTGCCAGAACATAGATGCCCTCAGGGAGCTTACGCAGCCCCATATCGGCAATATCGCGAGAGACAGTCGCCTGCGTGCAATCAAAGCCCATAGCGCGGAGCTCATCGACCAGCACGCGCTGCGTGCGGACGTCCTTATTGCGCACAATATCTCTAATGGCATCCTGGCGCCCATTGCGTTTTTTAGCCATACAAACCCTCTCTCCAAAAGATGGCGGAGACAATCAATCAGTGATTGAATAGTTTAACGCTATTTGAAGGCTTTTGTGTATAAGAACGCATTTCGAAACAATTCTATGCAAATTTGTTTCGAGATGAGCCGTTTAGGCGGTTTTTGCGCCCGTCCGGTTAAGAAAAGCTGCCAGATGCGTACACATCACGCAGCGCGCGGGCTTGGCGCTGGCGATCGGCCCAAACAACAGACCGAGCCCCCGATGGTTATCCTTGAGCGCGGCGACCATCTGACGGGTTCGAGGCGCCTCGAGCATATCACGCATACGGGCGGAACGCTCGATTGACGACACCCCATGCGGGCTCAGACACAAATTCTCGATGCAGGCGACCAGTCCGGCAAAGCAGAACTTTTGGGTTGCCAGCTTGAGCCGACCACCGCTATCTGCTTCCGAGAGTGAGTCCGTAAGCTCGTCGAGCGCCCGGGTGTCATCGGATACCTTGGCATACATGGTGGGATCAAAGGCATCTGTAAGCTTAGGTGCCGCCGCGTGGAAACAAGCGTCGCCGCATCCGGAGACGCGCTGCGCCCGCGAGAGCGAGCACGCCATAAACCCAACTGTGCGAAACGCCTTGTCGTACAAAAGGCATGCCTCAAACAGCGGACGGCTATACATCACGCCAGAGGTCTGAACGACTAGGCCGCCTAAAATCAACTGGGACAGCCCGGTCACCATCGAAGATTTGCTATCAATGGAAATATGAGCAGCATCCAAGACGCGCGAATGGCGCTCTCGATGTGCATCATAGCGGTCGAGCGACACCGTGGGGAGCACTATGTCTGCCGCAGTATCGCACGCGATATCGACCATCTTGGAAAGAGACTGCGGAGCAAACCACTCATCGGCGTTCATGGCGATGATTTGAGAGCCGCGCGAGGCAGCAAAACCGGCACGAAGACAAGCGCCGCGCTTCGCGTCCTCGACGTCAATCAAATCAATATGGATGTCCCTGTCGGCGGCAACTTGAAGCGAATGGCGCACACCAGGCGCAGCATCGCGGCAGACAACGACAATCTGCAAATCGTAGAGGTCTTGGTTCTGGATACTCTCGAGCGCACGCATCGCATAGCTGGGCGAACCTTCTACCACAAGGATCACCGAAAGTCGCGGATGCGAGCCACGTCGAACCAAGTTATCCGTCCTCTCGACAGCAATAAATCAAACCGTGGTTCATGGTACACCCCGGCAATAAAAGCAATGAGACACCAGTTGTATTGCACGTCAAGAACAGATGTTGCACACGCGCAGCCCACAGATGACAGGTGTCGACGCACGACGCGTCGAGCCCTCCCCTAGTCGAGCACGACAAGCTCGGCGGGATCGTAATCCACGCCCATAAACGTAAGGCCGCAGGCAGGAGCCGTGGGGCCCGCAGCGGTACGGTCGCAAGCATCGATGACCTCGCGCATCCACTCGGGTTCACGGCGATGCATGCCAATCTCGACAAGCGTGCCCACGATCGTGCGGACCATCGAATGCAGAAACGCATTGCCCTCGATGGTAAACGTCAGGATGTCCTCGCCAAACGCAACCTCATGGCCAAACTCGGCACGCATCACGCAGCGATGCGTGGGCTTGCCAACGGCCGAGGCAACCTTGCAAAAGCTCTTAAAGTCCTGCTCACCCAAAAGCGCGGGACAGGCCGCAGACATGGCCTCGACGTCCAAGGGATAGCGATGCCACCACACGGCACCCCGTGAGAGCACGGGACGCGCGTCGCGATCGGCAATACGGTACGTATATGTACGTGAACGCGCATCAAAGCGTGCAGAAAAGCCTTTACGGGCCTTGTAGACCTCGTTTATGGCGATATCTTTGGGTAGCAGGGCATCCATAGCCCGCAGCCACCTACGGCGCGTCAAGACGAGCTCAGCGTCCGTTACGGGCACGCTGATGTACTGAGCCACGGCATGTACGCCGGCATCGGTACGCCCCGCGCACGTCAGATCGATCGGGCGGCGAAGCAGCGTCTCGATGGCTCGACGTAGCTCACCCGCAACCGTCGTCTGTCCCGGCTGCTCGGCAAAGCCGCTATAGGAAGAGCCATCGTAGGCCACGCGGAAAACGAGCGTGGCATCGAGCTCAGGAATCGAATTGAAATCAGACGGCGCGGTCATGGGCGCTCCCAACAAACAGGCAATGGCATTTCGACAAAAAAAGAGGGGTACGCGAACGTACCCCTCGAATATAGCCTATGCAGACGGAATGTCTACTCAGCGGTCTCCTCAGCAGGAGCCTCCTCGACAGCCTCGACCTTCTTGGGAGCAGCGGCCTTCTTGGGGGCCGGAGCAGCCTTCTTGGCCTTAGGCGTGCAGGGCTCGGTGACGAGCTCCATGATAACGATGGGAGCGTTGTCGCCCTTGCGGTTGCCGAGCTTCATGATGCGGGTGTAACCACCGTTGCGATCCTGCCACATGCCCTGGGCAGCCTTGTCGAAGATCTCGGCAACGAGCTGCTTATCGCCGAGTTTGGCGATAGCCAGACGACGAGAGTGCAGGTCGCCCTTCTTGGCCCAGGTGATGATCGGGTCGACGACCGAACGCAGCGCCTTAGCGCGGGTCTCGGTGGTCTTGATGCGGTCGTTCTCGAAGAGGGCCTTAGCAAGGCTCCTCTTTATGGCCTTGGTGTGGCTCGCATCGGTGCCGAGCTTCAGGCCCTTCTTAACGTTGTGACGCATGGTCTAGTTTCTCCTCAAATATGCGAAGCATTAAGCCTTCAGGCTCAGGCCCATGGACTCAAGCTTGTCCTTCACTTCCTCGATCGACTTAACACCGAAGTTACGGATGTTGAGCAGATCGTTCTCCGAGAACTCAACGAGCTGACGGACTGAGTGAATGCTGGCGCGCTTAAGGCAGTTGTAGGAACGGACGGAAAGGTCCAGATCCTCGATCTGCTTGTCCAGCTCGGCGTTGTCGTTGGTGACCTCGGGAGCGAAGATCGAAGCCTCCTCCTCGACCTCGGGGGTCTCGGCAAGGTTCATAAAGGCGGCCATATGCTGGTTGATGATATTGGCAGCCTGGACCACGGCGTCGCGCGGGGCGATGGAGCCGTTGGTCTCGATCTCGAGGACAAGGCGGTCGTAGTCGGTGTGCTGACCGACACGGCAAGCCTCAACGAGCTTGGCGCAACGGGAAACCGGCGAGTACAGCGAGTCGACGTGGATCACACCGATGGGATCGTTGTCGCGCTTGTTGGCCTCGCCAGAAACATAGCCGCGGCCATAGCCGATGCGCATGCTCATGGTGAGATGGCCACCCTCGGTGAGCGTAGCGATGTGCTGCTCGGGGTTGACCAGCTCAAACTCGGACGGAATAAAGAAGTCCGCACCGGTGACCTCGCAGGGGCCGTCAACCGAGATGGTGGCGGTCGCCTCGTCGGTCGTGCCGAGAGCCCTGAAGACAAGACCCTTGACATTCAGGACGATGTCGGTGACATCCTCGACCATGTTAGGGATGGTCATGAACTCGTGCTGCGCACCATCGATCTGAATAGCCTCGACGGCGGCACCCTCGAGCGAGGACAGAAGAACGCGACGAAGGGAGTTACCCAGCGTATCGCCGTAACCACGCTCGAGCGGCTCGACGAAGACACGAGCAGACGTCTCGTTGATCTCTTCGACCTGAACCTGAGGCCTAATGAATTCTGACATGTATTACCTCCAGCCTCAGCAGCCCGGATGGACTACTTAGAGTAGAGCTCGACGATGAGCTGCTCGTTGATATCACCGCTGATCTGCTCACGCGTCGGCAGAGCGAGCACGTTACCAGACAGCTTCTCGATATCAACCTCGAGCCAGCCAGGGACCTCAAAGCGCTCGGAGGAAATCAGGGCCTCCTTGATGGGGAGGAGGTCACGGAACTTCTCGCCGACAGCGACGACGTCGCCGGCCTTGACGCGGTAGGACGGGATGTCCACACGCTTGCCGTTCACGGTGAAGTGACCGTGACGGACGGACTGACGAGCCTCTTTGCGGGTGCGGGCGAAGCCAAGACGGAAGACGACGTTGTCGAGGCGAGACTCAAGGATGATCATGAGGTTCTCACCGGTGACGCCGTTCATCTTGCGGGCCTTGTTGAAGTAGCCGTGGAACTGCTTCTCCAGAACGCCATAGATGAACTTGACCTTCTGCTTCTCGCGCAGCTGCATGCCGTACTCAGATTCCTTGCGACGGCGCTTGGGCTGACGGATAGATTCCTTCTTGCTGCTGTAACCGAGCTCAGCGGGATCGATCCCGAGCTGACGGCAGCGCTTAAGAACAGGAGTCCTGTCGATTGCCATATTGATACGATCCTTTCAGTTACACGCGGCGACGCTTCTTGGGGCGGCAGCCGTTGTGCGGAATGGGGGTCTTGTCCTGGATGCTCGAGACCTCGAGGCCAGCAGCCTGGAGGGAGCGGATGGCGGTCTCACGACCGGAGCCGGGGCCCTTGACGAAGACGGAAACCTTCTTCATACCGTGCTCCATGGCCTGCTTGGCAGCAGCCTCGGCAGCCATCTGGGCAGCGAACGGCGTGGACTTACGGGAGCCCTTGAAGCCCACCTGGCCAGCCGACTTCCAGGAAATGACGTTGCCCTGGGGATCGGTGATCGAAACGATCGTGTTGTTGAACGTAGAACGAATGTGAGCCTGGCCCACGGAAATGTTCTTACGGTCCGCGCGCTTCAGACGGGCAGCGCGAACGTTCTTCTTAGCAGTAGCCATCTATCTAGCGCTCCTTATTTCTTCTTCTTAGCACCGATCTGACGCTTCGGGCCCTTGCGGGTACGAGCGTTAGTGTGGGTGCGCTGGCCGCGGACCGGGAGGCCCTTGCGGTGACGAAGGCCGCGGTTGCAGCCGATGTCCATAAGGCGCTTGACGTTCTGGTTGCGCTCACGGCGGAGGTCGCCCTCAACCATGATCTGGTTCTTATCGATATAATCGCGGATGGCGTTAACCTCATCCTCGGTGAGGTCCTTAACGCGCGTATCCACGTTAACGTTGCACTCGACGCAGATCTTCGTCGCAGTGGTGCGGCCGATGCCGTAAATGTAGGTCAGACCGATCTCAACGCGCTTCTCACGCGGGAGGTCGACACCATTAATACGGGCCAACGTAGTCTCCTCTCTTAACCCTGACGCTGCTTATGACGGGGGTTCTCGCAAATGACGAGGACCTTGCCATGGCGCCTAATGATTTTGCACTTATCGCACATCTTCTTGACCGAAGGACGTACCTTCATCGTTCTTCCTTTCGGTAGCGCTCAAACTACTTCCCTACTATCTACTCGCCCAGCCGCAGGCGTTTAAAACTATGGCTGGTCTTCACACACAATCCGACCGTAGGTTGAGCTAAGCCTGCAGCCGGAAATGGAGTGCGTGTATGCGTGCCGCTATTTGTAGCGATAGGTGATGCGGCCGCGGGTCAGGTCGTACGGGGAAAGCTCCACGACAACCCTGTCACCGGGGAGAATACGGATGTAATTCATTCGGATCTTGCCAGAAATGTTGCACAGAACCGAATGACCGTTCTCGAGCTCGACCTTAAACATGGCGTTGGGCAGCGGCTCCTTTACCGTACCCTCGAGCTCAATTGCGTCTTCCTTCTTCACAAGCAATCATCTTTCTCTAGAAAACGACAGCGATTGAGTATTCTACAATACGCATGCACGTATCGTAATATCTTCATAATGGCTCCACAACTAAGTGGAACTTGTTACATTTCTCCGCCTTGGAGCGAACACCAAGCACCTTGGGCATCCGTGGTGAGAATCACCGGACCGTCATTGGTAATGGCGACGGTATTCTCGTAGTGCGCAGCGGGCAGGTGGTCGTTGGTCGTAACGATCCAACCGTCGGAGCCCGTGCTCACATGGTTGGAACCCATCGTAACCATCGGCTCAATGGCAATGACCATGCCGGCCTGGAGGCGAACGCCCCTCCCCTTCTTTCCATAGTTAGGAACGTTGGGGTCCTCGTGCATCACGCGACCAATGCCATGGCCCACATAATCACGAAGCACGCCGTAACCGTGAGACTCGGCGAGGGACTGAACGGCATAACCGACGTCCCCGATATGGTTACCGGGAACAGCCTGCTCGATGGCAGCCTTAAGGCAATCGCGCGTGACCTCGCACAAAGCCTTGGCTTCGGGCGTGGGGGTGCCGACGAAAAACGTCCAAGCGTTATCGCCGACCCAACCGTCGACAACGGCTCCCGTATCGATGGAGATGATATCGCCATCGCGCAGGATCATGTCGGGGTTGGGAATACCGTGGACCACGGCATCGTTGATCGATGCGCAAATGGTCCCCGGGAACCCGCCGTAACCCTTAAAGGCCGGGGTGCCGCCATGCATGCGGATAATCTGCTCCGCGAGCTGATCGAGCTCAAAAGTCGAAACGCCGGGGCGCACCATGGCTCCAACGTGGCGGAGCGCCATCTTAGATAGCGCTCCTGCCTTCTTCATCTGCTCGATTTGCGTTGCAGACTTAATCTTGATCATAGACCGAGAGCCTCTTTGACATCCCCGTACACGGTCTCGCGAGCCTGGTCACCGTTGACCGACTTGAGCAGACCCTGTCCACGATAGTAGTCAACGAGCGGGCTCGTGGACTTCTCGTAGACGTCGAGACGGTTCTTGATGGTCTCGGGCTTGTCGTCATCGCGCTGATACATCTCGCCACCGCACTTGGGGCAGGTAGCATCCGCAGCGGTGCCGGTGTAACCGCAGGCGCGGCAGGTGCGACGCGAAGACAGACGATCGATAATGACCTCGGGGGCCACATCGACCAGAAGAGCACAGTCGATTTCGCGACCCATGGCGGAGAGCTCGGAATCGAGCGTCACGGCCTGGGCGGTGTTGCGCGGGAAGCCGTCGAGGATGAAGCCCTGCTGGGCGTCATCGGCGGCAAGGCGCTCCTTGACAAGGTCGATCACGAGCTGGTCGGGAACGAGCTCGCCAGCGTCCATGTACTTCTTAGCCTGAATACCAAGCTCGGTGCCACCCTTGACGGCAGCACGCAGCAGGTCGCCCGTGGAAATGTGAGCGACGCCAAACTCGGCGACGAGCTCCTGTGCGACGGTGCCCTTACCGGCACCCGGAGCTCCGAGCAATACGAGGTTCATGAGCAATCCTCCTCTAGCCTATTTAAAGAATCCATCGTAATCATACATCTTGATCTGGCCTTCGAGCTTATCGACCGTGTCGAGCACGACGCCGACCATGATGAGGATGGACGTGCCGCCAAATGCCTGGATCAGATGGTTACCCGTGAAGGAGAAGATGATCGAAGGCACGATGGCGATGAGCGCCAAAAAGACAGCGCTGGGAAGCGTGATCTTGTTGAGCGCGTTCTTGATGTAGGCCGCGGTAGCTCTACCCGGACGCACGCCCGGAATAAAGCCGCCCTGCTTCTTAAGGTTGTCGGCCGTGTCATCGGGGTTGAACACCATGGAGGTGTAGAAGTACGCGAAGAACACGATGAGGACAACGTTAAGCACCCAATTGAGCCAACCGGTCGAAAGCGCGGAGGCAACTGCCTGAATCCAGCCGATGCCGGGGAAGAACACGGCAATCTGAGCCGGGAAGTACAGCAGCGCCGAAGCGAAGATGATCGGCACGACACCCGCGGTGTTGACCTTGATGGGCAGGTAGGTGGTCTGGCCACCCATCATACGACGGCCCACGACGCGTTTGGCGTAGGAGACCGGGATGCGGCGCTGGCCGCGCTCAAGGAAAACAATCAGCGGGATAACCAGCAGGATGATGGCGCAGATGATCACCATGGTGATGATGCCACCGGCATTGCCCTCGGTGCTGGAGAAGATGGCCTGCGGCAGACCGGCCATGATGTTCGCGAAGATGATCAGCGACATGCCATTGCCGATACCGCGCTGGGTGATGAGCTCACCAATCCACATGATCAGCATAGCGCCCGCGGTGAGCGTACCGACGATCATGAGGTCGAAGATGATCTCGGGAGCGCCGGCGCCATTGAAGCTGATGCCGAAGCTCTTAAAGAGGAAGAGGTAACCCACGGAGTTGAGGATTGCCAGAGCCAGGGTGAGGTAACGCGAATACTGCGTAATCTTGGTCTGACCGACCTCGCCCTCGCGGGCAAGCTCATGCAGGGAAGGCACGACGGCCTGGAGCATCTGGAGGATGATCGAGCTGGTGATGTAAGGCATGATGCCCAGCGAAAACACCGACACATAGCTCAACGCGCCGCCAGAGAAAAGATTCAGGAGGGCCATAGCACCTGCGGCGACCGAATTGTTATCGGTCGAGAAAAGGCCCAGCATCCCCTGGAAGGGAATGCCGGGCACAGGAACGTGCGCACCAATGCGGTACACGACGAGCATAGCTATGGTAAAAAGAATCTTTTCGCGCAATTCTTTGATGCGGAAAGCATTCTTAAGACCATTTAGCACGGCAGCTCGACCTTTCCGCCGGCGGCCTCGATCTTGGCCTGCGCAGAAGCGCTGACCTTGTCGACCTTGACCGTGAACTTCTTGGTGAGCTCACCATTGCCGAGCACCTTGACGGGCTCGAACTCGCTCTTGGTGATGCGAGCGGCCTTAAGAGCGGCACCGTCGATCACAGCGCCGTCCTCGAACTTGCGCTCGAGACGCTCAACGTTAACGGCGGTGTACTCGATACGACGGGGGTTGCGGAAGCCCGGAAGCTTGGGCAGGCGCATAGCCAGCGGAGTCTGGCCACCCTCGAAGCCGGCACCCTTGGTGCCGCCAGAGCGGGAACCCTGGCCCTTCTGGCCGCGGCCAGAAGTGGTGCCGTGACCCGAAGAATTGCCACGGCCGACGCGCTTGCGGTTCTTGGTGGAACCGGGCGCGGGAGTAAGATCGTGAAGCTGCATTTGCTACTCCTCTACAATCTCGACAAGGTGCTTGACCTTGAAGATCATGCCGCGGACGGACTCGTTGTCAGCAATCTCGCGAACCTCGCGGATCCTGTGGAGACCGAGGGCACGGACAGTACGGACCTGGTCCTGCTTGCAACCGTTGGTGCTGCGGACCTGCTTGATCTTGATGGTGTCAGCCATGCTTAGTTCTCCTTACCGACGAACATCTCGGAGACCGTCAGGCCACGGCGAGCCGCGACGTCCTCAGGGCTGGAGAGCTCCTTGAGGCCCTCGACGGCAGCCTTGATGATGTTGAGGCCGTTGTCGGTACCGAGGGACTTGGACAGGACGTTCTTGATGCCAGCAAGCTCGAAGAGGGGACGCACAGCGCCGCCGGCGATAACGCCGGTACCCTCGACAGCGGGCTTGATGATGATGCGGCCGGCACCAAAGTGACCGAGAACCTCGTGCGGAATGGTGCCCTGATCGGTCACCGGCACGTGGAACATGTTCTTCTTGGCATCGAGAGACGCCTTGGAGATGGCCATGGGCACCTCAGCGGACTTGCCCATGCCAACGCCGACGTTGCCCTTGCCGTCACCAACGACGACGAGAGCGACGAGGCTCATGCGACGACCACCCTTGACGGTCTTCGACACGCGGTTGATGTAAACGACGCGCTCCTCGAACTCGGAGGCCTCGCGCTGCTGCTTCTGATTACGAGCCATGTGCTACATACCTCCTAGAACTCGAGACCGGCGGCACGAGCACCGTCGGCGAGGGCCTTGACGCGGCCATGGTAGATACGGCCACCGCGATCGAAGGCGACCTTGGTGATGCCGGCCTCGATGGCGCGCTTGCCAACGAGCTGACCGACCTTCTCCGCAGCCTCCTTGTTCGAGGTGTGGGTGCCCTTGAACTCGGCCTCGAGGGTCGAGGCAGAGACGAGCGTCAGGCTGGAGCCCTTGCTGTCGTCGATGATCTGGGCATAGATGTTGGCGTTAGTACGGGTCACGCGAAGACGCGGACGCTCGGAGGTACCCGAGACCTTGCCGCGAACACGACGCTGACGACGCTTGAGGCCTTCCAGCTTCGCCTTATGCTTGTTCATACGTAAACTCCTAAAAAGGTTGATCTTGCCAGCACCTGACGGGGTGCTGGTCTTATGCGAGTGAGTCGGTTACGACTACTTGGCGGCCTTACCCAGCTTGCGGCGGATGTGCTCGCCAACGTAGTGGATACCCTTGCCCTTGTAAGGCTCGGGAGGACGATGGCCGCGGATCTCAGCGGCGATCTGACCGACCTGCTGCTTGTTGATACCCTTGACGTTCACGTGGGTGTTGTCGGGAACCTCGAAGGTGATGCCCTCGGGAGCCTCGACGATCACGGGGTGCGAGAAGCCCAGGGAGAACTCGAGGTTCTTGCCCTTCTGCTGCACGCGGTAACCGACGCCGGCGAGCTCGAGCTTCTTCTCGAAGCCCTCGGAAACGCCAACAACCATGTTGTGGATGAGGGCGCGGGTGAGGCCGTGGCGAGCACGGGTCTCACGCTCGTCGTCGGGACGGGAAACGGTGAGGACGTTGTCCTCGACGTTGATAGCGAGCTTCTCAAAGACATCGAGCTCGAGCTGGCCCTTGGGGCCCTTGACGACAACGTTGTTGCCGTTGACTGCCACTTCGACTCCGGCGGGAATCTGGACAGGCTTATTACCGATACGAGACACGGTGATCTCCTTTCCTTCTACCTACCGAGCGAATTACCAGACGTAAGCGATGATCTCGCCGCCGACGTTGTGCTTGCGAGCATCGCGGTCGGTCATGACGCCATGGCTGGTGGAAATAATGGCGGTACCAAGGCCACCGCGGACGCGGGGCATGTCGGCAACGCCGGTGTACTTACGCAGGCCCGGCTTGGAAATGCGGCGGATGCCGTTGATGACCTTAGCCTTCTTGGGACCATACTTAAGCGTGATGTGCAGAGTCTTCTGGGGAACGGTGTCCTCGACATCGTAGCCCTCGATGTAGCCCTCCTCGTGCAGAACACGAGCGATCTCGACGAGCTTCTTGCTGCTCGGCATGGAGACCGTGGCCTTGTTCACAGAGTTAGCGTTACGGATGCGCGTAAGCATATCTGCGATCGGGTCTGTAAGGTTCATACAGATTCTCCTTCGTTCTTGATGAACACGTGCTCTTGGTTCTTCGCCGCCCTTAACGGCAAAGCCTAACTAGCGCGTTTTCCCTGTTCCAAACGGATGCTTGAAACGCTGGTAGTGACTTACCAGCTGGCCTTCTTAACGCCGGGAAGCTCGCCCTTGAGTGCAAGCTCGCGGAAGCAGACACGGCACAGGCCGAACTTGCGGTACACAGAGTGCGGACGGCCGCAGCGCTGGCAGCGCGTGTACTCACGAGTAGAGAACTTCTGCTTGCGATTGCACTTGACGATCATCGATGTCTTAGCCACTTATATCCTCCTCACATAGAGTATTGTTCGCCCCAAACGCCGCCCCCTTGTGGGAACGGCGCTTATAGGGCAGGTGAACCTATTTCTTGAACGGGAAACCGAAGGCGTCCAGAAGGGCCTTGGCCTCCTCATCGGTGTTGGCGGTGGTCACGAAAGTGATGTCCATACCACGCTGGTGATCGACGGAGTCGAAGTCGATCTCGGGGAAGATGAGCTGCTCGGTGACGCCCATGGAGAAGTTACCACGGCCGTCGAAGCTCTTGGCGGAGATGCCGCGGAAGTCGCGGATACGGGGGATCGCGACGGAGGTCAGACGATCGAAGAACTCCCACATACGGTCGCCACGCAGGGTAACCTTGCAGCCGATCGGCATACCAGCGCGCAGGCGGAAGGTAGCGATGGACTTGCGGGCACGGGTGATCATCGGCTGCTGGCCGGTGATGGCGCGCAGGTCGCGCACGGCACCGTCGATGGCCTTGGAATCGGTAGCGGCCTCGCCGACACCCATGTTCACGACGATCTTCTCAAACTTGGGGATCATCATGACGTTCTCGTACTGGAACTTGTCCTGAAGCTGCTGCTTGACCTCGTTGTTGTACTTGGTCTTCAGACGCGGCACATACTTCTCTTCTGCCATTGTTCACTCCTTCTTGGGGTTTTAAGCACGGGGCGTGGCCACGATGGGTTGTCCTCGTGCCTCCTGGCTGCATCCGCGCCGCTCATGGCATTTTGCGGTTTGGACTCGACGCAGCAGGAGCCGACAAAACAATCGGTACTATACGCGCATCGGGAGCGTATTTCCAGAAAAACCTCGTCTGCCTGCACAACTCCACAACTCCCCCGCACAAATGGATCCCAAAAAGCAGTTGCGGTGAAATAGGGACTGTTTGGCGGCCTAACAGGCTTAAACAGTCCCTATTTCACCGCAACTTATTGGTGGGGATGCGATTAGCGCTTGCGGGGGACGAGTTTGGTGCGGCGCAGGTGGATCATCTCGGCGGCGATGGAGATGGCGATCTCCTCGGGGTCCTCGGCCTCGATGGCAACGCCGATCGGAAGGTGCAGCTCGTCGATCTGGTCCTGCGTAAAGCCTTCCTGCTCCAGGCGGGCACGCACAAAGGCCGTCTTGCGGCGCGAGCCCAGACAGCCCAGGTAGGCAGGCTTGGCGCGCATGGCCTGAATCACCACGTCGATATCGGACTTGTGGCCTGCTGTGGCCACGACCACCAAGTCGCGCGGACCGATGGGACACAGCTCGCTCAGGTTCTTGTAATCGACCAAGCGACGATCGTAGACACCGGGCACCCATTCGGGCGTCAACGTGCCGGGGCGGTCATCGCAGGCCACGACGGCAAAGCCCGCCGCCGTGAGCACGCGCGCCGTCGCGGCGCCCACGTGTCCGCAGCCAAAGATGTAGGTCAGGCCCTCGGGGCAGAGCGTCTCGATGTGCGCCGCGGGAATCTCAGAGGCAGCGTTGGTATAGGTAACCTTACTCCCCTCCTCCACCAGCGAAAGCCCGGGGCAGCCCGCAATGGTGCGGCGCGATGCCTCGCCATGGTACTCGACCACATCGCCCTCCAGGGCCTGAATGACAAACGGTTCAAAGTCGATGACGAAGTCGCCGATACGTCGATACGCCAAGACGTCGGCAATTTCCTGGAACAACGGTGCCTGGGTCGCATCCAGATGCAGGTAGCACAGGCAGATGGCTCCGCCGCAGATCATGCCGGTATCGGAGTTCTCGCCGCCCATGGTGTAGCGGACCAGACGCGATTGCCCCGCGGCCAGCAGCTCTCGCGCCTCGTCCAGCGCAAAGAGCTCGATCTTGCCGCCGCCGATGGTGCCCGCCTGGCTACCGTCGGCAAAGACGGCCATCCAGGCGCCCACGCCGCGCGGCGACGACCCCGCCGTGCCGGCCACGACCACGAGCTCGCACGTCTCGCCAGCACGCAGGGCGACAAGCGCCGCATTCACAACATCGAGCTTTTCCATTGCCGCCTTCTATCCTCTAAAGATATCGGTGAGCATAGCGAGTGCCTCGAGCACGCCGCCGCCGACCGACGTCGCCTTGTCCGAAATGTAGTTGATATAGCTGGCATCGCCGCGCGGATCGACATCGGCGCATTTAAAGCCCTCAGTCACCTGCACGCCGTTCGCCAAAAGCCCGCGCAGACAGCCATCGATCTGCGTGCACATGGGCGAATCGCCCGCGTAGCCAATCACGTCTCCGGCGCTCACGATGTCGCCGATCGCGCGGTCGGACCGAAACACGCCGGCGGCGGGGCTGTGGATAACGCGCTCTCTGCCATAGCCAGCGATAATGCCCGGCACGCCCGTGTTGGGCTGGGGCGAGCCCTGGGTAATGACACGGCCCAAAAAATGCCCGCGCATGGTCTCGACCACGGCGTCGCAATCGACCGGCGCGGTAAAGCCCGGCCCCACGGCGATGACGGTAGGCGCCATGTCGCGCGTGGTGCCCAGGTTGCGCTTGGCCAGAATCGCGTCGACCACAGCCGCGGGTTTAAGCTCATCGAGCATCTTGGCCTGAGGATCCACCACGACGGCAACATCCCCCGCTTGGGTAATCTCGAGCGCCTCTGCCGGCGTCTGCGCCAAGCGAGCGCGAATGCCCTCGACCTGGACCTCGCCCAGGCGAATAGCCTCGCAAAAACTGATTGTGCGGCGGATGCACGTGGGAACCGCGATATCGGCCATAACGACCGACACGCCGGCGTGAACCAAGCGAGCGGCGACACCCGTGGCGATATCGCCGGCGCCGCGAACATAAACGAGCATTCCCGGGGCACCTCCCTGTGCTACGGTTTGAGCAGAGCAAAAGCGGTTCGACCGCTACTCTGATGATTATTTATTATCACAGTATTATACGGCGGTGAACAGATGGAAACGGTTAGCGGCAATCTTGCCTCGGCGCTCAGGATCGAGCCGGGCATTACCGCGATTATCGGCAGCGGCGGCAAGTCGACGTTGCTCAAAACGCTGGGTCTTGAGCTCATGCGCGCTGGCGGCCGCGTGCTCCTCTGCACCACCACGCATATGCTTCCCGTTGCCGGCGTGCCATGGGACGGGTCGAATCGTCGCCTGGACGCCGCGCCTTGGAAGCCGGGCGCCTCGCATGTCCCCGGTTGCACCTGCGAGGCCTGCGCGGGCCTTGCACGCGGAGGCATCTGCCAGGCAGGCGTCTTGGACCCGGAGACAGGCAAGCTCTTCGCCCCCGCCGAGCCACTCGGCGGGCTGGCACAGCGCTTTGACTATGTGTTGGCCGAGGCAGACGGTAGCAAGCGACTCCCGCTCAAGGCGCATGCCGCCTGGGAGCCGGTAATTCCCGCCGGCACGGCCAACGTCATCTGGCTCGTCGGCGCCTCGGGACTCAGCAAGCCCATCAACGAAGCCGTCCACCGCCCCGAGCTCTTTTGCGAGCGTTGCGGCTGCGAGCTCACCGACATCGCCACGCCCGAGCGCGTCGCCCAGGTGCTCAATGCCGAGATGCAGATGCTGAACCTCAACAATGCCCGCATCATGCTCAACCAAGCCGACACACTTGCCGACTCAACGATAGCCGACCGCTTCGAGGCAGCTCTCGACCGCCCCGTCGTCGCCAGCAGCCTCAAGTAGCCGGCCCCATCTCCTCAGTTGCGGTGAAATACGGACTGTTGGGGGTGCGGACGATTTCTTGGACCGCGCCTAGGCGTATCCAAGCTTCCTACGGTACTCCATCGGGCTCAGCCACTCGAGGGACTTCTTGATGCGCCCATCCCGATAGTACACGAGGTAGGCCTCGAGCCTCC